>JAGFZV010000021.1 GCA_017889545.1 Bacillota bacterium
CATGTCAACCATCTTTTTTGTGTTTGTCGGCCGCGTTTCGGCGACTTTTATATAGTAACACAGCTCTTCTTTGCTGTCAACGCGTTTCTTCCCTTTTTTACATTTTTTTAGGATTTTTATCCTTCACACGACCTGTAAGCCCGGCCTCTTAAGGCGAATCTTTACAGGCCGTGTTTGAAATAAGAGCCATTTTACCTGCCAAAAGGTTTCAACGTGATATTTTCATTTTCCATTGTTTGACGAATCAACTTAATCATATCAACTGATCCCGGAGTATCGCCGTGAACACAAATTGTTTGCGCCTGTATTGGCACAATCGCACCATCAAATCCTATTACTTGTTTATCTTTTACCATGGATAACACACGGGCCGCTACTGTTTCCAGGTCATGGATCACGGCACCCGCTTGTTTCCGCGAAACTAAAGTCCCCTTGCTGGTATACGCGCGATCAGCAAAAGCCTCCTCAACGTATTTTACACCAACCTCTTTTGCAGCAGACACCATCTGAGACTTACCCAAACAAAGCATATACAGGTTCTGATCGACCGCTTTAATTGCTTCTGCAATCGCTCTGCCCACGGCAATGTCATCTCCGGCCGCATTATATAATGCTCCATGCGCTTTTACATGTTGAAGAGAAAGTCCTTCTGACCTGCACATTGCCATTAATGCGCCGATTTGATAAATAACGTCGGCTTTAATTTCTTCCACTGAAGCCGCCATAAAACGGCGTCCAAAACCTACTAAATCCGGAAATGATGGGTGAGCGCCGATTGCAACTCCATATTTTTTTGCCAGACGAACTGTTTTCATCATATTACTGGGATCAGATGCGTGAAAACCACACGCCACATTAATTGAGGTCACGTGCGGCATCGCCTGCTCATCATAACCCAAATTATAGACTCCAAAGCTTTCTCCCATATCGCAATTCAAGTCAATTGTACTCATTCACACTCACCTTTCCTTGATTTTTACGCTGAATTTTCGTCCGTCAATAGTTACGTTATATTGTCGAACCTGCTCTTCAAAGGTTCTTGATTTTTCTGCAGTCGAAAAAATCTGTTTTGCTTGACAATAAGTATCTCGTTCAGCACAAAGGGCTTCAACAGCATCCGCGTCTGTGCACTTTATAAATCTTACTGTATCGCCTGGTTTAGCCTGTGCCAATTTAGTCAGGTCAGGGCCGATGACAGTGCCAATTTTGGTGTAACCGCCCGTAGTCGCCCGGTCAGACATCATGACAATCGGCATACCATGCGCGGGTACTTGAATGGCCCCTTGGCATAAAGCATCAGATACAATATCCGCTTTTCCAATATGTTGGATTTTAGGTCCATCCAATCGGTACCCCATGCGGTCCGCTTCACTGGAAATCGTATAAGAACTGTTAAATAAGGTTTCGATTCCTTCTGCAGTGAATAGATCGTCCTGCGGACCCAGCAAAACACGAAGACGGATCTCTGTTTCATAACGAGGAACCAGTTGAGCCGGTAACTCCCGAACAGTTCCGCATAATCCCTGATAATCGTCGATTTGCAAGACGTCTCCAGCTTGCAGAGCTCTCCCTTTAAAGCCGCCAATAATAGCGCGAGTGTATGTTGAACGGCTTCCCATCACAACGGGCACATCAATCCCGCCCTGAACAGCCAGATAGGCTCGACAACCGGATAGTGCGTAAGAAAATACCAACTCGCTTCCTTTTGCAACCTGAACAGCTTGCCAGGGCCGAAGCTCGGTTCCATTTAACAACGCGCCCATATCTGCTCCACACACAGCAATCTGAGTCGAAACATTGAACCGGAATGTACCGCCCAGCATCGTCATTTCCAAAACAGCTGCCTCGCAATCATTGTCCACTAACAGGTTTGCCAAACAATACGCATATCTGTCCATTGCGCCGGCGACCGACATGCCATACGCCTGATAACCCCAACGACCGCTATCTTGAACCGTAGTGAACATCCCCGGTTTTACTACCGTGATCATATGGCACCGCCCCCTTTAACGTGAATATGAGTGACAGGACTATATGTTCCGGCGTCAACCTGTCGATTGATTTCATGATATTCTTCTTCTGTAATTGCTTTAAACTGCAAATATTGCCCTGCATCAAATAAAAATGGGTTCGAAGCCTGCGGATTGAAAGCTTTAATCGGCGTCCGTCCTATTAACCGCCAGCCGCCAGGGCTCTCCATAGGATAAAATCCGGTCTGACTCCCAGCAATTCCCACTGACCCAGCCGGTATTTTAATCCGTGGTTTTTCCAGTCGGGGAGTCGCAATTCGTTCAGACATCCCTCCCAAGTATGGGAATCCCGGAGTAAATCCGATCATGTACACCTGATAGGGATCCGAAGTGTGAATTTTGATGACTTCTTCCGGTGATAAACCATTATGCCGCGCTACAAAATCAAGATCCGGGCCAAAGTCACCCCCATAACAAACCGGAATCATCACAATTTGCTTCTGATCTTGTTCCGACAAGCAATTTTCCGTTTTCTTCAACATCGTTTCGATTTGCCGGATCAAATTCGCCCGAGTAATTCGCATAGGATTAAAATATACTAATAAAGATCGATAAGTCGGAACAATCTCGAAGATTGCATCACCAATTTCCATGTTTAGTAATTTTGCCGTTTGGTGAACACGGTTATTAATTGCGCTGTCAATTGTCTGACCAAATTCAACAACTAAACCTTGTTCGCCGGCCGGCAGCATTCTTATTCCACTCATGAGACCACCTCACAATCTTTGTTTTCCATGATGAAATAATCGATCCCATCATTGTCGGACGAGGGAAAACCGCCACGGGTATTGAGCATGCAAACATGCTCAATACCTGGCGGCTTAGCTTTAAGACCAGTATACATTTGACATGAGATAAAAAATCAACTTCTAACCATATTATAACCTTATTTCCACAATGCCGCTATCCCTGTCAGCGAAGTAGCGCCCGCATAAGCGGTAACCATTACAGCCAAGACACCAAAGACAATTAACCATGTTGGGTGATGATAATCACCGACAATTTTTTTATTTCTGCACGCGAGCAGCATGGTGCCTAAAGTAATCGGCAAAATTAAGCCGTTGAGAGAGCCGACAATAACCAATACAGCCACCGGTCTGCCTACAAGAACAAACACAACTGTTGAAATAATAATAAATAACATGATCCAATAAGAATTGTATTTGTCAACCGTTTTAAAAAACGACCGCAAAAAAGAAACACTGGTGTAGGCCGCGCCGACTACAGAAGTAATCGCAGCTGACCACAATACAATTCCAAAGAATTTATAACCCATTGCTCCGGCCGCATGCTGGAAAACGGATGCAGGCGGGTTGCTTTTTGCCAACACAGCTCCCCCCGAAACAACGCCGAGAACAGCCAAAAAAAGAATAACCCGCATAATAGCCGTGATAACGATTCCAGTAATAGAACTTTTATTAACCTGGTTCAAATTTTCCTGACCAACAATACCGGCATCCAAAAGACGATGTCCGCCGGCGAACGTGATATAACCGCCGACTGTGCCACCGACAAGAGTAATCATCGGCAGCATCAAAGAACCATAATCCGCCGGAAACAAAGATTTCGTCGCGGCCTCTGCATAGGGCGGATTGGCAACCAGCATTACATAAGCCGTCAGCAAAATCATGAGTCCGCCGAGTACTTTTGCAACCATATCCATCGCTAAGCCAGCTTCTTTCGAAGCAAAAATCCCTAAAGCAATCACGCAAGAAATGATAGCGCCCGTTGTGTCGGAGATCCCAAACAACACATTCATTCCGAGACCGGCGCCAGCAATATTGCCGATATTAAAGGCCAAACCACCCATAACAATCAGAAGTGCAACAAGATAACCAAGTCCGGGAAATACCATATTCGCTACGTCTTGTCCGCGCATGCGGCTCATAGTAATAACCCGCCAAACGTTCAGCTGAGCCCCGATGTCAATAATAACCGAAGCCAAAATTGCAAAGGCAAAATTAGCCTTGAACTGATCGGTGAAAACTGTCGTTTGTGTGAGAAAACCCGGTCCAATCGCTGACGTTGCCATGATAAAGGCCGCACCTAAAAGCACCGACCAGTTTGTTTTTCTTGCAATCCCAGGTTTAGTAATCATCGGATTTGCCATAGTATACCCCCTCATATTTTTCCCATTAGAAAATTACCGTTTTCCTCCTTTAGCAGCTAACAGCCTAGTTTGTACACAGCAGGAACCCGATCCTTGAAAACCGGCATTTTTGCACGTACCTGCCGTACCAGTTCAATATCCAATTCTACCGTAAAAATTTCCTCTTCGCTACCTGCTTCATAAAGAATGTCGCCCCAGGGATCGATTACCATGGAGTGTCCGGGGAAGTCGTTGTTCGGATCCTTGCCTACGCGGTTCGCACTCACCACGTACATTTGATTTTCAATAGCCCGCGCAACCAGCAACGCCCGCCAATGCGCCAAACGGCTTGATGGCCATTGTGCCGGAACGAATAATATTTCTGCACCCTTAACGGCCAGAGACCGGATGAGTTCAGGAAATCTCAGATCATAACAAATAATGGATCCGCATGAAATAGAATCAAGTGTAAATAAATTTAATTCAGATCCCGGAGAAATAAACCGGTTTTCGTCCATTAACCCAATTAAATGAATCTTACTGTAGGCAGCAACTGCTTCACCTGAACGGTTGATTACATAAGTGGTATTGTAAGCATTTCCGTTGCGTATGTCTGCAATCGATCCAGCTACCATATTGACGCCATTTTGGGCTGCAAACTCTTTTAACGGCGGAATGGAAGGGGTGCCGTCCCGGTCGGCGATATCCTGCAGTCGAGTCAAATCATAACAGGTATTCCACATCTCAGGCCAAATTATCGCATCTGGTTTTTCTTGCAGAGCGCTCTGCAATGCAATCAACATTTTAGACAGATTAGCACTGGGATCACCGAAAACTAAATCCGTTTGCAAAACCGTAACCCGAAGTTTTTTCATTATTTTATTCCTTCTTTCAAAACGGAAACTGAATATCGATGAGTCAATGAACGCTTCAAGATGGGATCAAACATCTCTATTTCATATTCATCAGCAAAAATCAGCATCTTGCCAACCGTATTAATCGTTCCGGAAAAAAATACACAGTTATTCAGATTTCCGATACCAATGCGGTCAAAAATTGGCAGCCAGTCTTCCGGGCGCATCATCGCTCCGACCGTAGCATCCTGATACAAAACACGTTCCCCATTTTTTGTTACCCAGCATCTTAATTGGATATCATCCCAATGGTCCTTAACTTCATCATAGAGCCAGGCATTTGGGGCTATAATATCAGGACATGCCTGCTTTGATTTGGCGACACTATAATTTTCCAATTCCCGGTCAGTATGGTCACTGGCGACAGTTACATAAGCCTTTCCGGATTGCCACAACATCGCATACTCAATTTCACCGGATGTTTCCTCGTTTTGAACCTGAATTTCAGCAGAACTGGTCAAATTGTAATTTGCAAGGGGATACAAGGTTGGCGTTGTCGTTGGTGCAGGGACGCCAATCTTGGCCAATTCTTCAATGTGTTCCCGAACGCTTTCCTGATTACGGCCTGCATAACCGCCATTAAAAATATAGCGAACGACCATACCAATTTCATCAGAAGTCCCATCCTTATACTGAACTCTAAGTAAAAGAACATTCTCCATGCTATTCACCTCTTCTCAAATAAATTGCTATGCTAATATTTTAATTTCGCTAATCAAGTTTCTTATCCTTCTCCTATTTTTTGAATTATGTGCTATTTTACAATCAACCAATAATTCAGCGTGTCTTTTCAGTGTAATCATATTCCTTAACCTACTGAATATTTTTATGGTATAATTATGAACATACTTATCGTTTTCATCAATCAAGGAGGTATCCCATGCAAAGCAATCAGCCCGAAAATGGGCAAAAAAAACCTGAACGGCGTTTAAAAAATAAATATCGCAACATATTTCTAGCGATCATCGTTCTTGGCATAATGGCTGTCGGAGCAGGGTTAGGTTTTCTTACCGCTACCGTTCAGACTGCACCAGGACTAAAAGGGGAAATTCGCCCTGCCGCTTCCTCACAAATATATGACGTTCACGGAAAATTAATTACAAATGTCCACTCCGTTGAAAACCGGGTTTTGGTACCCATTCACAAAATTCCTAAAGATCTGCAAAATGCTTTTATCGCCGCAGAAGATGTTCGTTTCTATCAGCATGTTGGCATCGATCCCCGCGGAATTCTCCGCGCAATTTGGTCCAACATTACCAACCGGGAAGTATCGGAAGGCGGCAGTACCATTACTCAGCAATTGGCGAAAAATGCATTGCTGACACAGGAAAGAACATTGAAGCGTAAAATCCAGGAAGCCGTACTGGCACTTCAGATAGAACGTCAATATAGTAAAACTGAAATTTTGGAAATGTATCTGAACCAAATTTACTTCGGTCAAGGCGCTTATGGAGTGCAGGCAGCTGCCCAAGTTTACTTCGGTAAAAACGTCGAACAGCTAAATTTGGCTGAATGCGCTATGCTTGCCGGTATTCCTAAAAGTCCTAACTACTATTCGCCAACCAACAATTTAAAAGTAGCTAAAGACCGGCAAGCAGTCGTGCTCGATCAAATGGTGAAATACGGTTATTTGGATGCCGCCACTGCTGTACAGGTAAAAAATGAAAAACTAATTCTCGTCAAAAATACAGGAAAATCCGGTTCCGCTGTCGCTTCTTACTTTATTGACTACGTTACCCAGCAACTGGTCGCAAAATACGGAGCTGACGCCGTGTATAAAGAAGGACTGCAAATTTATACCACTCTGGATCTGGATATGCAGAATGCTGCAGAACAGGCGATGACCAACCTTCCCACATACAAAACTGAAAGTAATGGCATTAAACAGCCACAAGGAGCCCTGGTTGCAATTGATCCTCATACTGGTTATATAAAGGCGATGGTCGGCGGCCGCGGCAATGACCAGTTCAACCGGGCCGTAATGGCCGAAAGACAGCCCGGCTCCGCATTTAAACCCTTTGTTTATTTGGCAGCGCTCGAAAGCGGCATGACAGCTGCATCTGTTGTCGATGACAGTCCAATATCGTTCGGTTCCTGGTCACCAGGAAACTATGACGGGAAATTTCATGGACATATGACCTTGCGTAATGCCTTGGAAGATTCCATTAACGTAATTGCCGTGAAACTGGCTAACCAGGTAGGGTCGGATAAACCTTTATATTACGCTCAGCAAATGGGAATTTCGACTCTGGTTTTGCAAGGCAGCGTCAGCGACCGAAACCTCGCCTCAGCATTGGGGGGACTCACGCGCGGTGTGACACCGCTTGAAATTGCCAGTGCATATGGCGTCCTCGCCAACCAAGGCGTTCGTGCAGAACCAATCGCTATTATAAAAGTCGTGGATCGTAATGGCAAAATTCTCGAACAAAACACATCGCATTCCAAGGCCGTCGTTAATGAACGCAGCGCTTTTATTCTTACTGACATGATGCGCGGCGTAATAACTAGCGGAACTGGAGCCGGCGCCAATATTGGCAGGCCTTCGGCCGGCAAAACAGGAACAACCAGTGACTATAAAGATGCCTGGTTTGTCGGTTTTACTCCTGATCTCGTCGCCGCAGTATGGATGGGCAACGATAGCGGCGGTAACCTTGACGGAATTACAGGCGGAGACCTTCCGGCCACAATATGGCGGTCCTTCATGAGTTCCGCTTTGAGCAAAACACCGGCCCGCGACTTTACCGTCCCAAGCGGAATTGTTTCCGTATTGATATCCAGTCGCGACGGGTTACTCGTTACTGACCCGAAAAATAAAAACGCTTACTCCGAATACTTTGTCGATGGCACTCAGCCTACTAAATTATCAACCGAGGGCGATAAAACCAATAAAAAAACAGATATAAATACTAATACAAAGACACAATCCACACAACCCAAGACTCCGACAACCACCGGCAAAACCGATCCCGCTAAGAAAAATTAGTCTCCGTTTAAAATGAATGTGAAAAGTCCACGCATCACAGTGATGCGTGGACTTTTCACATTCAACGCAAAACAGCAACGGAAACTCCGTCACCACCTTCATTATATTCCCCAATCTTCACTGCCCGGACTCCGGAATGATTTTGCAGATATTGCCGGACCCCCTTGCGCAACGCGCCGGTTCCTTTGCCGTGGATCACCAACACCTCATGCAAACCAGCCATGATCGCATCGTCAATGAACTTATCCAGTGTCTGCACAGCTTCGTCAATCGTCATTCCACGAATGTCAATTTGTCTTGCCGCTTCCTTCAGTTGAGCGGCACTTAGCTTGCCAACAGATTTTTTGACAGTTTTGGCTGCTCTTTTCTTATCGATTCGACAGTCAGCAGCAGAAACATTCATTTTTAAAATACCTGCCTGTACCGTCAAGTCGTTAGCTCCTATGGATAAAACAGTTCCGTATTGTCCTAATGTTGCAATGTATACTTCATCGCCTATCTTTAGCATCCCCAGATCAACCGGTTTCATATCCTCGCCAACCGACTGCTCCTCCAACCCGGTAAGACCACTCATGCTTTGCTGTAGTTGTTTGCGAACCTGTTGGATCGCCCGTTGGCGTTGCTTTTCTTCCGTAACGGAAAACTGGTCCTTCAGTTCCCGAATCAATCTTTCTGCTTCTCTCCGGGTTTGACGGATTAATGCCGCTGCCTCCTCACGAGTTTTGCGCAGCAAATCTTGTTTTTTCTGGTTCCACTCCGATTGTTCCTGCCGAAGGCGGTTAGATAACTGTTGTAACTCCAGTTCTTTTGAACGCATGGACGATGTCCGTTCCAAATAACCAATCCGTTGGGTTTCTAATTCCTCCAGAACATTGGCAAATTCCTTATGTTCACTGCTCATTAATTGCCGCGCACGCCCAATAATCGTTTCCGCCAGCCCTAACCGTTTTGAAATCGCAAAAGCGTTGCTGCTTCCAGGTACGCCGATCAATAAACGGTACGTCGGACGCAACGTTTGAACATCAAATTCAACACTGCCATTTTCTACGCCGGAACGCGTATATGCAAAAGTCTTTAATTCGCTGTAATGGGTAGTGGCAATTGTAGCGGCACCAACTTCTTGAAGATACTCCAGCATGGCCATTGCCAAAGCCGCTCCTTCTTCCGGATCGGTTCCCGCCCCGATTTCATCAATCAAGACCAAATCGCAATCTGATACCTTCTGCAAAATACGCACAAGGTTTGTCATATGTCCGGAAAAAGTACTCAAACTCTGTTCAATGCTCTGCTCATCGCCTATATCGGCAAATACGTTCTTAAAAACCGGCATTGCCGAACCGCTCATTGCCGGAATAAATAAACCGGCCTGAGTCATCAGTGCAAACAACCCTACCGTTTTTAAGGATACTGTTTTACCCCCGGTATTCGGTCCAGTAATCAAAAGGGTAGAAAATGTTTTTCCAAGTTCAACGTCAATGGGAACTACATTTTCTTTGGGGATCAACGGATGCCTTGCCTGCATTAAGCTAACATAACCGTTATTATTGATGACTGGCAATACAGCACTCATTGCAGCAGCTAAACGGGATTTCGCAAAAGTAAAATCAAGAAAGGCTAATTGACGTATATTCTCATATATCGGCTGCGCCTCAGCAGCTACCTTCGTCGACAATGCAGTTAAAAGACGCAGGACTTCATTTTTTTCCGCAGCCATCAGCTGCTTGATGTCATTGTTCATATTCACCACAGCCATGGGCTCTATAAACAACGTAGCGCCGCTGGCGGACTGATCATGGACAATTCCCGGAAAATGCTGGCGGTATTCTTGCTTGATTGGAATAACATACCGGTCGCCACGAACAGTGACCAATGTTTCTTGAAAATACTTTTGATACTCTGACGAATGCAAGATATGGTCAACTTTTTCTTTGATCCGGTTTTGAATCAACCGCGTTTCACGACGGATTCTAAGCAATTCGACACTCGCTTCATCACGAACAGTTCCTTGTTCGCTAATCGTTTGGCTAATCGCATTTTCAAGCGCTGGAAGCGCCTCAATACAAACCGCATTTTGCGATAACAATGGCGCCATATCCTGCAACGGATGAAAAAATGTTTTCATCCGTCTGGCAGCGTATAACGTTCCGGCTATCGCTAAAAAATCTGACGGGTCCAGGACAGCGCCTAATTCCGCTCTTTTCGTGCAAGAACGGATTTCACGGATTCCGCCTAATGGGACCGGAAGAGCCGCCGACAAAATTTGATACGCTTCCGCTGTTTGCAGCAAACGGTTTCGAACTGACTCCACGTCTGCAGTTGGAGTCAGTTCCATTGCCAATTCCTTACCGACTGTCGAACCGGTAAGTTCTGCCAGCATATCACGAATTTTCGTATATTCCAATGTCTTTAATACATTTGAATCCATAGCCTCTCCTTACAAAACTCCCCGAAAATAATGTCCGCGGGTAATTCCGGATTGTTCAAGCCGGTTAATTTCCTTCTCCGCCCAAAATAAATCATCTTTCTTAGAATCCAGTAAATCCCTATATAGACGCGTCACTGAAGCTAACTCTTCTAAATGAAGCCAATGAGCCTCAATACGTATTCTATCAATCCCGATTTGCGCAAATCGGGATACATGCGGCAACAGGCTGAGCTTTTTTGCATTCAATATATGCATGCGGCAAAATTGATCAGTAACAACCGGAAAGCGCTCTTTCATTCTGTCCAGCAGCCAATATTGTTTTTCACGGCATATCTGTGCACACTGCCCACCGGCATCTCCTAAAAAACTGCCTAACAGGCAATACTCAGAGACCATCAAAGGAAAATATCCATAAACCATACATTCCAAAAGAGGTCGTTTCCCTTGGGCCAATACCTCAAGTTGTGCAAAATTTAATTCCGGTGACAAGGTCAACCCCGCTAATCCTTCTTGTGCAAAAAACTGAACCGCAGCACCATTATACACATTTAACGCATAATCTCCGTGCAGAACAAGCTCTGGATATTGTTGCGCCAACTGTAAACTTCCTACATTTGCAACACTGACTGAATCCGGCTGGAGACGGGAAAACAGTTCCAAATCATTTATCATGCGAGGAATTTGCCACTCTTTTATGATCCGTGGCGTGTTAAAAATAATTTTCTTACCACTCGATTTCGCTAAATCGCACGCTTCAGCATATTCGTCGGCGGTAAACTCCCATTTTTCATACGTCTCGCCGCCAAAATAGACTACATCGGCGCCATTATTCAGCGCAATCTTTATTTTGGCAATTGAATCAACATTGACACTCAATGTTACAGCTTGTGAAGTTTTTGTTTTTGCGGGACAGATGCCAGCCTCCCGGATTGTATTTTCCAAATTGAAGGCTGGCAAAGGAGAACGTTGGAAAACTGCTAATCGGGCTTCTTCCACTTTTTCCACGGCACGTCTTCGCGCATCATTCATTTCGCTTACAGGAACCATCAACTCGCCATCAATCGTGCACGAAAGTTCTTGCAATTGAAAAATTGTATTTCCCAGCCTGCCGATTTGCTTCTCAATAATTCCTTTATCCAAAGGGCGTTTCAACGCCTTCACAGCAAGAAAAGATGTTTGTGCCGTCCCACGAAATCCATCTGCATCTTGCATGCTGATCTGCAGGGGTTCTCCCTCTTTAACCCAAACTTCAACAAATAAAGGAACTCGGTTATGGACGATGGAATCGGCAAAAAAAGTGCGGGCATACTGCGTCAACTTCATATCAAATATTTTAAACACCCGGTCGCTGTTTCGAACAAGAGTAGGGACAGATACAGTAACGTTTGTACCGGCGGGAGCAGTGTCGCATGAAAGCCCGTCAATCTGCATTTCGCCAATCGTCACGTTTACCCGACCGCCAACCTTGACCCAAAACTCAATGATATCACCAATCGCCAGCGGTTCTTCCAAATGGATCATTGCCTGTTTATTCGCTATGTCATAAGAAACGACCCGTCCGACAAAAACGCCGCGATTATTAGGCCGTCGGTCGCTCATCATCTTACGGCCCTGCTTGCCTAACAAATACGCAGTCGTAAAATCCCGGTTAAAAATCTGAGCCAGACGTTTTTGATCCCCATCCTCCGGCCGGTATTCCGACTGCTGCAAAAACCGATCAACTGCACGCCGATATGTATCAACAACAATCGCCACATATTCAGGGCGCTTCATTCGACCCTCAATTTTAAATGATGCAACCCCTGCATCCAATAACTTTGGTAAAATATCCAATGTGTTCAAATCACGCGGACTCAATAAATACTCTCCCGCATCCTGCTTTTGAAGCAGTTCGGCCCCCGTTTCATCAACTAATGAATACGGCAGCCGGCAAGGCTGCGCACAGCGTCCGCGATTACCACTCCGTCCACCGATCATACTGCTCATCAGACACTGTCCGGAATAACAAACGCATAAAGCCCCATGGATGAATACTTCAATTTCCACGCCGCCATGCCGGCAAATCATGGCAATCTCCTCTATCGACAACTCCCTCGCCAATACAACGCGTTTGAAACCATGCTTTGCTAAAAACTGCACTCCGGCCAAATTATGAACCGTCATCTGCGTACTAGCGTGAAGCGGCATATCGGGAACGACTCTGCGAGCCAACGCCGCAGCCCCCATATCCTGCACGATGACTGCATCAACGCCAATGGTATATAAATATCGAAGATAGTTTGCGAGCTCTGGCAATTCCGCATTATCAATCAGGGTGTTTACTGTTACATACACGCGTACAAAACGCAAATGAGCAAATCGGACAGCTTCCGCCAATTCTTCCGCATTGAAATTTTGTGCCGATGCCCTGGCTCCAAACAATTTTCCGCCAAGATAAACCGCATTAGCACCACTTTCAACAGCAGCAACCAAAGCTTCTTGTCCACCTACCGGCGCCAGCAATTCAACCATATTTTTCAGTCCTTTCCTGAAAAGCAAAACCGTACAACCTTATTTTTGTATAATATACACATTTTATAAAAAGAGTCTATTCTTGTTATTTACACTTCTCATCGTTAATCATTTCCATCAATTCCTGGTAGTCCTTCTCCAAACGCAAATATTCTTCAGCAAGGTTGAGTGCGGCCAATACAGCTATTCTTGTTGGTGATAAGCGCGAATTGCTTCTGGCAATTTGCTTCATCCGCTTATCAATAAACGCAGCGACTCGAACAATGGTTTCCGGATCATCATCTCCCCGCAACGTATAGGTTTCACCAAAAATTTCAACTATGGCCTTGCCTTTTTGTTTTTCCATACTCCCACCCCCACTTTAATGGTAAGCTGTTTACCATTTCGCTTAAAACATTTATTATTCCTGCCTGCAATAATTACGCACCATAAAAGCAGCCGGTATGAACCGGCTGCCGCTCAAAAGCTATCAAGATACACTAAAGCGACTATTGTTATTTACGTAATTTCGCCGCCATTTTTTTATCCAAATAATCAACAATTTTTCCGTGACATTCGTTGATTTCTTCGTCGGTCAACGTCCGGTCAGGCGAACGGAATGTCAGAGAAAAAGCCAAGCTCCGCATCCCTTCCTCTACCTGCCCGCCAGTATACACGTCAAACAAAGTTACTGTCTCCAGCCATTCCCCACTATTGACCCGAATTTCATCCAGCACTTCTTCAACAGAAGTCTTGATCGGCAAGGTAATCGACAAATCGCGCACAATCGCCGGAAACTTGGGCAACGGAGTATAACGACTGGAAATTTTTACATGTTTAAGCAATTGTGAAACATTCAGTTCGAAAGCATATACTTTGCGCGTCAAACCGAAAGCATCAAGAACTTGCGGATGCACTTCACCGACACTGCCTAAAATTTCCCTATCCTTCACAAAAAATCCTGTCTTCCCAGGATGCATGGATACATTCTGACCAGATACAACTTCATAATCCTTTATACCCAGTCCGTCAAGCAGTATTTCTACTACTCCTTTCGCATCATAAAAGTCCACCATGTCCCGCGGCCGGTTCCAAGCAAGGCCATAACGCTTGCCGAGCATCGCACCGCAAAGCATTTGCGGTTCTTCTGGCAATTCGGTCAACGGCAAGGCTACGGGCAAATATACAGCGCCTAACTCATATATGCACATATCTTCATTTTTACGCGCTAAATTACGCCCAATCGTCTCCAAGACCCCACCCAGCAAAGTAGTGCGCAGTAAAGGAAAATCATCAGTGATCGGATTTAAAACCTGGATCGTCTTTCGCAGAGGATCGTCAGTCGGGAGATTCAATTTATCCAGTGCGGCAGGATTGGTAAAGCTAAATGACATAACCTCATCAAATCCGTTTCCGGATAAGATATTACGGATATTATCCAGAAGATCTTGTGCCTTGCTTTGTTTTCCCTGCATCATATAACCTTGAGGCGTGGTTGCAATAATTTTATCAAACCCGTGGATCCGGGCCACTTCTTCGCTGATATCTGCAATTCCGGTCACATCACTTCGCCAAGTAGGCGCAGTCACAGTCACCTGGTCTCCACTCTTTTCAATAGTAAATTCCAACCGACGAAGTATATCAATCATAACAGACTGCAAAATATCCGTTCCCAAATGTTTATTAATTTGTTCTGCTGTAAATGTGATCTGTTTTGGCAAACTTACGCCTGGGTATACATCAACAATCCCGGGGCAAACTTTGCATGCTCCCATTTCTTCCAAAAGCTGCGCAAGCCGATCCAACGCCCTTGTAACATCGGCACGATCCACGCCCCGTTCAAACCGCCCGGAAGCCTCGGAACGCAATCCCAAAGCCCTGGAAGTTCGTCGGATAGAAACACCGTTGAATGCTGCCGCCTCGACTAAAACCGTCTTGGTTTGCGGCGTGATTTCAGTGGCAAGCCCACCCATGACGCCAGCTAAGCCTACCGCCTGTATTGCATCGGCAATAACCAGCATATCCGGCGTAAGCTGACGTTTTTCGCCGTCCAATGTTAGCAGACGCTCTCCGGGTCGAGCCTGTCGAGCCATAATTTGCTGCCGCGACAGCATATTATAGTCATATGTATGCATAGGCAACCCAAGTTCAAGCATAACAAAGTTTGCGACATCAACTACGTTGCTGATCGAGCGCATCCCAGCTGCTTCTACCCGGTGGCGAAGCCATGCCGGCGATGGACCAACCTTGATATCTTGAAGCACCCTGGCAGTAAACCTTGAACACATATGCGGATCTTCAATCGAAATCTTTATCAAATTCGCAGCCTGATCTTTCCCCTCTTCCCGCAAGTTAAGCATCGGTTTCTTGAGAGGATTTCCAGTCAGAACGGAGATTTCCCGTGCCAAGCCCAGCATGCAAAAGCAATCGGCACGGTTGGCCGTCAGCTCAAATTCCAAAACTACATCATCGAGACCCAATGCTTCCTTAACGTCCACTCCGACCGGCGTATCTTCCGGCAATACATATATGCCTTCCTTTGCCGCCGGGTGTAGCAATTTCGGATCCAAGTTCAGTTCGCTGGCCGAGCACAGCATTCCCTGTGATAAGACGCCCCGGAAATCCGTATCAAAAATTTCTTTCCCACCGGGAAGTTTTGCCCCGTTCAAGGCAACCGGAACAATCTGACCTGCACTCACATTCTGTGCTCCTGTAACAACTTCCAGCACTGTTTTTTCAATTTCGATTTTACAGATCAATAACTTATCTGCATTCGGATGGTGTTTAACGGACACAATCTTACCTGTCACTACACCTTCAATATTTTCACCCAAATATTCAATTGCCTCTACGGCAACACCGGCCATCGTCAATTTTTCGGCAATTTCTTCCGGTGTTTCGTCGAATTGCACATAATCCTTTAACCATTTTATCGATGCACGCATCTTGCTCCCCCTCTAGCCCAACGCTGTTTAATCCTTCTATTTCTGTTTTTCTAATGACCGTTGTTTTGGCAATTCGGCTTTTAGAATTGCCGTAAAAACCGCAAGTCGCTGTCATAAAACAGTCGTAAATCGTCGATTCCATATACCAGCATGGCAATCCGTTCAATACCCATTCCAAAAGCAAATCCGCTGACAATCGACGGATCGTAATGACTCATCTCCAAAACACGGGGATGAACCATACCTGAGCCAAGGATCTCAAGCCACCCCGTCCCGGAACATACCCGGCAGCCTTTGCCTGCACACATTACGCAAGAAATATCGACTTCAGCACTTGGTTCTGTGAAAGGGAAAAAGCTGGGACGGAAACGAACACGAACACGATTGCCAAAAATTTCATGAATAAATAATTCCAATGTTCCTTTGAGATCAGCCAAGCTGATTCCCTTGTCAATCACCAGTCCTTCGACTTGATGAAACATTGGCGAGTGAGTCGCGTCATAATCCCGCCGATACACTTTTCCCGGCGCTATAACACGAACCGGTTTATTGCTTCCTGCCGCCTGCATCGTTCTGACCTGAACCGGGGATGTATGAGTCCTAAGCAATAAATCCTCGGTAATGTAAAAAGAATCTTGCATATCTCGGGCAGGATGATCTTTCGGCAAGTTTAATGCTTCAAAATTATAATAGTCTGTTTCCACTTCCGGCCCATCCGCAACCATAAAGCCCATTCGCATAAATGTTTCTTTGACCCGTTCCAATGTTAATGTCAATGGATGTTTACGGCCGCGGTATATTTTCCGTCCCGGCAAAGTAATATCAATCTGTTCGGAAGAAAGGCGTTTTTCCATCTCTTCCTGCTTCATCTGGTCGTTTTTTCGCAATAAAAGTTGTTCCAGTTCATTCCGGATATCATTAACAATTTGTCCAATCCGCGGACGTTCTTCCGGGCTCAAGGTTCCCATGCCCCGCAAAGCAGCGGTTAAACTTCCTTTTTTACCAAGATATTTTACCTTCAATTCCGCTAACCGGCCAATGTCCGACACTTGAGACAGCTCTTCAAGTGCGCTTTGGCGCAATTGTTTCAATTGATCTTCCATATATACCTCCTTAAGATTGGGCATTAAAAAAAGACTTATCACCCACCAAGGGGCGAAAGTCTTACTCCCGCGGTACCACCCTAATTTAATACTCTCTTTTCCTATAACGGGGAAAGCCGTCCAGCCTACACAGAAATTTCTTTCAGCTTGGATACTCAAGAGCGAACTTCAGCTAGGTTCCTTCGGCGCCGCTCTCAATCTCCGGCGGCAATCCTCCCTGTATAAAGACATCCTCGCTTACTCTCTCTATCATCGTAATAATAAAGACATCAACATCATTGCAACATTAATTTTTTGTACAATACATAAGCAGCAATAGAACCGGTAGCTTCGAATATTCTCCACAAAAACTCTGTATTCATAATAGAGAGACCACCCTCTCCGCTTAGCGTTAAATCGCCAATTCTTTGCTAACGACAGTATAACATACGGCCTAATAAATTACAAGCAGGCACGTCGCTGACGCGCCGCCTCATATAAAAATACTGCAGCGGCAGAAGCCACATTCAACGACTCAGCCTTTCCATAAATTGGTATCCGCAATTTGCTCTTGGCGGAAACCAGCCATTCATGAGAAACCCCGCTCCCCTCATTACCGAAAACAATGGCCAAAGGTCCAGTCAAAGCCGCCTCCCAATGCAATAAAGGAGTTTCAAGACAAGCGGCAGCGATTGAAATACCGTGATTTGCAAAGAACACTTGTATGCTTGCTGTTTCGGCACCGGTTACTATCGGAAGATGAAAAATCGATCCCATACTTGATCGCAATGTCTTGCCGGAAAAAAGATCGGCACAGCCATTAGTCAAAATAACCCCTGTACAGCCAGCCGCATCCGCCGTTCGAATGATCGCACCGACATTGCCCGGATCTTGAACGCAGTCAAGAAGGACAAGAAAGGGCGTTTGATCGGAAATGGTCAAGTCAGCTAAACAATAATTTTTTCTTTTTACGATAACCATGATTCCCTGTGGATGTTCCGTATCACTAATACGCTCATAGACTGAATCGTTCACTTGAATTAACCGGCATTTCCGTTTTGCCAAATCAGACAGTATCCGTTTTACTCTATCGCCTTTGGCCGCCTCTCGCGTATATAGACAATGCTGCGCTTCCCAATCAGACGTGATGACCTCCTCGGCAAAACGTACGCCTTCGATCGCAAATAGCTCCAGCGCCATACGATATTTTTTTTGTTTTAAAGAAGCTGCCATTTTAATAAATGGATTAGTAATACTGTTAATTTCTTCCATCATTGCAATTCCTCTAACCGCTGGGCACCGACGGAGTCGCCAACAACGATCAAAATATCCTGTGCGAGGATCTTTTCATCAGGAAGTGGCGGCACAATCATTTCCTCACCTCGTTTGATCGCCACAACATTAATTCCATAAACAGACCGAAGTTTTGCTTCCGCAAGACTCTTGCCGATCAGCATCTGCGGCGCGGATACTTCCACAATGCTCACTTCCGGCGATAATTCAATGTAATCCAGAACATTTGGCGCCGCTAAATTATGAGCGACTCGCTGTCCCATATCCCGTTCCGGATAGACTACCTGGTCGGCGCCAATTTTTTGCAGCATTTTCCCATGCAGCGTATTGCTCGCCTTGGCAACAATCCGATTTACGCCCAGATCCTTGAGCAATAGGGTCGTCATCGTATTCGCTTGGATATCTGCGCCAATTGCCACAACCACTGTATCGAAATTGCGGATCCCTAATTCCTTTAAAGCGTTTTCATCAGTCGTATCCGCCTGTACGACATGGGTAATGGAATCACTAAATTTCTGCACCTGCTCCGGGTTACTGTCGATCGCCAATACTTCATAGCCCAATTTTAATAATGTCATGGCCACACTGGCTCCAAAACGGCCTAATCCAATCACCGCAAACTGTTTTTCTTTCTTTGCCATTGTTTTCACCCCTACCCGATCATAATTTTCCCTTCCGGATATTGGACCTTACTTTGCTTGCGAGAACGCAGCGCTAACGATAATGCCAATGTTATCGGACCGACCCGGCCGGCAAACATGGTAATAATCAACCATATTTTCCCATTCAGTGTTAACGTTGGAGTGATTCCGGTCGACAAACCCACTGTTCCGAACGCCGATACCACTTCGAATAAGATATTCAAAAATGGGGCTTCCTCGGTAATCGTCATTAACATGGTAACAAAAATAACCAGCAAAGAAGCCATGAATGTTATAGAAAACGCCTTGTAAATTGTCTGTGGATTAATCCGGCGGCTAAACAATTCGGCATCGTTTTTACCTCGCAGCAACGCCCATATGGCAGCAATAAGAATACTGGCTGTAGAAGTTTTAATACCGCCGCCCGTCGATCCCGGGGAAGCGCCAACAAACATCAAGAGGACAATGAAAAAAATAGTCGCACTTTGCATTTGTCCGATATCGACTGTATTATAACCGGCAGTGCGTGGCGATACGGACTGAAAATAACTGCTCAACAGCTTGCCTTGCCAGGATAGCTCACCCAAGGTGGCTGGGTTGTTCATTTCAAAAACCAGAATAACAAGCATCCCAAACAAGATGAGAAAGCCTGAAGAAGATAAAACCACTTTTGTGTGGAGAGAGAGTCCTGATAACCGACGGTTTTGCCAAATATCATAAATCACAGTAAAGCCAATGCCGCCCAAAATAATCAACAATGAAACTGTCAGGTTAACGATAATATCGTCGACATATCGGGTTAAGCTCTGAAACCCGCCGAATAAATCAAAACCAGCATTACAGAACGAAGATATTGCATGCCAATACCCAAAATAAATCGCCCGTTCTCCCATCTCGGGATACCATCGCAAAGCTAATATTGTCCCACCGATAAACTCAATGAGCAATGTTGTCTTAATAATATACCGAGTCAGCCGCACAATGCCTGCAACCGTTAGTTGGTTCAGCGCTTCCTGCATAATTAACCGTTCTCTGAATTGTATTTTTTTTCCAATCACAAGTGCAATCAACGTTGCCATAGTCATAAAACCTAGTCCGCCGGCTTGGATCAACACAATGATAACCGATTGTCCAAATAGTGAGAAGTGAGTTCCCGTGTCCACGACCACCAACCCAGTCACACAAACTGCCGATGTTGAGGTGAACAATGCGTCAATAAAATTAGTCCCCTGCCCAGAGGTGGAAGCAATCGGCAAACTCAAGAGTATAGCGCCCGTGAATATCAACCCGGCAAATCCCAAAGCAAGAATTTGGTACGGTGTTAGCTTCCATTGGGCAATATCCAATAGGTTGGTAAACTTAGAATAGACTGTTTGCATTAGATACTCCACCTTATTCCTGGTTATATAATTTAGTACAATTATAATCCTCGTCCATAAATCCGTCTACAACTTTTTCCATAAAAAAGCACCAACTCACAACAAACTGAGTCAGTGCTTTTTCTAATTCTATGTCTTGTTTTTCTCTTTACATCGCTTTTGAAATACAATCAAAGTATAACATGTATTTTCGCACGGAGTCCTTTACGCCCTTTTTAACAACCGACATCAGATGAACATAATTCGCGTTGGGGCTAGTGGTTAATTCCGATTTCAACTTCTCGGCTGCAACCAACGACATATCCGTAGCTATGTTGATCTTTGAGATGCCAGCTTGTATGGCGTCCCGGTAATCTTCCTTGCGCAATTTCGACCCTCCATGCATGACTAACGGAATAGAAATTTGTGAACTTAACTGACTGAGACGGGCAAAATCCAATTGAATTTCATTTTTGCAAGCGCCGTGATTTCTGTTTGCGGCAATTGCCAATGCATCAATCTTAGTTTTAGCGACAAAATCAGCAACGATATCCAGTTTGATCAGGTTTTCATCATCACCGGCCTCAGAAGGACGGTAACAATTAATATAGCCCAATTCACCTTCTACAGAAATACCGAGTGAATGGGCTATGTTGGAAATTTCTTTCGTGCGTTTCAGATTATCAGTAAGAGACATAGCAGAACCATCAAACATGACAGAAGTGAAGCCCCAGCGAATTGCTTTCATCACCCCTTCATAGGTGTGCGCGTGATCTAAATGCAAAGCAACAGGCACCGCACTTTTTTTTGCAGCACACAAAATAGCCGCGCTTAATGTTTCGACATCGACAAACTTAAACAACCGCTCAGCGACACCAAGTACGATAGGCGCCTTCAACTCCTCAGCAACTTCACCGACAGCCCCTAGCGTTTCGAAATTAAATACATTGAATCCTCCGACTGCATACTTGCGTTTTTGTGCATCGTTCAGTATTTCCCGCATACTAACTAAGGCCAAGGTTGAACTCCTCCTTTAAGGTAGTGTTGAGGCTTATTTTTTAACTATTATAAAATTTCGCTATCTTTCAAAAAATGCCTGCGTAAAGATCATTATTTTTTAAATTTTTTCTGATATTTTTAATTTTAGAAAACCCGGCTTACGCCGGGCTTTTATAGCGTGGCGTAAGCCGCTGGTTGCACTTAACTTGAAGGGCTTGACTTTTTATAGCTGGTCTTATGTCATAGAAAGTAGTTATACTTTCTATAAGACTAAAAAACTCCTCGAAAAAAATCGAGGAGTTCAAAAAGCGGATTTTATCAAATCATCGCCAATGTTTATTTCTTTGCAAGATCAACAGATTTTGCGTTTGCCAACTGTCCTTTTGCAAGATCAACCAATTTTGCAAAAGTTGCCATGTCCGCAACAGCCATTTCCGCCATCATTTTGCGGTTCACTTCAACACCAGCCTGCTTCAGACCATTGATAAACTGGCTGTAAGATAAACCATTAATACGGGAAGCCGCATTAATACGGGCAATCCATAGCTTGCGAAAATCGCCTTTTTTCTTACGACGGTCATTGCGTGCATAATGCAACGCTTTCATTACCGTTTCATTTGCTTTTTTAAACTGCTTGCTTTTCGCCCCACGATATCCTTTGGCAAGCTTTAGAATTTTTTTATGTCTTTTATGTGCAGTAACGCCTTTTTTTACTCTTGGCATGTGTTAGCCCCCTTCAAAGTATATACTGATTTTTAAGCGTACGGAAGCATCTTCGTCACGCGATCATGATCTGATTTGCTGACTAAAGTGGCTTTTCGTAAATTCCGTTTACGGGAAGGTGATTTTTTCTCCAGAATATGGCTTTTGAAGGCTTTAGAACGTTTAAATTCACCGCTGCCGGTAACTTTAAAACGTTTGGCGGCACTTCTGCGAGTTTTCATTTTAGGCATGATTGCTCCCCCTTTTTAGTTGTGTGTTTTAGCTGCCAAAATCATAATCATATTTTTACCTTCCAGCTTTGGTTCACGCTCGATGATAACCATATCTTTCAATTCGTTGGCCATTCGAACCAAGACCTGTCTCCCAAGTTCGGTATGAGACAGTTCTCTACCCCGAAACATAATTGTTACCTTCACTTTATCGCCATCACTGAGGAAGCGCTGCGCATTCTTCAGTTTTACGTCGAAATCATGATCTTCAATATTCGGACGCAGTTTTACTTCTTTGACGGTAACAACTTTTTGTTTTTTCTTGGCTTCCTTATCCCGTTTTTGCTGTTCGTATTTAAATTTTCCAAAATCCATAATACGACAGACCGGGGGTTTGGCCAACGGCGCTACCTCCACCAGGTCTAACTGCTGTTCCATTGCCATTCGCAAAGCATCGCGGGTTTGCATAATACCCAATTGCTCATTTGAATCGCTTACGACTCTAACTTCCCTGGCGCGAATCTCTTCATTGATCTTGAGAGTTTCTTTGCTAATTGCCGTACACCTCCTATTATATTCGAACATTAATGAAGACAAACAAAAAGCGGATGGTCGCAACCATCCGCGAAAACAGCACACTACACTTCAGCTGTATCAACCTCACGAACTGCAGCAGCGTTGTAAGGTGAGAAGCGGATGGCTTCTACTTCAATAATATTGCTTAATTAGTTTAACACCAGACTTTTGAAAAGTCAAGAACCAACATTCGCTTTTGCAGCTATTTCAGCTAAAACAATGGCTGTAAATTGATCTATGGATTGAACCCCAATATCTCCTTTTCCACGCTGCCTGACCGCTACGCTGTCACTTTCCATTTCTTTATCACCAACAACTAATGTGTATGGCGTTTTTTGCAATTGCGCTTCACGAATTTTATAACCGATTTTTTCATTTCGTTCATCAATCTCTACCCGGATATCTTGCCGCTTCAGCACGGATGCCAGTTTTTTCGCATATGTGATGTGTCTGTCCGTGATTGGCAATATCATCACCTGCACTGGAGATAACCAAGTTGGAAAAGCACCTGCGTAATGTTCAATCAAGATCCCAATGAAACGTTCCATGCTTCCGTAGGCTACACGATGAATCATAACCGGGCGGTGTTTCTGCCCGTCTTCGCCGATATAGTTCAAATCAAAATTTTCCGGCATCAGCATATCCAATTGTATCGTACCGCACTGCCAGGTGCGACCAATAGAGTCTTGCAAATGGAAGTCAATTTTCGGCCCGTAAAAAGCGCCATCGCCTTCATTTATTTTATAGGGCATTTTGGAATCTTCCAGCGCTTCACGCAATGCATTCGTCGCAGTTTCCCACACCTCATCCGATCCCATGGCGCCTTCGGGTTTCGTACTCAATTCCGCTCGATAGGTCAGCCCAAACACACTGTAAACTTCGTTAAATAAATCAATAACTCCCTGAATCTCCGTACGTATCTGTGATGGGAGCATAAAGATATGAGCATCGTCCTGCGTGAAGCTGCGCACTCGCATCAGTCCGTGCAAAGCGCCTGAAAGTTCATGTCGATGCACTAAACCCAATTCACACGTGCGCAAAGGCAAATCCCGATAACTATGATGTTTATTGCGATAAACTAAAATTCCGCCCGGGCAGTTCATCGGTTTGACAGCATATCCTTCATTGTCAATTTTTGTAAAGTACATATTGTCCCGATAATGATCCCAGTGTCCTGATTGCTGCCATAATTTTTGATGAAGAATAATCGGCGTCTTAATTTCTTGATAACCATATTTCAAATGCAGTTTTCGCCAAAACGTTTCCAACTCATTGCGAACAACCATTCCCTTCGGATGAAAAAACGGAAATCCGGGGCCTTCTTCCTGGATGCTGAACAAATCCAGCTCACGGCCCAATTTTCGATGGTCGCGCTTGGCTGCTTCTTCCAGCATTCGCAGATACGCTTCCAGATCAGCCTTCTTCTCAAACGAAGTAGCGTAAATGCGCTGCAGCATTTTTCGCTTTTCATCTCCACGCCAATACGCTCCAGCCAAGTTTTGCAACTGGATAGCCTTGACTTTCCCAGTTGAAGACACATGCGGACCGGCACACAAATCAACAAAATCGCCTTGTCGGTACAAGGAAATTGCAGCGTCTGCCGGCAAATCATCAATCAATTCCAATTTGTAAATTTCGCCTTTTTCCTGGAAAAGTTTTTTAGCTTCTTCACGACTGACAACGCTGCGTTCAATCGGCAAATCTTCCTTTACGATCTTCTCCATCTCGCCTTGAATTTGAGCCAAATCTTCCGGAGTGAATGTATGCATGGTATCAAAATCATAATAAAAACCGTTAGCAATCGCCGGCCCAATACCTAGCTTTGCATCATGATACATTCGCTGCACTGCTTGTGCCAAAATATGCGATGAGCTATGTCTTAGTGCATCTTTCCCTTCCTGATCCTCGAATGTCAGAAATTCAACTGCAGAATCCTTCTCAAGCTTGGATTGTAAATCAACCAGACGTCCGTCAACTCTTGCTACTAAAGCGGTTTTTGCTAAACTTCGGCTGAGCGAAGCGGCAACTTCCAATAACGTACTATTCGCTTCAATCTCCCGCATAGAACCATCCTTCAATGTGACATTCACTTTGCTCATGCTTACGTTCCTCCTCTATTCTAAAAAATAAACTCCCATCCCTTAGCTAGGGACGAGAGTATTTACCCGCGGTTCCACCCTGATTGGCATAAGCCCATCTCGTATTTTGGTAACGGGACCAACGTCCCGGCACAGCTTACTATTTTTCAGCCTGCAGTTTAGAGGCGGTAACAAACGGTAATAACGTAAAAGCGTTTCCAGCCTGTGACGCCTTTTCTCTGAACGCATTGAGCCAATTGCCAAGTCCTCTTCATCACCATTGCAACTATACGTAATGAGATCATTATATCTAGGAAGCTACCAGATGTCAACCAGCCATCAAAAGAGTTAAGGAAAAAACAGTCAGGAATCAAACCCGTTTTTTTTCATATGACTGTGAATTTCCATCATCCAATCATCCCGTTTTTTGATCAATATCTTAATATTGGTACCGTCATTTCGAATGATACGGAGCACATTGGACAATAATCCAAAGGTCTTTTCGGGTCGAATTTCACGAATCTGTGTAAAGGACACTTCTTCAATAAATTTTTGTGTAGCATCAACAAGATAGCCAATAAAAACCAATCGATTCGTCGTTAAATAAAACGCACCTGTTAAGTGAGTCGATTCTGTTTGCAAATTGGCCATATCCTTTTTTAATATCAATTCATCATCCTTCAAGCGAAAACTATACATTATATCACTCCTGCTTCATCGCATTTTTCGTCTCAATTTGTTTTCTGGATTTCCGGAAACCATGTCCAGTCGAAACGGAGCGTCCAATCGATTCGATCTTTCCCGTAATACAAGAGCGACAATGACCGGGAGTATCGTTAATACAAATTTTTCCCGGGTACAAAACATACAACCCTCTATAGTCACCCTCCGTAACATTTGGCATAACTACATTCGCGCCACTCATTAATGCAAGTATCCGCCCTTCCGGGTTCAAAGCTTCCATTGCCGTCGTAGCCGGGATATTGCTGTCGGGCAAAAGCAGCCTGGTAATCGCCAAGACCTTACGGCTTAAAGGAAAGTTATCACCTTGCGATGCCGCCAACGGCGTCTGTGGATTAGGAATAAAAGGACCTATACCAATCATGTCGGCATCGATTTCCTGAAAGAATAAAATATCATCAGCAATAGTCTCGAGGCTCTGTCCAGGCAAGCCGACCATAGAACCGGTTCCGACTTCCCATCCCTGATCTCTGAGGATCTTTAGACATTGCACACGATTTTCCCAGCTCATTCCAGGATCCAAATCCTGGTAAAGCTTCCGGTTTGTAGTTTCAATCCGCAGCAAATATCTGTCCGCTCCTGCTTCTCGGTAAGCCCGGTATTCTTCCAATGTTTTTTCACCGATACTCAAAGTAACTGCTACGCCCAATTCTTTAATTCGTCGAATAATCTCCTGCATCCGTTCAAGCGTAAAGTAAGGATCTTCACCCGATTGCAAAACAATTGTTTTATATCCATATGATGCTGCTTTTTGGGCAAAATCAACAATTTCATCGGGAGTAAGCCGGTAACGGGTAATCGTTTTGTTTTCCCTTCTCAAACCGCAATACAGACAATTTTGCTGGCAATAATTAGAAAATTCAATCAAGCCACGCAGGTGCACCTCATCACCGACGTAACATTCTCGAACTCTATTAGCAGCAGCAAACAGTTCTTCGTCGATTGTTGCATCAGACAACAGTTGTACGATTTCTTCCCTTGTTAATTGATGCTTTGTTTCCGCTTTATGGATCAGAGCGTTCATTGTCTCACCTCTTCGACTATGCATAGTAAGCTATTCAGGCAGTGTTATCAAAAAACTATGACACATTTATATTATATACGGAGGCAAAAAAAACACAATGCTATTAAAGAGAAACGGCAAATATTAATAGTTGTTTTTTTGCAATAATAACTATTAATATTTGCCAAACACAGCAAATGCGAATAGCCGCCCAGAAGGACGGCTATTCGCATTTATGAAATAACGATCAAGCTTGCTTCTGCTTTCGTGCTTTTGCCCGTTGAATCAGGTAAATTCCAATCAAAACCGCAACGCCAATCGCATCCGTCAAAAGACCTGGATCAATAAGCATCAGTCCGGCAAAGAAGGAAACCACCCGTACAAGAGGATGTACATCAGCATACCAGTAACCGATCATCGCAACACCAAGTCCCCACATTCCGATGATGGAGGAAATGGCCGCCATAACAATTTCCGGTACGGTTGCATTAACCATTAGCAGTACAGGTGAAAATACAAAGATATACGGAACCACGAAGGCAGCAATTGCCAGTTTTGAGGCTACTACACCGGTCTTCATAGGATTACCGCCGGAAATGCCTGACGCCGCATACGCTGCCAAAGCAACCGGCGGAGTAATGTCAGCAATAATACCAAAATAGAAAACAAACATATGCGCAGCCATCACCGGAACAGCCATTTGAATTAAAGCCGGCGCCGCAATGGTTGAAGTAATAACATAGTTTGCCGTAGTGGGAACACCCATTCCCAAGATCAAAGACGTAATCATCGTGAAGAACATCGCAGGGAGAAGCATCCCGCCGGCCAAATCAATCAGCCCGCCGGCAAGTTTTAGCCCCACACCGGTTTTTGTAACTACACCGATAATAATACCGGCAGTTGCACAGGCTACCAGAACGCCAAGCACGCCTTTCGCCCCGTTCTCCAGCCCTTCAATAATCTGGATCGGTTTCATGCGGGTCGATTTTCTAAGTGTGCTGGCAACGATGGTAATAATAATTCCCCACAGGGCGGCTTTTGTAGGCGTCTCACCATCGATCAGCAAGTAAAGGATCGCAACCAACGGCAAGGCAAGATGTCCGCGGTTAAAAAATACTTCGCTCATTTTCGGCAGTTCGTTGCGCGGAATTCCCTTCAGCCCTTTTCGTTTCGCTTCCAAGTGAACAGCGATCCAAATCCCGGTATAATAAAGGAGCGCCGGGATCGCAGCTGCTTTCACCACATCAAGATACGGAACTCCCATGAACTCAGCCATCAGGAATGCCGCCGCACCCATAACCGGCGGCATAATCTGTCCACCGGTCGAACCAGCGGCTTCAACTCCACCGGCAAACTCTTTATTATAGCCAAGTTTTTTCATCATCGGAATCGTAAAACTGCCAACACCGACCACATTAGCGACCGAACTTCCAGATACTGTACCCATCATGCCGCTGGCTAAAACAGTCACTTTTGCCGGACCGCCGCTGGCCCAGCCGGCAACCGCATTCGCTATATCAATAAAAAACTTGCCCAGTCCGGTTGATTCCAAATACGCGCCAAATAAAATGAACAGGAAAATAAAGGTTGAGGATACTCCCAAAGGGATCCCAAAAACCCCTTCCGTCGTAAAATACAGGTGCGATACCAGATCCTTTGTATCTACCCCGCGATGCGACAGCATGTCCGGCAGATAAGGACCGGCAAGAGCATACAGAATAAATCCTACTGCCACAATCACCATCGGCTTTCCGACGACCCGGCGGCAGCCTTCCAAAATCAGCAGCACTCCAACAGTCCCAACCACATAATCCAACTCGGTAACGGTGCCTGCCCGTAAAACTAATTGCTGATAGGTGAAAACAACATATAGAGGAATAGCCGTACCTATAATCGACAATAGTGCATCAAAAGGATGGACACTTTCTCTCGACCAAGAGTGACGGGTTGGATACAATAAAAAAATCAAACACATACCAAAACTCAAATGAATAGCACGCTGCAAATGAGCATCCAAAACGCCAAAATAGGAAGTATATAATTGAAAAAAAGTAAAGCAGATTGCAATTGCTGATACGAGACGTCCCATAAAACCGGTTAAGATACGTTTATCCGCCTCAGAATCATATTTCTTCAAAATTTCATCGGCATTAAACTGTTTCTGTTCTTCTAAGTCCAAAAATATCCTCTCCTTTCATAAAAATCAATCTCTTATTGCGCCGCTGAAAAGTGGCTAGGGAAAAACCAAAAATAGTCACGTTGTACATGGATGATAACCAACGCCTGATAATCAAAATATTGATATAGCAGGTAATCCTCTCCATTATGAAGCAGCGACAAGCGCGCTTCCGACCCTACACGGGCAGGAATTCGTGCAAATTCACGCCGCAAATTAGTCAAGAGAATTTTATTGTCTTTTCGTTCAAAGGTCCCTTCCTCGGGGAGGAATGGCATACCAACACCATACGATTCAAATTCTGTCGACACAAGAGTAATTTGGCCTTCATTTTCAACAACAAAATTTTCCCAGACTGGTGTTTTATGAACAGAATGAATAAAATGCAAACTGAACGTATCGCCTTGAAACGTCGGCAAAAAGAGACTGGCTTGTCCATCGCTCTCCACTATAATCCGCAGGGGGATGTTTACCCAATAAGCTCCGGCAATCGTTAACACAATAAACAGCACTACCAAGCGTTTGGCGGCGCTGTTTTGTAAAAAAGTCACCATAACATTGAAGAAAATGCCGGGCCCGAAAAACAGTCCCGGCATTTTCTTACACTCCCAGTTTTATTTTTTGCCATTTTCTTTAAAATATTTTTCAGCGCCTGGGTGGAGCGGGATCGGCATACCTTCTAATGCAGTTTCTTTGGTAATTCCCTCACCCAATTTATGGGCGGCCTTTAATCGATCAGTATTCGCATAAATCGCTTTTGTAATTTCATAAACCAAATCCGCGCTCATGCTTTCAGGCACGACCAGCATTGCTTTTACGGCTACGGTTTGAACATCTGCCGTTTGTCCCGGATACGTATTGGCTTTTACAGTCTGTTTCGCATAAAATGGGTATTTTTTGATCAGTGCATTCGCTTTGTCCGCATCAAAGGAAAGCAAATTCACTTTCTTTTGGAACGCCAGATCCTGTACTGCTGCAGTCGGATAACCAGCGGTCAAAAAAGCAGCGTCAACATTGCCGTCTTTCAACCCATTAGACGCTTCCGCATAGGAAAGATATTGAGGAGACAAATCGTTATAAGTGAGGCCATAAACCTCTAATATTTGACGAGCGTTGGCTTCGGTTCCGCTGCCGATAGCACCAACAGCCACTTTCTTGCCTCTTAAGTCATTGATTGATTTGATGGAGCTGTTTTCCATAACAACGATTTGAACCGTTTCGTTGTATAAAGTCGACACTCCTCTGATCCCATCCACTTTCTTATCCTTGAACATTTCCGCACCATTGAACGCATAATATGCAGTATCATTTTGAACCATACCCAATTCGATCTTTTTGTCTTTCAGCATATTGATGTTTGCAACAGAAGCTCCCGTAGTCTGTGCAGTGGCATTCATGCCGGGAATCGCTTTGTTCAAAATTTCTGCGATAGCACCGCCCAATGGATAATAAACCCCTGCTGTACCACCTGTTGCAATATTGACAAATTGTTTCGCGGGTTTTTTCTCTCCGCCGCCACAGCCGGCCAGTAAGCCAATAACCAAAACCGAGCAGAGTAACACACCTAGTAGTTTTTTCATAACGAGCCCCCTTATCAATTTACGGAACCAGAAGCAAAAAGAACTTGCTCTCCAGATCTTTATTTATTCCTATATTCCATGAGCGATGCTATTTCCCTTCCCGACAGAAGACTTTTTATGGTTTTTTTTAAAAAAAAATGAATTGCTTTCCATATATTTTTTTGTAAATTCACATACTATTATTTTTGTATAATTAGGTTTAGACATAATGGAAGGGAGCACTTTTTAAGTGCTCCCTATTCCGATACAATTCACATTGTACGCTTCACGCTTAACGCGTGTTTAACCCTTCTATATTCAATTGTGGTTCCTCTTTCCGTGCCGTCGTGATGAAACCACCCCCTTATCTTGGGAGAAACACCCTGTGTTTCAATCATCTTTTCTTTCTGTCTTTATTATAACTTAAATTATCTTAATTTTCAAGTTATTTTTTGGGCTACCGCCAAAACTGCTCCCAAAAGAAGATCCACGCCTTGTTTCAACTGCAAATAATCTGTCCATTCTTCCGGACAATGGCTGCGGCCGCTCTTACTCGGAACAAATATCAAGCCGACTTCCGTTAATCCAGCCATGACCATCGCATCATGCCCGGCGCCGCTCTGCATCAATTTTGTACTGATACCCCGATCATTGCCTTCAGCCGTTAGAATGTCAATGATCCGAGGCGTCAACCGCACAGGCGCAATAGCCAATTTACACATCATTGAATAAGAAATTGCCGGATTACGCCGCATCAATAATTTAAGTTCACGTTCGATTCCCCGAACGACAAAATTAATGTTCTCTTCTTTCTTCGAACGAATGTCAACAGTACATTCCACATTGCCTGGAACAATATTCGCAGCCCCGGGACGAGCGCTGATTTTACCAACAGTCGCCACCGTCCCATTGCCTGCACTTTTGGCAAGCCGGCCGATTTTCATAATCAGATCCGCCGCTGCAACCAACGCATCCGCCCTCATATCCATTGGCGTAGTGCCTGCGTGATCCGGCCTGCCTTGCAGAGTGATCTCCAACTGCGTGATTCCAACTACTATTTCTACTATTCCGACCGAAATGCCCGTGGCTTCTAAAATCGGTCCTTGTTCAATATGAAGTTCAAAAAATGCCCTCAACTGTCGGGGATCCCGGGCTGCACTGCCGATCAAATCCGGATCAAAACCGAATTTGGCCATGGCATGAGCCATGCTGATTCCATCTTTATCGTTATAAGTCATCAACTCTTCCATCGATACTTTTCCCGCCATCGCCCTGCTGCCAAACAACCCGCCGCCAAACCGTCCGCCCTCTTCTTCAACCAATGCGATAAACTCAATTGGATGCTCCGTCATCACCTGGTTTTCTTCCAGCACGCGAGCAATTTCCAATGCAGCGACTACGCCGGCCGGTCCATCAAAAGGACCACCATTCTTGACTGAATCAAAATGGGACCCTACCATCACAACCGGTGCCTGATCATTCTTACCGGATCTGCGGCCAACAATGGCGCCGGCAGTATCTTCATACACCATCAGCCCGCATTGTTTCATGCGTTCTTTAATGTATTCCCTTGTCAAACGGTCTTCATCCGAAAAGGAAAAACGAGTAACTCCCTGCCCCGGCGTTGCTGTATGCCGGGCCATTACTTCTAAATCTTCTTGTATCCTTTGAACTTTTGATTCTAAGAACAACAATATGCCCCCCCGATAAAATTTAAATTACACACTGATAAATATGATGTTAGTTTCTCAAAGCTAATAAGAAGCGTGGATATCGAACTCACCTAATGTTCTCTCAATTTCGTTGGACAAACTTTCCGGCAAACCTTCAATTTTGATGTTCAAAAAGCCCCGGACAATCGTGGCCGCTGCCTCTTCCTCCGTTAGGCCCCGCCCCATCAGATACTCAATTTCCTCCGGAGCAATCTTGCCCACAGCCGCTTCATGGCTTAATTCCGCATCCCCAACTTGCGCATCCAATTCAGGAATAGCATAGATAACGCCTTGTTCGCCCAAAATCAGACCATGGCATTCCAGATGTCCCTTCACGCCAGCCTTATAACCGCCAAGCAGGCCGCGGTTCACAATGGTTCCGCCGGTGCTTAACGTACGGGCAATAATTTCCGCTTTAGTGCCTGGCGCTTCCAATAATACTTTTCCACCTACATCAAGTTTTGCTCCCGGCGGAGCTACAAGAATGGTATTCATGCGCGCTACCGCTCCTTCTCCCACAAGGCGCGTCGCCGGATACATCTGAATATCATGCACTTTTTTCAAACAAATGTAATTGGACATGTAAAGTCCGCCTTCTTCCACAATAACGCCGGTACGCGGACGGACGACAACCTCCTCGCCCCAATTGTGAATCATGGAAAAAGTCAGTTTTCCGCCTTTTTTGACAAAAAACTCACTTACGCCAATATGCACACCGCGTTTTACGTTCGGATCCACTGCACAGCCGGTAATTACATGCAATTCAGCGCCTTCTTCTACAATAATGACATTATGTACATCCTGGACCACATCATTTTCGCCAATATACAAACAAGCCTGTACCGGATAATCTACTTTTGCTCCCGGCAATGCCCGGATAAAATAACCGTGTTCATAGTGAAGCACTACACGGGCTGTATATTTATCCGCGTCTGGATTTACCGCGGTCCACATATAGTCTTTGAGCCAGTCATGACAAGCCAGCGCAGCATCAATACCCATCACTTCAACGCCAGACGACGACACCGAGCAACTTGTTACAGAATGATCCGTCTGCACATACGTTCCCGCACGCCCCTGCCCGGCAAGATCTAGCCCGATAGCTTTCATCGTAGTCTGCTGCGGTGCAGAAAAATCAGTTAGATTTTTTACTTGTTCATGTTCCGCTACCTCATCTTTGTAAGAAGCAAGATCAATATCCGCGCCATAAACCGCTTTTTTGTCAACTGCGGCTTTCGCTCTTTCCTCTGATGTCTTTTTATTCTTCTCAGTCATTGAGAGCCGCCCCCTTCCGTTGAACAGCGAATACAGTGTTGATAACCGTATTTGCTAATGCAGTCCAGCATCTCTTGAGGGTTGCCATTGCAGGAAATCGTTCCACCGTATAACACATGGCCAATATCAGCGGGAACATAATCCAGAATATGACCTGTATGGGTAATGATCAGACCAGCTTTTATTCGCTCGCGACGTTGCTGAGCGGTAGACAAGTTTTTGCGTTCCAAAATACGGTTTGCCGCTTCACCGACCAATGCAATGTTTTCCAAATCAACTCCCGATTCCGGTTCATCCAGCATCACAAAATCGGGGTTTTGAGCCATCAACTGTAAAAGCTCTGAACGTTTGATCTCTCCTCCGGAAAACCCTTCATTCGCACTACGATCCAAAAAAGCATCCATGTTAACAGCTTTTGCTAATTCTTCAATATTAACGCTGATATCGCCGCGGGCGCAAATAGCAGCCAACTGCCTGAGCGATACGCCTCGCACCGTAGGCGGACGTTGGATCATGATGCCGATACCAAGTCTTGATCGTGCATCGACCGGCATATCCGTGATATCCTGCCCTTTGAACCAAATCTTTCCTGCCGTAATTTTGTAACGATTAAAACCCATGATGGCCCCAAGCAAGGTAGATTTCCCAGACCCGTTAGGACCGAATAGAACGTGAACTTCACCCGGTTTAATATGGAGGTTGACATCCCGCAGTACGATACGGTCGCCAATATTTACCGCCACATGCTCCATTTTCAGCACATTTATCCCTCCTTTTTTGCTCCGGTCTTCGAAACATCCTAGAAACGACACTATATACCTGCATTTATTTAGTCTTTATGTTTATTTAGTATATTCTACTGCGAAGTCAACATTCCTTTAATGAAGCATCCTTTAAGGAGTAGTTATGGCCGGGCTACAATCAGTTTTAATATGTCAAAGAATAAATTTTCAACTGATTCAATATGCAATCCGGCCGCCGTAATATTTTCCATTGTCCGCCTGTTAATATTTGCTCCTACCAAGTGCAGAGACACGGTGTTTAAACGATCCATAAGCCATCCAACAAGCGGATTTGCACTGCGCATATGTTCCACCAAAACAATTTTCCCTTCCGGTTTGCACACTCGCCCGATTTCCCGCAGTCCGGCAACCGGATTGGGAACGGAGCAAAAAACGCAGGTCGCGATAACAGAATCAAACGTTCCATCGGGAAAATCCATGTGTTCTGCATCCATTTCCAGCAATGTTACCGGTACTGGTGACATTGAAACTTTTTTGCGCGCCCGGGCCAGCATGCCCGGACTGAAGTCAATCCCCGTCACCGTAGAACCGGCAGGATAATACGGGAAATTGGCGCCGGTACCTACTCCGACTTCTAAAATATTGCCGGACACCAGAGAAAAAGCGCGCCGATGCGTGTCATTTGAACCAACATACGTCATCGCATCAAAAAATGCCGACGTCCGATTATAGCGTTTTTTTATAATTTCAGTTTGTCCCGAACTCTTGTCGTTTGCCTTCATAGATCTCCATCCTTTCGAAGTCGTGCCGACATTCGGAAACCATATTTTTATTGAAAAGGTACTCCCGGGATCCGTTTTGCAACTTTTTGCCATGCTTCTTTATCCAGAAAACTCCCGGGAATATTGCCTTCCATTTCTTTAAATAAAGAAAAAGGTACGCTAAACGACAAAAGATCAGCATCAATAACCGGCCGGGCTGAAATATCCGTCATCCCCACGACCGCCCGCGGTTTCTCTTGCGATGACTCGTCACAAGGAATAAGACAAGCGGTTTGGCAACCGGCTGCAAAAGGAATAATGACATTATCGTTAGTGGGACGACCATAGTTAGCCAGCACGACAAGCGCTGACAACTGGTCCGGATTGACATAAAACACAATTATTTTCAACCCATCATCGTCTTGTGCCACATCGGACAATGGCTGAAAAACAACGTATTTTTGCGCTATATCTTTAATCGGCAGACTGTCGGCAAAACACTGTGCAAATTCCGGTGTTTTCTTATATGCTTCCCCTGCTGGATATCCTTCCCCTCTGCCAGTCGACAAGAAATTTGCAAAACCGCCAGGAAATTGAGGATACAAATTACCAAACCCCAGACCGATCCCTCCGCCCAGACACCCAAAAGTCTCACGGCTAAAAACAATCGTTTTCCCTTTGGTTGCTGCTGTCAGCATCGCTGCAACACAGCCCCATTTTTTCTCTGCAAACTCCAACGCATGATCAGGCTTCACGTTTGTAAATAAAATAGCTACCGGAGAATACCGAAGTTTTAATCGGATTGCAAGCTCACTCTTCATAACCGTCCCTCCTCTTTTTTAGCCGTTTCGGCAAACTCAGGATCCGCAAGGATCCCATCTAAAACAAACTAACCGTCTACCTCTTCCAATCCAGCTGTGTATAAAGCCTCGTAAGTCCTTTTTCCACCGACTGCCCTGCTCTCAAATAACGTAATTTCTGCAACCATCAATTCTCCCAATTTCTTCGCTCGAATACCGGATAAATCAACAGCGGCAAGTTTGGGATGAGAAATGATCGTCAGATGAGGTGTGAACGGTCTCTTTTCCAAAAGAAAACCTTTATTTCCAAGCTCAAGATGCAGATCATCTCTCAGTTTGTTCAGTTCACTCAAATCGCCATCAACAGCAGTCCACAAGGTATGAGGCCGCCTAAAAGACGGAAATACGCCTATCCCGCCGATATTCAATAAAAAAGGCTTGTGTTTGCTTGCCACGCCTGACAATACTTCAATAAGTACAGGCTGCGCTGCACAATCTACCTCCCCAAGAAATTCCAGCGTAATATGAAAATTTTCCTGTGATTTGAAAGATCCTCTGACTCCGAGGTTCATTATTTCAGATTGCAAGTCATAAAGAGCCCGTTTCACTTCGGCAGGCAAATCAATTCCGATAAATACTCTCATCATGGTTCTCCCTAGGCGTTTGAAACGCATATTCAGGATTATAGTTATATTATAATACTAAGCTACGCAAAATAGCTGCATAGCTTAGTATTGAATGTCAAATTCATATTTTACATCAATTGTTCCCGGAAATGTTCGTTCCATAAAAATAACGTGACCAGCACAATCCTGCAACAACACAGTCGACGAACGAGTGCCGTAATCAGGGCTAACAATAAAAATCGGAGCCAATGCGCGTTCCCATTCTAAAGATATCCCGGTTAAAGGAAGCTCGTCATCTGGAGGAGCGGAAACGTCGGAAAGAAGAGAAAACAGATTTTCCCCGCACATCGTTTCGACGTCGGCGAGAGCTTCTCCCATTCTTTCTTTCGCTGCAGTGACCTTAGGCCAGGGCGTATCAAGCAGATGATTACTGAGTCCATGGATTCCAGGCTTCAATTCTTGCCCTTTGCCCGTGCGGCTAGAATAATACATTAAACCATGGTTATCCCCGACTAATAAATTAAATCCATTGAAATCTTCACGAATAGGATCAATTTTTTGAAGAAAATTCGCCGGAGCGTCGTTGCCGCAGAGAAAATCACGGACAATCTGTCCCCTTGATTTTGCATCCTGACGAGTTGTATTGGGATCGCGATAATTCGTTATTGCAGCAAAACGTCCGCTTTTTGTAATCCCTAACCAAGTTCCCATCTGATCCAAATCGCGCCCGGCCAGTATATACGGGTATTCCGTCCAAAAAGCTGCTGAAGCGGTTGGACGTTTGTAATATTCATCCCGATTAGCGGCGATGATAAGCGGAAAACGCGGATGTTTTCGATATGCCAGTACGATTAGACACATAGTGCTGAACCTCTCAATATCTCAACGAAATGTTTTTTTGAAAAGCGTTACTTTCCTCAGTTGTTCCAAGTCCACTTCATATCCGATACCCGGTTGATCAGGAACATCAATTTCCCCTTGGTTTACAACTACTTCCGGTTTAATCAGGTCTCTTTCCCAATATCTTGATGATCCTGACAGATCACCCGGCATTGTAAAATTATCCAATGTGGAAAGTGCAATATTATGAGCCCGGCCGATCCCCGTTTCAAACATTCCGCCGCACCATACCGGAATATTCCGGTCCCGGCAAAAATCATTCACCTGTATCGTTGCCGAAATCCCACCCAGACGGCTCATTTTCACGCTAACGATCTTGCAGCTGACGAAAGCGGCCGCATTCTTTATATCATCAAAAGTTGCAGCACTTTCATCCAAGCATACCGGCGTCTTTAGCATAGCCTGCAACTTCGCATGCTCGACCAGATCACCTGCAGCTAACGGCTGCTCAATCATCGCTAGTCCACATTGATCTAATTCACATAATATCCGCAAATCAGCGAGACTGTACGAACCATTTGCATCTACCGATATTGGCAACTGCGGAAACGACGCACAGACAGCTTTCACAAATTGAATATCTTGACCGGGTTTAATTTTTAGTTTGACCCTCTTATATCCTTCTATTAAATAAGTCTCGACTATTTTTACCGTTTCCTGAACAGTTGACTGGATTCCGACGACAACCCCAACTTGTATCCTTTGTTTTGTCCCGCCAAGCACCGTTGCCAACGGAAGATTGAGTCGTTTCGCGTACAAATCCCAGATAGCGCTTTCCAATCCGGCCTTGGCCATATGATTGCGCTGAACCGGTGCGAACAGCTCAGAGACTTGACGCGGATGCGTAATTTCTCCCTGAAATAATTTGGGAATTAAAAATTCTTCCATAATGTACAAAACCGTTCGGATTGTCTCTTCCGAATACCAGGGAACCCAAAAAGCGGGAGATTCCCCCCAGCCAACTGTGCCGTCAGCATCGCTTATTTCCACAAGAACAGAATCTTTATCGCCAATGGTTCCAAAGCTCGTACTAACCGGTGTCTTCAGACGCATTCGCACGTGATGCAAGGTAATTTGACCGATCTTCAAGTCCATCCCTCCCGGCATTGAACATTATTTCAACCATTCTGCCAATTTTCGTCGCAGCAGCTTGTTTGCGGCATTTCGAGGGAGTTGCGCCACAAAACAAATTCGCACCGGGCATTTGTAATGAGCCAGCTGTTCTCGGCAAAATGTCCGGATTTCTTCTTCTGTGATTTCTTCAAAGCCTATTTTTTTGACAACAAAAGCGACAGGAACCTGTCCCCAAGTTTTACTCTCACTGCCTACAACTCCTGCCTCAAGAATTGCAGAATGAGCAAGCAAAACCGCCTCTACTTCCGCCGGATATACATTTTCTCCGCCAGAGATAATCAGATCACTGCGCCGGTCCAGTACATACAGAAACCCCTCTTCATCAATATAACCCAAGTCGCCGGTATGAAACCACCCGTCCCGAAAAGCATCGATTTTCTCACTATCACGATGCAAATAACCTTGCGTTACATTCGGACCCCGGACAACAATTTCGCCCACTTCTCCAGGAACTTTCCGCCCATCTTCGCCTCCAATTTGCAGTTCCGAAGAAAACAGCGTCTTGCCGGCCGAGCCTAGTTTACTATCCATATATTCCGGAGATAGCGTAGCAATTTGGGAAGCTGTTTCTGTCAATCCATAGGTTTGATAAACCGGTATTTGCTTTTCCCTGCATGTTTTCAACAGGCTATCAGGTACCGGCCCGCCCCCCGTCAGCATGCAGCGAAAAGATTCCGGATATCGGTCTTGCCCTAATTCATTCAGCATTCTCGCCAACATGGAACTAACAACAGAAACAATCGTTACCGCTTCTTCTTGAATGGATTTGTTAACTGCTTTCGGCAAAAATTTTGGCTGGATAATAACAGGAATCCCATAAATCACATTCCGCAAAATAATGGATAATCCGCTCATATGAAACAGCGGCACACAAATCAGCCACTTATCATCCATTTGCAGTCCAAGATTCAAAACAGATCCCATTGCACTCCACCAGTGATTGCCATTGGTTAGCATGACTCCCTTAGGACGGCCTGTGGTCCCTGAGGTGTAGAGAATGGTATGGACAGCATCCAAATCAATCCTGGGCGAAAGAGAAACGGTTGCTTCCGGCAATTTCTGCAAACAATCATAAGAAAGCGCATTGAGTCCAATAGTGTCAGTTTTCATTGCTTGCACTGTATCGGAAAGTCCAGCATCATAAATTAACAGCTGGCAGTTGGCATCCTGCAACTGCCAGTTGATTTCCGGCGGAGCAAGACGAATGTTTAACAGCACCGTTATGGCGCCAAGATATTGCAACGCATAAATAATTTGCGGCACCCGAAAACTGTTGTCCAGTAAAACAGCGACGAAATCTCCTTCACGAATTCCCATACCATAGAATCGGCGCGCAGTTGCCTGAGCGTGATGATTTAAATCCCGGAAAGTCCACGAAACCGCTCCATCGACTAAACAAACACGGTTTGGAGTGAGGAAAGCGCGTTTATCCAGCCAATTAGGTATTTTTTGATCAGCCATCGATACTGCTCCTATCTTTGTGAATAGCCAGTCAACCAAAAAAAGGTCAACTGGCTATAACGATTGAACAACCGCTCTCACGGAAAACGGGGAAATTGTTTAAAGTCAGGCGCGCGCTTTTCCTTGAATGCGTCACGGCCTTCCTTGGCTTCCTCTGTCGTGTAGAATAATAATGTAGCGTCGCCTGCCAACTGCTGCAGCCCGGCTATACCGTCCGTATCCGCATTAAATGCGGCTTTTAGGAAGCGAAGCGCAGTAGGACTCTGGGAAAGAATTTCGCGGCACCATTGTACCGTTTCCTCTTCCAATTTGTCCAAAGGGACCACCGTATTGACCAGACCCATATCCAACGCTTCCTGCGCATTATATTGCCGGCATAAAAACCAAATTTCACGCGCTTTTTTGTGTCCGACAATTCGCGCCAGGTAACCAGATCCATAACCGGCATCAAAACTTCCGACAGTCGGGCCGGTTTGGCCGAAAATTGCGTTATCCGCAGCAATCGACAAATCGCAGACAATATGCAACACATGCCCGCCGCCAATCGCATACCCGGCAACCATGGCAATGACAGGCTTGGGGATGACTCGAATCAGGCGCTGCAAATCCAACACATTTAAACGCGGGATCTGATCTTCTCCCACATAGCCCCCGTGTCCCCTGACCCTTTGATCTCCGCCGGAACAAAATGCTTTTTCACCTGCGCCGGTTAATATAATGACCCCGACATTACTGTCATCACGCGCACAAGCAAAGGCATCAATTAATTCAAAAACGGTTTTCGGCCGAAAAGCATTGCGGACTTCCGGCCTATTGATCGTAATTTTAGCAATTCCTTCATACGTTTCATACAATATATCCTCGTAACTGCGTTCTGATTTCCATTCGATCATCGTTTGAATTCCTTTCTTTTTCAATATTGATTAGGTATGCAGTGACAAGAAGTTTTTTACTGCATTTGCAAATTGCATGGGTTTTTCCAAATGGATCGTATGACCTGCATCCGGTATGATCTGCAAAGTGGAATTCGGGATCATTTCATCCATAGAAACGCCTACCTGACGAAATTTGGCATCTTTTTTGCCAACCAGCAAAAGCGTAGGGATGTCTAGTTGTTCCAGACGACTCCATAAAGACTGTTGAACACCGGTTCCCATTCCCCGCAGACTGTTTGCCAGACCTTGCGGCTTGTTTTGAAAACGCTGCAATCGGACTTCATTTTTTATTTTCTCCGGCAATTGCTGTTGCGTGGCAAACAGATCAAGGTTGGTCCACTTCTTGACAAACGCTTCCAAGCCCTGTTCCTCAATAAACGCGGCCAGCGCTTCATCTGACCGGCACCGTGCTTTACGTTCCAAGTCATCTTCAATTCCCGGAGAACTGCTCTCCAAGATTAACGTTTGGACGCGTTGAGGAAAATGTACTGCGAAATGAAGAGCGCACCTTCCCCCCATGGAATAGCCAAGAAGATTAATTTTCCCCAACTGCAAATAATCCAGCACAGATAGCAAATCTTGAACTGCATAATCCATGGAATAACGGGTTGAATCCGCCGGGGCGTCAGAGCGGCCATGGCCAATCAGATCGATTAAAATGACTTGATACTGATTGCGCAAGAAGGGAACAATCCATTGCCAGCTTGTTGTACTTCCTGTAAACCCATGCAGTAATAGCAGCGGCGCTCCTTCCCCCTCTATTTCCACATTCAATTGTATCCCATTCACATCGATCAGCACAAAAGCGCCTCCTAAAAACTCGCAAATGCTGCGCAGACGGAACGGGAAACAGCATCCCAAACCTCCCTGTGCATCCGGACATTTTCTTCCCTCTTTGTACAGATCTCAATAACATGCAACCCGTTTGTAGTTAATCCTTGCTGCAAAGCCTCCCCGAAATCGTTCCAAGAAACAACACGGGTAAATTTCCCTTGGTACATCTCGACTACCGGTTTGAAATCCAAGCCGAGGGGCGTCCCAAACAGAGTTTCAAAATGGCGCGGCAACTTGGCCTGCGGCAGGAAAGAGAATATTCCGCCTCCGTCATTGTTAATTAAAATAATCGTCGCATTCAATCTGTGCAATTTAGCGGCAAGCAGTCCGTTTAAATCATGATAAAATGATAAATCTCCGATTACCAGCACTAGAGGAGTTTGAGCTGCCGACACCCCCAAAGCCGTCGAGACAACGCCGTCTATACCATTTGCGCCCCGGTTCGCCATAATCCGGATATTGCGGTCATTGCAAAAAAAGAATGTATCCAGATCGCGTATCGGCATGCTATTGCCTGCAAACAGTGTTGCATCACGAGGTAGATTTTCACACAATTCAAGAAAAACCTGTCCCTCGGAAAGGGCATCATTCTTACCCTGCTTATATAACTCTTTTTTCGCAACCTCATTGGCCTTAAACCATTTCTGCGCCCAGCTTGATATGCCTGACTGAAAGGAAATAGTTGCCGGCTCCAACAATTTACCTAATTCCTGGCAAAACGGAACAGCGCTTGCATAAATCATATCTGCCGCCATTAACGTAGGATCGCGCCATCCCGCATCTTCATCAACGATAATCTGCCGACAGGCTGGATTTCTTTTCAAGTACAAAAGAACCGCCTTTGATACAGGCATGGCGCCAAACCGGATCACAACCTCAGGAACAAGCTGATCCAGAACCATTGAATCCCGCAAGAAAGAATCGTAAGTTTCAATCACCCATTCCTTGTCATGAGAGCCGCTTCGCACTTGCGAAAGAGGATCGGCAAGCAGCGGATATTGCAGACGTTTGGCCAGAGAAACCGCTGCATCGGCAAAAAGCGGATCATCATGCGGACCGCAGATGATTAGTCCCCGCTCGATTTTTTTTAATTGTCCAGCTAATGTTGCAACTTGTCCTTTCTCAAGAATACGGTTTCCTGTTAAAACCTGAGTGTAACAGGCACCCTGTTTCCGGCCGTCCTCCCAAATAGCTGGGATGGTTAACTCCGGCAATAGCGGTTCCCTGAAAGGGAAGTTTAAATGCACAGGACCGCTGGGCCCGCATAACGCAACTGCAGAAGCTCGAACCGCCGCAGTGCGTACATATTTTTGCAATTCGGGCGAACGATCCGGCGCAGACATCTCTATAAACAGCTTAACAAATTTGCCAAAGATACCAATCTGGTCAATCGCCTGTGGCGCTCCGACTTCTCTTAATTCATGCGGCCGGTCTGCTGTCAGGACCAAAAGCGGCACACGAGACTGAAACGCTTCCACAACAGCCGGCATATAATTGGCAACAGCCGTTCCCGAAGAACACACTAATGCAACTGCCTTCTTTTGCGCCTTTGCAATTCCCATTGCAAAAAAGGCGGCCGATCGTTCATCAATATGCGTCCAGACTTTCATCTCCGGATGCTCTGCCATCAGCAGAGCCAGCGGAGTAGATCTTGACCCCGGATTGATCACGACCTGATTCACGCCGCACCGGACCAGTTCATCGACAAACGCCCCAATGTAGTCCGAAATTACTTTTCCATGGTTCACTTAACTTCCTCCTAAAGCTGAGAGCATGGGCTGAAATTTAATTTGGGTTTCTTCATATTCGCTCACCGGATCTGATGTTTCAACAATACCGCAACCCGCGAATAAAGAAACCTCATTTCCGCGCACTAAACCGCAGCGAATAGCCACAATAAATTCTCCCTCGCCATTGTCATCAACCCAACCGACCGGGCCACCGTACCAACCACGATCAAGTTGTTCCTCTTCCCGAATTTTTTTGATTGCTTCTTTTTGGGGAAACCCGCCTAATGCAGGAGAAGGATGCAAATCATCGAGTACAGTAAAAATTGAAGTTCCCGGTCGTGCTTGTCCTTGAAGCAGAGTGCATAGATGATAAATATTTCTTAATGGCTTCAGATGGGGTTCTGTTGGAATTTCCATATTTTCGCAATATTTTTTCAACTTATCACTAAGCATCCTTACAACCAGATTTTGCTCATAACGATTCTTTTTATCCTGTAAGAGCGCCTGTCCCAGCATCTCATCTTCTGCCTGATTTTCCCCTCGCTTGATCGAACCTGCCAAACAAGCAGAGAAATATTCATCGCCTTTTCGTTTAATCAAACGTTCCGGTGAAGCACCGATCAAACAATCTCCATGATGGGCAAACGCAAAAATATAACTTCCCGGTTGTCCAGCATGCAAGCGCGCTAAAACATCGGTAAGAGAAATTACAGCTTCACTTTGAAGAAAGAGTTCCCTTGCTAATACAACTTTTTCCACTTCCCCTTCGCGGATGCTCTGAACAATACGTTCCACCATAGCGATCCATTTGTCAGCATCCACTTCTTCGATTGCAAATGAATTGCCCACAGCTGACGGCTGATATTTTTCTTTACTTAAAAACCATTCGCATTGACTCAACAGTGTTTTTGCAAGTTCTTCAGGATTTTCACTGCCCTGCAATAAATAGTTGATAGTAGTCCATGCTTTACCGTCTTTGCGGGTTAAGAGCATCCGCGGGAGATGAAATTCGGCGTTCGCAAAATGACGCCATCTGTCAGATTGCGGCTTTATCGGATCAAAAGCGCCCCCGCCCAACAATACCAATCCGGTTTGTGCAATCTTACAGCCATTCGAGCGGATGCTATTGTTCTTGATCTCAGCCCATTTTTTTTCGATCCGTGAAAACCGGTCCAAACCGCTATCATCTATTTTAATAGAGTACGCCGAACCAACACCAACCAGCACAAGATCCTCACTGGCGTCAGACCAATAAACGATCTCTTCTTCATGTCTTATTTGAGCACTCCGAAAAGAAGCAAGAGGATCAACTGTTCCTGCACAAGCAACATGACTGATTAGAGCGGGTTGCTTCCGTTCCGCACATTGTTTGATCCCCAGCTGAATAAGGTGATATAATTCCCGTTCTTGAAGTTCCATTTTTTTATAAACTCGCCTCCGCCAGAACATTACGACCTTTTAAGTCGTTTGCAATAAATACGTATCGTAATTTAATTCTTCTCAATAATAAAAATACCTTCTAAAATCGAACCGAAGTCGATAGTTAATTCGGGACCTTATCACTTTCTATTTTCTTTTCTTGACAGTTTTTGCCGAATATTATATATTAATTTTGAACTATATTTCAAAATTAATATATAGATCCTATCTATTTTCTTAGCGAAGAATAATAATTCTGTCAAAAAGGAGTATTGGCATATGACACTATTGGAAGAAGCGAAAATCAAACTCTCGCGGCTAATTGAAACACAAAACTGGCCGCAAAATGAAAAAGTGACGATTGTATCTGCACGCAATCTTACCCCGGAAGAAGCAATCGGAAAACCAGATCGTGATGACTATCCCCTTCTTACAGGTAAAGAAGTCATGATGGAGGCCCGCCTGCGTAATGGGATCGGCCAGGCCTTTACCGATCAGCCGGGACAATTTGAGGGTACATTGGATGACGTCCTGCATTTGTCGCTGGATAGCAACTTCCACCGGGCCGTGTTTGTTGCGACCTTAAATGCAGTTATGCGCAATTTGCAAATGATAGACGCAACAGTACACTGCAAAGACAAGGAACCTGCCCTTTGCGCCAAAGAACTACCCGCCTTTATTGAAAAAAACTATGGCCACCCTAAAATCGCATTTATCGGCTTACAACCTGCCTTCATCGAAGTATTGCATAATGCCGGCTTTAACTTAAAAGTAACCGATATGAACCCGGATAACATAGGCCAAATTCGTTGTGGAGTTCTCATTGAAAATGCAACGCTTAACGCTCAAAACGCGCGCTGGGCTGATATTGTCTTATCAACCGGCAGTGTCTTGGTTAATGACACCTACCACGAATTACTGCAGGGAAAACCAGTAATATATTATGGAGTAACGACAGCAGGACTGGCAAAATTATTTGATTTTCCACGTTTCTGCCATTGCGGCCGCTGAAAAGCAAGTAAATAAATGGACTAAATCCGTATTTTTGAAAAACACGCATTCCTTCCGGACTAACGAGATAATCCAAGAACGTCTCGGCCGCTTGCGATTGTTTGCTGTTTGCAACCACTGCGCCCGGGAAAACAATTGGCGGGTGCGAGCCTTTCGGCGCAGTCGCGACTACTTTCAGCTTATTGCTGGTTACCGCAACGGTGTAAAACACAACGCCAGCCTCTACATTGCCGGTTTCTACATAAGACCGAACAGTAATAACATCTTTCGTCTGTACAGCTTTCTCTTTGACACGATCCCAAATCCCCAAAAACTTCATCACATCAATAGCATATTGTCCTGCTGGTACTGTTTCCGGTGCGCCAATACCAACCCGTTTCACCTCGTCGTTAGCCAAATCTGCAAAACTATGAAGATCTAACCCAGACTCTTTATTCACAATAAGCACCAGATCATTGCTAACAATATCCCGTCTGGTATTTGCGATAACTAGCTTTTGTTCTACCATGTCATCCATGTTTTTCGCAGCCGCCGTGACAAAGACATCGGCCGGAGCTCCCTGACCAATCTGTTTTTGCAGTACTCCTGTAGCCGCAAAATTGTATATTATCTTAACATCCGGATGCTTTGCCTCATATTCTTTCTGTATGTCGATCAGCACGTCCTTTAACCCAAGTGCGGCAAACACGCTCAATTCTATTTTTTGCGGTGTTGCCTGCTGGGCTGATTTTGGACTGCTGCCGCATCCGGTCATACATAACAATAACAGCACAAGCAATATCCCCCAGATTTTTTTCATCTTATACATCCCCCTTCGTTTTCTATTTTTTTATGTAGTTATTTATTTTACACTTCATTTAAACAGATATAGTTATAACAAAAATAAACAAAACTTAACTAAAACTAATTATAACCATTAAGCAATTAGTTTGCAATCTGTTTTATTCATGAGCCAATCCTGCAAAAAGCAAAGCCGGCAAGATAACCAAAAAGTTATCCTACCGGCTCATTTTCTAACGTCTCTAAATTCTATTCAGTTTTTCTTCGCATTCACATCTACTGTTCGTTTGACAGTTCCTTAAGCAAATTATCGACAATCCCTTGCATGTTTTCTTTCGTACGTGTAGTTAAACTGTCAATAGCTTGGCCCGCATCACCGGCAGTCACTACGCCAGGATCGATCGGCAATTTGCCCAGGAAAGGGATATTTGCTTCAAGCGCTGTTTTTTCACCGCCGCCGCTTTTAAATATTTCATGCGTGGAGCCGCAAGACGGACAAACAAAACCACTCATATTTTCAATAATACCCAAGACCGGCATCTTTACAGCCTGACAAAACTGGATGGATTTACGCACATCCGCCAAAGCAATCTCTTGAGGCGTAGTAACAATAACCGCCTTGCAATCCGTGACAGTCTGAGCCACGGTCAACGGTTCATCGCCGGTTCCCGGCGGGCTATCAATGATCAGAAAATCCAACGGGCCCCAATTCACATCTGACAAGAATTGTCTTATCATGTTAATCTTGACCGGTCCGCGCCAAATTAGTGGAGAATCAGGATCATCCAGCAAACCTTGGATTGATACCACCTTCAAATTATCCGTAAACGAATGAGGTTGAAGCTGCTCTTCAATTATATTCAGTTTAAGACCAGTCAGCCCAAAAAGTCCGGAAATACTCGGACCGTGCACATCCACGTCAAGCAAGCCGACTTTGTAGCCTTGATTGCTTAAAAATACAGCCAGATTAGCCGCTACAGTACTCTTCCCGACGCCGCCTTTGCCGCTCATAACCACAATCTTGTGTTTAACTTGCTGCAAAAACTGATTGATTTTTTGGTTTTGTTCATTGTTTTGAGAAGCTTGTGCTTTTCCCCCACATGCCATTTAGAAACCCATCTCCTTTTCTTTTCAAAAAATTACTTTCCAATATTCACTTATCTATTGTTACATTGAATTTTTTCCCCGTCAATACCATACGCTGACTGCTTATTTTTTATTTAATTCAAGACGTTGATTGCGCCACATGCCCGAGTAAACAGCTCCCAAAGGATTATTGGCCAACAAACGGTCTTTGACTGCCAAAGTAGATACCGGAGCGGTAGAATGACGATTAAAAATCATATCATGACCTACACACAAACCCACAATAAAATTCAATTCTGTTCCGGCCTCACTCAGTATTTTCGCCTGAACAGCGGGATTGCACATCGCTTCAAATTGATCTGATTCAATTTGTTTCAAGTCAAAATGATCTTTACCAAAGCCGCAAACCTTGCAGCATACGGAATGCACCGTAAAGAATTTTTGAAAATATTGCGTAATGTACATCGCTTCCTGCGCCAGACCTAGACAAAAAGCTAATCCAACGGTAGTACAGCCCATCTCTTGAGCAACCTTCACACTCTCTTCCAATCGTGAAAGCTTCATATAATACTGACCTTCAACATTAGCCGATGCTGTTAGTATCCGGCGATCAGCTTCATCATACGCCGCCTCTATTTCACTATTTTGCAAACCGGGGCAATTCTGACCCTTATAACATTCCTTTTTTTTACATAGTGCACACTGCAAAGCATCATCTCCTGTAATATAACATTATTGTGGCGTGTATTGCAGTTTCATTCACTCAGCAACAATAGTTTCAGCTTAATTTTTCCCATTATCCTCGTCATCACGGCTAACAGTGAACGCCTCACACGCCGGACAAGACAAATCATGACCTCTCTGCCCCGTACCATGAGGCAAAGTCCAACGATGATTACATGTTTTGCAAGTAAAATTCCGCAAGCCGCTTTTCCCATGACGAGCAAGGCGGAAATTGCCGCCCTCTATTCGCAACGCACAGCCTTGCCACAAGGCAGATGCGATTTTTTGGTGCGCCAAATTAGCCATCCGGTTTATGGTTGGCGTAGAAACACCCATACGCTTCGCCGCCTCGGATTGATCCAATTGTTCAATGTCTATAAGCCGGATCGCTTCCATTTCATCGACTGTCAATACTACCTCTTCCAATCCGCACAACGGAGTACCGGCCGGTTTATAATGAGACATGGGCGGCAGCTTTTCAACCATACGCTCTTTGGGCGGACGAGCCATCAATTTTCCCCTTTCTTAAGCGAAATATATTTCATAATTAAAATACACTTTTTCCACACGCCTGTCAACAGATATTTCTCATAAATTCCCCCGAATAAAGCAACTAATGAAATATTGTTGATTAAATCGAAACCGAAAATCAATTCACCTAATAAAAAAGAGGCCCACATCGCTGCAAACCTCAAAAGTCATCTACCATGCAAAATAGTTCATTCTGTTCTTGTATTGCCTGCTTATAAAGATATTGTCTATTTTTGCTTGTTCTTAGCTGCGAAAAATCGTTTCAGATTCTCTGGAACTTGTTTCGCCGCAGCAACCTTATTCACCCCTTGAGGTTGTCCGTATACATGACGAAGAATAGCATCCAATAACATCGCTTTCGGCGGAGTAGTGTATTCTTTCCCCTGCCATACCCAAACTCGACAATCAATATCCTCACCGACAATTTCTCCGCAACAGCCGCAAAGACTTTCCTTGAATTCCAACTGGATATCCTGTCCATCCATACGAATAGTCGGAGAACTGATAAAACCAAGTTCCTGCGCCTGTTTTTCATTCTCAACCAGAATTTTGCGCACTTCAATTTCCCGTCCGGTACTTTTCAAGAGCGCAGATGCTTCCACGATCGCCTCTTCCAAACTCGAATCGGTTCCTACGCAACGATCACAAGTAGTCAAATCAATATACATAAATTCTATGAGTATTTTTTGTTTTTTGGCAGGCTCTTGCCCTGCACAGCAACAAGTTGTCTGATTATCGCTGCCAATATTTTGTCCAGGACAACAACTTGTAGTTTTTTCATCGTTCATAATGATTACCCCCTGTTATTTTTTCACCGGCAACTACCAACCACTTAAAAAAAAGCAATTTTTCTATCTTTATTGTCACTCCCTTGAACATTTCCGATAAACTCGGCAAGTAATAGATACTGATACCATTCATCTCTATTCGGTCATAATTGTCAGAAGGCTGGCCCAGTCGCACGGACAGGGGCGGGGTGTTTGACCGCACTTCCGCCGCTTCAAAGCCCACTGGGGCGTTCTACCAAACTTAAAGGAATACTTCCGACCAGCGATTTGAAAAAGCAACTTTAAACACGAACTACATATGATTATATACGTTTATACTCATAAACGCAATGGAAACAAATATTGGATATAAAACAAGTTCTTTTTCTCAATGAATAAAAATTCACATACTTTTTACAATTGAGACACAATTTTGCTTACACATTTGTTTTATACTTATAGATAGATATTTGTTTTCAGGAGGGCATGCCATGAGCAGCCAAACTATACTTATTGTCGATGACGAAGAAAAAATCCGCGAAATCCTGGCCCTCTATTTTGTAAAGGAAGGCTTTCAGGTGGCGCAAGCAGTTGATGGCGTAGAAGCGATACGCAAAGTAGATCAAGTCAAACCCGATGTGATCATCCTTGATATTATGATGCCAGTTCTTGACGGTATCGAGGTTTGTCGACAAATTCGCAAATTTTCCCGAGTACCCATCATCATGCTGTCAGCCCGTGCAGAAGAAGAGGACCGGATCGTGGGTCTGGAGCTAGGCGCCGATGATTATATAGCGAAACCTTTCAATCCTCGCGAAGTAGTCGCTCGAGTAAATGCAGTGTTAAGGCGAATTCCCAATAACGAATTCACTTCAGCCAACCAGTTGCATTTTCCTGACCTCCATATCAATATTGCTGAATACACCATTACCACACATGGCCGAACGGTGCCGCTGACGGCAAAAGAAATGGAATTGCTGTGGTGCCTTGCCTCACGCCCTGGTCAAACATTTTCCCGCGAAATCCTTTTGGAAAAAATCTGGGGCTATACGTATTGCGGCGAGACTCGCACAATAGACAATCACATCCGCCGCCTTCGGCAAAAAATGGAGGCCAGCGAGACAACGCCGTGGGATATAAAAACGGTCTGGGGCGTAGGCTACCGGTTTGAGGTGCGAGAATGAAAAATTCTTTGCAATTCAAATTGCTGATTGGCTTCATGCTGGTTATCAGCTTGACATTAGGCATCGTTTTGGGTGGAATATCTCTATTTATCAAGGACCAAGTATTGGCTAACAAGCAAAAAGAACTGATGCAAAAAGGAATGGAACTGGCCCAATCCATTCAGGATTATCAAGCTGCACCCGGAAACCTTGATCGCCTTGGCGACTATTTGACTCATGCAGACCAATATCTGAATGCCCGTATATGGGTGCTGGATCAATCCCGTCAAATAGTTGCCATGTCTGGCGGACGCATGGCGCCAAACCATTCCCCCGGTTTTAGACCAGGCGGTTATGGCAACATGGGCGGTGGTATGGGGACGCAGGGCATGGGTGGCATGCGATCACTCATCAGCGATCTGGACCCCGTCTTTTCTGGTCAAGTCATCACAAAAATCATGGAGCAGCCCTACTACGGTGAAAAAATGGTTGTTGTAGCCGTTCCTATTCAAAAAACTGACGGCAGCGTCAATGGCGCAATACTTTTAAATGCTCCGGTAACCGGCATCAATGAATTCATGCAGCGGATTTATTATTATGCCGGTATTGCCGGCATCGTTTCCTTGCTTTTTGCTTTTCTATTGGCAAACCGCATCACACGCACCATCGTACGCCCGCTCAAAGCCATGGAAGAAGCGACCGAAACAATGGCTAAAGGTGATTATGCCATTCGCGTGGATGCCCACAGCAGCGATGAAGTCGGCCGTCTGGGCCGAGCGATCAACGCACTGGCTCAAAAACTGGCTATTTACATGGATGACATGGAAAAAGCGGAAAAGCTGCGCCGCGACTTTGTCGCTAATGTTTCCCATGAACTACGCACTCCGCTCACCATTATGCGGAGCTACATGGAAGCATTGCTTGATGGGACAACCACCGAACCCACCCAAGTTGAAAAACATCTTCACATCATGCAGGAAGAAACAATCCGCCTGGAGCATCTGGTAAAAGACTTGCTGGATTTAAGCCGCCTACAAAATGAATCAGCGGCCTGGCATGCAGAACCTATTCCTTTGGCGGACATTGCCGATAGTGTACTGCACATGATAAAACCGGCCGCAGCACAAAAAAACATTACTCTTCAGCTTGATACCGGTGATTTCGTGCCAACAATCTTTGGAAATGGCGAAAGACTAACCCAACTCCTGTTGATTTTTCTGGATAATGCTCTTCATCATACCGCCGTTGGCGGACGCATTACGGTATCAGTAAAGAAGACAGCTACTGCAGTTGAACTCGCAATAGCTGATACAGGTTCCGGCATTTCGGACGAAGACCTCCCTTATATTTGGGATCGTTTTTATAAAGCAGACAAATCTCATAGCCGGACTGACACAGGCGCCGGCTTAGGCTTGGCAATTGCCAAGCAAATTATTGATCGACATAAAGCGAAGGCAGCCGTATGCAGCCAATTGGAGCGAGGCACAACATTCACGGTCTATTTCCCGTTGCAACCCAATACGTAAATTTCCATCACGTGTTTTAAGTACTCTGAGAGTATTTTTACCGATTTTACACTTTTGTTACAATCCGGACATACTTTAATGACATTTGTCCTTCATACTAAGAATTGTCGGAGGGTTCTCCAACGAACCATAAATAGGAGGTCTTGCAAATGAAAAAAACAATGTCAGTGGTCCTTGTCGCTTTGCTGGTTCTGGCTTTCGCCGTATCGATGGTCAATGCCGCGCCGCCAGCAACTCAATCATCCCAACTCGCACCTCAGGCAGTCACTCTAACCGATTCCCAGAAGCAAGAATTGGTTCCTCTCTTCAATCAGATGATGGAAATCAAAAAACAAATTCTACAAAAATACGTCGCTGACGGTGTCATGACACAAGCCGACGCCGACCAACGTATCGCTCGGATGCAGGAACGCATGAACGACCGGATGCAAAACGGGTTCGTTGGCGGCCCTGGCAAAGGTAAAGGCCATGGTATGATGGGTCATAACCAAGGCAAATGCCCTGGTTATGGCAACGGCCCAATGCAACAGCAACCGGCAGCAAAATAGCTCTATAACAAGAAGGGGGCTGTCTCAAAATAGGTTTTAAAACCTGTTTCGGACAGCTCCCTTTCTTTTGGTAGTAAAAAATATGTTAACTTTGTATTTTTTACTGAACCGGTT
>JAGFZV010000048.1 GCA_017889545.1 Bacillota bacterium
CATCCCAGGTTTTAATGATACCGAGACGAAGACCATGCGGATGTACTTTTTGCCCCACTAGATTTCCCTCCTTCGCCTGTTATCTTTCTTTCACTTCAAGAACTATATGACTGGTACGCTTCAAAATTTTGAACGCTTGACCGCGTGACCGGGGATGTATTCGTTTCAGGGTAGGACCCTGATCGGCATACGCAGTAGAAACGTACAATTTATCAGTATTCAAATCATAATTATGTTCAGCATTTGCAACTGCTGACTTCAAAACTTTTTGAAGCACTTCAGATGCAACTTTTGGGGTATGTTTCAGAATAGCAAACGCCTCATTCACATTCTTGCCACGGATCAAATCAATAACAATGCGAACTTTGCGAGGCGCAATGCGGATATGTCTGGCAACTGCCCTAGCTTCCATATATTAACCCCCTCTCGGCGACTATTTCAATGATGTCGATCTTTCCGTATGTGAGCCATGACCTTTGTAAGTACGGGTAGGAGCGAATTCTCCCAACTTATGACCTACCATATCTTCCGTTACATATACAGGTACATGTTTGCGTCCGTCATGCACGGCAATGGTATGCCCAACAAAAAGAGGAAGTATCGTGGAACTGCGAGACCACGTTTTAACAACCTTCTTTTCATTTTTAGCATTCATAGCCTGCATTTTTTTCAACAGGCTTTCCAAAATGTAAGGACCTTTTTTAATTGATCTGGACACCGTATAGGCCTCCTTTCTCTTTCTCAATTTATACAACTAAGAACTATTTCGTCCTTCTTTTTACGATAAATTTATCAGAAGGTTTGCTCGGACGAGTTTTTCCGCCATGAGCAGGTTGACCCCACGGAGTAACCGGATGCTTGCGTCCAACAGGCGAACGTCCTTCACCACCACCATGCGGATGGTCGCAAGGGTTCATTGCAACACCACGGTTTGCCGGACGGATGCCTAGCCATCGTGAGCGACCAGCTTTACCGATCGTAATATTTTCATGCTCCAAGTTGCCGACTTGACCAATCGTTGCTTTGCAATTAATGTGAACTTTGCGCAACTCGCCGGACGGTAGCCGAAGCAGCGCATAATCGCCTTCTTTAGCCATGAGTTGAGCCGATCCGCCAGCCGAACGAACCAATTGGCCGCCTTTGCCAATTTTTAATTCAATGTTATGAATTAAAGTACCAACCGGGATGTTTTTGATTGGCAGCGCATTGCCGACTTTGATGTCCGCTTCCGGACCGCTTACGATAGTGTCCCCGGCTTTTAGTCCATTAGGAGCCAAAATGTAGCGTTTTTCTCCATCAACATAATGCAGTAATGCAATCCGTGCGGAACGGTTTGGATCATATTCCACCGTTGCCACAAGAGCTGGAATGCTATCTTTATTACGTTTAAAATCGATTATTCTGTATAAACGCTTATGTCCGCCACCTTGATGTCTGACTGTCCGACGACCTTGTTGATTGCAACCGCCATGCTTTTGCAGACGTTCAACCAAAGATCGTTCCGGCTTATCGGTTGTTATTTCTTCAAAACCGGCAACAGTCATAAACCTGCGGCCCGGAGCATAAGGCTTGAAACTCTTAATTGCCATTGGTGCCCCTCCTTTTCACCACGATATTTTATACGCCTTCAAAGAATTCGATCCGCTGACCGGGAGCCAATTTCACAATGGCTTTTTTGTAGTCAGGCCGTTTCCCTTGAGTCTTACCCATTCGTTTCATTTTGCCCATAACCCGAACAGTATTGACAGCCAATACTTTTACTTTAAATACATGTTCTACCGCTTGACGAATTTCCACTTTGTTTGCTTTTAGAGGAACAACAAATGTGTATTTATCCTCTTTCATCATATCAGTGGCTTTTTCCGTAATAAGCGGACGGATCAAAACATCATGTAAATCGCTCATTATGCCAGCACCTCCTCTATCTTGGAGACTGCTTCTTTTGTAATTAATAATTTACCGTGGTATAACAGGTCGTAAACATTTAAACAATTTGAAACAATCGTTTTCACGCCTGGTATATTGCGGGCCGATTTTTCCACCACTTCATCCTGTTGTCCAGTCACAATCAATGCTTTTTTGTCAGCGGCATTAAGCGCTGCAAGCATATTAATGACAAGTTTGGTTTTTGGCTCAGCAAAATTGATCGTATCAACAATAATCAAATCACCGGAACCCAATTTTGCGGATAAAGCGGATTTAATCGCTAATCTTCTTACTTTACGCGGCATTCTGATCGCATAACTGCGCGGCTGCGGGCCAAATACAACACCCCCGCCAACCCACAATGGGGAACGAATACTACCGGAACGAGCCCGGCCGGTCCCTTTTTGTTTCCAAGGTTTTCTTCCGCCACCGCGTACAAAACCTCTTGTTTTTGTGGCAGCAGTTCCTAACCGCTGATTGGCAAGCTGCATGACTACAGCTTGGTGCAACACCGGTTCATTTACTTCGATGCCAAAAACATTATCATTCAGTTCTATCTCGCCGGTTTGTTTTCCCGTCATATCATATACAGCTACTTTCGGCATATAGCACGTCCTCCTTTCCTACCTGAAACGGTATAAGCGCTTATTTCCCCACTTTAACGGTGTTTTTAATCACAAGATTTCCACCCTTGGGTCCAGGAACAGCACCTTTAATTAAGATTAAATTACGAGCGGCATCCACTCGTACAACACTGAGGCGTTGTACAGTAACTTTTTGACCGCCCATTTGCCCAGGAAGTTTTTTGCCTTTGAATACCTTGCCGCCGCCGCCGCAAGTCCTGGCGCCCATTGTGCCTGGCTCACGATGCGATTTCGATCCGTGTCCCATTGGTCCACGTGCGAAATTGTGACGTTTAATACTACCGGCAAAACCTTTTCCTTTGGCAGTACCGACAACATCTACCAATTCACCTTCGGCAAAAATATCAACTGCAATTGCCTGACCGACAGTATACTCTGAATCTGCAGCTAATCGTACTTCACGAATAAATTTCACCGGCTTTACACCGGCCTTTGCAAAGTGACCTTGCATCGGTTTGGTGACTTTTTTATCTTTAACAGTGCCAAAGCCTAATTGCACTGCATAATAGCCGTCTGTTTCAATAGTTTTATTCTGCAGCACAACGCTGGGAGTAACTTCAACCACACTTACCGGAACAACAGTACCTTCCGGTAAAAAAATTTGCGTCATACCCAGTTTTTTACCCAAAATTGCCTTAGTCATTATTTCCACCTCCTCCTACAGCTTGATTTCAATGTCCACTCCAGCCGGCAGATCGAGACGCATCAATGCATCTACAGTCTTTGAGGTCGGCTCGAGAATGTCAATAAGACGCTTGTGGGTGCGCATTTCAAATTGCTCACGAGAATCTTTATTGACATGAGGTGAACGTAAAATCGTAAAAATATTTTTTTCCGTGGGGAGCGGAATAGGCCCAGAAACTAACGCACCTGTGCGTTTTGCTGTATCGACGATTTTTGTAGCACTCTGGTCCAGCGCTTTGTGATCATATGCTTTTAAACGTATCCGAATTTTTTGTTGTTTGGCCATGATATTTCCTCCTTATCGCCCGGTTTCATGAACGGACATTCTCTGTGGAAATTCCCCCTAATAGTAGGGCAACCTTCCACATCATCGCTTCTAACATGCTCGTGATTTCGGGCAGGGATACTTTAGTCATCCCTGCCCTGACTTATTAAATTGATTATTTATTTGTAACTTCGGTAACCACGCCGGCGCCAACAGTACGGCCGCCTTCACGAATAGCAAAGCGCAAGCCTTCTTCAATTGCGATCGGAGTGAT
>JAGFZV010000004.1 GCA_017889545.1 Bacillota bacterium
AACATTTATAACAAGTTATTTCCGGCATATTTCGGAAGCTTTTTTGCCTACATATGCTTCAATCATATTGGCGCTGCAGTTATCTGGGGTTGATATGACCGCTTTCGTACTCAGCATGCTGCCCATGGCAGCGGTCTTGTTTTTATTGGGCTATTTTCTTTATGTAAAAAAAATACCGGTAAATACCGGATTGCCGCATTCTACTGATAAAGCATCGCATGCGAAAAATTTTGTACGCAGTATATGGACGATCATGGCCATCATTGCGATAATATTAGTTTTTAAACTCCAGGTACATGTTGCGGTCGGTCTGATCATTATACTTAACTTTATCATTGACAAGTTTACCTGGCGCGAAATACGACCCATGTTTATCAGTGCGTTTGAATCCAAATTGATATTGAGCACCATCGTAATTATGATGTTTAAGGATATTCTGACGTATACCGGGGTAATCAACAGGCTGCCCGAAACTTTGGCCGTCCTGCCGGTTCCGCCGGTCATAATTTTCGCACTGGTTTTCTTGTTCGGAACAATCATTGCAGGCATTCAAGCAATTATTGCGTTAGGAATACCGTTAGCGTTTGCCGCGATGCCCAACGGAGGGGCAGCCTTAATGGTATTGCTGATGTCCATGTCATATATAGCAATGCAGGTTTCGCCCACGCACATTTGTCTGGCGCTGGTAACCGAAAGTTTTGGAACATCGTTCCTCGATTTAGTCAAACGGACTGTACCGGTCATGCTCTGGTTTTTGGTTATACTTTCCGGGTATAGTTATGTACTGTACTTATTTCAATAGCATGATCATTGATTATGATTCATTGAATTATACGAACCAAATCTTTTTCTTAATTAGCTTTTCAAGAAATTAAGATAAGAGGTGTTAAAAATGGATTTGATTGTAATTCAATATTTAGTCTTGGTTCCTGTTACATTGGCGACTTCAATCATTACACTATTCACAGGGTTCGGGGTAGGCACTATCATGATGCCCGTCATGGCATTGTTTTTTGACGTTAAAGTGGCTATCTTTCTGGCAGCGATTGTCCATTTTTTTAATAACGTATCCAGGTTAGCCCTATATCGGTCAGAAATTAATTGGCAAATTATCAAGAGGTTTGGCGTAGTCAGTATTATAGGGGCTTTTGTTGGTTCCTTTGCACAGATTTATCTTGACAGCAACTGGCTCAAAACGGGAGTCGGATTGTTTTTGGTAATCTATTCGATTTTGACCTTGTCCCCTGGGAAGGTAAATCTTCAATTGCCCCGGAGCATCGATTTCATAGGCGGATTTCTGTCTGGTCTGGTTGGTGGTTTGATTGGCAATCAAGGAGCAATTCGTTCCGTGTATTTATTGAGATACGGGTTGCAAAAACAGGAGCTTGTCGTATCTGCTGCGCTCATTGCCGTGATTATCGATTCAACAAGAATACCGGTTTATGCATATTCCAACTTTCAATACTTGCAAGATAACATTCTGCTTTTATCTACTGTCGTAGCATCGGCGATCCTGGGCACTGTCGTGGGGAGCAGACTATTGCCGAAAGTTTCATATGACCTGTTTAAAAGGATCATACTAATCGGAGTCCTGATTCTTGGGACGCTGATGATGTTTCGAATTATTTAGCGTCCTTATCTGTCCCGTGCCCCAGAGGATAGCGGTATGTAGCGTCACCGATGACAAAGGGGACGTTCCTTTTTTGTCACTAGATTGTTTCTTTAGTAGCTATCGGAAATGCTTTTCAGTCGATATACAGTAGATCCTGCGCTTGAATTGGAATTGATTGTGAGGAGTGGATACGTTTATACCAGACATAAGCAAATGATATTTTGAGATTTCAGGAAGATTTAGTTTCCAGATGAAGAAATACCTCTAAGGACGATCATTTGTACTAATGGGAGTGAATTGCACGAGATTAGTATAAAGGCAAAACAGAAAATATTCTATGCTGAGAAAGTTGAAAAAGAGGGATTATCTATTCGCAATTTAGAGAACGATTGCTATTTTTCAAGATGCATAGGGAAAGTTGACAAAAAAGGAACGTCCCTCGTTATATCTCAGATGCATAGGGAAAGTTGACAAAAAAGGAACGTCCCTGCGTCATTCTTAGGGAAAGTTGACAAAAAAGGAACGTCCCTGCGTCATTCTTACTCGTATGGCAATTGAAACATGCTTTTGGGCATTGTTCGAAGTGAAAAATGGCGATCATTTTCTCACCTATGATTAGTCTGAAAATAAAAAAAATATAGACAAGTTCTAAGTTGGATAGAAGGATTTGTATAAAATTAACAGAATGTTTTAAGTAATGAAAAAACACGCTTCGGAGCTGAGCAAAATGAAGAATAGGGTCGGGAAAACTTTATTACCGCTGGCATGGGTTATGCTGTGCTTGGGTATGGTTTTCTGTACTTTCCAACCCAGTGCTGATGAAGGAACTTTTACAAAAAACCGGCATTGGCATTGACAATAAGTATGCAAAATCTAAAGGAGGTAGTTACCTTGTCAACTCTCAAAACTTATTTGGATGGAACCCCCTTCAATGGTGTAATTGGACGAACAGTACCGGAATCCAGTCCTGCCTGGCCGGAACCTGTAAGGCCGCCTGATGGGGCGCCGAATGTGATTTTTTTGGTTTTAGACGATGTCGGCTATGGTCAACTGTCCTGTTTCGGTGGTTTGGTTGAGACCCCTGTCATAAATAAAATAGCCGATAATGGACTGCGGTATACGAACATGCATACGGCGGCACTTTGCGCTCCTTCCCGGGGCTGCATCCTGACCGGACGGAACCATCACAATCTTGGCCTGGCCTCAATTGGAGAAATGTCGACAGGCTACCCCGGCTACAATGGAATTCTGCCCTTTGACAGAGCAATGCTCGGTGAAATCCTTGTGCAGAAGGGCTATAGTACCTTTGCCGTTGGTAAATGGCACCTAACGCCGACGGAACACTCAACTGCTGCCGGACCCTATGACCGATGGCCGTTAGGCCGCGGTTTCGAGCGCTACTACGGCTTTTTGGGGGGAGAAACCAGCCAATGGTATCCGGAGCTCGTGTATGACAATCATTTTGTAGAACAGCCTGCTACACCAGAAGAAGGCTATCATCTCAGCATCGATTTAGCGGATAAAGCGATAGAGTTTATTCAGGATGCACATGTTAATGCACCGGATAAACCATTCTTCCTGTATTATTCAACGGGAGCCGGGCATGCGCCTCATCATGTACCGAAAGAGTGGGCGGATAAGTACAAAGGCAAATTCGACATGGGCTGGGATGAATACCGCAAGATTGTCCATGCCCGACAATTAGAAATGGGTATTATTCCTCCGGGAACCGAGTTATCTGCCCATGACCCGGATGTGCCGGTATGGGACAGCCTGTCGGCGGAAGAAAAGCGTCTGTATGCAAGAATGATGGAAGTCTACGCCGGGTTTGTCAGCTTCACGGATTACCATTTCGGCCGCGTCATCAGTTTCTTGGAAGCAACAGGCGAGATGGACAACACCTTGATCATTGTCATTTCGGATAATGGCGCCAGTGCGGAAGGCGGCCCTACCGGTTCCGTCAACTCGAATCTCTTTTATAACAACGTTCCGGAAGATTTGGAGACAAACTTGAAATTCATTGATGCGCTTGGCGGTCCTGAGACGAACAACCATTATGCCTGGGGGTGGGCGAATGCGGGCGACGCGCCTTTCCGGCGTTGGAAACGCGAAACCTACCGAGGCGGTACGACGGATCCGTGTATTGTGAGTTGGCCGAAGGTCATTACGGGCAGCGGCGAAATACGGATGCAATATGGCCATGTGATTGATTTTGTACCTACGGTTTTGGAAGCAATCGGCGTGCAAGCGCCTGAGACCATCCGCGGCGTCACCCAAAAACCGTTCGACGGAGTCAGCTTTGCCCATACTTTTAACCAAGCGGATGCGCCTACGCTCCATCATACCCAATATTTTGAGATATTCGGGCATCGCTCAATTTATCATGACGGCTGGCGAGCAGTTTGCCCATGGCCTGGCCCGAGTTTGACGGAGGGCGCGAAGAAAAACCGGAAATTTGGTGATATTATTGATAATAAGATCCTCAGCGATATGGAGGCCCATGACTGGGAATTGTACCATGTTGATGAAGATTATTCGGAAACCAAAAACTTGGCGGCCGAGCGTCCCGACAAATTAATTGAGATGATTGGCCGTTGGTGGACAGAGGCAGGCAAAAACAATGTTCTCCCGATTGACAGCTCTACATTAGTAAGACTTTGTGCAGAACGTCCGACGATTGCCAGACCGCGCAGCAAAATGGTGTATTATCCGGGTGGTTCGCCGGTCCCATTTATTGCGGCACCCAAAGTTTATAACAAGCCGTTCAGCATCACGGCCGACGCTGTAATCCCTCCGGGCGGCGCTGAGGGAATTTTGCTTTCCCATGGCGGAAGGGACGGTGGTTACACGTTCTTTGTGAAAGAGAAGAAGCTGCATTTTATTTACAATTATCTGGGACGAGATATCTTCAAGCTAACTTCAAATGAAGAAATTCCGGAAGGCGAAGTTTTGCTGCGCTATGAATTCGAACCCACCGGCAAACCGAATCCAGCAGAAGGGAAAGGTGTTCCTGCCAACGGACAGCTTTACATCAATGGGAAACTTGTGGCGGCCATCCAGATGCCGCATACCGTACCGACTCTTTTTCATACCGTACCGACTCTTTTTGGCTCTGAGGGATTGACCTGCGGTTATGAAGGAGGATCGGAAGTTGCGCCGGATGAATACCGTGGAAGCTTTAAGTTTACCGGGCTGCTTAAACAGGTTGAACTGGAAATTTCCGGGGAAATGCTTCCGGACACAGAAACTGATCTGATGATTGCGCTCAAACGACAGTAAAAATAGGGGTTAAAGTTCCTGTGCGGTGAAGCGGAGTAGAATTAGAATACGGAAAATCGGAGAACTTTAGAAAGAAAGACTCTGTTCGTAACCCGTGTTGCTATTCAATACCGGTTGCGAACAGAGTCGCAAGAAAAGGGGGGCTGTCCGAAACAGGTATTTAAAACCTATTTTGAGACAGCCACTTGAAAAATTCGGCTCTGAGGTGTGAAAAAAGACGCAGGGGACGTCCCCTGCGTCTTTCTCTGCTGCTTCTTCATTACGGGTTACCCTTCGGTAAAAACAGGTTCGGAAATTTGATGAATGCATGCAGAAAAAGTTTGCGAGAAAGCATGATTTTTAATATTTGACGAAGAAGATATAACTGTTAAGAGATGAAATGTTGTATCTGATTCTATCTTGATTTTCTCAACGATTTCGGCGACATTTTCGTTTAGCAGGGAAGAGGAGGTGTACTATGAAATTGAAAATTACCCCAAAAGCGCAAAAAATTATTGCTGACCAAGGCAACAACGTGATTGTTAAATTAGAAGGACATGTGTGCTATGGCTGAGGCGGAGCTCAGTCAAGAGACATCCCATCCGTGCGATGGGGCATGCCGGAAGCACTCGAGATCGATAAATACGAAAAAATGGACATTGGCGGAACATCTGTCTATGTTCAGAATGGAATCAAAATTACCGCCAGCACCAGAATTGACGCAGTGACCGGAGGAGCGGGCACCAAACTCTTTCTTTTGGGATTCGCAGGGTAAATTCATTCGAAAGCAGGGGAGATGAATGACAGCTAAGGTTTATTATGTTAAGTTGGAAAATGGAGCATCCGCGAACCAGCAGGCGGAGGCAATAAGCAAGTTATATGAGAGCATAGAGGCGAACTCGATTGTTCATAAGAATGATTTTGTGGCGATTAAGTTTCATGTTGGCGAAGGGACAAACGTAACCAGAATCAAGCCCGAAGTTATTCGTCAATTGGTCAAAAACGTGGAAGAGAACGACGGATTACCATTCTTAGTTGAAACATCAACTTTATATAAAGGGGAAAGACATAATGCCGTGCAGCATTTGATGCAGGCGCATCGGCAGGGATTTGGCATCGATAATATCGGGGCCCCCTTTATCATGGTTGATGGACTTCTAGGTAATACGGAACTCGCAGTTGCGATCCATGGGGAGATTCATCAGACGGTAAATGTGGCAAGAGAGATTAAAAGTGCGGATGTGCTTTTTGTCGTTTCTCATGCGACCGGCTGCATTTCAACGGGTTTGGCTGCCTGTATAAAAAATCTTGGTATGGGTTTAGCCAGCCGCAAAGGAAAAAGAAGACAGCACTCTGCTGTGTTGCCGGTAATTAATACTGAGGAATGCGTCAATTGTCAAAAGTGCAGTAAATGGTGTCCGGCCGAAGCGATTATTGACCAAAATGGAAAAGCGTATATTGTTCCTGAAAAATGTATAGGTTGTGGCGAGTGCATAGCGACATGCCGTTTTGATGCAGTCAAATATGATTTTGGTACGGATCAGGGTTATCTCCAAAAAAGTATGGCGGAGCATGCCTGCGGAGCTGTAATTGATAAGCCCGGAAAGTGCCTATATTTTAATGTTTTAACTGACATGACTCAGCATTGTGATTGTCTATTAAAATGTCCCGGAGAAAAATTGATCCCCGATTTAGGGATCTTAGCATCCGTTGATCCTGTTGCAATTGACCAAGCAACACATGACTTAACAACAGAAGCGTATGGCAGCGGTTTGGGTCAGTTAGCTTTTCCAGAAAAGAATGGCATGACCCAGATTGAGCATGCGGAAAAAATCGGTATGGGAACGCGTCAATATAAATTAATAGAAATCAGTTAGACAAAGGACGAAATTATTTTGACAAACCGAATTTTTTTTCGTATACCCAGCGCATTGCCAAATTAATGGGGCGGCTTTCGGAAGAAGAACAAGAAAAACTTATTAGTTTATTGAAAAAAATTGTTGATGAGTAAGTGTAATTGCGAAGGGATAAAATGGAAGAATTTCAAAAAATATTAGGACCATTTGATGGATCTGAACCGGCAAAGAGAGGTTTAAAGCGGGCAATTTATTTGGCTGAGCGTTGTGGACAAAATTGGGTATACTGTTGTTTGTTCTCAATTTGAACAAAAAAATGGCGGCACTTGAGCAAGTGGGTACAGGTGATTATGTGCCCAATGAATTCAAAGAAGAAGGCTATCGTATGCTGGCAGTTGAAATACACAAGATGCTCAAAGAACTAGAGCCGGAAAATATCGTTACAATCGGACACCCTTCAGAGGTGATTATTGATACCTGTAAAGAGGGTCGGTATCATCTTATCGTTATGGGCAGCAGAGGTGTGGCCAATATGCAACAGCTTTTCATGGGAAGTGTGAACAGATAGGTGCTCTATCATGCAAACTGTCCAGTAATGATCACTCGCTGAAAAAGAAACCGGACTACTATCTCTTCTGCATAAAATTGCAGATTTTTAATAACCGTTTTGCGCGGCGTTGCCAGGGTATAGCACCTTATAATTTGGTTCGTTATTTTTTTGTCATACTTTTGGGGATAATGACATAGAACTTCAAAACCTCGATATAGATTAGTTAAAACAAAATAAAAAATGAGAAAATTGGATGAAATGAGAGTAAATAAGATAAAAAGGTGTTAAAGTGATCAAAAACAAAGATATTTGACAATTTGTATTTTTTTTAAAATATAGATATAATAAATGCATCAACTGGTAATAACCAGCATATCAGTTACTGCCTTCATTCTTATAATGCCAATCCAGAGTAGAGTATTAATTTCCTTGAAGTTAATTCGGTAAGCTAGCACGATAAATTCAATTTATAACTAAGTTTTCAAGATGTTTTTTAGCAACAAAGCGGAATTTACAGAAACTTAGATGCAAAGAACTTCAGCGATCAGCAAATGGGGTGAAGCTCAATATTGAAATAGGGTAAAAAGACTAAGCTTACGATCAGGGATCACAATAAAAAAATAACATAAATAAAGCAATACTTAGGAGGGAAATGTATATGAAAAGAAAAACGATGACCGACAAAATTCTAGTCCTGGGGATTGATGGTCTGGATCCAAGTTTGACTAAGAAGTATATGGATCAAGGCCTGCTTCCCAATATTAAAAAACTAGCAGAACGTGGCGCTCAGAGAGAGGACTTGGTAATGCTTGGGGCACATCCGACCATTACTCCTCCGATATGGACTACTTTAGCAACAGGAGCCTATCCCATGACTCATGGGATTACATGCTTTTTTAATCAATCTCATGAAAACTTAGATGAAATTGTCTATGCATTAGACTCGCGGAAATGTAAAGCTGAGCAACTATGGAATGTGTTTGCAGAAGAAGGCAAAAAAACCTTAGTTTGGCATTGGCCAGGCAGTTCATGGCCTCCAACTTCCGACAATCCGAACTTAAGTGTAGTTGATGGCAGGCAGCCAGCGGCGGTAAATAATGGTGTTGGCAGCGAAGATGGGGATAAAATGATCGTTGCCTCCAGCGATTTTACCGCAGTTAAATATAAGCCAAGTGTTGCGCTCACGGCAGGTGCCGGTTGTGTTCTTGATATAGATGAAGAACCAACAGCTGAAGAAGAGTCTTCGAACTTCCGCGTAAAGCAAGCAAGTGGAAAAAACGTAAAAAATTATGTGACGTGCGCCGAAGACGGTGAACAAGCGGTATTGGGCAATGTAGCTTTCGATATTGGAAATTCTCCAATTACAGAGCCCAAAGGCTGGAACGCTGCGCCTAAAAATGCAAAAGAATTCACTATTCTTACATCCGGGGGACTTCTTAGAAGACCGGCCTTAATACTGCAAGACGACAAGGGCGAATATACTTCTATCGCAATCTATAAGTCCAAAAAAGAAGAGCAGCCTCTATTGACACTGCAGAACGGCGAGTTTGTAGCTAACTGGGTGGATGAAATTAAAAAAGAAGATCGAACTTATGTGGGGGCAAGACATATCAGAGCTTTGGAAATTGCTCCCGATGGCACGAAAGTGAAGCTTTGGATGAGTGGTTCACGAGATATCGAGAACGATGCTTTTTGGCACCCCAAAAGCTTGCATACAGCAATTGTAGAGAATGTTGGAAATGTTCCTGCTTGTGGAATAGTTGGCGGCGGAGATCCTTTGCTGGTCGAAAAAGCATTGTTACCGGCATGGGATGCGTATTGTAAATGGCAGTCCGATTCTTTACGATATCTCATGGATCACGAAAAGTACGAAGTGATTTTTTCGCATCTGCATAACGTTGATAATATTGGCCATCAGATTTGGCACTATGCAAAAAACAGGAAAGAATGGGCTAATCTGGATGAAAGCGTGTACCAAGGGTTTATTGAACGGGTATATACGCAAACCGATGAATATGTAGGAGAGTTTTTAGAATATCTAGACAAGGATTGGACGATCCTTATTGTGTCCGATCATGGCTTGATCACTGAAGAGAATGAGCCGCCGATCCTTGGGGAGTTTATTGGAGTGAGCGTGCCTGTTATGCGAGATCTCGGATTTACAGTGATGAAAAAAGATGAAAATGGCAAAGAATTAAAAGAAATTGACTGGGAAAAGACAAGAGCGGTTGCAGTTCGGGGTAATCACATTTGGATAAATTTAAAAGGGAGAAATGCAACTGGAATCGTTGATCCCGATGAAAAGTACATGCTGGAAGTAGAGATTATCTCTGCATTGTATAATTATAGGGATCCTCACACTGGCCGCAGAACCATTTCCTTAGCGCTCAGAAATAAAGATGCAGCGATCATTGGGATGGGTGGTCCTGAATGCGGCGATATAATATTCTTCCTGGAAGAAGGGTTTAACCGTTTGCACGGGGACGCATTGTCAACGCAAAAAGGCTATTTCGACACATCGGTATCACCAATTTTTATAGCAGCTGGGAAAGGCATCAAAGAAAACTTTACTACGGATCGCGTTATTCGGTCAGTTGATTTTACTCCCACTATCGCAGTTTTGGGCGGGGTAAGAATGCCTGCGCAATGCGAAGGAGCGCCTGTTTATCAAATTTTGGAAGAAGAGTTTTAATATTCCGTTCGAATAACAAACTATTCATTAAGGCGAGAGTCGTTTTTTAGATAGAAGGGTTCTGCTCGAAATAGGAAGACGATGTAAAGTATTGCTATATCACTTCACTCCGGGTCATGAACCGATCAGACGGGCTTCTGGGGTTTCCAGAGTAGTGGCGGCCGCGGCTTGGGTTGCCACTGCTCTCCCATAAGAAAAATTATGTTCATGGCGTTCGAATTGACCTTGTCACAAATTTATTGCGGATTTTATTTGCCATTCGCGAAACGTTTCTTTGTTATTATTGGGCATCAGCTAGAATTTTAGATTTCCTTTTTATACTAATGCAAATTTCCAGACTGATTTAGGGGGAAAGGTTAACATGAAACTCAAATCGTTAAATGCGATTACATTTGAAGAAGAGATTTACGATAATGGTCAGCCATGTTTGGTTGTCTTTTCCAGGAAAAATTGTCATGTTTGCGCCGAGGTAGTTCCTATGTTAGAAGAGGCAGCGGAAAATTATATCGATAGTTTTGGATTTTTCTATGTAGATGTAGAAGATGAAAGTGATTTATTTAAAAGATTTTCTCTCAGAGGAGTTCCCCAAATCCTATTTTTTAATAATGGAGAATACCAAGGCAAATTAGGCGGCCTTCTTGAAGAAGAACGTGTGGTTGAAAAAATTGAAGAAGTCAGGATGGGATAAAATGTCAAATATTTATGACATCGTGATAATTGGGGGAGGACCGGCTGGATTATCTGCGGGAATATATGGCGGACGCGCGAAACTTAAGACCGCAATTTTAGAAAAAGGAACAGTTGGGGGAATGGCAGCTACCACAAGAGAAATGGTAAATTACCCTGGATTTAAAACATCGACTGGACCGGAACTGACGAAGGCAATGGCAGACCATGCCCGGGAATTTGGAACTGAAATCAATAAAGATGAAGTAAAAGATATAGATCTTAATGGAGAAATTAAAGTAATTAAAACCAAAAAAGGCAAAGAATATCAGACCCGGGCTATAATAATCGCTGTTGGGTCACAACCGCGCTTGCTCAATATACCGGGGGAAAAAGAGTTCCGTGGCGACGGGGTATCCTATTGTGCGACCTGTGATGCTGAGTGCTATGAAGGACTACATGTAGTCGTGGTTGGCAATGGGGATGCAGCGATAGAAGAGGCTATGTTTATAACCAAATATGCAAGTAAAGTGACAATTATTGTTATTCACGACGAAGGAACCTTGGATTGTAATAAATTGAGCGCTGAAAAAGCCTTTAAAAATGATAAGATCGAATTTATATGGAAATCGGTCGTAACCGAAATCAAAGGTGAAAATGCAGTTACTGGGGTAACCATCAAAAATTTGAAGACGGGAATCATCCAAGAGTTACAGACGGATGGAGTATTCATCTATGTAGGAATGGTGCCGGAGACCGGTTTTTTAAAAGGCAAAGTTGAGATGGATGAAAGAGGATATCTCTCGTGTAATGGTTTAATGGAAACCTCCGTTTCCGGAGTCTATGCAGCAGGGGACGTGCGAACAAAATATTTACGTCAGGTGTCAACCGCGGTCGGAGATGGAGCAACAGCGGCAGTAGCTGCTGAAAGGTATATTGCGGAACAAGAGAGTTTTAGAAACTATGTGCTAAATTCAGATAAGCCGATCCTTATGGCTTTTTGGGATCCTGTTGTGCAGGAAAGCCTGGATTTGTTATCTGTTCTGGAGAAAACTGTTGCCGATCATGGTGACGCGGTCAATCTGATTAAAATCGATATGTCCCGTACGAAAATGATTGCCCAAAAATATAATGTGAGTAAAGTGCCAACTGTTTTATATCTTCAGGGAAAAGACGAATTTACGGTGTTTGATGATGAAAATTGTATCGCTAAGCTCGATGCCTTTCTCAAAAGGAATATCTAAATAGACTGCCAGCAATACAAAAAAGAAGGTTATGTTGGTTTCAACAACCATATTCATGTGTGGAAGAATTATATACTATCCTGGTGTTCTTATCCTTGGGCAGGTTGGATGTAAAGCGGTTGCTCATCACATTTTATAGTTTGGGTATTTCAGGTAGAGCATTAAGTTCTTGAAAAGCGGAAAAATCCAAGTAGAGAAACTTGCTAATGGCTTCATTCTCCACTTAAATTCGTGCTAGGGAAATCGTAGCGGTTATGCTAAAATAGTGGAAGGAAGTGAAGTAAGGAGCGATGTGATGCTTTACCAAGGAAGCGCTAAACCTTTATATCATCAACTTAAAGAGGTTATTGTACAAAAAATAGAAAACGGGGAATATCCGTTTGGGCATAGATTACTTGGCGAAAGGCAACTTGCCGAAATTTATAATGTTAGCAGGATTACGATACGCCAGGCAATCAGTGAACTGGTTACAGAAGGGTTTCTAATCAGGCAGCATGGAAAAGGAACATTTGTTGCGAACAGGAAGATCGTTCATAATTTAGGCAGGCTGACTGGAGTGGTAGAAGATCTAGCTCTGCAAAATTATAAAGTTGACACGACGGTTCTTTCCCAAAAATTTGAAAAAGCTTCTCCGGATATTCAAAAACATATTTGCTTAGAAAATGAAACCATAGTTTTTGGTATTACGAGACTGTTAAGAACAAACAACTCGCCGCTGGCAATCAACTATTCCTATGTTTCGGAGAATATTGGTTATCTTGTAAATACCTTCAATTTGGAACACGATATTCTTTTTGAAATGTTAGAGCGCAATGGCTATAAGATAAGTCATGCTGAGCAGTATATCGGTGCTGATAAGGTGTCTGCTGCGGAGGCAAAACTTCTGGATTATAAGGCTGGCGCACCCATATTAGTAGTAAAGCAGATCATTTACGTTGAAAGCGGACAGCCTATCATGTTTGCAAAGAATGTCTTTCGACCGGATAAATATGAGTATCAAATCGATTTGAAACGGAATCTGCCATCGAGTTTATCCTAGTACATAGGGTATTCAGACTGCTTTTTGGAACACATAACTTGAAAAGACCTTGTCAATGGTGGAGACGATATTTTACCAGTCGGTTCTGTTGCGGCGCGTGCTTATTTATTGCCAATTATAAAAATTGTAAAAGAGAAAAGTTGTTTTTTAAACAATGTGGTAATATCCACATAACCAATGTAAAAATACTAAACTTATACGAAAAGGCATTGAAGTTGTATCAGCGGTGACTATGAGTGATTATTAAAAAAGCAGGGAGTGTTAAAAATGAAATTTGGTTATATTGGCCTAGGTTTGATGGGTGGCCCATTAGCACGTAATTTGATTCGGGCTGGTAAAGATGTGATGGTCTTTGATCTCAGCGAAGAAGCGATTGCAAGAACGCTAGCCGCAGGGACTACTGGCAAGGCAACAAAAAACGTTGATGAAATGGCGGGTTGCGATGTCGTTTTCACCAGCCTTCCGCTTCCTAAACATGTCGAAGAAACAATGTTAGGCGAAAATGGTCTTTTGATCAAAATGAAAAAAGGTTCTCTGTATATTGACGTCAGCACAATCGATCCAGTAACTGGGAAGAAGATTTTTGATTTTTCCGCCAGTAAAGGGATTGATTTTCTGGCTTGCCCATTGGGTAAGGGACCTGCACAGGCGGAAAAGGCCGAACAGCCTATTTTTGCTGGTGGGGCAAGGGAAGCTTTTGATAAAATGCTGCCGGTGCTGCAAATCGTCGGAAGTCCTGTGCACTATATAGGCGGCGTAGAACAAGCCTATGCTTTCAAACTTCTGAGCAACATGATCGGGATGACCAATTTAGCTGTTTTGGCTGAAGGAATCCGGATCGGTGAAAAAGCGGGCATTGAGACAAAGAAATTATTGGAATTGCTGGAAGAAACGGGCGCGAATTCGTTCCAAATGCAAGTGCGCGGACCATGGATCGCCAACAATGATTTTGCCAATCGGTTTGGCGTGGCGTTAGCGTTGAAAGATGTTCGACTTGGCTGTGAAATGGCCGATGCAATGAATTACGAAGCCAAATTCACAAAAATGGCGAAAGAAGCTTATCAGGCTGCGGATGATGCCGGTTTTGGCAAAGAAGACTGCAATGCCGTGTATAAAGTTTTATAAATTATTTCATAGTTGAATAGGATCAAGTGACGATAAACACGTATATTTTTGAGGGATGGCGTTGTACCATGAATTAATCCATAGTGGAAGACCTTTCTGTGATGCATTGAGTGTTCTGAATTGGTTCTATTGCAGTGTAGGACCATTATGGATTATTTCTTTCGCGAGTGATATTTTAAATCATAAAGGTCAACAAAACGGCCGGTGTACAAGACGTTACATTCAATATTTGGCGGATTTGTCTGAAAAAACTTAAAAATTTCTGGACGATGGGTAAGTAGAAAATACAACAAAATAATTGTAAAGAAATAGGAGTGAAGAGAATGGGAAAACCTACAACATCTGTTAATGCTCCGACCCAATCTACAGTAAATTTAGATGATGTTCCAGAACTGAAAATGCCCCCAGCGAAAGCCTACTTTTGGTCTTTTATATTGTGGTTTATGTTTGTTCTCGATATTATGGATCGATTTACCTTGGCTGTTTGCTTGCCAGCAATTAAAAAGGAATTCCTTCTTACGGATGCACAAGGAGGCATGCTGGGCACAGTCTTTTCGTTAACCATGGTAATTTTTTCAATTCCTATCGGCATAGTTGCTTTTAAGTGGAGTCGCCGGAAGGTCTGTGCAATTATGGTGGGATTTTGGAGTCTTGCCACTATGGGCACTGGAATGGCCAATAATTATGCACATCTGATTGGGGCGCGAATGGCTACTGGGTTAGGCGAAGCCAGTTATCTATCCGTTGCTTATGCACTTCTCAGTGCGTATTTTCCCAAAAATAAGCGTGGATTTCTTTTGACGATATTTAATACCGGCAATCACGTTGGCAAAACAGTCGGTGTAATGATCGCAGGCTACTTAGCCTATCATTTTGGATGGAGAAACTGCTTTTATATAGTAGCTATACCAGGACTCATCATGGCAGTTTTTGCCTGGTTTTTGCCTGATTTCAAAAATGAGGTTAAAGTGAAAGTAGATAAAATGGAACAGGAGGGTCAATTAGACTTTACGATACATAAAACTGGAACGAAAGAGGTTATATCTTATATATTTCGCTCTCCTGCAGTTTTTATGTCGATCCTGCTTTCCGCAGGTTTTGTTATGGTAAACGCCTCCTTGGCATTTTGGGGGATCACAATTTTCACCCGGACATTTGACGTGAATGTTAAAGATGCAGCAACGTTTATTGGTAGTGTGGGGATAGTGACCACTTTACTCCTGATCCCTGGAGGTAAACTTACAGACATATTTCACAAAAGATATAAAGCAGGCAGGGTAATCTATTCATACTTCTTAGGATTTGGGATACTAGCAAGCGTAATTGTTTTCACTATGAATAATTTGGATGCTAAAAACCTGCAAGTAGCATTGATTTCTTATGGATGTTTAACCGTATTGTTAATGTTGGGGTTTGGCAATACCAATACAATAACCCAGGACCTGCTGCCTCCGCATTACCGCACTGTTGCCAGTTCCTTCATCCCGGTCTCGAACCAGCTAATTGGAGGGATGACTGGCCCATTAATGGTTGGAATGTTTTCCGATCGTTTTGGAATAAGTTTGGGATTTGGTTACGTTACCGCTATTGCATTTACTTTAATCATGGTACTATCAATCGGCTGTAAGATATTTTATGAAAAAGACCGGAAAAAGCTCGAAGCTATGGGACACTTTGATTTAGAAAAAGCATAGTCATTCTGAACGAGTATGTTCAAGGAGTGTAAAACAAGAATTATGTACACTGGATGTTTATCTTTATGACGTGGGATTAGGAATAAAGATATTCATGCAAAAGAAACATTACGTGAAACTTCAATTTTACGTAATGTTTCTTTCCTGCAAAAACGGCAGCTGCTTGGTCAAGTCCAAATTTGTGTGTAAAATCAATCTTGGTAAGATGAACTCAAATTATTCGAATGAATTTTTGTGATGAACGCAAATCGGATATGAATAACTCCTTGGCGTATGGAAAATTAGTTGCCGGAGTGGTAGGGATTTCTTAAACATAGCAGTTTCTTTTTATGATGCATCAGTATACAGTTCAAACTATCAAAAGATAGCTAAAGGACTAAAAAAACTTATCAACTTTTAAATGACCTTTTCGAAAAGGGCGGATTAACTTGCTAACAGATGTTTATGTTCTAATAGTCTTAATGTTATCCAGTTTTCTCCATACCATAACTGGGTTTGGCTTTGCTATCATCACTGCGCCGCTATTGGCTCTTGCTCTGGAGGCAAGAGAGACAGCAATGTTGATCGTGACTACCAGCATTATTGTCATGCTATTTATTTTGAGAGCTGCTAAAAATGAAGGTAGCTTCAAAGCAATACTACCAATAGTCGGAGCAGCTATTGTCGGGGCCATACCAGGCGCGTATATAGTAACGGTTATTAGTAACGATGGGCTGAAAATCTTCATCGGTATTGTTCTAATTGTGGCTGCGACAGCCATGTGGAAGGATTATTCCTTACAAACGAAAAAACAAAAGTTTGTTTTATCTATCGTGGGAATAATAAGTGGTTTTTTGTCTACTACCACAGGTGTAAGTGGGCCACCGGTAATACTGTATTATCTGAACGCGAAAGCAGAGGAAAACAAAGATGTTTTTCGTGGTAATCTAACACGTTATTTTCTTCTATTAAATATTGTTGCAATTATCATCTCTTACGCGTCGGGAAACGTTCAGAGTGGGAAGTTGTGGTTGTATACGCTACTGGCCGTGCCCGCCCTATATATTGGATTTTATCTTGGTGAGCGATTTTTTCACCGTCTAAACGCTGAACTTTTTAAGAAAATCTCCTTGGCGATGGTTTTATTCAGCAGTATCGCGGTTGTCGTATCGGTACTGGCCAAGCACCTGTATTAAAACAACTCAACGACCTTTACTAAAAAATCAATAGTTCCGTAAAAGTTGAGAAACAATCATTCTGATTTGCTAAACCGCTGAAGCAAGTGGGAAGTAGTAGTCCTCCCCTGGCGTTGCTTCGAATTACTCGCAACGTTAATGATTAAATAAGGCCTTTTACCTAGGCGATATATTACCTCCCGACCATCATTACAGAAGGTCGCTTTTTATTTTAACTGTTTTTTAGTGGAAAAAGTCAAGTTGGGCCGCATAGACGTAGAAGTAGTAATGAATCTTTTTATTTGAACATTGAAATAAAATTAAACGAGGCCGGCAAATCATACGAGGCGAATACTATGACATCATGGCACGAACCGATGAGTGATTGGCGAAAAACATGACACTTTATAAACAGCGGCAGATGCTCGTGGAACACCCATTTGGGACCATCAAGCTAACAATGGGTTACACGTACTTCCTGCTGAGTGGAATAGGAAAGGTGCGTGGAGAAGCGGTTATGCATTGCTTAATGTATAACCTAAAACGCGTGCTCAAAATTTTAGGAACGGATAAATTAATGGCAGCAATCCGGAAGTTTTCAACTTTTATTTCCATGATTGCTGGCGTTTTTCTTCATTTTCGGCTATTTAGACCTATAACCACTTGAAAATATGGTTATTTCGCACAGCCTGACGTCCCTAAGTATTCATAAATTAAAATGAGCTCGTATTTACGATGAAAAATGATAGGGTGCGGTGATGACTTCGTTATTCATGTATCGCCTGGGCATGCAGGTAAATTCGAAATTGCTAATCGCTCCCTTCAAACGCATAACTCATCTAAATATGATTAAAGAGAAGGGAATATTGTTTCTATAAAAAAGCCTGTTACTGTGATATCATAGAAATGGTTATTAATATTGTTAACAAAGGAGTTGTTGTTATATGTTCAACACAATCAACGTGGGGATTGCAAGAAACTGGGGGGGTGAGCGCAGAATAAATTAGTGTAGCACCTCCCAGAAGTTGCAGATTAAACTTTTGGAGGATAAAAATGAGTAAAATCGATATGAAAAATTTAGGATTCAGTGAAAAATTTGCTGCTGAGTCTAGTTTCTATAGAAATCTTTTTGTCGGTAGAGTCGCTTCTCAATACAAGAATTATTATAAAGTAATCAATGTGAATGGCGAGTTAACGGCAGAAATATCGGGAAAGTTTCGTTTTGATGCGATGAAGTTGTCGGATTATCCTGCAGTGGGCGATTTTGTTATGCTTGACCGCAATGAGGATACGGAAGGAAATGCGATCATCCATCACGTCTTAAAACGGAAAAGCGCTTTTGTAAGAAAGGCAGCCGGAACGTCCAACGATGAACAAATCGTAGCTGCAAACATCGATACTGTTTTCATTTGCATGTCACTCAACAACGATTTTAATCTTCGCAGAATAGAACGTTATCTTGGTGTCGCTTGGGACAGCCAGGCTATTCCGGTTATTGTGCTTACTAAAGCGGACTTATGCACTGATCTTTCCCAAAAGTTATCGCAAATCGATGCAATTGCCTGTGGAGTGGATGTCCTTGTTACTTCAAGTCTGACCAATGATGGTTTTCTATCAGTGAAGAAATATCTTGATATAGGCAGAACGGTTGCCTTTATCGGTTCGTCTGGAGTAGGCAAATCCACCCTAATCAACAAACTCATAGGGGAAAACGCTTTTGCAACCCAGCAGGTGAGAAATGATGATAAAGGACGGCATACTACTACCAGACGGGAACTCATTGTTCTTCCCAGTGGCGGAGTCGTTATTGATACTCCCGGGATGAGGGAACTCGGTCTGGAAGGGATTGACTTGTCAAAAACTTTTGCAGACATTGACGAACTTTCAACAAAGTGCAAATTTCATGATTGTACTCATAATTGTGAGCCGAATTGCGCGGTGCAAAGAGCCATTAGCGACGGATCGCTGCCTAAGGAACGGTTTGAAAATTATTTGAAGCTGCAGAAGGAAGCGAAGTATGAGGGCTTGAACTCCAAACAAATCGAAACAGAAAAATTTGCTGTTATGTTCGCCGACGTGGGTGGGATGAAAAATGCACGGAGGTTTGCCAAAGAGAAAAATAAGCAAAGGTAGGATTTTGGAAAAAACATCAACAGTTGCACAAAACAATGAAAAGCATCTCGTGCGAGGTGCTTTTTGTTTTATTCTTTGGGTGAAACCGACCGGACAAGTTGTCTGGAGGGAATTGTTTTCTTTGGCCGAAGGTTGTATAAAATAGGCGATATACACGTAGGGGGGAGGTAATTATGAGCATATAGTCGCGATTTTATCAAAGGTTCTCGCTATAAAGCATCCATTCGAGCATATTTTCTTACTATGGGATTAAAATATGAAGGGGGATATCGTTGTGAAGGTATATGATAAACAGTTTATTAACGGGGAATGGCGAGTTGGTACTGGTAAATCAAAATTAAGCAATTACAATCCTTTTTCGGGTGAATTGCTTTATGAATATCAGTCCGCAAGCGCTCAGGATGTTGATGATGCCTGCCAAGCTGCAGCAAAAGCACAAAAAGACTGGGCGAAGACTCCTCCCAGTCTAAAACAAGCAATGCTGGAAAAATTAATTTCTGTGATTTTGGAGATGAAAGAAGACATTTATGCTTGTCTGATCGAAGAAGGTGGTTCACCTCTTCCTAAGGCGAATTTTGAATTTTATACCAGCATCGATATTGTAAAAGAAGCGATGTCTTTTCCTGCCCACATGGAAGGGAAAATTTTTCCATCCAATATACAAGGAAAGGAAAATTATATTTTTAGAGTTCCTAAAGGCGTGATTGGTGTCATTACTCCTTGGAATGTTCCCATTGTTTTAGCAATGAGGTCTGTTGTCCCCGCTGTTGCTACCGGTAATGGGGTCGTCTTAAAACCAGCTTCCGATACTCCCGGCTCAGGATTTTTGATTGCGGAAATATTTGAACGGGCTGGCTTTCCTAAAGGCTTGGTCAATGTCGTTGCCGGACGCGGTTCTGAAATTGGTGATGCCATTGTAGAACATCCTATTCCTGCATTAATTTCGTTTACTGGTTCAACTGAAGTTGGCCGAAGGATTGGTTCTGTTGCTGGCAGCATGATTAAAGATGTTTCCTTGGAGTTAGGCGGCAACAACGCGATGATCATTTTGAAAGATGCAGACCTCGTCCAGGCGGCTAAGGCAGCGGCTTTTGGCGCTTTTTTCCATCAGGGGCAGGTATGCATGGCATTAAACCGCATAATTATTGACGCATCAGTTCATGATGAATTTGTCGATATTTTCGTTCAAGAGGTCAAGCATCTTCCGATAGGTGATCCGGGAACAGAAGGGGTTTTTATGGGGCCGATTATCAACCGGGGACAACAGGAAAAAATTGAAAAATTAGTAGCGGATACGATTGCTGTCGGTGCCAAAGTAGCACTTGAAGGCAGGACTGAAGGCGGACTCATATATCCTTGGATTTTAACAGAGGTTGCCAATGATATGCCGGCTGCGGCCAACGAGGTATTTGGACCTGTCTGTTGTATCATCAAGGTAAAAGACGAAGCGGAAGCCATTCAATTGACGAATGAAACTCAATACGGATTAAGTGGCAGTGTTTTCACCAAAGATGTCTTTCACGGCATCAAGGTCGCACGTCAAATCGATAGCGGCATGGTCCATGTCAATGATCAGTCCATCAATGACGAACCTCATGTTATGTTTGGTGGCTCAAAATTTTCTGGTGTTGGACGTTTTAATGGAAAATGGGTAGCCGATAAATTTACAACAGAAAAATGGATTAGTGTACAGGCAAAAGATAGAGCCTTTTGATGAGGAACGTACGGCAAATCGTCCAATAGTAATATGAGGGACAATTTGGCATGTTCATATAAGCTGCTGAAACTTCGCCCGCATGTTACAAAAACAGACTGTTTTTTGTTAAAATATATTATAGAACTTTATTTATTCCAATAAGAAGGAGCATTGAACGTTTATGAAAAAAGTTGTTGCTTTGATGGGGAGTCCGCGAAAAAATGGGAATACCGCTACAATCATCGGCGAAATACTCAAAGGCGCGCAAGACGCTGGCGCTGAAACGAACCTTTTTAATCTCATCGACATGAATATTAAGCCATGCGTGGCTTGCTATTATTGCCGGCAGCACGAGGGTTGCGCTGTTAAGGACGACATGCAGGCAGTGTACGAAGCCATCAAGAATGCCGATGCCGTTATTATGGGTTCTCCTGTGTACATGTTCCAGGTTACTGGGCAAATGAAGATGCTGATGGACAGGTTGTACCCCCTCTTGAGCGGAGAAAATGGCAGCTATGCTCTTCGGTACGGGAAAAAACAGACGGTCACCGTTTACTCTCAAGGCGCCGATGACAGCAACTATTTCCAGGAATACTTCATCTACAACCAAAAAGTTCTGGATATGCTGGGGCTGGAAGCGGTCGACCACGTACTTTGCTGCGGCGCTAATGACAGACGCTTCGCTGCCGGCAACTCTGCACTGATGCAAAGAGCTTATGCCATTGGCAAAAAACTTGCAGAATAACAAAAGAATGCTGAGGGCCAACGTGCCTTCCGATTGCGCTAGCCTGCCCCTTGGCCCTAATCAATCTCTCGCGCAAAAAACAAAAAGCATCTCTCACGAGGTGCTTTTTGTTTTGGGACAGCTAGGCGCTTAACTTGATATTAATGATCGTTGCGAGGATATTTTTACACGTCCATCTTAAAGTAACTTCTATTTTCTTGTTTTCTTTTCGTAATTCCAGCCATAAAGTACAAGCAAGTAAGGGATATTACTCCCAATACTACGAGATACATTGCGATCGGAACCCAAGAGTTGTTGAAGGAAGCAAGTAAGAGCGTGGCTACAAAAGGAGCCATGCCCCCTGATATTGCGGCCCCCAGGGATTGTGCAATTGAGATCCCCGTGAAACGTGTTTTCGTATCAAAGGTTTCCGAGTATAACGTGCCCTGGATTGCCGTCATCGGTGACGAGACCAACATTCCGATGACTGTAGCTATATAAAGCAGAATTAAACTTTTTGAAGAAATCAGATAAAAATACGGAAATGCAAAAGTCATCGTAAGGAGGGCACATATAGCATATAATCGTACTCTGCCAATTTTATCTGAAAGTATTCCGGCGAAAGGGATACATATTGCAGTGACTATTGTCGCCATTGTCACTGCGTTAAATATACTTATCTGACTATAGCCCAGAATTTTTGTTCCATAGGAAATGCTAAAGACTGCAACGATATAGAATGGCGAAGATTCTATAAACTTTACTCCGATAGCCAGCAATACTTCGCGCCAATTGTTGCGGAGTACCTCTCCGAGCGGAAACTTTGCCAAATTACCTTCTTCTTTTGCTGCCCTGAATTCAGGAGTTTCGTCGAGGCCGCCGCGAATCCAAAGGCCTAAGACGACTAAAATCACGCTCATGAGGAACGGAATTCGCCAACCCCACGCTAAAAACTGGTCACTGGGAAGCATGCTCAACAAAGAAAGCGATACGGTTCCCAACAGCATTCCCAGATAAACTCCGATTTGCGGAACACTGCCAAACAGCCCTCTTTTCCCCTTGGTAGCATATTCGACGGATAGAAGCATCGAGCCGCCCCATTCGCCGCCTAAGGCAATCCCTTGACAGATGCGCAACAAGACGAGCAAGATTGGCGCAGCAATTCCAATCGTTTGATAGCTGGGTAATAAGCCCATTAGAACGGTTGCCGTGCCCATTAAGGATAATGTCATTACTAGGGTTTTTTTTCTGCCGATTTTATCGCCGATATGACTGAACATGATTCCGCCGAGCGGCCGGAAAAAGAAAGGGACCCCAAAAGAGGCATAAGCGATCAGCAAAGCTACAATAGGATCAAAATTCGGGAAGAATAATTTATTAAAGACCAGAGGAGCTAATGAGCCGTACAGAAAAAAATCAAACCACTCAACAGCGCTCCCCATGAGGCTGGCAATAAAAACTCTCGTCGTCTGGTTCAAATGAATTTCCTCCTTGTAAGATTATCTATTCTTTATTAGTATAATTGCTTTAAATCTTCTTCTTTCATCCCAAACGAATATTCCGGACCAGGAAAAGTCCCATCCATGGATTCTTGGTAAAATTGATTTAATGCGTCAACCATTTGTCCATTGAGTTTGGCATATTGCTTCACAAATTTAGGCACAAAACGGTCGAACATTCCTAATAGATCTTGGGTAACCAATACTTGGGCGTCACAGTGCGGACCGCCGCCGATACCCATTGTGGGAATAGCTATTTGCTCAGTGATCAATTTTGCTACCGGAGAAGGAACGCATTCCAGTACAACAGCAAACGCTCCTGCTTCCTCTAAAGCTTTGGCATCTTCAATTAATTGCTTAGCCGCTGCTGCATCTTTGCCTTGAACTTTAAATCCACCTAATTGATTAGCCGTTTGCGGAGTTAACCCAATGTGACCCATGACTGGGATTCCACCGTCAACCATTGCTTTGACGATATGGGCGACTTTTGCTCCGCCTTCTAACTTAACAGCGTCGGCTCCGCCCTCTTTCATAATCCGATTGGCATTGCGAATTGCATCTTCCACACTCACATTATAAGACCCGAATGGCATATCGCCTACGATAAAGGTCCCCGGAGCACCGTGGACAACTGGTTTCGTGTGGTGAATGATATCCTCCATTGTAACCGGTACAGTACTATTGTACCCGAAAACAACCATGCCCATTGAATCACCAACCAAAATCATTTCAATAGGTGTTTTGTCAATAATGGATGCCAGCAAAACATCGTACGCCGTCACTAGTGTAAACTTTTTGCCTTGCGCTTTTAATGCCTTGAATTGTGGAATGGTTAATTTTACCTTTGCCATGAATATCTCTCCTTAAAATGTATTTTGAACAGCCATGATTATTATCTATCACCTTCTTTTATTTAGATTTTCTCGTAATACATTTCCAAATAGTTTTAGATAATTTAATTTTAATAGACAATACATTTTACAAGATTGTAGTTAGTAAATTATGAAACTCTTTCATTGAATATGTGATGATTAGAGATAACTTTCTAATATTTTTTAAGTTGAAAAAATATTTGCCACTAAGCCACAACATGATTTGTCATTCACTAATGCCAAGATGTTGTTCCACCAGACGAAACAATCGTTTCGTATTAATTATAAAATTTTTTATCCTTATAATCAGGATAAGAACATTGTGCGTGAATTTTAGAACAGGGTCTGATTATTTACATTTTGCAGAAATTTCAATCTTGATAAGAAGTTTATAATACTTCATATACTTTGTCAACGCCAATGAGAGGGTTTGAGTATCTGCGTTTTAACATCTCATTTTTCATGACTAAAAAAGTTAATTTTAAATGAAGCCTCCATGCGAATAACCAAGACGTACGGAAATGTTGGTCGCCGTTTCTTTAACAATTGGTATCAATTTGGATATAGTTTTATTGGTCATTCTCACTGTTGGACCAGCTACGCTAATCGCCGCTGCAACTTTTCCGGTATGTTTAAAAATCGGAGCAGACACACACCGAATGCCTGATAAATATTGTTCGTCATCCAAAGTATATCCTTGTTCTTTAATCTTATTCAATTCAATACGCAATAATTTTGTATCAACAAGAGTCTTGTGTGTGTATTTTTGAATTTCACCCTTGTTTTGCAATTGCTCTAGTAACTGATCTATTGCGGTTGGATCAGAATATGCAAGTAGTACCCTTCCTAAGCCAGTGCAATATGCAGGAAAGCGTGTGCCTATGTCCAACTGGATCCGCAACGGTTCCCTAGATTCAATCCGGTCAATGTAATATACATCAGTCCCATCCAAAACTGCTAAGTTGACTGTTTCTTTTGTATCCAATGCTAATTTTTCCAGATAAGGATAAGCAATTTTTCGAATTCCAAGACGATTGACTACTTTATTACCCAGTTCAAAAACTTTTAAATTCAGTCTATATTTTTCTGTCGCAGTTTGTTCAATGTAACCTCTTATGCGCAAAGTAGTTACCAGACGATATACGGTAGCTTTCCCTAGCCCAACCTCTCTGCTTAATTCAGTAATTCCCATCTCTTCAAACTGACTTAAAGTTTCTATAATGCTCAATGCCCTATCAACGGAATGCACCACATCAGAAAACTCTCCCATCACAGTTAAACCTCCAACCCAGTATTACTAATCTCCAGCTTTGACATTGATTTTGCGGTATGCTCTAAAATCAATAAATTCAGATATCCGCTAAACAAAAGGCATCCTCAATATATTGTATAACATCCTCTTTCGCTCAACAAGACCAAAGCAAAGAGGATGTTGTAAAAACATGGCAATGAAAAAACAAATTCGGTTATTCGGCAATGGAGTGCCGGCGGGGGATATAGATAAATTTAAAGGATATCCTGAAAATAAATAAAATAGTAAATAGAAAGATTGAAAAATCGTTATGGTTAAGGTCAAATTGAAAATAGAGCAATAATCGTATATAATATAGTACAATATATTATAGTTTAGTTATTTTGGATCGATGTTGAGCTAAGGAGATGTCTATGAATAAGAAGCCCCCAGCCACAGTAAAAAAGCAACTGGCTTATGAATATATTCAAAAACAGATTATTGATGGGTCGTTTGGTCCTGGATACAGGATTGTGATTGACCGGATAGCGCGGGAATTGAATCTGAGCACGATCCCCGTGCGAGAAGCCATTCAGCAGCTGGAAGCGGATGGCCTGGTTCAAATCATTCCTTACAGCGGAGCGGTAGTTCAATTGCTGAACGACAATGATTATCAAGAAGCGATGTATGTATTGTCTCTGCTTGTAGGAGCGGCGACAGGCCTAGCGGCCAAAAACCTGACGCAGGCAGATATCAATGAGCTTGAAGAAATTAACGAAGCGATAAAAGAGGCCCTTAGCAATTTTGATTTTGACAAAATTACCGAGTTGAACAGGGCATTTCATGACATTATCGCTGACAAATGCGGCAATGTGTATCTCGCCGAGAAAATAAAACAAACATTTCAGCGAATATTCCAGGTTGTCAGAGCAGGTTTTTCCCTTGTGCCACAGCGGGCAAAGGATTCAGCTGAGGAACATGATGTGATATTAAGAATGATCAGGGAAGCTGTTCCGCCGGAAGAGATCGAAAAATATGTCCGGCAGCATACCCTCAATATGCTGACTGCCGTGCAGGGCCGAAAAGCAGCCTTGCAGGGGAAAGATTTTCATTATGTGCGGTCAATGTAACGTGTCTTAACCCAACGCATGCTTCGTTCAATTCTGCTTTGCACAAATGCATAATGTTGCTTAAAAGGGCTCCTCCTTGTGTGTTTAGGGTTGATTTCTGAACAATTCCTATCTCAGCACACTAAGGGGCTCTTTTTAATTTTGCGCTAAACTTATTTCACGCTATCTGAATTCGTTAGAATGTTTGCCAATGGCGGGAAATATGTGATGTAAAAAAATTCATTAAGTGCAAAAAATGCTTGAAATAATAAATTATTTGATATATTATGAATATAAATATAATATACGAAATAATATATTATTTTCGCGCGAACGATATAGATTTTTTTGGTCATAAACGAAGATTTGCGGTACGCTCTGAAGAAGAATGAAAAAGGCAATGTGCTCTATCGCGCGGAGTTAAGAAACAAGGAAGGAGGGAAAGGCAATAGGCCTGTGAATTTTTTATAATTTAGCTAGAAACAAAATAAGGGTCGAGATAATTGCATGTCCACTGAAACTTAAAAGGGAGGTAATGAACATGTCGATCAAAAACCCCGCGAATCAGTTGCTTACAGATGAAATAAAACCAACCAAGCAGCGTTTTATTACTCTGCTAATCCTGTTAATCGGCATTATGGTAGTATATCTGGATCGGGTAAATGTTTCCGTTTTGGCTGCAAATGGGACTTTTCTGACGGATATGGGCATCCAGGGGCAACCAGTGAAAATTGGAATGATGATGTCAACATTTTTATTTGCCTATGGATTTGGCAATTTGTTGCTAAGCCCATTGGGAGATTATTGGGGACCACGGAAAACAGTAACACTGGCATTGGTACTATGTTGTATATCGATTGCTATGGGCGGAATGGCGGGAACTTTTACTGTGCTGATTGCCAGTCGGATTATATTGGGGATCGGTGAAGGAGCATATTATCCAATGTCAGGAATTTTTACTAAAAATTGGTTTCCGCCGCAAGAACGTGGACGGGCGAACGCTGCCTGGATTATCGGACAATCCCTTGCCCCGGCGGCGGCGATGCCGTTTTTTACTTATATAATCGGGACGTATGGTTGGCGGGAAAGCTTTCATGCAGCATTGGTTTTAACGATCATTCCCTTAGTGTTGTTTTGGTTGTATATAACCGATAAGCCCAAAACCCATAAAAAAGTTAACGCTCTTGAGCTTCGGCATATTGAAGAAGGATTGGCCAGGGAAAAGAAAAATGAGGATAGCGGCATAAAAGAGACTTTATGGCAACGCGTGAAGCCATTTATTACAAATTATCGGTATTGGCTCTTAGTGTACTGGTACATATCCTTGAATTTCGTATTTTGGGGAATGGTTTCATGGCTGCCAAGCTACTTAAAAACCGCCCGCGGTTTTTCCTGGTCCGAAATGGGCTGGCTATCTGCACTGCCGTTTTTAGCGGCAATTATTACCAAGGCGTTTGCAGGATGGGTAGCCGACCGCACGGGAAGGTGCGCGCCTATACTTTTTGCAGCAATGGTTTTAGGCGGTTTTGGGACTTATTTGGCAGTCATCGCCCCGGGGAAATATTTGGCGGCGGCACTGTTAGTCATTTCTTTTGGGTTTGGCAATATGGCGGCGCCAGCTGCCTGGACGCTGCTGCAGGGACTAGTAGATGGAAAATCATTGGCAACTGCTGGTGGAACCATGAACGCAATCGCTGCTTTTTGTTCATCTACTAGTCCGGTTTTGATCGGTTGGGTTATCAGCTCGACCGGTAGTTACGATGGGGGATTGTTCATGCTGGTCGGAGCCGCACTTCTTGCCTCTGGGGCCGCAGCAGTTTTAGCATTTCAAAAACTATAAGCATGTTGAGAATGTCTTACGCAATATACACAAATTAAGAGGAGGTTTTTCAATGAAAATCACAAGTGTAGAAGTAATTAAAGTGGCCACGCCGTTCAAACCGGACACATCGACCTGGCAGCCAATTGTTGTCAGAGTGAATACCGATGAGGGAATCAGCGGCTATGGCGAACTGGGAATGGCTTATGGTATCGGCTACACGGCCGGCTTTGGAATGTGTCAGGACCTGGCCAGGATCATTATTGGCATGGACCCCAGAAACAACGAGGAAATCTGGGAAAAAATGCTCAAGAAAACCTTCTGGGGCCAAGGCGGCGGCACCGTGATCTTTTCCGGAATGTCGGCACTGGATACGGCGCTATGGGATATAAAAGGCAAAGTGCTGAATACTCCTCTTTATCAATTGCTGGGCGGAAAAACGAACAAAAAACTTCGGGCTTATGCCAGCCAGCTGCAATTTGGCTGGGGCCTGGGCAAAGACAAGCAAAGCCTCAACCATCCCAAAGAATACGCCGATATTGCGCTGCAAGCCGTAGAAATGGGCTTTGACGCAGTGAAAGTCGACCCGATAGGATTTGATAAAAATGGCGTATGGCGGGCTATGGACTTAACCGGCACGCTGCCGCAGGATCATGTTGAACTGGCCTATCAAAGAGTGAAGGCTATTCGGGAGGCCGTGGGATCCGGAGTGGATATCATTGTCGAAATGCATGCCATGACTGACACCACGGCGGCCATCCAGTTCGGCAGGCGGATTGAAGATCTGAACATAATGTATTATGAAGAACCGACGATGTCGCTCAATCCCGACCAAATGAAGCAAATCGCGACCAGTGTTAGAGTGCCGATCGCCGCCGGCGAGAGGATATATAGCCGTTGGGGTTACCGGCCGTTCTTCCATAACGGCTCAATCCAAATGATTCAGCCCGACGTCGGCAACTGCGGCGGCATCACGGAAGGTAAAAAAATCTGTGATATGGCGCATGTCTACGATGTTAAGGTGCAGGCTCATGTCTGCGGCGGCCCAATAGCCACAGCGGTGGCGCTGCACCTGGAGGCGGCTATACCGAACTTCATGATCCATGAGACACATCGTTACTCATTATTGGAAGGCAATATTTGCACCTGCAAATATGACTACCAACCGGAGAACGGCTACTATGAAGTGCCTGAACTTCCCGGCATTGGTCAAGAATTGGATGAGGATGTTGTCAAAAAATCATTCATTGAGAAAGTATCATAAACCTAGGCTGTGCCCTTTTGGAAACTAGGAAGAGTAAAAGGTCTGCATAGTAAAATTGATTTCTGCATATTTTGATTGGTTGATAATGCAGAAAAAGATTTTTGAGGAACTTCAAATAAGAGGTTCCTCTTTTTCTTGCCTAATTAAACTTTGCAACACAGGCTGCGGACGTCGAGAAAGGGATAAATATTTTTATGTTGTAAGAAAAGAATAATTTTGCCGCTGATAAAAAACAGAATAATTTGATAATTACAGCGATTTTGCTGACAACATGGTTGGGATAATGATAAGATATCAATACAAATAGAAATGCTGCTAAAAGACCCATTCTGGATAAAAGCGTATAATAGATAAGAGTTCATCAAATCATGCAGGGAGAAATAACATGCACAAAATTAGCATATGGAAGAAATGCTTGTTGGTACTATGGGCCATTTTGCTTTTTATAAGTTTGGCAGGATGTCAGTCAACTTCAAAAGGCCCAGCGGAAAGACCAAGCTCGAATACGGCTATTTCGAAAGAGGACACTGCTGCTAAACAGGTTCAGACGGATCAAGCTGCAAATGCAACTGGTGTCATCCGCGTTCAGGTAAAAAAGGGGGAAAGTTATTCAACCAGGGACGAAGTGGCGGCATATATTTTCGAATTTCATACACTGCCGCCAAACTATATCACGAAGACCGAAGCGCAAAAACTGGGCTGGGACAATTCAAAAGGGAATCTTTGGAAAGTAACCAATCGAAAGTCTATTGGCGGCGATCGCTTTGGTAATCTAGAAGGACGATTGCCAAAAGCAAATGGGCGTCAATATTATGAATGCGACATCGACTATTCTGGAGGATATCGTGGTGCTGAGCGTATTATTTATTCCAACGATGGGCTTGTTTTCTATACGGATGATCACTACAAAACTTTTGAGCAGTTATACTGGGGGGACAGCAGATGAAAGAAGTCCGGTTAAATGGAGCTAAAATGGTGGATAAAGCTGCAACTCATGCTTATTTAAAACGAAAATTAACGTTGCCAGGGTATTATGGCAACAATTTGGACGCTTTATGGGATTGTCTTTCAACTGATTTCGTCCAGAAAAAAATCATCATCCATAAGCCGGAAGCGATGATAAAAAACTTAGGCTCTTACGGTGAAGCGATCATAAAGCTCTTCAAAGAAGTTGCGGAAGAAAATAAATATATTGAGGTGCATGTTGATAATCATACAAATGAAAATTAAGAAAATAAGTATGGGCAGATGAAAAAAGAAAGCAGAGATGATCCGGGCATGTCGACTAAGAGCCATGTGTCATCAGCAAAACCTTACTTCAGCGGCTCGTTTATTCAATCGTGGTATTGCCAAGATTGGGATATAAAACGCTGGCATCAAGAACTTTCCATGCTTCGAGATATCGGTATTACGGAAATCATTATCCAAAGCACAGTAAACACAGCAAATGCGGACAAATACGCCAGTTATCCAAGTAAAATAGCTGGCTGCCGATCGAATGATGTCGATCTGTTGGCGCATGTGCTAATGGCAGCGGACGATTTAACCATGAAAGTCCGCATAGGAACCGGCGAGAATCATGAATGGTGGAAAAAAGGGGTTTGGTGGAAAAAAGGGGCTTGGGATCGAGCATGGTTGTTAAATGAAGCCAAGGAAAATATTGCGATCGTGGAGGAGATTGCTGAGAAATATACAACGCATTTTTCTTTTGCGGGTTGGTATATCCCCTATGAAATTTACAACATTACAGCAATCACAAGAAGAAAACAGGCCGACTTGAATGCTTTCTTTAAATCGATTGTAAATGCAATGAAGATAAGAACACCAGAAAAAACGGTGATGGTATCTCCTTTCTACAACTCAAAATTATCGATTCTGGGTCCTTTAGCAAACTGGACCAAGGCGTTAACGAATATTTTTATAGGAACAGGAGTGGATATCATCGCGCTGCAAGACAGCATAGGAGTCGGCTATAATCAGGTAAGTCAGCTGGAAAACATTTTCACTTATACCCAAAAAGCTGCTCAGGCAGTTGGTGCTGTGCTTTATGCCAACAATGAAACCTTTGCTTTAACAGATGCTGGAAATGTTCCTGCAACGCAAAGACGTATCACGCTGCAAATAGAGAAGGTGAGGGCATATGTTGCCGGGTATGTTGCGTTCAGTCTCAGCCATTATCAGAATAAATATAGAGAAACAAATAGCTATATGGATTATAAAAATTACTACCTCTCGAAATTATAAGGGCGAAAGATATGCGAGCGGCCCAATACGTTGTTAAGTATAATAATTTTACGCTGCAGCATGAGCCGATAGGCGGTGTCAAAAAGGGGGGGATGGACATGAAAATTGATCCTAAGGACTTTCGTGTTTCGGAGGAAGAGAAGGTTAAGTTGAAAACATGGCCGACAAAGGTTTCGTCCTATTTTGAGTCAAAGGAAGATTACGAGAATACCTTACGAGAACATATCCAAGAATTAAGTGAACTGCAGAGCTTGATGTATGCGCATAACCGCTATGCGTTGCTGCTGATTTTCCAGGGAATGGATGCTGCTGGAAAAGACGGTGCGATCCAGCATGTGATGTCCGGTGTCAACCCGACAGGATGTCAGGTATATACTTTCAAGACCCCCAGTGCGGAGGAACTGGATCACGATTTTCTCTGGCGAACTATCTGCGATTTGCCGGAAAGAGGCCGAATAGGTATCTTTAATCGTTCCTATTATGAAGAGGTGATTGTAGTTCGTGTTCACCCCTCAATCCTCGAGGGCCAGAATTTGCCAAATGAATTGCAGGACAATAATATCTGGGAAGAACGATACCAGTCAATCATTAATCTGGAGAAGCATTTGTATCGGAACGGTACCCGGATCATCAAGTTTTTTCTGCATCTTTCAAAGGATGAGCAGCGCAAACGTCTACTGGAGCGAATCGATGCACCCGAAAAAAACTGGAAATTCAGTCGTGCCGATATTGAAGAACGTCAGTATTGGGAAGACTACATGGCGGCCTACGAGGACTGCCTGGGAGCGACGAGCACTAAGGAGGCGCCTTGGTATATCGTGCCAGCGGATGAAAAGAAAAATTGCAGATTGATCATTTCGAAGATTATTCTTGATACGATGAATGACTTGCAGATGCATTATCCTATAATAGACGACAAGCGCCGAGAGGAGCTCCAACTGATCCGCAGCATGCTTGCTGAATAGGATGACTTGGCGTTTTTTCAAAGTAAGGCGCAAGCTAGCAACACGAATACCCGAAAACTACGTTTGAACGATTATTGAAGGATTTTGTGTAAAAAATCGCGAATATTCTGAACTAACGCTTATTTAAAACGCAAAATCAAAGATTTTGGGATTGTTTTTAACAACTGTCATACAGATGGATGCCGAAGCGCAATACCTTAATTTTGCAGTAAATAAATTCAATTGACGAAAGGAGCGAATTTCATGAGTACAGACAGCAAGTGCCCAGTCACGGGAATGACTGGAAAAGCCACTGCCGGCGGGGGCAAGTCGAGCCGAGACTGGTGGCCCAATCAGGTGAACCTTAAGATTTTGCATCAGCATTCCTCCCTGTCAAACCCAATGGGTGAGGCGTTCAACTACTCTGAAGAGTTCAAGAGTCTCGATCTGGAAGCCCTGAAGAAGGATTTATATGCATTAATGACCGCCTCACAGGATTGGTGGCCAGCCGATTACGGTCACTACGGGCCGCTCTTCATCCGGATGGCATGGCACAGCGCAGGAACGTACCGCATCAACGATGGCCGAGGCGGCGCAGGGTCGGGTTCTCAACGCTTGGCTCCCCTCAACAGTTGGCCTGATAATGTGAACCTCGACAAAGCGCGCCGTTTGCTTTGGCCGATCAAACAGAAATATGGCAGGAAAATCTCCTGGGCCGATCTGATGATCCTCGCTGGAAATTGCGCACTGGAGTCAATGGGATTTGAAACATTCGGTTTTGGCGGTGGTCGCGAGGACGTTTGGGAGCCGGAAGAGGATATCTATTGGGGCTCTGAGGCCGAGTGGCTTGGCGATAAACGTTATTCGGGCGACCGGGATCTCGAGAATCCGCTTGCCGCCGTGCAGATGGGCCTGATCTATGTGAACCCGGAAGGGCCGAACGGCAACCCGGATCCAGTTGCTTCCGGTCGTGATGTTCGAGAGACCTTCGCGCGTATGGCTATGAACGACGAAGAGACCGTCGCGCTCGTCGCAGGCGGCCACACCTTTGGTAAATGCCATGGTGCCGGTCCGGCAACCCATGTAGGTCCTGAACCGGAGGCTGCCGGCATTGAGGAACAGGGACTCGGCTGGAAAAGCAGTTTCAAGAGCGGCAAAGGCGGCGATGCGATCGGCAGCGGCCTTGAGGGCGCCTGGAAGCCAAACCCGATCAAATGGGACATGGGCTATTTGAAGGTGCTGTTTAAATATGAATGGGAGCTGGTCAAAAGTCCGGCCGGCGCGAATCAGTGGCTGGCTAAGGACGTGGCAGAAGAAGATATGGTAGTTGACGCGCACGATTCGTCGAAGAAAAACCGTCCGATGATGACTACGGCGGACCTCTCTCTTCGTTTTGATCCGGTCTACGAACCGATAGCGAGGCACTACCTTCAGAATCCTGAAGAATTTAAGGATGCCTTCGCGCGGGCCTGGTTTAAGCTGACCCACCGCGATATGGGGCCTCGTTCCCGCTATCTCGGCCCGGAGGTTCCTGCGGAGGAACTGATCTGGCAGGACCCGGTGCCCGCGGTTGATCATGAATTGATTAACGAAAAGGATATTTCAGACCTCAAGGGCAAGATCCTTGGTTCCGGCCTGTCGATCTCTCAACTGGTTTCAACAGCCTGGGCATCGGCATCCACGTTCCGCGGCTCCGACAAACGCGGCGGAGCGAATGGGGGGCGCATTCGCCTGGCGCCGCAGAAGGATTGGGAAGTAAACCAGCCGGTTCAGCTTGCTGCTGTCCTTCAGACTCTGGAAAAAATTCAGACAGAGTTCAACAACGCACAAAAAGGTTCCAGAAAGGTTTCCCTGGCCGACTTGATCGTCTTGGGCGGGTGTGCGGGAATCGAGCAGGCGGCAAAGAATGCCGGCAGCATTGTGACTGTTGCGTTTAAACCGGGCCGCACGGATGCATCCCAGGAACAGACTGATATTCGTTCTTTCGCGGTGCTGGAACCGAAGGCGGATGGGTTCCGCAACTATCTGAAAGGCAAATATTCTGTATCGGCAGAAGAACTGCTGGTCGATCGGGCGCAATTGCTGACATTGACTGCTCCTGAAATGACGGTTCTTGTTGGCGGCATGCGCGTCTTGAATGCCAACTTCGGACAGTCCCAATGCGGCGTTTTCACCAAGAGACCAGAGACGCTTACGAATGACTTCTTCACGAATTTGCTCGACATGGGTATACTCTGGAAACCGACGACTGAAGATACAAACGTATTCGAGGGTCGTGATCGCACAACGGGTGAACTCAAGTGGACCGGCACCCGAGTCGACCTTATCTTCGGCTCAAACTCCCAGCTCAGGGCCGTCGCGGAAGTCTATGGTTGTGAAGACTCTCAAGAGAAGTTCCTGCATGACTTTGTGGCGGCATGGAACAAGGTGATGAACCTTGACCGTTTTGCCCTTGCCTGATCTTGGGATACGCGTTTTCCAAGGTTTGCAAAAACTTATTGACACAGTTATCCATCGCATATCAAGAAAATTATAACGATACAACTTTACTGTAAATAAAACTACCGCAAAAGGTTGCCATTTAGGTGGCCGTTATTTTGCGGTAGTTTTATTTGTGCTTACGCTATTTATTTCAAATTGCATATGTGTCACTTTTTGCTTTGGTCAACCGGCGTAGGAGGAGTGCTCAGAAGCAGAAGGTTTTCAATATCTGCTTTTAAAAGGGTCGCAGCCGTTGCAAGGTCGCCTTTTTCCAGGTAGTCAACGAAAGCTAGGTGTAAATCCATGGAGGCAGAATGTTTTTTCTGTGCGAAAAAGATCGTCTGGATGTTTAAAGCGTCTTCCAAGAGCTTATAGGCGTAATGGTTGCCATAAGCGGAGAATAATTTTAGATGAAATTGGCAATTGTAGTGCCAGTGAGACATGAAATCATTGGTTAGGCAGCTCATGTAGTTCACGCAGATGGTTCTCAGTTCTTTGATACTGGCTTCATCGATATAGCTACCATAACTTTCCAAGAAAGAACATTCCAAAGCGGAACGAAATTTAACAATTTCCAACAATTGTTTTCTGTTTGGCTGAAGAATTTTATATCCCTGACGGGGAATGCTGGATAGAATAAGGGTTCCGGTCAGCTGAGAAAGGGCTTCGCGTATGGGGGCTCGGCTAACATTATATTTTTCCATCAAAAATTTTTCAGTCAGGATGGTGTCGGTAGAATATACGCCATTGATAATATCAGAAAACAAAGCTTCATAAACTTGATCCTTTAATGTATCTGGATTTTTTTTGTCCATAGAATATCTCCCTAAGTAGATTGTTAAGTTATTATATATTGAAAAAAAAGGTTAGTCAATATGAGCGAAACATGAATTTCATGCATAATAAAGAAAAAATGCCAACGTGATCATATCACGAAATATCAAATATAGGCTAATTTGCCTCTGAATTACAATAATTATAGAAATAACGTACTAAAAAATGGTAATAAAATAAAATTTTCGAAATATATTGACTGATATTATTAGTTGTGATATGATCAGAGCAAATAAAACAGTATGAAATGGCAGGGAAATTATACTGGTAATTGCTGCTAAAAAGCTAATAAATTAAGCAATATCGTGGTCATATTAGAATTGAGAAATTAAGTTAAATTTTATTGAAGAATAGTGATGTGCAAATGCTGAAAAATTTTGCAGTATAACCTGACAAACTTGAAAATGCAAAAATTAGGAAATCATAAACAGCTGTCAGTAAATTATGGAGAAAAGGAGACAAAGAACATGATCGACAACAAAATTAGTATCAAAGGGGACCCGGTAGTAGACATTCAGAGAGGTGCAATTGGACATCGCGCAACCTGGACCGGTTTAACGTACACAAAGGCCAGAGAAGCAGGCAAGGCCGAAGAGACAGAAAAATTCATCCGGGAAGCAGTTGCAGAAACCGCTAAGGTTCAGGCCGCTGCAATCAAATCCAAATGCCAGGATCCGGAGAGCGTTGCATGTTTTGCCGAAACATTTCTCAATCCGAACGTCGCAAAGACGTTTGAAATTGAATTCAAGACCAAAACCGCAGACAGAGTGGATCTGGCATTTCATCATTGCCCACTGTTGAAAGCATGGCAGGATCTAGGCTTTGATGATGAAACCTGTGAAAAATTATGCGACATGGCGATGGACGGAGACAGAGGCATTGCCGCAGCCATGGGCTATGAATTCTACTTGGGAGATACCATTGCCAACGGCTTTAAGACCTGTCAGATGGCCTATTTCAAAAAAGGCAAATAATTAAGCGTTCGTCAAAAATAATTAAAATTATGGAGAAAAGGAGACAAAGAACATGATCGACAACAAAATTAGTATCAAAGGGGACCCGGTAGTAGACATTCAGAGAGGTGCAATCGGACATCGCGCAACCTGGACCGGTTTAACGTACACAAAGGCCAGAGAAGCAGGGAAGGCCGAAGAAACAGAAAAATTCATCCGTGAAGCAGTTGCAGAAACTGCTAAGGTTCAGGCGGCTGCAATCAAATCCAAATGCCAGGATCCGGAGAGTGTTGCATGCTTTGCGGAAACTTTCCTCAATCCGAATGTTGCAAAGACGTTTGAAATTGAATTCAAGACCAAAACCGCAGACAGAGTGGACCTGGCATTTCATCATTGCCCATTGTTGAAAGCATGGCAGGATTTAGGCTTTGATGATGCAACCTGTGAAAAATTATGCGACATGGCGATGGACGGAGACCGAGGCATTGCCGCAGCCATGGGCTATGAATTCTACTTGGGAGATACCATTGCGAACGGCTTCAAGACCTGTCAGATGGCCTATTTCAAAAAAGGCAAATAATTAAGCAGTGAAAAGGAGACCTCTTTAATGGATAAAGTGCAATACGATAATTATATTACGATATTAAAGGGAGAACTTATTACGGCTATGGGCTGCACGGAACCGATTGCCATTTCCTTTACCGCTGCTAAGGCACGAGAGGTCCTTGGGCAGATGCCGGAACGGATGGTTATCCGCTGCAGCGGCAATATTATTAAAAATGTGAAGGGTGTTGTAGTGCCTAATTCTGGCGGTCAGAAGGGCGTGGAAGTGGCAGCCATCCTAGGCGTTGTCGCAGGGAAATCGGAACTGGAGCTTGAGGTCATCAGCCAGGTAAAACAGGAAGACATTGATCAGACCAAAACGTTATACAGTCAGGGTATCTGCAGTTGTGAGCTGGAAGAAGGAGAAGAAAATCTTTTCATTCGCGCAGAGCTAGCAGCTGGATTGGAAACGGCAGCGGTGGAAGTGAGAACCAAGCACAACCACATTGCCAGAATAGAAAAAAATGGTCAGGTGATATTTGAGCAGCCAGATCTTTCAATTGGCGAGTCTGGGGATAAGTCAAAGCTCAATATCGAGGACATACTCGATTTTGCTAACGAAGTAAAGTTGGATGATATAAGAGAAATCATCAGCCGGCAGATTAAGTACAACTCCGCCATATCAGCAGAAGGCCTGACGAATAAATGGGGTGCCCAGGTTGGACAGACTTTCCTGAATTTTGGCAGCAATGATGTAAGGATTAGAGCAAGAGCAGCAGCAGCAGCAGGATCTGATGCGCGAATGAATGGTTGTGCCCTCCCGGTAGTCATCAATTCCGGAAGCGGCAATCAGGGGATCACATGTACTATGCCGGTTGTTGTTTATGCTGAAGAGATGGGAGTAGATGAGGATACCCTTTATAGGGCGCTTGTTCTGACCAACCTCCTGTCCCTTCATCAGAAACGCTATATCGGGAACCTGTCCGCTTACTGTGGAGCCGTATCCGCTGGGGCGGCTGCAGCTTGCGGGATTGCTTATCTGAATGGCGCCGATTATGATGTCATTGGAAAGACCATCATCAATTCCTTGGGAAATGTGGGCGGCATTATATGCGATGGAGCAAAGGCATCTTGTGCGGCGAAAATCTCCAGTGCAGTAGATGCTGGTATTATGGGCTATGAAATGGCAAAACGTGATTTGTTCTTTCCCTTCGGCGAAGGTCTTGTAGAACAGGATTACGAACAGACAATTCGTAATATCGGCCGTATGGGCTACTATGGCATGAAATCCACCGACGTAGAAATCCTTAATATTATGATCGGTAAGTAATTTCCTATCGTGTGATAGGCAATACTTTCGGGGAAGTTTCGGGTATAATTTCAAGGGGTTTTAGTATTGGAATAATTAACGTGACTATATACAATCTAATAAAGTTATAGGAGGAAAGATCATATGAAAAAACGTTGGGTTGTTCTAGCCGTATCTTGGATCGTGTTTTTCGTGGCATTTCTCGATCGGGTGAATTTGTCAGTCGCTATGCCCTTAATATCTAAGGAATTCTCTTTATCCCCGGAACAGGTTGGATATTTATTTAGCGCCTTTTTTATCTCATATACTGTCTTCCAAATACCAGGCGGCTATTTGAGCGATAAAGTCGGGCCTAAAAAGGTGCTGCTTGTTGCTTTGGTATGGTGGTCGATTATGACCATGGCTACAGGGCTGGCGCGTTCGTTTTCTCAGTTTTTTATCGTACGTGTACTTTTTGGCATCGGGGAAGGTCTTCAGCCACCGTGCGCCTTCAAATTGAATAGCAACTGGTTTCCCAACCAGGAGCGGGCCACTGCGAATGCAATCTTCACTTCGGCCTGTTCCTTCGGACCTGCTATTGCGCCGTCAATCGCCGTAGCTATTATCGGCCTTTGGGGCTGGCATGCACTGTTCTATATTTTTGGTGGACTGGGTTTTATCATTCTTCCGTTACTGATCTTTTTCGTAAAAAATTCTCCGGAAGAGGATCCTACCATTTCGAAAGAGGAATTTAATTATATTAAGAAGGGGCAGGCAGAAATCGTTCAGACAGCATCAGATGAAACAAGTGTTGGCCTTATGAGCGTACTTAAGAACCGGAACATTTGCCTGCTGGCTCTTACTTACTTTGGCTTTATGTGTGCATTCTTTGGTTTGTTATCCTGGTTGCCCAGTTATTTAGTAAAAGCGCGTGGCTTCGAAATGGTGAAAATGGGTATCTTCTCAGGGTTGCCGTTCTTAGCGCTGGGTATTGCCCAACCGTTTGGCGGCTGGCTTTCCGATAAAGTATTTAATGGTCGCCGTAAAATCCAGGCAATTCTGGTGAATTTAGCAGCTGGGCCGATGCTTTATGGCGTGGTTGCAGCTCCAACGGAAAATGTTGCTATGGCACTTCTGGTTTGTACAGGATTTTTAGTAGGCATGGCATTTGGTCCTTTGTGGGCTATGCCGATGGAATCGGTGAAACGCAGCTATGTCGGTATGGCGACCGGCGTAATGAATGCCGGTGGCAGTATAGGTGGTATCTTATCGCCGATTATCATTGGATACTTGGTGGGCATGTCTGGGTATAATGCTGCATTCGTCTTTATGGGTGGCGCATTAGTGTTCACCGCGATAGTTGCCTCCTTTGTTAAATTACCGCCGAAAGAGAATGCCCGCATTGCTTCCGCGTCCTGAAAATAATCATGCACGAAAGTTTTTCGGGCAAAAGAGAAGCGAACCGGCTTAATGGATGAAAGCGTAGGGGAAATAACCGTCTTTTTCGCTAGACCGGTCTAAACAAAATTTGAATAAATAAAACTGAGCGCCCGCAATTTAAACTTTGGGCGCTCAGTTTTATTTATTCTTCCGAAATCAAACGACATAATGAAGCCCCATATAAGCAAGAGGAAATTTAATATTTGCAAAACGGTCGTCAGAAGTGTTCGTATATCTTTCTATTGAACAAGGGCTGATGTAAAGAGGGATGGTAATGTTCCCAATAATCGAATACAATTAGTATAGTAATGTTTTATCGGAATGGGGGAGGCCAAATGAGATTAAACCAATTTGAGTTTTTAGTAGCTTTAAAAAGGTATAAATCTTTTTCTAAAGTCTCGAAGGCTCTTTTAATCTCACAACCTTCTATCAGCAGAGCAATAAAAGAATTAGAAGAGGAATTAGGTTATATTGTTCTAAAACGAGGACAAAACGGTATAGAATTTACGCCTAAGGGTGAAATGCTAGTGGAAAAAGCGGAAAACATTATGGGAGAGGTTTATAGCATAAGGGATATTAATTCTGTAATCGAAAGCGATCTAAAGTGCGAAGTCCGGATCGGAACATCTTCCCACTTTTGCAATGCAGTTGTATTAGATGTTCTCGTGGGATTGAAAGCAGAGTATCCAAAATTGGTTATTAAGCTTATTAACAGTGATGTTAGGCGTGTTATTGAAGAAATTGCGGCGAAAGACCTGGATGTAGGGATTATTCAAATTAATACCGTTGATGAAAGTCAAATATCAACTGAAATTGAAAAAAACACGTTGACTTTTACTGAAATATTTAATGAAGAGATGTGCTTTATTGTAGGACAAAATCACCCTTTATTAAAAAAAGAAAAAGTAAGTATGGTGGAAATTTTGCAGTTCCCTTTTGTAACTGCAAAAAATTCAACAATTGAATTACTTGCGAATTTTTTTCAAAATTACGGTTATGATAAGGGTTTCATACAAATAAATGATATTGCCAATCTGAGAAGATTCATTGGGGCGTCTAATTCCGTCGCTGTAATATCCAGGAGTGCTGCTCTTAAAAGTAATACTATTTTTAAAGATAATCTGGTTTCGCTATCAATTTCGGATTTTGAGTGGCGCTGCCGAACAGGATGGATTCATAAAAGGAATGCACTTTCCAGCACGGAGGGAATAATTATAAAGGAGCTGACTGATCGTTGTCGTCAATATAACCAAAAATAGTTTTCAGAGGTAGCTGGAATTTGCCAGGGACTCTGAATTTTCACCCCGTTTTTTATAATGAAATCCGCTCCCGGTTACTAACGTAATGTTAGCGAATGGAAGCGGATTTTTATTATTGGTCCATTGTTTTTAAATTGATTGATTTTATTGCTGTTAATAATAACTGATTAGGTTATACGCTGCGGTAATAGATCATATTTGTTATTGGTATTTTACTCTCATGGTTTGGAATGATAAGCTTATTGTGAGAATTGTCACAATATGAATTTTAATGATATAGGAGGGACTGCTATGCCACCAGTAATTGACAAGGCGAAATGTATTAAATGTGAAATATGTGCACAAATTTGCCCGTTGGATGTTATTCGAGTTGAAAAAAAAGATCAAGAAAGGGAAATTGTAGTCAAGTATCCTTATGAATGCTGGCACTGTAGAGCTTGTATCAAGGAGTGTTCATCCAATGCCATTACAATGAGATATCCATTATCTCACATGATGTTTTATATGGATGTGCCAACTGCAGATAGGAGTGATTGCAAATGCAAGTAAAGATAAGAAAAGAAATTATTAAAACAGAATTGTTAATTATTGGCGGCGGTATCGCCGGCTTGCAGGCCGCTATTACCGCTGGGCAAGAGGGTACTTCTGTTATTGTTGCGGAAAAAGCGGATACTCGTCGGTCTGGCAGCGGCGCGAATGGAAATGACCATTATATGTGCTATATTCCTGAATGTCATGGAGATGATTTCAAACGAGTGATTAGCGAGATTAATGAAGGGATGGAAGGAGGACCATGGCAGGATCAAATCATGTTGCGTAAAATGATGAAAAGATCCTATGGCATTATTCAAAAATGGGAATCTTACGGCATCGATATGAGACCAACCGGCAAATGGGTATTTGAAGGCCATGCAATGCCGGGTCGGCAGAGATATCATCTAAAGTATGATGGTCAAAATCAAAAAGCGGTTTTAACGCAGAAAGCGTTAGAAAACGGCGCACAAATAATGAATAAAGTCTTTATCAACGAAGTACTTGTAAACGAAGAGGGCAGAGCTGTTGGAGCGATCGGCTTTAGTCTGGCTGAAGATGATTCGGAAGTCATCATTTTTCAAGCGAAAGCAGTTTTGCTGGCAACGGCTCAAGCGATGAGAATGTATCCTCATGGGAACCCTACTTTTATTTTTAATACTCATAGTTGTCCGGCTGCTGCCGGAGGAGCTGCTATTGGATACCGGGCAGGGGCTAGGTTGGTTAATTTAGATGTTCCGTACATCCATGCTGGAGTCAAAGGTTTTGCTCGTTCCGGTAAGGCGACCTGGATTGGCGTCCTATCTGATATTCATGGCAAGCCGGTAGGCCCTTTTTTGACCAAACCGAATCGAGAAACTGGCGATGCAATGATGGATATCTGGCCTGGTATTTTTGGTGAGCGGCTCGATAATGGGACAGGTCCAACTTATATGAATTGTACCGAACTTAGCGAAGAAGATCTAAAGTATCAGGAAAAAGCCTTTGAAAGTGAAGGTATTGATTCTATAACGGAATATTGTGAACAGCGCGGGATTGATCTGCGTAAAAGCATGATTGAATTTGGTACTTATGACTATTCCTTGGCCCAGAGAGGTATCGATATTAATTTAGATGGAATGACTACGGTTCAAGGTCTTTATGCAGCAGGAATTTGCTGCGGGAATGTTCGAGGAAATATTACGAATGCATCTGTCTGGGGTGACGTCGTTGGGGAGCACTCAAGTGAATACGTGAAACAGGTAGAAGAATTTGATATAAGTGAGCATCCCCTTATTAAAGAAAAAATTGATTTCTACATGGAACTAATGACAAAAAAAATCGGGGCCCATTGGCTGGAAGTTAACTCTACGCTGCAACGGATTATGAATGATTATGTTGGCTTAAAAGTTCGCTCAGAAACGCTTTTAACGGCTGGAATAAAGTATCTTGCTGATTTGAAGCGGTATTCAGTTTCGGAGCTGAAATGTGAAAATTCGCATGAATTGATGCGAACTCTCGAAGTTTTGGATTTAATAGATTTAGCCGAAGCGGTAGCTTTAACCGCGAAAAATCGTCAAGAAACACGAGGTAATCATAAGCGCGTAGACTTTACTTATACTAATCCATTGTTAAATGATAAATTTCAAACGATTGAAAAAACCAAAGACGGTATAAAAATGGCATTTAGGGATAAAGAAAAATAGGTTAAGTGATGCATACATTTACCGGATAAAAGTACGTGCAGTTGATTAAGCCTCCTAGACTTCCGTTTTAGTGCAATAGTCTGGGAGGTGAGAAATCTTTTGGAATTTAGCATGGAGCAATATTGAATAAATTATTAAGCAACGGAGGTATCAGGCATGAGTGTTCCAGCCAAGGCCACTACTTCATGGTGTACTAATGGAGATTTAATGTATTACATTCATTCATGTATTTGCATTGCAATAATGTTTGGGTTCGGTTTTCTTGCTCCTGTTGAACCGCTGACTGTTATGGGGATGAAGATAATCGGGATTTTTTTAGGACTTTTATATGGGTGGATGTTTGTGGGTTTAATCTGGCCTAGTTTGATAGGGTTGCTTGCCTTGCCACTATGCGGTTACATGACGGCCAAACAAATGCTTGCTGTAAGCTTTGGTGATAATGTAGTAATGATGATGTTTTTCATCTTTATTTTTTCCGCGATTATTGAAGAATGCGGACTATCCAGATTTATTTCGTTATGGTTTATAACCAGGAAATCAGTGATGGGAAAACCTTGGCTGTTTAGCTTTGTATTTTTAGGGTCTGTATATCTTCTAGGGGCTTTAACCAGTTCATCGCCAGCAATTATTATCGGCTGGAGTATTTTATATGGAATTTGCGGAGAACTTGGTTTCAAAAAAGGGGATAAATATCCGATAATGATGGTATTTGGAATCGTTTTTGCGGCACAAATGGGGATGTCGCTTATGCCATTTAAGCAAGTGCCATTGGTTTCATTAGGCGCCTACGAAAAAATGGCAGGAACGACGATTGATTATTTAACATATATGCTTATTTCGGGTGTAGTTGGCATATTGAGTATGGTAATACTTGTTTTTATTGGCAAGTATATTTTTAAGCCGGATGTTGAGCCGCTAAGAAAGATGAATTTGCAAGTTTTTGATGTTAAGTCCGGGCTTGTATTAAACAAGATACAGAAAGTGGTTATGTTTTTCTTATTGCTTCTCATTTTTCTTTTGATTGTGCCTAGTGTATTGCCTAAAACCATGTGGATAAGCAAAATTTTGTCCACTATTAGTGGAACTGGTGTAGTTATTCTTTTAGTAAGCATTATGTGCTTTTTAAAAGTAGATGGAAAGCCGCTGATGAATTTTAAAAAAGCTGAAAACACAGGGGTAACATGGGGGATTGTATTATTACTTGCGGCTGTTCAGCCTGTGACGGAAGCATTAACTAGTAAGGCCACAGGATTTAATCCTTTTGTAATTAGTATTCTGGATCCTGTTTTTGGTGGAACATCAGCATTATTTTTTCTCTTGTTTATGGGTGTTGTTTCAATATTATTAACGAATTTCTGTAATAACGGAGCTGTTGCTGTTGCGCTCATGCCGATCGCATATACTTATTCTCAGGCGATGGGTCTGCATCCAGGCATCATCGCGATCATTATTACGCTGGGTGTCCATATCGCATTTATGACACCGGCTGCCAGTGCCAGTTCCGCCTTGTTACATGGTAATAACGAGTGGATAAATACCAAATCAATATTAAAGATTGGCTCATATATGTTAGTTGTATCATATGTTTTGATCATTGGCATTAGCCTGATTTTAGGGAAATTAATGTTTAATTATTAGTTGTATTTTTCAGATCATGCTGTTTTTTGTATCGGTCGAATGGCATTTCGCGACAAAGTTTTAAAAATACCGGTAAGGCAATAGCACGCAGTTTACACTTGCAAACTGCGTGCTATTGATTCCTGGAATTAGGATTTATTGCATAGTGTTCACTAGGCAACCATTGAGTCCAATACACGAAGCATTATCTGAATTAACTGTTAATTCTCTTGTTAAATAGACCAATATTTGGTAAACTAAAAGTGAGGAATAAGCGTAATATCTTGACAGAAAGAGGGATGAAAATGAAAAAGATCAGTTTCTTAGCGTTAATTGTTTTTTTGCTGATTTCTGTCGGAGGTAATGCAGATGCAGCCGGCAATGTCAGGGTTTATGGCGAATACCTTACGGATGAAAATGGCTACAATTATGGGGTAAGATATTTTGTTGACAGTACTGTTAATGAAGCCATATATGTCTATCCTTACATATACTCCCAAGATAACGTATTTGGGGATGTTGTGTCCAATCTGGTTCTTTTGCAGGCGTACGAAAAAGGTGTCAATATCGGGAACTTCCAAGCAAGAGACCGGAGTAAAGCTTGGTCTGTTGATGTGCGGGCGAAGTGGATAGAAGTATCGAATTATCCTCCCAAACGCTAAAATCACAGGATCAGAATAGAGGATTTTTATTCAACGGAGGAAAATAACTATGAAATCTTCTGTGGAGCGGTTTGATTTTATCGTTGGATTTATAACAATTATAGTCGTCTGTAATGGGATCATATATCTGATGCCGGAACCCAAAACAGGAGCAGTCGTTGTATGGCTGGTAGGCATGTGTGTGCTGGCGCAGTTATGTTATCGACGACTGCTTGACCTAAAAGAAAACCCTTGGAAGTGTCTGATCATTTTTGTGCCAATTTTGAATTTGTTTTTTATTCTAAGGCTAATGCTGAAAAAAGGAATTCCACCAAAAAGAAATTCACCGGAATAGCATGCGTCAGGGACTGTAGAAAATGAAACGGGGTATTTTAATTTTGGGATGATTACTTAGGAATGCACTTAATATTCCTCAAAATTACAAATTCTAATTTCAATTTGCAAAGCCATGGGTGTTAAATTATGATCGTCTAGACTTGTGTTTAGGCGCTTATTTTTCTTAATGGGGAACTATTGCACGGAAATTTAATACACAGAATTTAGAAGGGTTTTGTGTATTTGCACGGAATATTTATACAAAAAGGCATCCCCTAAAAGTTTGAGTCGCCGAGTCGCTGGCATTTTAAGAAACGCGAAGGATAAAGTAAAGGAAAGAGGGAGAACATAGTATGAATTATAAGGAATTATTGGAAAATGCACGTACCTGTATTGGCAGTTACTGCAAGGCATGTAATATCTGTAATGGTGTTGCCTGTAAAAATAGCATTCCTGGACCAGGCGCAAAGGGTGTTGGCGATACAGCCATCCGCAACTATCAGAAATGGCAGGAAATTCGTGTCAACATGGATACACTCTGTGCAAACAGAACAGTCGATACAAAACTGGAATTGTTTGGACAGACGTTTGAATATCCGTTTTTTGCTGGGCCTGTCGGAGCAGTAAATATGCACTATAGTGATAAATTCAGCGATAAGACTTATAATGATACCCTGGTTTCTGCCTGCATGGAAAACGGAATAGCTGCGTTTACCGGTGACGGTACAGATCCGCAAGTCATGGAGGGTGCAACAGCGGCAATAGCCAAAGTGAATGGCCGTGGCATTCCCACTATTAAACCCTGGAATATTGATATAATCAAAACCAAAATGGATCTGGTGCATCAGGCAGGTGCTTTTGCTGTTGCCATGGATGTAGATGCAGCCGGTCTGCCGTTTTTAAAAAACATGACGCCCCCGGCCGGCGGAAAATCAGTTGATGAGCTTCGCAAAATTTCTGAGATTGCAGATATTCCTTTTATCGTCAAGGGAATTATGAACATAAAAGGTGCATTGAAGGCGAAAGAGGCAGGTGCAAAAGCAATTGTTGTTTCCAATCATGGCGGCAGAGTGCTGGATCAGTGTCCGTCAACTGCGGAAGTGCTTCCGGAAATTGCCGCAACCGTCGGAAGAGACATGAAGATTCTCGTTGATGGCGGGATCCGTTCAGGTACTGATATTTTCAAGGCGCTCGCACTTGGTGCAGACGGTGTCTTAATCTGCCGACCGTTTGTCACCGCTGTTTATGGTGGCGAAAAGGAAGGCGTGAAGATTTATATTGAAAAATTGGCTGGCGAATTAAGGGATGCGATGATTATGTGTGGTGCGTTCAGTCTGAGTGAAATCACAAAAGATATGGTGCGTAAATAACGAGTTCGACTGTTGGACGGTACGGTAAGGCCAAAACTAAGCGAAAGGACGGTAGATCATGATGGCGTTTGTGGAATTGCCGATTGAAAAAGCGTTCATGCTATTTGAGCCTGGGCCTGTTATTCTGGTCACGACGAATGACGGCACGAAGGATAATCTTATGACGATTTCCTGGCACATGGTAACGGATTTTACTCCGCGTCTGGCACTTACTACCGGCCCATGGAATTACTCGTTTGGGGCGCTGACTCAAAAAAAAGAATGTGTTCTGGCCGTTCCGGCCATTGATATTGCCGAGAAGGTTATTCGTATTGGGGATTGCTCCGGCACCTGTGTTGACAAATTCAAGACATTTGCACTGACGCCGTTGCCAGCCAGTGAGGTTAATGCGCCGTTAGTTGCTGAATGCCTTGCCTGTCTGGAATGTCAAGTGACCGATTATATTGAAGATCCCGGCATTTTTCTATTGAGAGGGATCCGGGCATGGATTGACAATGACCGTAAGGAACGGAGAACATTCCATGCCGTCGGCGATGGCACATTCGTGGTCGACGGAGAAATCATGAATCTGCGTCATTTGATGGCGGATAAAATTCCTCCTGGTGTCTGATAACGCATGACCATTATTTATGATGAATAGATGAGGAGAGTGTTGCCTTATGAAAAAAATATCACCATCCATGGATGAATGGCTCAAAGAAGCAAAAGCCGATCCAGCGGCTTTACAAGTTGGCATGTTTTTGGTCCATAATGGCGTTGTTCGACAGACACCCAAAGCCCAGGTCCGCCAGGGATTTGATGACGGATCGCAGGTAAAGGGAATGGAATTTGCATATGATGATGCGAAAGTGGATGCAGTGATTGCCGAAACCTATAAAATGAAGGGCATATTCTATATTAGAGTTTGGTTGAATGAAGGCCAGCTTGAATTAGGCGACGACATCATGTATGTGCTGATAGGCGGCGATATCAGGCCGCATGTTGTCGATGCATTGCAATTCCTGGTTGGCAAGATCAAAAACGAATGTGTTACTGAAATCGAACAAAAGCAGTAAACGGAACGATAACAGGCTGTGTGAAGGATAAAAGGAAGCACTTCTGCTTCTGCAATGTGGAATTATCTTTTTAGCAAAAAAGAACGATCGATACCGACAGATTCCATTCCTGCAATAAAAACAGATCTTCTGGCCTCAAGTAACTGATCGAAAAAATTAAAGAGCATAATGATGCAGAATATAGTTGAGGCAGAGTTTCTACTCTGCCTCAACTATATTCGCCGATAGCATCTATTCTTAGGCTTAGCACGGTGAAAATTTTCTAAAAAAGCAGGAAGAATGGCTTCGAAGATGAAAATAGAAAGTATCACAAATTATCTGCAGTACAAATATTCAAAAGGCGGTGTGACTTATGAGAGAACCATTATTTATTGGTTCGGCAACAGCGATTGTAACTCCATTTACCGAAGATGGCGTAAATTACCCGGCACTGGCGGAATTTATTGAGTTTCAGATTAAAAACGGTTCGGATGCAATTGTTGTCTGCGGAACCACTGGAGAAGCTTCTACCATGCCGGACAAAGAGCATATTGAGGTTATTAAGTTTACGGTTGATACAGTGAATAAGCGGGTGCCGGTTATTGGCGGTACCGGCAGCAACGACACCCGGCATGCTATCGAGTTATCGAAAGAAGCAGAGGATGTTGGCGTCGACGGAATTTTATCAGTTACCCCCTACTATAATAAAGCCACGCAAAAGGGGTTATATCAGCACTTTAAGATGATTGCCGATAGTGTCAAAATTCCAATGATTATGTATAACGTACCGAGTAGAACAGGGATGAATATGAACCCTGACACGGTAAAGTCGTTATCGGAAATTGACAATATTATTGCGATTAAAGAATGCAATCTCGGGCAGGTTGGCGATATCGTTAATTTATGCAGTTCGGATTTTTCCGTGTATTCCGGCGATGATCCGGTAGTTTTGCCGGTACTGTCACTCGGCGGCAAAGGGGTCATTTCTGTTATGGCAAACATCATTCCCCGGGATACTCACGATATGGTGATGAACTTTTTCCAAGGGGATATTAATGGCGCCATCAAGATGCAATTGCAGACTTTAGACCTGATAAAGGCGTTATTCAGCGAAGTAAATCCTATCCCTGTGAAGGCTGCCGTGAATCTGCTGGGCTTCAAGGCCGGTCCATGCCGAATGCCTCTCACGGAACTTTCTGAGCATAACCTTGAGCTTCTTCGCAAAGAAATGCAAGCTTATGGGCTGATTTAAATAAAAGGGCATGAAGTTCTTCTTTTTACAAAAGACTTCATGCCTTTTTTAGTACACCAGAAAGTATAAATTTTATCTGGTGTACATAAGTGCAACCAGCGGCTTCCGCCATCGCTATAAATGCTCGGCGCAAGCCGGGTTTTCTAAATTAGTAATTTAGAATCTGTTTATGCAGCCTTATTTTACAATCATAACTGGAATGTCGGAATAAGTCACAAGCTGATGCGCCACACTGCCTAAAAGGAGTTGGCCAAAACCACCCAAACCGCGTGTGCCGGCAATAATCATATCCGCTTTTTCTTGCCGTGCATAATTGATGATTTCTGAGGCCGGATTGCCATGCAGCACTTTGCTGTGTACTTCGATGTGCCTCCCTGTGCAATATTTTTTTGCGGTTTCGACTTTTTTTTCATAGATATTTTCAGCGTTTGCTGCCCATAAACTATAATCCATACCTTCCGACACTGCAACGGGTATTTCAGAAACGACGGATACCAATGAAATTTCCGCAGCTAAACTCTGTGCCAAATTTGCCGCTGTTGTGAGTGCCTTTTCACTGTCATGTGACCCATCATACGCAACAACAATCTTTTTGAAAGCCATCATGTAACCCTCCTCGTTTTTTCTTTACCGCAAAGGAAAAGCAACTTTCTTTACTTGGGGAGCCTAGTTTCCATATCGATCACTTTCACAGTAATCTTCATTACTGAGTCCGGGTTAAGGGACATAGAATCAATTTCTTCTTTCACCAGAAATTCAGCAAACTCGGGATAATCACTCGGCGCTTGCCCACAGAGGCCGCTGTGGCGGTTATTCCTTTTAGCGCCCTGGATAGCTAAAGAAACCATCTTAAGCACCCCAGGGTCACGCTCGTCAAAGTCATGTGCTACGAGTGCGGAGTCACGGTCCACTCCGAGGGTAAGCTGGGTCAGGTCATTGGAGCCGATGGAAAAACCGTCAAAGACTTGGCTGAATTCATCAATCAAGATAACATTATTTGGTATCTCGCACATGACATAAACTTCAAGCCCATTTTCTCCTCTTTTTAGACCGTTCTTTGCCATTTCAGTCAGGACTTTTTTCGCTTCGTCCACCCGGCGGCAGAAGGGGATCATAAGGATAAGGTTGGTCAATCCCATATCTTCCCGGACTTGTTTCATTGCTCTGCACTCAAGTGCAAAACCTTCCCTGTACTTGTCATCGTAATAGCGGGAAGCGCCGCGGAAACCGATCATTGGATTTTCTTCTTGTGGTTCAAAGTACTGTCCTCCTATGAGACTGGCATATTCATTGGTCTTAAAATCGCTCATTCGCACGATAACCGGTTTGGGGTAGAAGGCCGCCGCGATGGTTCCGACTCCATGGGCAAGTTTTTCGACAAAATAATCCTCTTTATTCATATATCCAAAGGTAAGGTACTCGATTTGTTTCTTGACGTTCTCATCGGTAACATTGTCAGGATGAACAAGTGCCATAGGGTGTATCTGGATATAACTGTTAATGATGAACTCCATCCGGGCCAGACCGACACCATCATTGGGAATCATCGAAAGAGAAAATGCTTGATCAGGATTTCCCAAGTTCATCATAATCTTGGTCCTCGGCCGTTTCAAATTACTGAGGCTAATCTTTTCAACATGGAACGGCAGCAGCCCTCGATATACTTTGCCCTCGTCACCCTCTGAACAGCTTACGGTCACTTCTTCACCGTTATGGATTTTTTCCGTAGCATCTTCCGTGCCTACTACGGCCGGAATGCCAAGTTCACGGCTTACGATAGCTGCATGACAGGTTCTTCCTCCCCGGTTTGTTACAATCGCCGAAGCGGTCTTCATTACCGGTTCCCAGTCAGGTGTAGTGGTGTCGGCTACGAGTATTTCTCCGGGTTTAAATGAAGCGAGGTGAGCTGCATCCTTGACAATGTGAGCTTTGCCATTGCCGATTTTTTCGCCTACGCTTTTGCCGGAAGCTAACAACGTTCCTTTATTGTCAAGATAATAGGTTTCGAGAACATCCAGGGCCTTCGTCGATTGGACCGTTTCCGGCCGCGCTTGCACAATGAACAATTCGCCGCTGATGCCGTCTTTCGCCCATTCGATATCCATGGGGCGATTTTCCCCGGCTTTCTGTGAATAATGGTCTTCAATCGTGAGCGCGTAACCCGCCAATTTCAGGACATCTTCGTCGGTCAGACAAAAACGTCTGCGGTCAGCTTCGGGTACTTCGATATTCCGGGTCAACGTTTTTGAACCACCCTGACCATAAATCATTTTTATCCGTTTATCGCCGAGATTTTTTCTGATGATTGCCTTACGGCCTTCCCTGAACGTTGGTTTGAATACATAGTATTCATCCGGATTGACAGCTCCCTGGACAATATTTTCGCCAAGCCCGTAGCAAGCGGTAATAAAAATCACGTCACGGAAGCCGGTCTCTGTATCCAAGGTAAACGTTATACCACTTGTAGCCAAGTCGGAACGCACCATCTTCATCACTCCGATGGAGAGAGCCACCTTGAAATGGTCGAAATGATGATCAATCCGATAGGATATCGCCCGGTCAGTAAAGAGCGAGGCAAAACATTTGCTGCATGCCTCTCGCAAAGCATGTTCGCCGCGAATGTTTAGATATGTTTCTTGCTGACCGGCAAACGAGGCAGTGGGGAGATCCTCCGCGGTGGCCGAACTCCGTACCGCAACATCGACTTCGGGACCGTACTCGTCGCATAACCTGTCATAGGCGGTCTTTATTTCTGCCCAGACGTTATCCGGAATACCAGCGCCTAAAATCAAATCCCTGGCTTGCTTGCCGCGAACCGCAAGATCGGCCACGTTTGTCTTATCAAGACCCGCCATCGTCTCCTTGAGTTTATCTAAGATGCCGGCGGATTTGATCATATTCCAATACGCATCGGCAGTTATGGCATAACCGTTTGGTATCTTTATCCCCTTGGCGGTAAGCTCCCGATACATTTCTCCTAACGAGGCGTTTTTTCCGCCTACGATGGAGACATCTTCAATCCTTATCTCTTCAAACCAGCGGATGAACGCAGCAACTTGTTTCATTGTTTTCCCCCTCCAAAGTTCTTTTTTCGAAAAGGGGCTGTTTTTCGATAATCATTTCAGAAATATTTTCATCAATTTTTACTGTTTGCGCATGGAACACTTTATATCATTAGTTTACCATGTTTTAAGCATTAATTTTCGAAAAATTCATAATTGTTTTCCAAAAAAGCTAATTATGCAGGAATTATTATGCTGATGCAGAAAAATTTAAATAAATGATTGAAAAGTTTTTGTGTTTCGAGAAGCCATCACGTCTGTATTTTCGAATATTGAAATTGGTACAAAAATTGGGGGCATGTCGGGATGCAATTAACGAAAGAATTGATGATCATAGGTATTGCAGGGGGATCCGGGGCTGGAAAGACCACTGTTGCACGCACCATTGCGGAAAGATTTGGAAAAGCGAATGTAGCCTACCTGTCTCAGGATTGGTACTATGTGGATCGGTCAAACTTGACGGTTGAAGAGCGGGAGAAATTAAATCTGGACCACCCGGATGCATTTGACAGCCAATTATTGATAGCGCACTTAAATCAGCTGCGCAAAGGACTTCCGGTCGAGGTACCGACTTATGATTACAGTATTCATACCCGCACAACAAAGACGCTTCCTTTGTCGCCGAAATCGGTAGTCATATTAGAAGGAATCCTAGTCTTGGCAATAGCAGAACTGCGCTCGATTTTAGATTTTAAGATTTTTGTTGATGCAGATCCGGACATCCGTTTGATACGCAGACTAAAAAGAGATATAGAGGAACGCGGCAGCACTTTCGATAAGACTGTTAAACGTTATCTGTCCACAGTCAAGCCAATGCATGAAGCTTTTGTAGAACCTTCCAAAAGGTATGCGGACATTATCGTGCCGCGAGGCGGGGAAAATGAAATTGCCATTGATCTGCTGGCCGATGTAGTCGAACATTATGCTGTTCATCATTCCAGTTGAATTGAAACGACATGGAAATGTGATATCGCCAATGGTTCGAGTGGGTTTTAAGATATTAATCCATTACACAAAATAAAAGCACGTAGAACCTTAGAAATCCAAGGTCTGCGTGCTCTTTAAATAGTAGAATTTTACTGTCCGCTACGAATGAGAAGATCAGTTTTGGAGAACCCGGTATGTTACAGCTTGAGGTTCTCAGAACCCCACATGTCCTCTCTTTGGAACGATGCAGAGAAACTGGAGGTCCTCGCCTGAGTCGTTAGTGTTGAGAAGTTGATGTTGAACGTTTTTAGGAATAACCGTATAACAGCCTTTTTCGACAGAGTACTCTTTCCCTTCCATAATCATCGTGCCCTTGCCCTCAAGAACATACACAATGTGTTCGTAATCGTGCGCATGATCTCCTGAGTGGCCTCCCTTTTGCACCTCGAATTTACGTAGTACGTAGTCGTCCCAACCATTCTCCTCGTTTACGAGTACCTTGCCCTTGATGTTCGCATAACCCTCTGCAGCGACAGATTTAGCAATGATATCTTTTTCATGACCAGGCATTAAACACCTCTCCCTTCATACTGGTAATAGTAATGATCTAATAATGTAATTATTGCATACGCCACAAGCATTACACAAACAAGACGAATTCTATTAATTAGAAATATTTAATCGATTTTGTTTCGTTTAAATATACATTTTGCGAAATTTATGCTAAAATTTTTATAAAATTATTATATTCAATCCTCATGCTTGAATTTTTATACTATTATGAAACTATTTACTGGATGGAGGATGAATGATGAACCCTATAAACCTAGAAGTCGGGAGAAAGATTAAAAATTTCCGTAAAAGTAAAGGCATGACATTACAAGAATTTGCCAAAGAAATTAATAAGAGCAAAGCAACACTATCAAAATACGAAAGTGGAGATATTGCTACTGATTTAGTAACACTTTATAAAATTGCTGCTGTTTTGCATATTCATGTGGAACAACTTCTATATACAGAACCTGAACAAGACTCACTTTCAGGAAATAGCACGCCATCAGCTTTTTTTAAAAACTCCACACGCTTTTATTCTTATTTTTATGATGGCAGAATAAAAAAAGTTGTGAGATGCGTAATCGATATTTTACCCCAAGCCGATGCAAACCGTTATAAAACAATACTTTATATGAATATTGGCAGCTATGACAATTATCAAGATTGTGAAAATACATACTGGGGGTATACTGAACACTACGATACGCTCACCACAATGGTTATGAAAAATCAGGCGACGCCTCTTGAGAATATTTCAATTAATATTTTAGCGTCTTTCATGACATCGCAAAAGAAGTGGGGCTTAATGTCCGGCGTTTCATTTCGCCCTTTTATGCCAATTGCCTTAAAAATGCTTTTTTCCAAAATACCACTAGATGAAACACAAGAATTAATCAATGAGCTTAAGATTTCCAAAGAAGACATAAAAACAATGAAGATATATAACATGCTGGCTGTAACCTAAACTTCATTATTTATTTAGGACTTGCTAACGCATTGAAAAAAATCCAGCAAATATAGAGATTTTGAATGTCAATAATAGCTTTGCCATTTCTTAAAAGAATGGGGGAGAAACGGAAATGTCATTATTAATCAATATCATATTCGATTTTTCTTGTCCTTATTGTTATTTAGCCTGGGGCTACACTCGCAAATTGCAAGAAAGGATCCCTTTTGAGGTGGATTGGACGACATGGGAAATCCATCCTGATCTGCCGAAGAAGGGAAGGAATATATATGAAGTTGTGCCTGGTGTGAACTTGGAAGAATGGTGCTATAAGCTCAACGCTCTCGGTGCGCCGGTTGACCTGATTCCCGGGAACAAGGTTTTTGTGCCTAATACCAGATCCGCTTTGGAAACGGCGGAATTTGCCAGGGAAAATCAAAAACTGCAGGAGTGGGTTGATGCCGTTTTTCAAAGTAGTTTTGTAGAAAATAGAGATATTGGTGATATTGACGTTTTGTTGGATCTTGCAGAAGATATCGGCCTGAACTGTGATAAACTTCAACGCACATTGAAAATGGATTATTATGGGAAAGTTTTATTGGCAAATGATCAGACCTGCGTTGAAAGGCAGATCGAGTGGGTACCTACCATTTATGTTGGCGAGAATAAGATTTTAGAAGGGGCCTTTACTTTTTCAGATTTTGAGAAAGCGGTAAGGAAATTTTTTTAAAAAAAGGGAACTGGCTTTGTGAATTTTTGCGAAACGGATTAATTTTCATAATATTTTGATAAAATTATCGAGCAAAATCCCTTCCGTAAGGTATAATGGAAGCAGAACAAATCTAAAAAACGGTAAGAATATCTTGATCGGTTTATATCAAGTATCGGTAATACAATAATTGAGGAGAGGAATGATGAAAGTGGAACTTATCCAAGTGGATCGGGAAAAATGCGTGAAATGCGGGATTTGTGCGGATGTTTGTCCCATAGGCATCATCCATATGAAGCAAGAGTGGCCGGAGCAGGCAGATCCGGAAAGCTGCATTGCCTGCGGACATTGCGTGGCTGCCTGCCCACATGAGGCGCTCGATAATTTGCGGGCGCCGCTGTCGGGGCAAACGGTGATGGCAAAATTTCCAGCCGTGCCTCAGGAACAGGCCTATCAATTTCTGCGATCCAGGAGGTCAATTCGCAACTATGAAAAAAGACCGGTGCCCAGGGAGAAACTGCTGCAGTTGCTGGATATAGCCAGATATGCGCCAACGGCCAGCAATTTTCAGAGCATATCTTATCTGGTCATTGAAGATCCGCAGATTCTGCAGCGCATCAGAACGCTGATAAACACCTGGATGGAAGAACAGTTGCACCTTGGTTCTTATTGGGCGCAACGTTATGCCGGGGTCTTAAAGAGGTTTGAAGGGACCGAAACGGATACAGTTTTGCGGAACGCGCCTTGCATTATCGTAGCTGCTGCCCCCAAAGGCCTTGAGAATGGGCGAGATAACGCGAAATTTTCTCTGGCTTATGTGGAATTATATGCGCCGGCAATGGGGATGGGAACATGCTGGGCAGGACTCTTGCAGATGTGTGCATTTTCCGGATACAAGCCCCTGTTGGAACTGCTGAATTTGCCGGGAGATAGAGAGTTTAGCGGAGCCATCGTAGCAGGCTACCCTAAATATCGATATAACAGACTTGTAGATAGAAACCCGCTTCAGGTCGAATTCAGGTAAATAGGATCAGATGGAGTTTTTACCTGCAATGAAACCAGGTCTTTCTTCATGTCCCCTCAGACTTAAGTTTGAGGGTCTTTTTTTTGCAAAGACGTTGGAAGCTTTGCATAGAAATAAAACAAAAACGTTGATCTTTTGCCATAATGCTGCATGGATAGTCGCTTTTCAAGGAAGTGCAAAGATGATTAAATATACAAAATAATCGAAAAATATGATATAATTGAAGCCATAAAACTTCACAAGGGGGAATTGTTGGTGAAGGTACTTAATTTTTATTATGACATCCATAACTATCAGCTTGAAAGGAGAGAGAAACACTGTTCCATTCGGTTAGGGGATAAGAGACCAAAATATCAGGATGGGGATATTGTTTGGATTACTTATGGTATCCGTGATGAAGTATTAAAGAAAATCTACACTGGCGCAATTCGCCGTGTAGATTATAAACAAATTAAACAGTTGACTAAAGAAGACTTGGTAAGTGAAAATCCATCAGCGCCAACTATTGAACAATTACTTGAGTTTTTACAAAAAATATATAAAAAGCCAATTACTGTAGATGATTATGTTTCTGTTATTTATTTTAGAGAAGTAATTGAAGAAATGGTTGAAGAATGATGGCGACTGCATTCGGGTCCCGTTAGTGATTATTGATTGCATCCGGTAGGTCGAAAGTGAATCACGCAAGACCTACTGCACTAGATGAATTTTATACTTATGGAGGAAGATAGCATGGAAAAAACAAAAGATGTTTTGGGGACAGTCAACAGGGGCAACCCTGCCCAATCTGGATTATGTACCTTGTGCCGTGCTGATTGTGCGGGTAAGTGCGAAAGTTGGCTCTCTAGCATTAAAGGAAGGAAACTGCTGTATCCACGCGACTTTGGGTTGATCACTGCAGGCAGCTCTAACGAGTGTAAAACAGGTGTATCTTACGATACCCTTCGCATACAAGGATATAACTACGGTGCACACGGATTGACGCAGGAACTGTCGACAAGCGAAGATGATTGTATTTTCCCAAATGTCAATACCGAAAGTGTCTTTGGCAACACCATAAAGACAAAATGCCGGATGCCGTTAATGACCGGAGCTCTTGGTTCGACTTTTATTGCAGCTAAATACTGGGAATCGTTCGCGATCGGCGCTGCGTTGGTTGGCATCCCGATCGTCATCGGTGAAAATGTTGTTGGCGTCGATAGGAATTCCCTTTTAGAGAAGGGAAATATTACCGATTCTCCGGAATTGAATCGTCGCATCGATTGTTATCTGCGTTACCATGACGGCTATGGTGCGATTATCGTCCAGATGAATGTCGAGGATGCCAGAAATGGAGTCGCTCAGTATATTATTGATAAATACGGGGACAACGTTGTCATTGAATTGAAATGGGGGCAAGGTGCAAAGGATATCGGCGGTGAAATCCAGGTAAAGGATATTGACTATGCTTTGTTCTTAAAAAATCGCGGCTATATTGTTGATCCGGACCCGACAAAACCGGAAGTGCAAGAAGCCTTCAACGCTGGAGCAATTCAAAGTTTTGCACGTCATAGCCGCCTGGGTTACACAAACCTTTCATCAGCGGACCAGGTGAAGGAAAACTTCATGAATGCAGTTGCTTATCTGCGGAAAATCGGTTTCAAACGGATCACTTTGAAAACTGGTGCATATGGGATGGAAGCTTTGGCAATGGCTATGAAGTATTCAACAGAAGCTAAGCTGGATCTGCTTACCATTGACGGTGCAGGCGGCGGAACCGGAATGAGCCCGTGGAACATGATGGACCATTGGGGTGTTCCCTCTATTTTGCTCCATACCAAAGCTTATGAATACGCTAAAGTATTGGCTGATGCCGGGCATAAAGTGGTCGATTTGGCATTTGGTGGTGGATTAGTTCGTGAAGACCATATGTTTAAAGCCTTGGCTTTGGGTGCGCCATTTGTCAAGCTCATTTGTATGGGCCGTGGTCTTATGATCCCCGGTTTCTTAGGCTCAAATATTGAAGGAGCTCTGCATCCGGAACGGCGGGCAAAGGTGTCTGGTAATTGGGAAAAACTTCCCAATAGTGTTTTGGAGCATGGAAAGACTGCAACGGAAATCTTTGCTGGTTACCATGATGTTCAGAAGAAAGTCGGCAAAGATGAGATGAAAAATATTCCATACGGTGCGATTGCTATGTGGACTTACTCTGATAAACTTCAAGCCGGTTTACAACAATTCATGGCTGGAGCACGTAAATTCTCAATTTCGGATATTGCTCGGGATGATATTGCTTCTGTCAACCGTGAAACAGAACGCGAAACAACCATCCCATTTATTACTGATGCACAAAACGAACGTGCCTATGCGATCTTAAAGGGTTAAAATTATTCGTTCTTATAGTCAGTTGCCTTTATGAGGTGGCTGACTTCTTTATAGATGGCAGAGAGTGTGTATGGGATCGAATGATCCACTAAATGGTGTATCGGGGGGCAGTTATGTTCAATGAGGATACCCGTAGCATTCTTTCGCGAAAAGTACGCGAAAGTGGACAGCAATTGATCGATATTTGTTCGCAATTAGTCAAAATCACTAGTGAGACACCACCGTCAGACACCCGTGAAGCAGCCAAAGTGTTTGGGGAAATGTTGCAACAGATAGAGGGCGCGGAAGTATCTTTTCATATGCTTCAAGAACCTGTTATGAATGTCGTCGCACGGATAAAAGGGAAAGGACCTGGTAAACGTTTGGTATTTAACGGCCACCTCGATACGTTTCCGATCGGTGATCGGGAAACGTGGACAGTAGATCCTTTTGGTGCATTGCAGAAAGATGGAAAGCTTTTTGGGCGCGGCGTTGCCGATATGAAAGGCGGCATCGCAATTTATATCTTAGCGTTCATATTATTGGCGGAGTGCCGGGAACAATGGTCGGGAGAACTTGTGATCACGGTGTCCGGAGATGAAGAAAATATGGGCGTGTTAGGATCCAAATATGTATTGGATACGGTACCGCATGCTGCCGGAGATGCCATGATATCTGGAGATATCGGAACTTCAAAAATATTGCGTTTTGGTGAAAAGGGTCTGCTATGGTTTGAACTTGCCGCAACAGGAAAAGCTGGGCATGGGGCACACGTGCACCGTGGGATTAATGCTATTGATCGTCTGATTGCAGGTATTATGAAGATTCACGAAGGGTTACGAGAAATACCTGTTAATGCGCCGGAAAGAGTAACCCGGGTTATTGAAACAGCCAGCAAGGTATCGGAAATATATTCCGGCACCGGGGAAACCAAAGTTTTGCAATCCATTACAGTTAATTTCGGAGTCATTGAGGGTGGGATTTCAGCTAATTTAATTCCTGCAAAAGCCATGGCGAAGGGGGACATAAGAATTCCTGCAGGCGTGACATGCAAGCAGGTTGAGGAAAAGCTTGAAGAAATTGTAAATTCTTTCGAAGGGCTTTCCCTTAAGGTTATTAATGCTTGGGATCCTAACTGGTCTGATCCGGACCATGAAATTTTTGCTTTGATTATTAAAAATAGCCAGGAAGTGTGGGGAGGTGATGTCGTTAATACAATGCGGGTTGGCGCTTCTGATGCACGGCTATACAGACTCCTGAAAAATGTTCCGTCAGTGAATTGCGGTTTGCATGGACACAATCTTGGCGGTCCTGATGAGTATGCTGAAATAGAAGATATGATAAAAGTTGCTGAAATCCAGATCTTGACGGCTTTTGATTTTTTAACAAAAGGTACCAAATAAAAGGATAACGAACTTTTACGAAATAAAAAGAAGGAGGTTAAGAAAAATGAACATTTGGAATAAATTTCGTGATTTTTGTAGTCCCTGAATTCTCATGTGGGTGCTGTTAGCACTCATCATATTGATAGTTTTACTAATGGGTAAAGATTAGCTGTAAAATGCGCTAAAATACTTTTATGGAAGAATAAGAGCAACGTTAAGCCTGCGGAGCAATGTGCTCTTAGGGCTTTTTTCCATAGCGGATGGTACTTTTACAAGGATGGATAAATATACGTGAGAGAAGAGGTCTTTTACGGAAAAGTATAGAATTTTGGTATATAATGTTATTTCAAAATGAACAGATCTTAAATGCAAAAATGGATAAAGGTCGTGTGAAAATGTGTGAAAAACATGAGGAGGAAGTGGCGGCATGAATGTAACCATCGGACAATCCGCTCCCGATTTTTCTTTGCCGGATGAAAGCGGAAATTTTCATGCTTTGGTTGACTATCGGGGGAAATTGGTTATTTTATATTTTTACCCCAAGGATAACACTCCTGGCTGCAGCAAGGAAGCGCTGAATTTTGCCCAAATTCATGCAACAATCACCGCTTATGGCGGAACAATTATTGGGATTAGCCGGGATAGTCAATTATCTCACGGCAAATTTAAAATAAAATTTTCTCTGCCGTTTACGCTTCTGAGTGATATTGATGGCGCCGTATGTAACCAGTATGAAGTGATTAAAGAGAAGAACCTGTATGGTAAGAAAACGATGGGGATTGAACGTTCCACTTTTATTATTGACCAAGATGGCGTGATCCGTGATATTTACCGGAAAGTTAAAGTAGACGGACATGCAGAACAAATTCTTGAATCAATAAAAAGAATAGCATCGTCGCAATAATTGGCCGGCGAAGACTATGTTTTCTGGTTTGTGTTCGTGAAGCAATATCGAAAAGACTATTGTAAGAATCAGATATATTATAGAATTGGAGAAAGTCATCATGTTTGAGAAATTAAGAAATTCTATGATATCTCAATATATAGGCCAACTCATCGTTCGGTATAAAGAGGATGAGTTGGCAGCAATGAGTGCACAAATAACGTATTATTTGATATTAGCTTTCTTTCCTTTTCTATTTTTCCTAATAAACTTATTAAGCTTCACCCCACTATCAAATAAATTATTAATTTCAAACTTCAATATCATTCTTCCGCACGATACTGCTATTTTGGTAAAAAATATATTAGCAGAGACTGTGCAAGCGAAAAGTAAAACAATTTTATTTTTAGGTATGCTCGGAAGTCTTTGGGCAGCCTCACAAGGAATGTCGGCAATTATAAGGGGTCTTAATCATTCGTACGGTGTAAAAGAAAGTCGACATTTTATTAAACTCAATTTTATTGCCCTTTTGTCCACCATGGGTTTGACAGCCATGATCATATTTTCATTTTTCATGATCGTATTTGGGAGGATTATAGGGTCTTATGTCTTTGGGTTGATGGGAGCAAAAACTTTATTTTATAGTATCTGGTTGTTTTTGCGATATGGCATTTCTCTTACCTTAATGTTAGTCACATTTTATTTAATATATAAGTATTTACCGAATAGAAAATTGAAATTTAACAATATTATGGTAGGCACTATTTTTACAACAATTGGTTGGGTTTCCGCCTCCTTATTATTTTCTTTTTACATCAATGGCTTTGTAAATTATGAAATAATTTACGGAAGTTTAGGTGGGATTTTTGCTTTAATCATTTGGCTCTACATGAGTACTTTAATCTTTCTTCTTGGAGGAGAATTAAACGCGATCAGCAGCAATGTAGAGAAAAAAAAGAACGTTGCAAAATAGTAAGCTGAACCGATTATTGTTGATATACGAAGAAAGAAAAGATGATGTTCTTTTAAACTTGCTTAGTTTGGTTGAGCGGATTTGTACCCAGTCAAACTGAAATATCGAGGCTAGTCTTGAATAATTCTAATAAGTCTATTAATTCTGAAAATAATGATGGACTTATTTTAAATTTAGTATAAAATTTAAGTAAGAGCAAATTTAATTGAGTTTTCAAAAAGATGAAATGTGCTAATCAGAAAAAGGGGAGGCGGAGTTCGTATGCAGGAAATCAAAGTCAAGGTTGAGGACATGAAGACCCCGGAAAATGCTGACGCTATAAAGGAACATCTTCTTACAATGGAAGGAGTAACTGATGTTACAATTGATATTGAAGATAATATGGTCAGTATCAAAAGTACATGTAGTCCTGATGATCTAGTGTGTTCAATAAAAACCCTGGGTTTTTTCAATGTAAATACCACTAGTTTATAAGACTGAAAGCTCCAAAAATAATAAGTGAACATAGGGATAACTTAAGCGGCCTTGGTTCGTCCATCGGACTAAGGCTGTTTAATTATGAGTTCCCGTGGCTATAATACTCATTATGCAGCGCAGAAGGAAAAATTCACAATTATGTTTTTGCAATATTCTGTGATATTTGTGATAAAATAATTGTAGAAGACTGTATAGAAAGGTTCTTTTTAATTTTCAAGGAGGTTGTGTTATTGATGGATGATATACGGACGATTCGTAAAATTGTAACCGGCCAACATGCTGTGGATGGCGCCGGTGTAAAACTGGTAAGAGTGATCGGTCACAAGGATACGAGAGATTTTGATCCATTCCTCATGTTGGACGCTTTCGATTCGGTGGACCCTAACGATTATATAAAAGGCTTTCCCTGGCATCCGCACCGCGGCATTGAAACAATCACCTATTTGATCCAAGGAGACATTGAACATGGGGATAGCCTTGGAAATAAAGGAAGTATCTTCGATGGAGAATGCCAGTGGATGACTGCAGGATCCGGGATCATTCATCAGGAAATGCCAAAGCCCAGTAATAGAATGCTTGGGGTTCAGCTATGGCTAAACCTGCCGGCCAAAGATAAAATGGTTCCCCCGAAATATCATGGACTAGTGAAAACAGATATTCCGGTGATTGATGAAGAAGGACTCAAGATACGCATTATTTCCGGAACCTATAATGGAAATGCTGGCGCAATGGAAGGAGACTATGTGAAAGCGTTATATTTGGATGTGGAAATAGATCCAGGGAACGCATGGTCTTTGAATACGAATAAGTTTGCAACCTTGTTTGTTTATATTGTGGAAGGTGATGGTTTTTTTGGTCCAGAAGAAGATGGGTTTGTTTCGGCAAAACATGCCATACTATTTAATGAAGGAACGAAATTTCAGGTAAAAGCTTCTGATAAGGGATTGCGGTTTTTGCTTATATCAGGGAACCCTCTTAGGGAGGCAATTGCCTGGGGTGGTCCGATTGTTATGAATACGAAAGAAGAATTGGATCTAGCTTTCAAGGAACTGGACGAAAATAAATTTATCAAAAACTGAAAATATCAATGGAACGAGCCGTAATTATTTCACGCCAAACAATTCCCAGAGCATTCTAAACGGTAGGCGCATATCGCTTTTTCTTCAAGGTGCGACCATTGACAAGCCAATTACAAGAATTGAGGTGTTGGCTGAATGCTTATGAACAAAATATTGGCTGCAATTGATCAGTTTATCGGGGTCATGCCTATTTTGACAACTAAAAATTCTCTAGTCAGAGCTGCACGGGTTTTCTTCATTTTTGTTTTCGTGTGGATTGGCATAAATTGTCTGCCGATATCCGCAAGCGAACCTCAAAGGCAAACGAATCATTATATAATAGACCGTTTTGAAGGTGGCTTGGCAGTGTTGGAAAGGGAAGACTGTTCCACTTTTAATATACCCAGGGAACAGTTGCCCGCAGAAGCAAAAGAAGGTGATGTAATTACTGATAAATGGGAAATTGATCGATCGACTACTGAATTAATAAAAAAACAGATCACAGAATTATTTAAGACTATTAAGATATAATCAGTATGTGTGTTGAATTTGCCGCTATGAAGAAAATCGAAGATAAAGCAAGAGCTTTGTTTGAGAGCAAAACAAATACTGCCAGCATGATAGATGCCGGCAGTATTTGTTACCTTATTGGTAATGAATAATTTTATGCGGCTATCTACGCAAAAAAGATCCAAGGATGCCGCGTACTAGTTCGCGAGCAACCTGCCGTCCAACGGTAGTGGCAGCGGTTTTGGTTATTGTGTCCCAAAGCGAGTCTGGCTGTCTTCCTGCTTTTCGCGGCTGTGATACTTCTTCATTTCGGGCTTCTTCTTCCTGTCGTTTGGTTTCATTCTGCATTTCCGCCTTCTTTTGGAGAAGCTCGTAAGCGGAAACGCGGTCAACAGGTCTTTCATAGCGACCTCGCATAATGGACTGATCCATGATCTCTTTCCTGCGATCAGTGGAGATGGGTCCGATCAAGCTGCATGGCGGCAGAACAAAAGCTTTCTCTACAATATTCGGGCGCCCTTTCTCATCGAGAAAGGAAATGAGAGCTTCGCCAGTACCCAATTCTGTGATGGCTTGTTCTACTGTGAATTTGGGATTCTGCCGGAAGGTTTCGGCTGCTGCTTTGATCGCTTTCTGATCTTTCGGTGTGTAAGCGCGCAGAGCATGCTGCACTCGGTTTCCCAATTGTCCCAAGACACTGTCCGGGATATCTATCGGGTTTTGTGTGATGAAATAGACCCCGACGCCTTTGGAACGTATGAGACGGACAACTTGTTCAATGCGGTTCAGGAGGACTTTAGGGGCCTCGTTAAAGAGAAGGTGAGCTTCGTCAAAGAAGAAGACCATTTTAGGTTGAGGCAAATCACCGATCTCAGGTAATTCCTCAAAAAGCTCGGAAAGAAGCCAAAGCAAGAAAGTCGAATAGAGCGCAGGCGACTGGAATAGTTTGTCACAGGCCAGAATATTGATCATTCCTAAGCCATTGGAATCAGTTTTCATAAAATCCTGGATATTCAAGGATGGTTCGCCGAAAAATTGGTCTCCGCCCTGTTCTTCAATGATCAAAAGAGCACGCTGGATCGCTCCGACCGACTGCTTCGAGATACTTCCATACTCAACGGTATATTGTGAGGCATTCTCTGCGACGAAAACCAATATGGCTTTAAGGTCCTTTAAATCGAGCAACAGCAAGCCCTGATCGTCTGCAACGCGAAAAACAAGATTAAGCACGCCGCTCTGCACCTCATTAAGATTCAGAAGCCGGGAAAGCAGCAGAGGACCCATTTCAGATATGGTTGTTCGCACAGGGAACCCCATCTCGCCGAAGACGTCCCAATATTGTACGGGGAAAGATTGGTATCTGAAGTTTTTTAATTCCAAAAGTTTGATTCTTTCTTCGATTTTTGGATTATTACCACCTGGCGAACAAATTCCGGAAAGATCGCCTTTGATGTCGGACAGAAAAACAGGAGTTCCGATGGCACTGAACGATTCGGCCATGCGTTGAAGTGTGATGGTCTTACCGGTACCAGTGGCACCAGTGATCAAGCCATGGCGGTTGGCCATTTTTGGCAAAAGATGCAGTTCAATGTCGCTTTTCGCTATGAATAACGATGGTTCCGGCATGAAATCACTCCTTCCAGTTAGACAATTCAGAATATTTATTACAAATATATTTCTGCGTCAGTTGATAAAAAACCTACAAATTAAAATGGAAAAGTAAACTTCTCGTTCGACAACTATTATTAGAAAATTCTTGACATTTATTCGAGAATATGGTGCCATATAATTAGAAGATACACAAGGAGGGATCGACATGAAGATGAAGAAGCACGTGAAACCTTTAGCTGAAGCCACGATCGGAGATTTTACGGATCGAAAATGCGGATTTTGCGGCCTGGATCTTCAGTTTGCAGAAGTTGATCCAGATGAAAAGAAAGCATGGCTTTCGTGTCCGGTTTTTATGGCTGAACGTGAATTTTCAAAAAATGAGCATTCCTCTTTTCCTGTTCCCTTAGAAGAAACGGGATACACGGAGGGGGACGAAAAGAAAGCGCACCATCCGTTGAAGGAAGGCGTACATCCTAAAAAACTGCATCATGATAAGCCGGAAGTGACAGGACACCCGCCCGGTGCGTTCGGTAAACGCGGGAGCACCTGAACGGCATACATAATCAATCAAAAAGTGCTGCGCTGAGAAATAAAGCTTCAGTGCAGCACTTTTGTCTACAATCCGTTATGCATACTAACTCCAGACGGGAAGAAGATTTTTTTGATTTTGCAACACTTCATTGCTATCATTGTCTTATTAATCAGTCAATTGCGGCATGAAGTCTAACAAGAGCGGTGTAAATATTGTTATCGCAGGAGGTACTTATGAGATTTTTTTATGCAGTAGTCATTGTATTGGCGATAACTACTTTTATTAGTTGGCTGAACTACTATTTGTTATCGCGCATATTCGCGTCTTATCGTAGCCGCATGGTAAAATACTCCTGTATATTTTTTGCCGTAGCGACAATTTTGGTTATGGATTACGGATGGTTAAGACGCTCGTTGTTTATCCTTCCGGAGATTGAGGGCGTCCAGTTTTACGTTTACGTGGCATTAGCGTGGACCTTTGGCCAGCTAATACTCTTGGCCCTCCAGCCGCTAATATATATCGGCCATCGATTAATTAAGGACCAGAAGGCAGAAGACACCGCAAAACATAGTTCTTCAGCTGCATCGATGACCCGTCGCCAGTTGTTGCATAATGCGTTGGCCATCACGCCGTTGTTTGCTTTCGGGATCAGTACAAAAGGCATCTATGGAGCGCAAACCGATATGGCTGTACAAAGATTTTTGCTGACTATGCCCCAATTACCACCTAATTTGGCAGGCTTCAAAATTGGTCAGATTAGTGATATCCATTTGGGACCATATTTTGATTTAGAGAGACTTGATATGGCCATCCAATTACTTGCGCAAGAAAAACCTGATCTGGTGGTGATCACCGGTGACCTTATTGACGATCTGGCTTTGCTGAAACCAGCAATTGATCGATTCAATGACCTTCAAACGGCAATTCCACACGGAGTCTATTTTTGCATGGGAAACCATGATTATTTCGAGGATGCTGAATTGGTTCGATCCGAATTGAATCATAGCCGAATCGTTCTTTTGGATAATAGTATTCGTCAGATCGTACCGGGGCCTCAACCCTTCTATCTCATAGGGGTGGACTACGCTTGGGCAGGCCTTTTACGCAGGGGAATTGAGGTTAGCGACAGCAAACGGCAGCAATATTTTGCGGCAGCTATTCAGGGCGTTCCGCTCAACTCCTTCAGCGTTTTAATCGGACATCATCCAGACGTTCTTTTTGACGGATTTAACGCAAAAATACCGTTGACTCTAGCTGGGCATACACACGGCGGTCAGGTGGTTATAGGTGGAAAAACATTTTTGTCCTCCTATTATTATATCCGTGGATTGTACAGTGAGAATGGGGTTTACGGGTATGTAAGCAGCGGTGCAGGGCATTGGCTTCCTTTCCGTCTTGGCTGTCCGCCCGAAATTAGTATGTTTACCTTAAAAGGTTAAGTTTTTTTGTTCATTATGCATTAAAATGGCAGGAGTTTTATCGTATGATCAGAAAAAAGTAGTTGTGCATGAAGTTGAAAAGATCCTAAAATGTTCGACAATGAATGAATGTGCAAGACCACCCGATCAGTATATATTTTTTGAGAGGATAGGTGGTGAGAGAATTGTCAAAAATGGTCAAAAATATTGCTATTATTGGTAATGGATGTGCGGCGGTAGAATGCATAAAAGCCTTACGGGAGTGCGGGTGCAACGATACTATACACTTGTTTTCTGACCACAGCTACCCAGTGTATAATCCGATGCTCACAACTTATTACGTAGCAGGCAAGATTGATTTTTCGAAGCTTTTTCCTTTTGGGACGAACGATGAATTGGCGAGGACATTTAATGTCCGTTTTCATACCAGATCACCTGTTATGACTTTGGACACAACAGAGAAAGTGATTGTTACTGCCGATGGTTTAGCCGTATCGTATGATCGCTGTCTCATTGCCAGCGGAGCTTCGCCAGTGCGGCCGCCCATAGAAGGCATTCACTCGGGTCGAGTCTACACGATGCGTACGGTTGAAGATGCCATAGGTCTAAAAACTGCTCTTGAGCAAAAGCCAACAAGGGTATTGGTAGTGGGAGCTTCCATGGTGGGAATTAAACTGGTTGAGCTATTTCGCGCAGCAGGAATAGACGTCTGTCTGGCTGACTTGGCAACTCATCTTTTTCCAGCGGCCGCTCATCCTGATTGTGCTGCGGTGCTTGCTGAACGACTAAGGGAAAACGGGGTTGATTTGCGCTTTGGAACTTCTTTGACTAGGTTGGAAGAAAGCGGAGCAGGACTTCTTGCCTATTTTGCCGGCGATACTATGCCGGAACGTGTCGATTTGGCGGTTATTTGCATTGGTGTGCGGGCCAATACGGCTTTTGTTGACCGAAACTGTATTGATACCGCCGCTGGCGTATTGGTCAACGAGCGCATGGAGACCAACGTGCATGGTGTATATGCAGCTGGTGACGTAGCTCAAGGCCGAAACTTGCTGACAGGGCAGCCTCAGATTGTTGGTCTTTGGAGCAATGCCCGCTATCAGGGGAGGACAGCAGGAAGAAACATGGCAGGAGAACATGACGTTTTTCCCGGGAATATTCCTCACAATATTACTCACTTTATGAATATGGACTTTATCGGTATTGGGGATGTCAAGAACTATGACAAGATGCGTAAATATTGGGACGGCAATCATTTTATACAACTTTTTTGGCAAGAAGGACTGATTACCGGCGCGAACTTGGTTGACAGCTATACTTCTTCCGGTGTTATCAGACAAGCTTTAATCAAAGGGCTCCAACAAAGCTGCGTTCATAATCAGGGAACAATGCCGTTGGTGCAAGACTTACTCATTAGAAAAATCATAATGGAGGTAGAGCAAGCATGAGCGATGTGCAAAGATTGCTGCAAGGCAAGATTCCTGGTGCGGCGACAGGAATTGAGGTTAAAAAGTCCATATGTGCGATCTGCGATCCCTTGACCCAATGCGGTCTCGACTTATATATTCAAGATGGCCGTATCATTAAAGTGGAAGGCAGTAAGGAAAACCCTTACAGCAAAGGCACATTGTGTTCCAAGGGAGCATCCACCCGTCAGTATGTTTATAGTGACGACCGAATCCAAACACCGCTAAAACGGGTTGGTCCCCGGGGTGAAGGTAAGTTTGAACCGATCACTTGGGATGAAGCGCTTGACACTATTGCCAGCCAGCTCAAGCAAATTAAAGAACAGGCGGGTCCTGAGACGGTTGGCTTTTTTGCCGGTTATGCAAAGTTCTTCCGTCCCTTCCTTAAACGTCTGGCTCATTCCTTTGGATCGCCTAATTATATGACGGAATCCAGCTCTTGCTATCAAGCGATGTCTATGGCGCAAAAGTTGGTTTTTGGACGTCCGGGTGGACCTGACATTATGCGTGCCGACTGCCTGCTGGTATGGAGCGCGAATCCTTTCCATGCCAATCCAGGTAATGGCCGGGCAATTCAGAACGCCAAGGAACGAGGGATGAAACTCATTGTCGTTGATCCGCGCGTTACACCAACTTCCGCATTGGCTGATCTTCATCTGCAACTGCGTCCTGGTACCGACGGCGCCCTGGCGCTGGCAATTGCCCATGTGATTATTAAAGAAAAGTTGCATGACCAGGACTTTGTTGCCAGCTATACTTATGGATTTGATGAGTATAAAGAATACGTACAAGCCTTTACACCGGCGAAGGGCGAAGAATTGACCGGTGTGCCAGCCAGTAAGATTCAAGAAGCAGCCCGAATGTATGCTTCTGTTAAACGGGCTGCAATCTTGCCAAGTGCATCTTCGGTAGTACATCACACCAATGGGGTGCAAAATTATCGCGCTGTTTTTGCTTTAGCTGGACTGACAGGCAACTATGATGTACTGGGCGGCAACCTTGTAAATCCGCCCAGCTTTATCCATACTCCAGGTCTGATACCAACCCGTGAACATGATTTCGTCCAGTCGCGGCCCTGGAGCGATATGCCTCCGCGCATCGGCGCGGACCGCTTTCCTGTCTGGATGGACATTATTGATGAAGAAGCGCAAGCAATGCATTTGCCGGAACAAATCCGTACCGGCAGTCCATACCCGGTCAAAGCTTTGCTGGGATTTGGGCTAAACTATCGTATGTGGCCTGATTCGGAAGGCTTCCGCAAGAGTCTGGAAATGCTTGATTTCTTTGTTAATGTCGATATTTTCATGACGGATACTTGCAAGTATGCTGATATTGTTTTGCCGGCCTGTACTTCGGTGGAACGGAGCGAATTGCGCTGTTATGGCGCCGGCTACATTGTATTCACTCAACCGGCGATCGCACCACGCTATCAGTCACGTTCTGATATCGATATCATTTACGATCTGGCCTCCCGCCTTGGGCTTGATGATCCTCTATTTCAGGCCGGACTTGATGCAAGCATTGATTGGATACTTGAGCCGAGCGGCATCACTGCAGCCGAATTAAAAAAACATCCGGCTGGAATGTTTGTGCCAAATCCAATCAAACCCCAGGAAAGAAAGTACCGCGAAATCGACTTTGCTACTTTGTCAGGTAAAATGGAATTCAAATCGAAAGTGCTGGAAAAATATGAGGATAAATCTGGTCACGCAGCACTGCCTGTCTATACGCCACCGAAGTATAGTCTTGAAGCAACACCGGAATTGGCAAAAGACTATCCGTTTATCCTCAACACCGGTTCCCGGCTTCCAATGTTTGTTCATACCCGAACCTTCCGGTTAAGCTGGACGAGCAGCCTTCGGCCAAACTTCCCCTCCGCAGACATGAATCCCACTGATGCCGTTCGCCTTGGCATCAGGCAGGACGATACTATCCGGATCATTACTCCTAAGGATGCTGTCAGCGTTAAAGCGAATCTTACCGGCATGGTTCAGCCCGGGGTGATTCACATGTATCATGGACACCAAGCTGCCGATGTCAATCGCCTGTTTGAAGAGGACTATCTTGATCCGCTGTCGGGTTTTCCGGGTTTCAAATCAGCGCTATGCAAAGTGGAGAAGGCCGACGAAAGGGTGGTGCTGTAAATGGACAAAACTATTTACCTTGATGTAAAACGCTGTGTTGGCTGCGGGGCCTGTGTCGTTGCTTGCATGGACCAGAACGATATTTATCCTGAAAAGGGTCAGCCGGCTAACCGGCGAGTTTATCAAATTGAAGAAAATCAGGATCAAGGTATTGACATTTGCTATCTTTCCGTTGCCTGCCAGCATTGCGAAGACAGTCCGTGCACGATGGCCTGTCCAACCGGTGCGATTAGGAGGGATGCTGCCACTGGTGGCGTAGCCGTCAACAAAAGCCTCTGTATTGGCTGCCATAGTTGTGCCATAGCCTGCCCCTTTGGCGTGCCCCGGTATGATGCCGAAGGGAAACTGCAAAAATGCAATCTTTGCAGTGAACGGGTAGAGGCTGGACTTGAGCCTGCCTGCGTAAGGGTGTGCCCCCAGGGAGCACTTATCTTTGACAATGCCAACAGTGTGCAGTCATTAAAAGAAGCAGCTGCCGCAAATAATATTGCCCGAATTATCCGGACTCAAGGGGATGGTTGCAATTAAGTGGAAGTTATCGGTATTCCTTAACGGAAATATATAAATAACCGAAGTAATGAAGGATTTTGTGTAACAATATGGAAGATTACAACAAACGGCATCCTTTGCGTTCGGCACGGGAACAAAATTCTTTTCTTCCATGTTTGCCAATTTTTCAGGTGAGGGTGGGGCGAAAGCATGAGGGCTCTATTGAGGGGCTTGCTCAAATTGCTGTTCAGAACCAGATTGATCGGCAGCGAAGAACTTAAATTTAATGGACCGTCCATCATACTGCCCAATCATGTATCGTTTCTTGATGCGATTTTTTTGTATGCTTATTTACCCGCTGATACCTATTTCATTATCAATACGGCGATTGCTGCCAGGATGAGTTACATTTTGCGTTGGGTTAATCATTTCACTGTTGATTCGCTTAACCCGTATTCGCTCAAAAAAATCGCTGGAGTTATTAAAGAAGGCCGAACAGTAGTCTTTTTCCCCGAAGGCCGTATTACAAGAACCGGCAACTTAATGAAGATATATAACGGTGCTGGTTTTATTGTCATGAAAACGGGAGCGGTTTTATATCCAGTGATTTTTTGCGGCCCGGAGTTATCCAGGTTTTCCAGGATCAAAGACAAGGTAAAATCCCAATGGTTTCCCCAGGTAAGTATTTTTATCGATGAACCGGTACAACTTGGCGCTCCAAGGGCTGCGAGCTTCCGCCTGCAAAGAAAAGAGATCAGCGACCGAATCCTTGCTTTGCTGCAGCAAAGCATATTTAGGGCCCGGCAGCGCCAGGAAAGCAGCGCTAACTTATTTGATAAGCTGCTCGAGGCGAACAGGATACATGGCAGCAGCAAAATCATGGCTGAGGACATGACCGGCACTGCTAGTTACCGGCAGGCGATTGTTGCAAGCTATATCCTGGGGAGAAAACTGCAGCCTCTTTTAGCGAGCGAAGAAACGGTTGGGATCATGCTGCCCAATTCCATCGCTCATGTATTGACTTTGTTTGCTTTGTTTTATCTTAGCAGGACGCCGGCCATTCTCAATTTTAACGCCGGAACAGAAAACAACTTGGATTGCAGTGAATTCGCCGGTGTCAAAACCATACTGACGTCCCGTGCTTTTATCGAAAAAGGCAAGTTCGAGAAGCTCGAAGCTAGTTTGGCAAAGAAATTCCGGCTTGTCTATCTGGAAGATATCAAACTTCAGATCGGATTGGCTGATAAACTAACCGGCCTGTATAAATATCTGTTGGGAGAACGGGCAGAACGGGATGGAAGTTTAATTCTGTTCACAAGCGGTACCGAGAGCAAACCCAAAGGAGTAGTACTCAGCCACAAACATATTCTCGCCAATATTAATCAGTCGTGCAGTGTGATCGATTATACCCACAGGGATAAAATGCTAAACGCATTGCCGATGTTTCATTCTTTCGGCTTAACGGCGGGTACGTTGCTGCCGGTTTTAAAGGGTGTTGAAGTATTTCTTTATCCAAGTCCGCTGCATTACAGAACTTTGCCGGAAATTTCTTATGATCGAAATATCACCATTTTTTTGGGCACGCCTACTTTTCTGTATGGCTACGCTAAGTATGCGCATCCCTACGATTTCTACAATTTGCGCTACGTCCTTGCAGGCGGCGAAAAACTCAAGGATGAGGTACGGCAGTTATGGCAGGACAAATTCGGGATCCGCATATTGGAAGGCTATGGAACTACTGAGACGGCGCCGGTACTCAGTTTAAATACGCCATTGTTTCATAAGACCGGTACAGTGGGACGGTTTTTGCCTGGCATCGAGTACCGTATTGAAGCAGTGCCAGGCATCGAAGATGGCGGCAACCTGTGGGTGAAGGGTCCTAACGTCATGGCCGGATATATGTTATATGGAAAAGGCTTCGTTCCGGCCGCCGAATGGTATGATTGCGGCGACGTTGTCAGCATTGACAGCGAAGGATACCTTAGTATCAAATCACGGCTCAGGCGTTTTGCCAAAATTTCGGGCGAAATGATTAGTCTTGACGCCGTTGAAGAAGCCGCCGAAAAATGTTTCGGTACGAATCGGAATGCCGCTGTCAACCTTCCGGATGTCAAGAAAGGAGAGAAGATCCTGCTTTACACAATGTATAAAAATGCTTCCAGACAGATGTTGATAGATTTTATGAGTCAAGGCCGCCAGAGTATGTTGTCTATGCCTGCGGAAATTATCATAGTGGATAAGCTGCCTTTCTTGGGCAGTGGTAAAATTGATTACGTCACACTGAAGGGGCTTGCACAAAAGGAGACTGAAAAAAGGGATTAAACCTTTAATGATAAAATGGTAAAGACAGTGAGGGATGACGATGAGAAATCTTACATTACTAACAGACCTATATCAACTTACGATGATGCAGGGATGGTATTTTGCCGGGAAGTCAAATCAAAAAGCAGTATTCGACCGTTTCTATCGCAACAATCCATATCATGGCGGGTATACGATTTTTGCCGGATTGGAGCATGTGATCCGTTACATAAAGGAATTGTCTTTTACGGAAGAAGATATCGAATATTTGCGTTCTCTCGGAATTTTTAAAGAGGATTTTTTGAATTATTTATTGCATTTTCAATTTACCGGTGATATGTGGTCAGTTCCGGAAGGAACCGTAGTTTTCCCAGGAGAACCATTGTTGATAGTGCAAGCAAATTTTATGGAAGCACAACTTATTGAAACTGCTTTGTCGATGTTTCTTAATCATGAAAGTCTTATTTGCACGAAAGCCAGCCGTATGAGGACCGTAGCCCCTGAGGATATTCTAATGGAATTCGGCCTTCGTCGTTCTCATGGTGCTGATGCAGGGATATATGGGGCCAGAGCTGCAGTAATCGGTGGCTTTGATGCTACATCAAACGTGATCGCCGGTAAAATGTTCGGCATTCCTGTTGCCGGGACAATGGCTCATAGCTGGGTCATGAGTTTTTCGTCCGAATTGGATTCTTTTCGTGAATATGCGCGGCAATATCCTGGCAATGCTATATTGTTGGTAGATACCTATAATTCGTTGCAAAGTGGTGTGCCTAACGCGATCAAAGCGTTTAAAGAGCTGATGGCCAGCGGCGTCAAATTTGGCAAATATGGCATCCGGTTTGATAGCGGTGATTTAGCTTATTTATCGAAGGAAGCAAGAAAAATGCTTGACCAGGCTGGGTTGAAAGAGGCTGTTATCAGCGGATCCAATGATTTGGATGAACATATTATCCGGGATTTGAAGATGCAAGGGGCGAAAATAACCGTTTGGGGAGTAGGCACGAAATTGATTACCTCTGAAGGCAGTTCGTCTCTGGGCGGAGTATATAAACTTGCTGCTGAATATGATGAAGGAAAAATCATTCCGAAGATGAAAATCTCTGATAATGTGGAAAAAATTACAAACCCAGGAATAAAAAAACTTTTTCGCATATACCAACAGGGGAAAATTAAAGCTGATTTGATTACTCTTGCTGACGAAACGATCGATGGCAAACACGATCTGCTTTTATCAGACGAAACTCACATATGGAAAAAGACGGTTCTTTCAAAGGGATCATATACCGTAAGAGAAATGTTGGTTCCTATTTTTACAAACGGAAATTGCGTGTATAAACAGCCTTCTTTACAAGAAATCAAAGTATATGCTCACTCGGAAATGGAGACGCTGTGGGACGAATTCAAACGGTTAACCAATCCTGACAAAATAAAAGTTGATTTGAGCGAAAAGTTAGTAGCACTGAAAAAACAGTTATTATATGAAGCCAAACAAGAATGGTGATCAAGGGGTAACTTGTGGTATTGACAATGTTTTTATGTAATTATATAATTTTAACAACTAATGTAACGGTTGGGATCTTTGTAAGCGACTTTTGACCTGCCATGGGTTAAAAGTTTTCTTTTTGTTTTAAAGAAAGATCACTATTTTATGCTTTATAAAAGGAAGGAATGGTTTCATTGTTGACAAAGTCGTTTCCTCTATCAAGCGGGCCTCATTCCTATTTAATTAAAAACGCTAATTTAATTGATGTAAACAACGGTAGTCTTGTCCAAGGAGTATCATTGCATATTCAAGATGGTCGCATTGCAAAGATCTATACGGGACCTGAAATTCCCGCCATGGTTGATACCTTCGATGCAACAGGACTATTTTTGATGCCGGGCCTTATCGATATGCATGTCCATTTGGTTTGGGATGGCAGCCCGGATCCACTGGGTGCCATGAAAGCAGAGGGCCCCAATATTGCGATGGCCAGAGGGATTGCCAATGCTCGCAAGTCGTTGGCTCAAGGCGTAACGACAATACGAGATGTTGGATCAGTTGATGACGTCGGAATTGACATCGCAAAAGTTTTTGCTTCAGGGTTGCTTTTTGGGCCGACCGTTGTTGCAGCTGGCCGGATTATTCAGCCTACCGGCGGACATGTTCCTGATCTTGGTTATATCGCTGATTCCCATGACGAATTAGTTAAGGCGGTTCGTTATCTCAAAATGCGGGGAGCCAGTGTGATCAAGGTGGCTTCTACCGGTGGCGCGTATGGACCGGAAGAAATAGGTCCATCTGTATATCCGCAGAAGGATCTTGAGATCGTTGTTAACGAAGCCCACCGTTTAGGACTCCGAGTGGCTTCCCATTCTCTCGGGAAAATCGGTATTGAGAATGCGGTACGAGCTGGGATTAACACTATTGAACATGGGGCTGACATATCAATGGAGATTCTCAGGGAGATGAAACAGAAAGAAACCTGTTTAATTCCTACATTGGCTGTATATAAAAAGTTGTCTGAAAGTTCGGGAGTGATTCCAGAATTGTATGTAGTTAAATCAAAGACGGTTGTTGGCTGGCATAAAGAAACCTTCCGCAATGCGATGGACATTGGCAGCCCGATTGCGCTTGGCACCGATGCCGGTTCACCAAACTTTGGACCACATCCATCTGTATTTCTTGAGATGGTTACTATGGTGGAATACGGCATGAAACCAAGCGATGTTCTAAAAGCGGCAACGAAAACTGCGGCCGAAGCGTTGGGTAGGGAACATGAGATTGGTACAATTGAAACAGGCAAAAAAGCGGATATTTTACTGCTGAAAGAAAACCCTTTAGAGGATATTACGAAAATGCAGAATATTTGCCAGGTAATAAAATCCGGGATCATGCTCTAGCGTTTTCACAGAGCGATCCACAACGATTGCTAGTATGTCCAGCGATGTCTATGATGTTTATCGGAAGGGGTATAAAAATATGGAAGCTAGTTATGCAAAAACTTTACCGCCGGTCAAATCCTCGATGGCGAAAGCAGTGCTTGCCGGCTCGGTGGGCAACGCATTGGAGTGGTTTGACTACGGATTGTATGGTTATTTTGCCGCGATCATCTCCTCACAGTTTTTTCCTTCAAAGGACCCAGTCACAGCGCTCATGTTAACTTTCATCGTCTTTGGCGTTGGCTTTGTAATGCGTCCCATCGGAGGGCTGATTTTTGGTCATTATGCGGACAGGGTTGGACGCCGGAATGCCTTGACATGGACAGTAATTTTGATGGGAATTAGTACGTTTGCCATCGGCTGTCTGCCTACCTATGCCCAGGTAGGTATTTTAGCCCCCGTTTTGCTCGCGACTTGCCGGCTTCTGCAAGGGGTTTCCACAGGTGGAGAATGGGGAAGCTGCATGTCATTTTTGGCAGAATATTCTACTCCCCATAATCGTGGTTTCATTGTAAGCTGGTCGCAGTTTAGTATTGCAGTAGGTCTTCTTCTCGGATCGGGATCCGGAGCTCTTTTAAGTTCATTACTTTCACCCGAGGCGATGAATGCATGGGGTTGGCGGTTGCCGTTTTGGAGCGGGATGTTAATCGCCATGTACGGTTTTTATGTGCGCCGCAAGGTAGATGAAACGCCTGTGTTTAAACAGTGTGAAGAGAATCATACATTAGCCCAAACCCCCCTCATGGATGTTTTAAAAAATTATCGGCGCGAAACAATCTTGAGTTTCGGTATTGTGATCGGCTGGACCATTTCTTATTGGATTATTATGGCCTATATGCCAACTTATATTTCGAAAGTGTTGAAATTCCCATTGGCAGTTGGCTTATCCTACAATACTTTTTTGATTATCGTATTTATGATTGCCATTCCGTTTACTGGTATTTTAGCGGATAAAGTCGGGAGAAAGCCAGTTATGATTGGCGCAGCTCTTGGATTTATCATTCTTGGTTATCCGCTGTTTTACGTCCTTAGCACCACACAAAATCCGGTTGTTTTGTTGTCGGTCATGGCGGTTTTAGCCATTTTAGAAGCACTTGTTTGTGGCGGAGCTACTGTTGCGATGACTGAAATATTTCCCACCAATGTCCGCTGTAGTGCTATTGCTATCGGTTACAATATTGCAGTTGCATGTTTTGGCGGAACGGCACCGTTTGTTTCAACTTGGCTAATTTCTACCACCGGCAACAACTTGGCTCCTACTTATTATTTGATAGCGGGCTCAGTTGTTTCCTTATTAGTTTTGATATTCATGGCAAAAGAAACCTACAATAAGCCGCTGAAATAACAAAAATAAACAAAAACTTCTGGAATTTCTTCCAGAGGTTTTTGTTTATTTTTATATCAATTGACAAAAAAATGCTGTTTCTTGTGTCAATTGATCAGCGCAGCGCATAGCTGTGATTGCTTGGAGACAGGCAGGAATAATCATGCATAATCAGGAATTACTCATGATTATGGATTGATTTACTTCATAGTAGCGGGAGGTTAAGTTGTGAATAGAAAAATTACTGCAATGTATTTTAGTCCAACTGGAACAACGCAAAAAATAGTATATGAGATGGCAAAGAATATATCGGAAAAGCTAAATGGAGACACGAATATAAGCGTTGCTGATTTCACATTGCCAAACGGTAGACGTCAATTGCTAAGTTTTACAGAACGAGATGTTGTTGTCATTGGAGTTCCGGTTTATGCCGGCAGGGTTCCCAATGTTTTATTGCCGTATTTAAATTCACTCACTGGTGACGGCGCATTAACAATAGCAGTGGTTGTTTATGGAAACCGGAATTATGATGATGCTTTAATTGAATTAACGGATATTCTCAATTCAAAGGGATATAGAGTTGTGGCAGGCGGTGCTTTTATTGGAGAACATTCGTTTTCAAAAAAATTGGCGCAGGGTAGACCTGATGATAAAGATATGGCTATAGCACATGAGTTCGCCAAGCGGGTGTCCGAAAAAATATTAAATCAAGAAAAAGTTGAGCTTGCATCAATAAAGGGCGATAGACCTTACCGGAAGTACTACATGCCGAAAAATAAAAATGGCGAACCTGTTGATATTAGAAAAGTGACTCCCAAAACAAGCCATGCATGTATTCATTGCAAATTGTGTGTAACTGTGTGTCCAATGGGGTCAATTGATAGTGAAGATGTTTCAAAAATACAAGGAATCTGCATTAAATGCGGGGCTTGCAGTAAAAAATGCCCTGTGCAGGCAAAATATTATGATGATGAAAATTATTTAAGGCATAAATACGAGCTGGAAGTCGACTTTGCAAGGCGAAAAGAGCCAGAAGTGTTCGGACTAAATGGGACGATTCCCATTCTATAAAATGGGATAAAATTACTTCGTTTACAATTACATTCGATAATTTGCAGAAAATGAACGAGATATCAGGGGGAAGTCTATGGATGCCGCAAGGAGGTAGCTCATATTGATGCCAATAAAAAAAGTGGCCATTTTTCTTATGATTATTGGCATAGAAAAAGGCCAAAGCGTCATTGCATTAATGGATAACGGTGAAATCAAAGCGATTATACCTGAAATTCGGAATTTAACAGCGATTTCGCCGGAAATACAAGAAAATATCTGGAAAGAATTCACAGAGTTAGGGTATGAGGACACGATGAACCCTTCTGAAACATTAACGATGATACGATTTTTATTTAATGGCAGTAAGATTAGCGATCGGGGCAGGAAGTGATGGTTTACAATTGTTTTGCACCAGAAATGGTCTTGTTTATCCTTTGGAATCTTACTGGTTTTACGATGGTATTGTTGGATAAGCGGCGGGCCAGGCGAAACGAGTGGCGCATAAAGGAGCGTACTTTCTTTCTTTGGGCCTTGATTTTTGGCGCCGTTGGTATTCTGATAGGGATGTATGTGTTTCGCCACAAAACCCGCCATTGGTCGTTTAGTGTTGGCATTCCAATAATATGCATCGTCAATCTTGTTTGTGGTTATGTATTGTGGCGGCAGGGTTTTCTTGGTTGAATATCTGCACGAAAACGGAATAGTCCTAAAAAGGACATTGGAATGAATAGCAATGGGGGTAACAAACGATGAATGATATTGTTAAACTTGCCGATTATTTGCTATCAAGCAACAATGTTATGGCTCTTACTGGCGCTGGAATGAGTACTGAAAGCGGAATACCAGATTTTCGATCTGAATTTACAGGTATCTGGAATACGATGGATCCGGGACTGATTTGTTACTCTGTTCTAAAAGATGATCCAGAAGTTTTTTATAAGCATTTTAAGCTATTGGCGCAAATGGGCAAAGGAACGAAACCGAATGCCGGACACTATGTGCTCGCCGAGCTTGAGCATATGGGGATTATCAAAAGAGTGTTGACACAAAACATAGACGGATTTCATACCATGGCAGGCAGCAAGAATGTACTTGAAGTACATGGCAATTTTAATCATGCGATTTGCATGAACTGCGGCGAAAGATATGTATATCAACTGATCCAAGATGAATTGGACAAAGAAAATTATCACCCGTTGTCGACATGCTGCAAAGCAACTTTGCGCCCCAGTGTCGTTGTTTTTGGCGATAGTTTGCCTATGGAATACCATCAATTTTTGCGTGACGAACTGGGTAAGGTGGATTTTTTACTTGTTATGGGGACGAGTTTGGAGGTGTATCCTGTCGCCGATCTGCCATCGGCGGTTGGACGGTATGCGATGATCAACAAGAAAAAAACGAGAAAAGATTTTGGGGCGAAAATTGTTATTCACGATTCCATAAGCCATGCGTTAAATCAACTGCTTTATGAAATTAAAAATAGAAATAAATAAGCGAGACAATATAAGGTAGCCGACAGAAGGTGAATATTTTCAATCCGTAAAACAATTTTTCTGTGCAATCAAAAATGTTTTAACAAGTATAAAAATTTCATAGAATTTTCTGATAAAATAGAATTGAAATACCATGACAAGAAGGTGAAAGGAGCGGTTTGATGAAAATGGAACTTATCCAAGTAGACCAGGAAAAATGCGTTCGATGCGGGGCTTGTGCGGCTGTATGTCCGAGGGTAATCATCAAGATGGGCAAGGAATGGCCGGAATGCAATGAGCCAGAAAGCTGTATCGCATGCGGGCATTGTGTCGCCGTATGTCCCTATTCGGCATTAAGCAATATCCGCTCGCCGCTCGCGGGGCAAACTTCTATGGTGCGTTTTCCGGTAATAGATGGCGAAGCAGCATATCAATTTCTTAGATCTCGGCGATCCATCCGTTGCTATAAAAAAACACCAGTTTCAAGAGAACAATTACTTCAGCTGATGGATATTGCCAGATTTGCTCCAACGGGGAGTAATCTGCAAGGTCTGTCTTATATGGTCATTGAAGACCATGAAACGTTACAAAAAATCACTGCACAAACAATTGATTGGATGGAAAAAAATAACTCCTATGCAGTTTATGTTGCAGCCTACCGCAATGAGGGAAAAGATGTAATACTGAGAAATGCGCCATGCTTGGTCGTAGCTTTGGCTCCGAAAGACTTTTCACGCGGGCGTGATAATACTCATTTTTCTCTCGCCTATACTGAACTCTATGCTCCGTCGCTTGGGTTAGGAAGTTGCTGGGCCGGTCTTTTTGAGGCGTGTGCGTCTTCTGGTTATCGCCCCGTGCTTGAAACATTGAAATTGCCTGAAGATAAAGTTGTCACTGGCGCTATTATGGTCGGTTATCCGCAATATCGGTATCATAGGCTTGTCGATAGAAATCCTCTTAACCTCACCTTTTTCTCTCCGGCAGAGGAAAAAAAGGGATATGAATATTACGTCCGGGACAGTATCCGGGGAACTGTGGAAACCTATGATGAAGCAGTGAAAATTATGGAAGCACACCGACTGCAAAGAACACATCGCAACACGAATGACGGGAGAACAGAGTACTGGACCGAAACCGGCGAAATTGAGGAAGAGGATGAGGGGATTTATACCCCGTCCATAACAAGGCTTTCTCGCGGGGGAACGTTTTTTAATGAATGATAAGCTAATGGCAAAATAGAAAAGAGCGAGCTGCCCTTGCAATGGGAAGCTCACTCTTTTCTATATATAAGAAAGCATAAGACGAAAGGCGCTGCAATCAATATAATTCAAAGATATGTTGCAGAAACGAAAAACTGTTCCGAGGCGGCTTCTCTGTTATCTGCATTTGTGAGAAGCAATGACGGTGGCTATTTCAGCATCAATTGCCTCCTGAGGGTCGCTGTCCAGGTAGTCAACTTGTTCTTGAGCACCACATTTGGGGCATTCCAACAAAATGTATCCATCATAATCGTCATCGAGAAGGTATCGATTGTCGGTAATGATCCAATTGGTATTCATTTTGCGTTCCTCCTCATTTTCAAGTCTTGGAATTTCTTTAGAGAATGCGTATATAAACTCATTTTGACAAATTCTTTGTAAATCCTGCTGAATATTGAAAATTCAGAACATATAACCGATTAGACGATTGTATGCACTAAGACATGCAGGGAAATATGCGAGGGAGGGTTAAGCTTGACTTCGAAAACAACCAGAAGAGGGTTTGATCCAAAAGATTGCAAATGGTTTTCCGAACAGGCGATAGAAAAAATCAAACTTGCCCAGCAGGAAGTTCAGTGGTTGTTGGACAAAGGATATAAAATGGGAGCGATTATCGATTTCGTTGGGGGACATTATCAGCTTTCTTCCAGGCAAAGAATGGCACTGCAAAGAGCAACCGCTTCCAAATTGCAATATAGTAAAAGAAAATCGACCATGCTTTCCTTAGAGTCTGCGAAAGACAGCTGTATTTATATCGATGGATTTAATCTGATTATCACTCTTGAAGTGGCACTTTCCGGCAGTATACTTATCCTTGGAAATGATGGAGTTTTAAGAGATTTGGCGGGATTAAGGGGAACGTATAGTATTATCAATCATACGAATACGGCGTTGTATTTTATCGGGAAATCATTTGCGCAGCTTGCGGTACCTGAAGTTAAATTTTTTCTTGATGCGCCAGTTTCAAATTCTGCCAAACTAAGAAGCCGGATTTTAGAACACGCAGCCGAATGGGCAATACCTGTTGAAGTCGAACTGGTACCTAATGCAGATATTGTCCTTGCGAAAAGAGCAAGAATTGTGACGGGAGATTCTATTCTACTGGATGAATGCAGCAGTTGGCTCAATATATCGAGAAAAATAGTTGACGATTATATAAAGGATGCTTGGCTTGTGAACCTCATGGTTCATGAGGACGGTTCCGGTTGCAATTACGGATAGTGAAAGGAGGGGTAGAAATGGAGCAAATTCGACGCAGCATTTCCATGTTGAAGAAAATGTTGGCGAAAGACCAGCTGGAGGCTGAAGAAATTGAGCAGGCGATTGATAGCCTCGAAGAAGCGAAGAGTTCTTTTGTTATGGAAGATGACGAAGCAATTGATAAGATGGACGAGCTGCAAGATTATTTTGAGTACCTGCTAACGGCGAATAAGCCGTTTGACAGCTTAGAAATAAAGCAAGAAATTACCAGTTTGCTAAAAACATTGGAGAAGTGATTAAGGAAAATAGCGATCAAGCCTTTAGTTTGTGCAAAGTTCACGTTATTGAAATATTATGAAAATTAATCTATAATTAATATCATACTCTCGCTAATAGGGATAGAAAAGCAGAGAAGAAAGGGGTAATGTCAAAATGAAAGGAAATCCGAAACTTATTGAAACCCTGAATGCGCTGCTGTCTGACGAATTAACGGCTATCAATCAATACATCGTGCACGCGGAAATGTGTGACAACTGGGGTTATGGAAAACTTCATGACCATTTCGAAAAACGGGCCATTGATGAAATGAAACATACCGGGATGCTGATTGCCCGGATCCTGTTTCTTGAAGGACGGCCTATTGTCAGTAAATTGAATCCGATCCATATTGGCAGCGATGTGACCCAAATGTTTCAATTTGACCATGCGGCGGAAGAAGGCGCAATTACCGGGTATAATGAGGCAATCAAACTGGCCGGTGAAGTAAATGATTTCGCTACGCGCGAAATCTTGGAACACATTCTCAGCGATGAAGACGCCCACATCGACGCCATCGAGGAGAATCAAGATCAAATTGGCCAAATGACGTTGGGAATATATTTAACGACAAAAGTTGGTGAATAGTTTCTGAACTGAAAGGGATGACAGTCCTTTTTGCAAAGCAAGGTCCTCATCTTTTGTTCCGTGATAAGATGGGGCCTTTGCTTTTTTATGCAATACCGTTAAAAGAAACAATTAACGTCCGATGAAGCATTGGACGACATAGAGTGTTCCTTGAGAGTTGTAGCGTATGCCGATACCAACTTCGGTATAATCAGGACTTAAGATATTGGCCCGATGACCGGGGCTGTTCATTAGGGCTTGTTGTGCTGCGGTAACATCTTGGTTGATGGCAAGGTTTTCGCCGCCATAACGGAAGGAGATACCGGCCGCATGCATCCGGTCAAAGGGCGATAAGCCATCGGGATTGTTGTGAGCGAAGAAGTCACGGTTGATTTCATCTTGCGCATGACGCTGCGCAACGGCGGTGACGGCAAGGTTGAGTTTCAAGGGAGCTAAACCATTCGTAGTACGGTCGGCATTTAGAAGATCAAGGGCAAGTTGTTCCTCTGCAGTAAGGCTGGTTGTTTCAGCTGCCAGTGGGCCGTTGGACACGATATTCCATGTGTTTTGCTCCTTGTGAGGCGCAGCATAAGTCAGCGTGGTGAAGATGTTGCCCCATGAAGTGGCGATAAGGAACGATAAAGTAAGTAATCCTAGTGTTCGCTTCATATAAAACCTGGTTTTCAACATTTTATCCTATCCTTCTTATGTTTTTTTAAGTAAAAATACTTTTCCGTGATTTATCCTTCACACAGCCTGTAAGACCCCGCCCTCTTAGGTCGGGGAGCCTGTACCCGGAGGGTGAAACAGGCTGTAGCTCGAAGTAAATTCGACTAAACTTAAGGTGGAGTTGCACCAAAAAGGCACAGGCAACTCCATCTTAAGTAAGTCTACATTCATTATTCGGGCTAACCAGCGGCAAACCCTTTGGCAAAGTTTTCCGGAGTGTGCATCAGAAATGTTTGCTCGTTGCCCCAATGTTTACCAAATGCTTACCGAAGAGTTCTTCGATTAGAAATCATTGACATCTGGCTGAAACTTTGATATACTTAATAAGATTATTGACCGAAAATTACGTCTTAATTGACGATTGGCACGAATTTAAGTGACGCCCTAATTTTTACTTCTGCCCTTGTACATGATTGGTAATAGTCTTAAGGTAATTAACGGCTGATAACGCCCCGAAGCGGGTGTTATAATTACCAATTTTTACAGGATGGAGGACAAAAAATGGAACAACGTACGAACCGACTCTTTAAGCAGTTGGCATTTTTGGGATATGGCTTATTTGAAATTAAGCGTATCGTTCAAGATGCTGCCGGTAGTGATGATATCGATCAGGTCGATATAACTCCTGCTTTGGAGAAATATGTAATGCTTGGATCTGCTTATTTGAATTTATATAGCAAATAAGCATTGGAAAAGCACCTTACTCAAAACGTAAGGTGCTTTTTTATAGACTCACGGGGACGGTTCCTTTTGAGGCCGTCAATCTAAACCAGAAAGAGTTGAGGGGCAATGATGAAATCACTTGTACTAGCAGAAAAACCGAGTGTGGCACGCGAAATTGCACGTGTTTTAAAATGCAATACGAAGGATAAAAGTTATCTGGAGGGTTCGGCCTATGTTGTGACATGGGCGTTAGGGCACTTGGTTACCTTGGCGGAACCGGAAGATTATAACGCAAAATATAAAGAATGGCGTTTGGAAGATTTGCCGATGATGCCAGTCAATCTGGAATTAAAGGTCATTAAGAAAACGGCGCATCAGTTTTATGCGATTCACCAATTGATGAAACGGCCGGATATCAAAGAACTAATTATTGCCACGGATGCGGGGCGCGAGGGAGAACTGGTTGCCCGCTGGATTATGGCTGCGGCAAAATGGAAAAAACCGTTTCGGCGATTATGGATTTCTTCCCAAACCGACAATGCGATACGTGAGGGGTTTGCCGCATTAAAACCCGGGAATGCCTATAATAATCTCTATGATGCAGCCGTATGTCGGGCAGAGGCAGACTGGCTGGTAGGACTTAATGTTACTAGAGCATTGACTTGTAAATTTAATGCGCAGTTAAACGCCGGACGGGTTCAGACGCCGACATTAGGGATGATTGTCAATCGAGAAGCAGAAATTCAAAAATTTGTCCCAAAAGATTATTGGACGATACGAATCAATTTTGGCGATTATTTTGGCGATTGGCGTGATTCCGGAGGAAATAACCGGTTGTTCGACGTCGCTCAGGCGACAGTGATTGCGGATAAGATCAATAGCCAGACTGGAATTATCAAAGAAATTCGAATGGAATCCAAGAGTGAACTGCCGCCTCTTGCTTATCACTTAACGGAACTGCAAAGAGATGCAAATAAACGGCTTGGTTTTTCAGCGCAAAAAACACTTTCTGTTTTGCAAGGGTTGTATGAAAACCATAAAGTGGTGACTTATCCTCGTACAGATTCCCGTTATATTTCTACTGACATCGTGCCCACTCTGCCTTCCAGATTGAAGAGCATTGCTGTCGGACCGTATGCCGAACTGGTCAAGCCGCTATTTCAAAAACCATTAGTGACAACAAAGCGGTTTGTTGATAATACCAAGGTTTCTGATCATCATGCAATTATCCCGACTGAGCAACCGCTTCAATTAACCGCGCTGAATGTGGATGAGAAAAAACTCTATGATTTGATTGCCAGACAATTCATTGCCGTATTATCCTCACCACATCGGTATAAACAAACTACCATAGTTACTAACGTTCAAGGGGAAACCTTTTACTCTGTGGGCAAGGTGGTTATCGATCAGGGATGGAGAGCGATTACTTCCCGCCAGGTTGAGCGCGATGAGACAACCGCCGACGCACTGCCTGAACAGAATCTTAGGAGCCATGAAAAAGAAGACAAAGTCCAAGTAGAAAACTGCAGGGTAAATAGAGCGAAAACCAAACCGCCGGCCCGTTATAATGAAGCGACGTTGCTCACGGCAATGGAAAGCCCCGGCAAGTTTATTGAGGACGAAGAATTGCGGGAATCGATCAAACAAGGTGGCTTGGGAACGGTGGCAACCCGGGCTGAGATTATTGAAAAATTGATTCATGCAAGCTATATCGAACGGCATGGGAAAGAGTTGGCGCCCACGTCCAAAGGAAAACAATTAATCAGCCTTGTTTCCAGCGACCTTAAAACGCCAGAATTAACCGCCCAATGGGAACAAGTGCTGGCCAACATTGCCAAGGGAAAAGACAGTAAGGCCGACTTTATTGCCCGGATCCGTGAATATACTATGGATTTAGTCAAAGAAACGATTGCAGATACTGCCATCTATAAAGCGGATAACATTTCAAAAGTGAAGTGTCCATTGTGCAAAAAATATATGTTATTGGTAAACGGTAAGCGTGGAAAGATGCTAGCCTGTCCGGATCGGGCCTGTGGTCATCGGCAACCCGAAAAGGAGAATGCCTTCGGGGGAATGCGAACATCGAAACATGAAAGTCGCATGAACCAAAAATTGATTTCCGAGTACAGTGACAACAGTACTGTCGGCAGCAATCTTGGTGAACTGTTAAAGGCCGCCTTGAACAAAAAAGAATAGTGTGGAAAGGAGAAGTTTTCGTGGATCAAAAATTGCAGCAGGCGAATGAACTGATCGTGCTTTGGACGAGCGGAGACCGTGAAGTAGCGTTAAAAATGGTTTTTATGTACACTTTTAATTCAAAAGCAAAAGGTTGGTGGGATGATGTATGTCTGATCGTTTGGGGACCATCAAGTAAACTTTTGGCAGAAGATCAGGAATTACAGGATTATTTGGTAAGGATGCTTGAGGCCGGAGTCACAATCCAGGCCTGCAAAGCGTGTGCAGACAGTTACGGGATTTCGGATGTTTTAACGAACCTTGGTATTGAGGTGAAATTCATGGGGCAGCCGCTTACCCAAATGTTGAAACAGAACGCAAAGTTGATTACGTTTTAATCAAGTATCTGATTAGGAAAATTTGCATAGAATCAGGAAATCCTAAAAAAACGGGTTATGTAAAACGACCATTGAAGCCGCTAAAGGAGGTGCCATCGATGGCGGTGCGGAGGTTGACGAAATATGACTGTGTGATTTGACGCTTATCTGCTGCCAAGTATGCGGCGGTGCGAGGTTTCCCTGCCGGAATGAAAATTATTGCACGTATGGAGTAGATGAGTTTATGGAATAGTAAGTTGTCTTGAACAGCTGGACCATTTTTCCCGTCATACTGGCGCTGTTATTTTTGACTATTTTGGAATTAATCGCTGAAATAGCGATTATAAGAAGGCGGCAGTCAAAGCTGCCGCATACGCAATGGCGAATGTTCACGTAAGTTTTCCGAAGGGGAAATGAAACCGTATAGTTAGAAGATCAATGACTTATACAGCAAGACGCCATAGAATAAAAAGGAAGTGATAAGCTTGTTAGCAGAAAAGACAAAACAAGAGACTTCCATTGGTTTGCTGAAGTTTTTTTTTATTATGCATTTTTTTGTTGATGTTATTGTGGCCATACCGCTCTTTTTGTGTCCAGTATTTTTTTTGACGAAACTAGGTTGGCAAATCGTCGATCCGGTTGCGGCCAGGTTAGTAGCTGCAGCTTTGTTTGGGATTGGAATTGAGTCGTATTTGGGGCGCAAGGCAAGTAAAGATACATTTATTAGCATGCTAAACCTTAAAATTATTTGGTCCTTTGCAGCTGTTATTGGTCTTGGATTATCAATGTTGCAAAATGCGCAAGGAAGCCCATTGGCCTTACAGGTGATGTTTATTATTTTTCTGGCATTTCATTTGTTGTGGGTTTATTGGCGATTTCATTTAGGAGAACTCTTGAAAAAAATAACTTAGAGATGCGTTCCTGTTAAATTTGACCAGATGGAATATCGCTATTAATTGCAGCGAGTTACAATTTGCCTTTGCGAGGAAAAAAACAATACGCTGCTTTTGTGCCAGGCAGTTGAAATAATAAAACTGTCTGGCACAAAAGCAGCGTATATGTTTAACGTCAACCCCGTTGCGGTTATTCTGGCAGAAGAACCGAATCAATTACATGAATAACCCCATTGCTGGCCATAATGTCAGTTCCTGTAACAAGGGCGTTTTTAACCATTACTTTACCGTCCATGACATTGATCTGTACCTTGTGCATATTACACGTCAGAAACGATTTAGAGACCATAACATCAGCTGCCATGAATTTTCCCGGCACGACATGATACTTTAAAATAGATATCAGTTGATCTTTATTTTCTGGACGCAGCAGAGTGTCAACAGTTCCAGGCGGCAATTTTGCAAAAGCTTCATCGGTAGGTGCGAAAACGGTGAATGGACCAGGCCCTTTTAGGACGTCAATCAGGTCTGCCGCCGTAAGGGCCGCCGCTAATGTTTGGAAAGTACCCGCTGATACCGCTGTTTGTACTATATCGGGTTTCATTTCAGTGTTATGGTGACTGGCCATTGCAATAGGGGAAAGACTAACTAAGAAAAGCGCCAAGAGAAGGATGCTCAATGGAAACATTTTTTTACTCAAACTAATCATCTCCCTTTCTGTTTTCTTGCAACCAGGCTATACGTAAACGGCACACATAGGGTCTGTTCTCAAAATGAAAACAGACTAAAATCAGAAAAAACTGAAAATTAAATCTTTGGTTACATTGTATAATAGTTCATACAGTATTGCAAGATAAGACTTTTTGTAATGATTGCAAATTAATCATTACAAAATAATGAGAAAAACAAAATGGAACAATGTTTGCCAAAAGATGATTGGTTATTTGCAATTCCTCATGTTTTATCGTTGCGTTTCAGATGTTTTATTTCAGTATTTCCATAAGTAAATATACTCAGAAAACTCACCGTCCTTTTGCTGATCACCTGAAGTTCTTGAACAGGACTCATAAAAGGATTATTATTGAGTCTTTATGGCAGGATGTGATATGATTATCCTGAATAAAAATTCAATAAAATCAAAGTAAAACTCTTCCAGACCCACGGATTATTTGAATAAAAAGGAAGGATTTGAATTATGAAAATATGTATTCTGTCAGGGAATCCGAAAAGAAGTGGACTATGCCAGTCTGTAATCGATTCTGTCAAGCTTGGCGCCATTGATGGCGGAGCCGAGGTGGATGAGATAAGGCTTTGCGATTTCAAACTGCTTCGCTGCCAGGTCTGCAGTGATGGGTGGGGGCCGTGCAGGGATGAAAATTATTGTACATATGGCGAAGATGGATTTAATGAAATAAAAGCCCGTATCCAATTGAGCGATGCGATCGTTATTGTATCGCCTGTATATTGGGGAGAAACTACAGAAGCGCTGAAAAGTTTTCTTGATCGGTTGCGCAGATGTGAATTCAATGGGAAAGACACGCTGCGCAATAAACAAGTTTTGCTTATTGCTTCGGCGGGAGGAACCGGTAATGGTTTGTTAAGTTGTTTGGAACAGATGGATCGGTTCTGCCGTCATACCGGAGCAATCATTTTTGACTATATTGGCATTAATCGCTGGAATAGCGATTATAAGCAAGCAGCAGTCAAAACTGCCGCATATGCAATTGCGAACGGCAGAAAAAATGGTGAGACGGTTAAAGTTTAAAGAAAATCATAAATCTGGGCATAAAAAAAGCATCACCATGAACAGGGGATGCTTTTTTTATGCCCAGATTTAAAAGGACGGTTCGATCAATTCCATTGACGGAAATTTCTCGCTGTGTAATAAATTTGCGTCAGGATATAAGTCCCACAGGCAAGTTTGAAATGGAAAATGAAAAGATAGTACGGAAATACTACATAAAAGATAGCAGCGAAGAAAAACATGAAGATCGCTAAAAAAATCCCCCCGGATCCTTCGCGTAATGTGATTCCCCGTCGAATAATCGTCAATGATAATAAGGCAGCTTTGCCAAAGACCATTAACACCAGGACCATCATGATCAAAGCAGCGGCAATATCCAGTATCCAAGGGTTCAAAATGTCATTCCTCCCATATGCCAAAAGTACGCAGCGAAGCTGCAATGGATTGGTAAACTATAATAGCTCGCAGCGTGGTTTCCTATAATGGTTTTATTATACCATTGCAACTGCAAAAAATTATACTAAAAAAACAAAATAATAATATTTTTCGTCATTATTCGACAGGAAAACGTTGTGATATGTCGAACAATGTCTAACATGAGAAAAATTATTGTGATTGGTTTTGGAAATATTTTGATGAGCGATGACGGAGCCGGTATTTGCGTTATCAAACGTCTTTCGGAATATTCTTCATTGGAAAATGTGCAACTGATTGACGGTGGAGTGGCGTCGTTCGAAGCCCTTGATGCAGTTCGTCTGGCTGATCATATTATTGTGATTGACGCTTTGGCTGGTGGCGGGGTCCCGGGTGATATTTACCGGCTTACAGATGAGAATATGACAGAGGATGCTTCGTCGCTCCCGCTCTCTTTGCATGACGGCACATTGCTGCAATCCCTAAAACTTGCGCGATGCGCCGGTTCCATGCCGCCAGTGACGATTTACGGAATTGAACCTGGCAATCTTTCATTTGGAATGACGCTGACCCCTGCTGTTATGAATGCGGTTGATCGTTTGACCGATATCTTGGCTGCCGAGTTGGCTGACGGCCATCCGATCATCGCCAGGAAAGAGGAATAAAAGTTGCTAAAAGGATAATGCTAAAGGAGGAATACTACAAGTATGGCGGCAAAACCATTTTCCCGACGGACTTTTTTGAAGGCGGCAGGTGTTACGCTGGCGGCAGCAACCGGTGATATTTTTGCTTTCAACGACTGGCTGGCCAAGGCGAAAGCCGCAGAAGTCAGCAAAATACCCTCCATTTGCGGCACTTGTTCTGCGTGGTGTGGTATGTGGATCTATGTTAAGAATGGCCGTATCTGGAAAGCGACTGGTCAGAAGCAGCATCCGGCCAGCAAGGGAAAACTTTGTGCCCGGGGTCATGCCGGTATCATGTGGGCTTATAATAAAGACCGCATTACTCATCCAATGAAACGGATGGGTGATAACTGGTTTGAACCCATATCGTGGGATGATGCTTACAGTGAGATTGCGGCAAAGCTGCAAAAAGTTCTCACTGATTATGGTCCGCAAACCGTGTTTTACAGCCAAAATGCAAAACCGACCAGTCGCTATTATATGCAGCGGTTTATGCATGCCATTGGCGCTCCAACAATTCACTCGCATCATTCGATCTGCAGCACGGCGCGCGATGTGGCCAACAAATGGACAACAGGCGCCATGGCTACTGCTGATATGGCCAATGCCAAGTGCATACTGTTTTTAGGGCGCAGCTATGCGGATGGCATTTCACCTTCTGCCACGGCTAATTTGGCAGACGCCAGAGAACGTGGTACAAAAGTAATCATTGTTGATCCGCGGTACAGTTCTTCTTGTATTTTAGGCGACCAATGGGTTCCTATTCGCCCCGGAACAGACTTGGCTTTGCTGCTGGCTATGGCTCATGTTCTTTTGGAAGAAAATCTTTATGATCCCGACTTCATTGAACAATATACGGTTGGTTTTGATGAATTCAAAAAGACTATGCTTTCATACACACCGGAATGGGCAGCCGGAATCACGGACATACCTGCTGAAACCATTCGTACTATCGCCCGCGATCTAGGGAAAAATCGCCCGGCATCCTGTATCGAGCAAGGCTATAAGGCCCCGAACGGAGCGAATTATGTTAATGGGACCCAGACGTTCCGCATGATGATCTGCATCAATGCGCTTTTGGGGAATTATGGTAAAAACGGTGGCATGAAATTTCCCCTTAATCCGAAACTGGGGGAATTGGATCCGAAACAGTACCCTGTCCCGCCCAAACCCAAGGTACCACGCTGTGATGGGGTCGGTATCAAAGGCGAATACCCACTTTGTCAGACCAGTCAGGGAATACCGCATCTCATGCCGAAAAAAGCGATGGAAGGAAAAGCGAAAGCTGGTTTTATCTATAGTTTTAATCCAGCACGCAATTCTCCTGATCCCAAATTGATGGTTGATGGTTATAAAAAACTGGAGTTGCTGGTGGTTTGCGATATCCAGTGGTCGGAAACAGCTATGGCAGCCAGTTATGTCTTGCCGGAATGCAGCTTTGTGGAGCGGGAAGATTTGCCAACAGGAATAGCGGGAGGTAAACCCGCAGTCACGATGCGTTGTCAGGCCATTGATCGAATTCATTCCCAAACGAAACCTTTTGAAGAGATTGTCACCGGCCTGGCTGGAAAAATGGGACTCCAAAAATATTTTGACTTTAGCCGGGAAGAAGTCGCAACCGCCATGCTCAAACCCTTGAAACTCACGACGGAAGATTTACGCCAGAAAGGGACAATTGTGTTGGACGGTAAAGCCAAGGAACTGTCCTTTGCCACCGAATCCGGTAAGGTAGAACTTTATTGCAAGGCATTTGCCGACAATGGATACGATGCGGTTCCAGTCTGGCAACCGCCACTGGCGAATGCCGGTAAAAACAGTTTTGTGTTAATTCACGGAAAACAGGGCATTATGTCTCATACGGCGACGGCCAATATTCCAGGATTATTGCAAATCGCGAAAAATTATAATTTGGAGCGGATCTGGATTAACCCCGCGAAAGCCAAACGACTGGGAATAAAAGACGGTGAATTGGTTGAGGTATCCTCGCCTTATACTTCAAAACAGGTTCGGGTAAAAGTAACTGAGCGGGTACATCCTGATGCCGCTTTTCTTCCGGCGGGTTATGGCAACTTGTCGCCTTGGCTGAAAACAGGTTACGGCTTTGGGATCAATCCGAATGATTTCTGCCCCCACCGTGTTGAAGCCATCTCCGGTCACGCCATGATGATGGAAGTCGTGGTAACAATCCGAAAGGTAGGTGAATAATCTATGCCGCGCTATGCCCTATTGGTTAATTCTGAAAAATGCGTGGGCTGTTTTGCCTGCCTGGTAGCTTGCCAGCAGCAAAATCAATTGCCGCCTGAACAGGCTCTAATCCGTTTTGAAGACCGTGAAAAAGGAAAATTCCCGAATGTTTCTTACAGAATAATTCCCTTGCAATGTCAGCACTGCAGTGATGCGCCCTGCGTGCCGGTTTGCCCTACGTCTGCATCGCACAAAGATAACACTGGAGTCACATTGATTGATGATGAGAAATGTATGGGCTGCCGCCGTTGCATGGCGGTTTGTCCATACAATGCCCGCGTCTACCGGCCGGAGGAAGGAATTGTCGCTGCATGTAACCTCTGCCTGTCACTTGTCGCCGCGGGACAAGAGCCTGCTTGCGTTGCTACCTGTCTTACCAAAGCCCGTTTATTCGGCGACTTGGATAACCCTCAGGGAGACTTTGCCCGTTTACTGGCGAAAGCTGCTCCATTGCGACCGGATTTCGGCACAAAGCCAACCGTGCTGTATATTTAATGATGGGGTTAGGAGGAAAAGAGGATGCGTTCATTAGATCGTCGTGAATTTTTGCATTTGTGCGGCGCGACCGGTACTGCTTTGGGATTATCGCAGATCTTGATGCCGGATATCATTGAAGCCTTTAGCGGTCCTGCAGCCGGCCACCCGCCGGTAGTCTGGCTTCAGGGAGGTTCCTGCAGCGGCTGTTCCGTTTCGCTGTTAAACAGTGTTGGGCCGGAAATCGGCGAAGCATTGACCGGGGTCATTAGTCTTAAATTTCATCAGACCTTGATGGCTGCCGCCGGAGATCAAGCCATGGATGTTTTGGGCCAAGTCCGCAAACAATATGCCGGCCAATACTATCTAGTCATTGAGGGAACCATTCCTGTTGCAGCGGATGGAAAATTTGCCACATTGGGCGAAGAAAATGGACGGGCAGTACCATTCGTTGTCCGAGTAAAAGAAATGGCACGCGATGCTAAAGCGGTTATGGCTGTAGGTTCCTGTGCCGCGTTCGGCGGGATACCCGCTGCCTATCCCAATCCGACCGGTAGTAAATCAGTCGGAGAAATCATTCGTGGTGTTCCGCTGGTTAATGTTCCCGGTTGTCCGACTCACCCAGACTGGGTGTTGGGAACTCTGCTGCACCTTATCCATTATGGAGTGCCGGAGCTGGATGCGCTGAAGCGGCCTAAGCTGTTTTATAACACGTTGATCCACGACATATGTGAACGCCGTCCGGCTTTCGATGAAGGACATTTCGCTCACCGCTTGTCGGAGCGAGGCTGCCTTTATAAACTAGGCTGCAAAGGGCCGATGACCTATGCCGACTGTCCGAGCCGCAAGTTTAACAACAACGTCAACTGGTGCGTGGGTGCCAATTCTCCCTGTCTTGCTTGCGTTGAACCGTCTTTTCCGGACGACAGTGAACCGTTCTTTATTAAGATGAAAGAGTATGGTCCGGCCGGTACTGCAACTCCTCAGCCGCATACTGGCAGAATCACCGGAGGTGGTAATTAATGCGCCAAATCGTCATTGATCCAGTCACTAGATTGGAAGGTCACTTGAAAGTAATGGTAACGGTAGATAAGGGCGTGGTCTGCGATGCCCAAATTGCCGGAACCTTATATCGAGGTTTTGAAACGATCCTCGCCGGTCGCGATCCCCGCGACGCTGTGTTTCTAACTCAGCGCATCTGTGGTGTTTGTCCGGCAGATCATGCTACTGCTGCAGCATTGGCCCTTGACGTTGCCTGCGAGATCGAAGTCCCCGCCAATGGCCGTTTATTACGCAATATTATTCTTGGCGCCAACTACTTGCAATCGCATATTACGCACTTCTATCATTTATCCCTGGCTGATTACGTTGTGCTGCCGGAAACAGCGCCTTTTATTCCTCATTACCGAGGAGATTTTCGCTTGAACCAAGCGGCAACAGACAAACTCGGCAGCCATTATTTCACTGCTCTGGCCATTCGACGCAAGTGCCACGAATTGATCGCTCATTTTGCCGGGAAGATGCCGCATCAAGCAGCGATTGTCGCAGGCGGAACTTCTCGGAATGCCTCACCGGAACGGATCCAGGCGGCCAAAAGTCTATTGGAAGAAATCGCTGCCTTTATCAATAATGAATACGAGGAAGACGTCCGTCTATTGGCCCGCGCTTATGATGATTATTTTTCAATGGGAAAAGGATGCGGCAATCTACTGACCTATGGGGCTTTCCCCCTGAATGACGCATCAACTGAGATGCTCTTTAATAGCGGTATTTTCCTCAACGGACAAGTTGAAAAGATGGATCCTGCGCTAATTACAGAAGATGTTTCTCATGCTTGGTATGCAGCTGGTTCAGAAGGAAGTCCGGACGCAGTCCATACTGTAGCCGATCCGGCGAAATCAGGCGCCTACAGCTTTGTTAAAGCGCCGCGTTATGGAAATGCCGTATGCGAAGTCGGTCCACTGGCGCGCATGTGGTTATCAGGAATTTACACAAATGGCATTTCGGCCATGGACAGGATCGTTGCTAGGATGCTGGAAGCAAAAGTCATGACCCGCAGTCTGGAACGTTGGCTGAGAGAAGTAAACCCGGAAAATGCCTGTGAAGCCGAAGTGCATATTCCCTGGGAAGCAAATGGAGTTGGCATGACGGAAGCGGCACGCGGCGCTCTCGGTCACTGGGTTAAAATCAACCGGGGTAAGATTGAACGTTACGAGGCTGTTGTTCCGACTACCTGGAACGCATCTCCACGTGATAAGAATGGCCGCATGGGAGCAATTGAAAGCGCTCTTATTGGTCTGCCGGTACCGGATGAAGCCAATCCTCTCAGTGTAGTTCGAACCATCCATTCGTTTGATCCCTGCCTTGCCTGTGCTGTGCACCTAATTACGCCGGACAAACCACTTGGACAGTTTATCGTCTAAGGTTTAGTAGAACAGGGAGGTAAAACAATAATGGAAGATATCACAATAAATGCAGAAAGATATCGGATTGCTATTTACCATATGTTGTCTGATGCATTGAAAGAACCTGGAAAAGACTATGAAGGAGTACAACAAAAAAATGTAGATTTTCTGGAAACGGCTTTTCAGACGCTGCAGTATTCTATCGATCGGGCAAATTATCAATCCTGGCCCGAATTAGCCAGTGATGTAAGCGCACTCAAAAATGACTATCGTCTTAGTTTTATTTACCCGGTAGAAAAAAGAGTATTGCCGGTAGAATCAATTTATCGACAATGGACATTCGATCCAACTGTTGAAGTTCCTTTTGCCAAAGAAAAAGGCTATTTAATGAGCGATTTTGCGCTGCATATGCAGGCATTATACGTCCAATACAACTTGAGTATTCCGCAAGAATACGACAGCATGCCTGACCACTTGTGCCTGGAACTGGAATTTTGCGCTTTTTTGCTTGCGCATGAAAGCAAAGAACGCCAGGCTGTTTTCATCAAAGAACATCTTAGTTGGGTGGAAGAACTCTATCAGGATGCGGTCAAACAAGATATCCCGATGTTTTATCAGCAAGTGATCAAGGTAATCGCTGAATTTTTAAAGTATGAGATGCATTCGAGTGAAAAACAAACAGCATAATTTTCAGGTCTAGGAACCAAAAGGAGAGTGATAAAGCGAATTAAAAACAGGAATAATCAGGGCTTCTAGCGGAAAATAAAAATAAAAATAATTCAGGAGGTATGAAAATATGGCAGGAGCACCACAATCCAGTCTACCGTTTGTAAAAAGGGACGATACTTGGGCGATTATTATCGCTTTATCGTTGACGGTAGGGATAACATTTACTTTTTTGTATGGAGGGTATGACTTTTTTAAAAGTCTGGCCGTAAGCGTTCCGAGCTGGTCGAATGATTTTGGGAAAGTGACGACTGCTCTTGGCAAAAATCCCATGGGACTCTTTAACTTATTTGCATTTTTTATAATCACATTTTCGATCGGCGCGAAAGTAATGGGCTATAATGTAAAACGGTTCTTGGTTGGATTTACAGCTCTTTACATTTTATCGGTGTTAATTACGATCCTCGGCTCTAATCAATTCATGAAAACATACCAGTTGGAAACACCTTTATTGGCATTGGTGTTTGGTATGCTTGTCAGCAATACAGTTAAACTGCCGGCATGGTTCCAGGAAGCATTGCGCACTGAATTTTACGTTAAGACAGGGATTATTTTGATGGGTGCGACATTGCCGTTTACCATTATCATGAAAGCTGGTCCTTTGGCTATGCTGCAAGCGACCATCGTCTCGGCGATTACTTTCTTTACTATTTTCATGGTTGCTACCCGGGTCTTCAAAATGGATCCACGGTTTGGCGCCACTTTAGGTGCAGGCGGTTCTGTTTGTGGAGTTTCTGGTGCGATCGCAGTCGGAGGTGCGTGCCGCGCTGAGAAAGAACATGTGTCGATTGCTATTTCGATGGTTGTTATTTTTGCTGTGATTATGATTGCAATTTTGCCAATTGCTGCGAAACAGCTGGGAATGGAACCAGGGCCTGCCGGCGCGTGGATTGGTACTTCAGAGTTTGCTGATGCTGCTGGATTTGCCGCGGCTGAACAGTATAATTCAATGGTCAATTTACCGGCTGGCGATGACCGGGCCGTTAAGACATTTACATTAATGAAGGTTGTTGGCCGTGATATGTTCGTTGGTTTGTGGGCGTTAATGGCAGCCATTCTATCCGTTACTGTATGGGAAGTGAAAACGGCAGTTCAAGCGGAACGGATTGACTACGGCGAAGTGTGGCGGAGGTTCCCCAAATTTGTAATTGGTTTTTTTGTAGCATCCATCTTTACAACGCTGGTTGTTGCGAGTCTGGATCCAAAAACGGGAGCCGCGTTTTCAAAAGATGCGTTGGGAACGATTAAAACTTTGCGCGGCTGGACGTTTACCTGGACGTTCTTGAGTATTGGTTTTACAACCAGGTTCCGGGAGCTTACCTCATTTGGCTGGAAGCCGCTCTTGGCGTTCCTGATCGGGGTTCTTATCAACGTACCGCTGGGATACTATTTGTCGAATGTAGTCTTTATTGATTACTGGCTAAGTGTGAAGTAACTTAGGATTTAGAATAGTTGACATAAATGATGGGACGTGCGAAAAGGATGATTTTAGCATGTCCCATCATTTGTGTGTTGTCCGGGGAAAATTTGATTCCGCTTAGAAAAATATAGTGAATACTTGACAAGGATCATTCGGGCGATTGACAGGGAAGGCTGAGTAGCTTAGAATTAAAATATTACATATCAAACCCAAAAATAAGATAGATGCGCAGGAGGCACGGACTAGTGACAGAAAAGAAATTGCCATTCAACCAATCACAGTTGGCAGAAATCATTCGCCAATATCCTACCCCGTTCCACATTTATGATGAAGAAGCAATCCGGAAAAATGTCCGGCAATTGCTGGCGGCTTTTTCGTGGGCGCCCCAATTTAAAGAATTTTTTGCCGTCAAGGCGACCCCGAACCCAACAATTTTGAAGGTCTTAAGAGAAGAAGGCGTTGGCGCGGACTGCAGTTCTTTGCCTGAACTCATTTTGGCGGAAATGAGCGGTATTTCCGGCGAAAATATCATGTTCTCGTCGAACGATACGCCGGCTGAAGAATACCGGAAGGCTCGGGAAATGGGAGCGATTATTAATTTAGATGATATCAGCCATATTGATTTCTTGGAGAAACATGCCGGAATTCCCGACATTATTTCGTTTCGCTACAATCCCGGCCCGTTGATGCAAAGCGGTAATACGATTATTGGTTACCCGGAAGACGCAAAATATGGTTTGACCCGGGATCAGATTATTGCAGCTTACCGTATTATGCAGCAGAAAGGTGTCAAACGCTTTGGCATCCACACCATGGTGATTTCGAACGAATTGAATCCCGATAGTTTTATTGCTACGGCCAATATGATGTTTGATCTTATTGTGGATATTCATAAAGAAGTGGGCATCTCGTTCGAATTTGTCAATTTGGGTGGCGGCATTGGCATTCCGTATAAACCGGAACAGCAAGCGGTAGATTTGTTTTATGTCGGACAGGGGATCAAAAAGGCTTATGAAGATAAAATTATTGCCAATGGTCTTCATCCGCTGCGTATTGCCATGGAATGCGGCCGTATGATCACCGGCCCATATGGGTATCTGGTATCAACAGTTCTCCATAAAAAAGAGATTTATAAGAATTATGTGGGACTCGATGCCTGCATGACGAACTTGATGCGGCCGGCGCTGTATGGCGCGTATCATCATATCACGGTTGTCGGCAAAGAAAATCTCCCAGCGGATCATGTTTACGATGTGACCGGATCACTGTGTGAAAATAATGATAAATTCGCCGTTGACCGCGAACTTCCCGTCATCGATGCCGGCGACATTGTTGTTATGCATGATACGGGGGCACATGGGTTCGCCATGGGTTTTAACTACAACGGCAAACTGCGTTCGGCTGAATTGCTCCTGAAGCCTTCTGGTAAGGTAGAGTTGATCCGCAGGGCCGAAACTGTAGCTGATTATCTGGCGACATTGGATATTTAGGCAAGGCGGGTTTCCTGCCGACAGAGCAACCGAACTGTTTTAACTATTATAATGCAAAAAATAATGCCTTTTCGGCATTGCGGCCTTCGCGGAGAAATCGGCGAGGGCTTTTTGTTTTATATTGGTTGGTTAAAAAATACTCCAATTAGTGGTTTTATTTGTTAATTAATCTGATAAAATAGTGATTGATAGGCTAAAGCGAAAAGAGCAGGAGGCGGATTTCATGGGAATTGTCAGAATTAAACAGGTGGATGCCTTTACGACAGAACTGTTTGGCGGCAATCCGGCGGGGGTTGTAACGGATGCCAAGTGCTTGACTGATGAACTTAAACAAAAAATTGCGAAGGAAATGAATTTATCGGAAACAGCTTTTGTTTCGCATTCTGATGCGGCAGATGTTAAAGTGCAGTTTTTTACACCGAATGCGGAAGTTGATTTATGCGGCCATGCTACGATTGCCACCTTCGCTACCTTGTACGAAGAGGGAAGACTTAGTCCGGCCAAGAAAGTTTTTTATCAGGAAACCAAAGCTGGCATTCTACCGGTTGAGATCATAAAAGAAAACGACCAGACGATATTTATGATGACGCAGGCAGCGCCGCAGATGCAGGAAGTGGATCTCAGCCGAGCGGATATTGCAGCTGGATTGGGGCTTACAGTCAATGACCTGCTGTCAATGCAGCCGATGAAGGTGTCGACAGGACTGTGGTGGCTGGTGGTTGGGATTAACAGTTTGACCAGGCTGAGCAGTACAAAACCTGATTTTTCCGCCATTGAGATCATGAGCAAGAAAAGCGGAGTCGTAGGTTTTGTGCCGTTTTGTTTGGAGACTGCTCAGCCTAACCGCAGTTTTCATATGCGGGCGTTTGCTCCGTTGGTCGGTGTTAATGAAGATCCGGTGTGCGGGACTGGAACTGGCTGTATTGCCGCTTATATTGCTGCCAATCAGTTAATTGCCGTCAATGGGGAAACTGCTTTCGCTGCTGAAGCGGGTCTGGAGGTAGGGCGTCCGGGTTGCGTGCATATTATTGTCAGCAAGCAAGCAGAGGAAATCAGTACAATTAAAGTTGGTGGCGCAGCGGTGACTATTTTGGAAGGAGAAATGCGATTTTGAAAACAATAGGGTTGATCGGCGGATTGAGCTGGGAATCTTCACTCGAATATTACCGTTTGCTTAATGAAGGAGTGAAGCAAAAATTAGGAGGGCTGCATTCAGCACAGTGTTTAATGTACTCGGTTGATTTTGGACCAATTGAAGAATTAATGCGACAAGGCAATTGGCAGCAGATAGACAAACTGCTGGTTGAAGCAGCTTTGCATTTAAAGCGGGGCGGGGCAGACTTTATTCTTATTGGCTCCAATACGATGCATAAGTCTTTTGACAGTATAGCGGAAAAGACGGGCATGTCTCTGATCCATATTGCCGATGCGGCTGCCCGGGAAATTAAAGACCGGAAAATTAAAAAAGTAGGGCTGTTGGGTACGAAATTTGCTATGGAAGGAGATTTCTACCGAAACCGCCTGAAAGAAGAACATGGGATTGAAGTAATTATACCGGAAGAAAGTGCACGGGAGATGATCAATACAATCATTTTTCAAGAATTATGCGCCGGTATCCTCAGCCAAGATTCGAAAGAAAAGTTCCTTGCGATTATCAACAGGTTATTGTTGCAGGGGGCCGAAGGAATTGTTCTGGGGTGTACTGAAATTCCGTTATTAATAAAACAGGCTGATGTTGAGGCCCCGGTTTTTGATACAATGGGTCTTCATGCAGCAGCGGCGGTTGAGTATGCAATTGGATAGTTTATACGGGATATTATCCGCTTGAACTTATGTTCAGGCGGATTTTCCATTCGGATTTCTTGCATTTTTGTGCATAATGCAGAAATCTGCAAATGAAAATGGGCAGGATTTTGTATCACCGCATGGAAGAAATAGAACAATAAAGAGCGGATGTGAGGGGAGAATCGGTGATGAGAGTGGGATTAATCCAAGCGCAAGCGAATGACATTCAAGATTATCAAAATGCGGCTGACAAACTCATGATTATGATTCGGCAAACGGCAAAAGCACATGATTTGGTTCTTGTTCCGGAGTGCGCATTCCCAGCTTATTATTTAGAAAAACGGGAAGCGGATATTGCAGCGATTTTGGAAAAAACCACAGTTTTGTTGAATGAAGTGAAAATGATTGCCAGGGAAAACCGTTCTTATGTCGCGTTTGGTTATGTTGAAAGAGAGGACAACCGCTTATATAACACAGCGTTATTGATTGATCGAAACGGCAATGAGCTGGTAAAGAAACGGAAGTCATACCTGTGGCATATTGATCGTCTGTGGTTTTCCGAAGGAGAAGATCTTGCTGTAGCCGATACGGACTTCGGAAGGATTGGTCTGGTTATCTGCTGTGATGCAAGATCGCCGGAAATAGTCAGATTAGCGGCTTTAGAAGGAGCAGCTTTAATTATTGATTTGGCCAACTTAACTGCTACCGGTCCGGATATTGCGGCGCTTCATAATGCACAGAGTGCGTATTTGCTGTCTGTCCGTGCATTGGAAAATAAAGTATGGCTGGCGATGGCGGATAAATGGGGCGTGGAGACTCATAGTATCACATATGCTGGTCGATCCGCCGTGTATGGGCCGGACGGAAGTTGTCATTACCAGGCAGGGTCTGATGCGGATGAGATTGTTTCAGTTGACATCCCGACTGATAAGAATGGAAAGATTTTACGCGAAACCAACAACCTCATCCCAAGCCGCTGTCCTGATCTATACAAATTGCTTGTTGAACCGACTGACTCATTACCTATAAAAAAAGTGATTGAACAACCGGTAATTATATCTGAAATAACGCCGTATATTTCAACGGCAGCCGGCGACCTGTCGGCGGTGGATTATATTTCCATGATCCGAAGATTGAGTGTGCATGGAAGCCGTTTGATTTGCATGCCCCCCAGCCATTTGGCTATTGAAGACCTTCGAAATGATCTTTGCGCAGAAATTCCTGTTGAGGGCATGGTTATTGCTACGATGATTGAAAAAGGGGAAAGCAAAAGTTATGTTTTTAATAAAAATGGATTGATTTCGATCTATCAAAATGCTCATAAAAATGGTGGCAAGCCTTTTGTTCTTGAAACCTCATGGGGCAATGTAGGAATTTTGCACGACGAGGAGGGTCTAATTCCGGAATGGGGCAGGGCCATTATGCTGGCAGGAGCTGATTGCCTGGTTTGGCCCAACCGTCTTTCCGCATCCATAGTTACTCCGGTTGCCAAGACAAGGGCTGCGGAAAATCGCATGTTTGTTGCCGTTGCACAATCCGGAACATCTCCTTCCATGGGTCAAATTATTGATCCAAATGGTATAGTTGTGGCTTCTACATTGCAAGAACAGAGCAAGCAAGCGTGTGGAACGTATACTTGTTTTGCCAACAGCCGAATGAAAAACTTGGTACCGGGAACGCATGTTGTATATGATCGCCATCCTGCAGCTTACAAAAAATTGATATGTGAAGAACAAGGTTGTTAAAGGAAGTTTCCAATATTAGGACGAACCTATATTAGACTGGGCTATTGGTTTTAAGGAGCATGAAATTCAACCATAACCGGTGAATGGCATGTTTTTTACCTAACGCTTGTGTGCAAGGAGGAGGGGTATGGATAACATTGTTCTTTTCGATGAAAATGCAGAGCAATATGATCAGTGGTTTGAACGAAATCAACATATTCTGGCTTCTGAAATCGCAGCAATCAAGCTGGTAATACCGAATTTTAGCAAAGGGATCGAAATTGGTGTGGGTACAGGGGTCTTTGCGGCGCAACTTGGTATTCAACATGGCGTTGAACCGGCCAAACACATGCGTGAGAAAGCTTCAGCAAGAGGAATACAGGTTATTGATGCGCTGGCCGAGCACTTGCCGATTGAGAATGAAGTCTATGATTTTGTTATGATGGTTACTGTGGATTGCTTTTTAAAGGATATTTTACAGGCATTCAAAGAGGTTTGGCGGATTTTAACAGTCAATGGCTATTTTATTGTTGCCTTTATCGATAAAAATGCACCATTGGGCAGAATTTACGATCTGAAAAAGCACACCAGTGAATTTTATAAACCGGCAGTTTTCCATTCGGCGTGTGAGATCAGGGCTTATTTGCAGAAAGCTGGTTTTGCCGTTGTGGGTGAGCGTCAAACGATTTTTGATTTGGAAAATAAATTGCAAGAAAGTAAACCTGGTGTTGGTGAAGGCGTGTTTGCCATAATGAAAGCAAGAAAAATATCGATGCAGTGCGACCGGGCCTAGGAAGGGTATTCAATAGTATAAGAATGGGAGGGTAATTATGAGAAACACAATATTCCTTAACGTGGAAAAACTGGACTTTGATCACAAGCTTGATTTTTCGCTGCTTAACAGAATGACGAATGTTACAAAGTATGACGAAAGCAGTAATGAAGAGATTTTGCAAAGAGTTCAGGATCAGCACATTGTCATTACGAAAGAATTACCTATAGGGGCGGATATTATTCGTCAGCTGCCAGCATCTGTACAACTGATTTGCGAAGCCGGGACCGGATATAACAATATCGATATTGCCGCTGCAAGAGAAAAGAATATTGCTGTTTGCAATGTTCCCGGTTATAGCAGCGAAGCAGTTGCGCAATTGGCAATTTCCGGAATACTAAACCTATGTTCTTCAATGAAGTTACAGCAAGTGATGCTTCAACGAAACAACTTTGATAATTTCACCAAGCACCTAATGGTGCCGCATATCGAAGTGCAAAATAAGACACTGGGAATCGTGGGCAGTGGCGGGATTGGGCGTCAGGTGATTAAAATTGCTCTGGCTTTGGGGATGAAGATTCTTGTGCATAACCGTACGCCAAAACAATGGGATGATCTTAGAATACAGTCTGTCAATCTGGAAGATTTACTCAAACAAAGTGATTTTGTTACGCTTCATTGTCCGCTTACTGTCGATACAAAGCACCTCATTAACAAAGAGAGATTGAATTTAATGAAGCCATCCTCCTTCATTATTAACACGTCCCGCGGTGCGCTTATCAAAGAAGCGGATTTGATTGAAGCTTTACAAAACGGAAAAATCGCCGGTGCGGCGCTTGATGTTCAGGATCCTGAACCTCCTGACATGAAAAATCCTTTATTTTCCATGGACAACGTCATTCTGACACCGCATATCGGGTGGAAATGCCTTGAGTCAAGGCAAAGGCTGATTGATTTATTGACAGGAAATATTGATGCTTTTATTCAGGGCAAAGCAATCAATGTGATTAATTAAACAGGTATTGTTCCTTAAAGAAAACTTGGCTAACGCCAAGTTTTCGTCATTCTGAGGCAAGTCATATTTATCCTTCACACAGCCTGTAAGCCCCCGCCCTCTTATGTCGGGGACTAACAGGCTGTAGCTCGAAGTAAATTCGACTAAACTTCAGGTGGAGTTGCACCCAAAGGGTACAGGCAACTCCATCTGAAGTAAGTCTACATTTATCGCATGGGTCCTTTAGAAAAAATGGGAAGAAAATAAGAATGATTTAGATGTCTTCATGGCGAAATACACATATGCTCCACTTAACCATTCAAAGAATAGGAGACAAAGAAATGGAGAAACAGCTGGAAGAATTAATTGTTGAAGTCCGGCAACTGAAAGAAAGGGTTGCCTATCTGGAACAAAAAACTGGATTTTCCGCTGATATTGGTTCTAAACCGCAAGTAGGAGAGCAATTTATCTCGACGGCAGAAAACCCGAGCCCCCAACGAATGAAAATTATTTTGCGGCCGAAAAACAAATTTTCTTTATCAGGAATGAGTGAAGAAAAGTTGGCGGGAACCTGGTTTAACCGGGTTGGTATTATCGCTATTATGCTGGCGGTAGCCTTTTTTCTTAAATGGTCGTTCGATAATCATCTTATTGGAGAGCTTGGAAGAATCGTGATCGGTATTGTCATCGGATTGAGTTTTCTGGGCGGGGGCGAATATTTTCAACGCCGCAAATTTTTCGTCTATGGGCAAGGGTTTACCGGGGGCGGAATAGCCATTCTTTATTTTTCCATTTTCGCAGCTTTTGTGTTTTACCACCTAATTTCCCAGCCGGTTGCTTTCCTGCTGATGGTTTTGATTACAATGGCGGCCTCTTTGCTTGCTGTCCGTTACGATTCTGTGGTTATAGGGGTTATGGGGATCGTCGGAGGGTTTGCCACCCCGTTTTTATTAAGCAGCGGTCAGAGCAACCGCATAATTTTGTTTACCTATATTGCTATTTTGGATCTTGGGGTTTTAGTGGTTGCTTACTACAAAAAGTGGCCGGTATTTAATTATCTGACATTTTTCTTTACTTATATTTCATTTGCAGCCGGATTAGCCGGGATCCGGACACCCTACTATTATGCGACTTTTGATACGGTTTCTTTCAGTTATCTGACGTTGTTCTTTTTAATTTATTTAGCAGTTCCCTTTTCGCGCAATATACGGCTTAAAGAAAGTTTTCTCTGGACGGATATCAAGCTCATTCTGTTGAATGCAGTCATTTATTTTGCTTTATCGTACACATTGTTAAATCCTCACATCCATGATTGGATTGGGTTTTGGGCGGTTTTTCTAGGAACGATGTATCTTTTATTGGGATTGTTTATTTACCGTCGCCATTTGGAAGCCAAAAACCTCAGCCTGACTCTTTTGGCGATAGCCGCAGGCTTTATGACAGTGGCTATTCCTTTGCAATTTAACGGTTATTGGATTTCAATGGCCTGGGCAATGGAAGCTGTGATTGTTTTTTATCTTAGTTTTAAAATCAACCCTAATAAAATCCCAGCTGTCGGATTTTTGATTTTGATCCTGACATTCCTTTCTTTAACCATTCAACCCTTTCGGATTACCGGCAATGAACCATCGGTTCTATTAAATAAAGCAGCGGTCGCCTACCTCGTCTTTATATTGGCTATGGCGCTGATTTCCTGGCTTTATCATCGGCAAACCAAAGAGGCCAAAGTTTTTCGCAACTTTGACTTCATGCTTTTCATGCTCGTCAGCTTAAATTTGGTGATCATTCTATTTTTCACACTGGAAACTAACGCATATTTCGATTATTTGAGGCGATTGGCGCAACGTCAGGAAGCATATTCATTACTGAATACTCAAAAATTGGCAATTTCTATTATTTGGGGATTGCACGCTGCGACATTGATTGTTCTGGGGTTTTGGCGTCGGATGAAAGGGATCCGGTGGTTTGGACTCGGTTTCTTGGGCGTTGTTGTTCTCAAAGTATTTTTTTATGATTTGTCGAACCTTTCTACTCCCAACCGGATTATGTCGTTCATGGGATTAGGCGTGATCTTGCTTGCGATTTCCTGGCTTTACCATCGTTACAAAAATCAAATTCGGGGAGGGAATGATGATGAAAGCCAATCCGGGCAATAGAAAAATTCCAACAAGGTTTTTTACTCATTTCTTACTCCTGTTTTTGTTTGTTCTAGCAGTTCTCTTTCCTGTTCCGGTATGGGGCGCTGAAAGTGATTTCCGCACCCGCGCTTATATCAGCCTGGATGCTTCTTCACCTGCCTATCACTTTTTGGAACTTCCCGATGAAGTAGTAAGTCAAACCCAACCAGGACTTCCGGATTTGCGAATTTACAGCAATGAAGAAGAGATCCCTTATGCATTGATAACGGATCAAGAGTTGTTGGCATCCGCAAGACGGGAACGGGTTCAAGTACTCAACAAGGGAATAGACTCAGCAGGGAACTTGAGTTTCGAGATCGAGATCCCTCAAAATAGATGGATTCATCAAATCAACTTTATGAGTCCGGATAAAAATTTTATTTACCAGGTTCAGGTGGAAGGCAGCAGGGACGAGCGCGAATGGGTGAATTTACTATCGGATAGTACGATTTTTGATTTGACGAAAGAGCAAAAGAGCCGTCATATGGAAGTGAATCTCCCGAAGACAAACTTTCGTTATCTGCGTGCCACTGTATTTCGCGGTGTTAAGGGAACTTTAAATCTTGAAGGGATCGAATTGGCTTATGTCAATCCAACATTAATGGTGGCAGGGCTCAAAGAGCGTCCCTATGAGTTCCGTCTTGAAACCAGCAAAGACGGTATGCAAGAATGCATTTTTGATTTATATCATTCTCGTCTTCCCAGTAGAGAGTTGGAGATTATCACGGGTGCCGAAAATTTTAATAGAATGGCAGAAATATATGATAGTGAGAATAACAAAGATTGGAACTTTGTTACGAAAGGAGAATTATATTCTTATCAGTTGGACAAACTTGCGGCCAAACAACTGATTATCAAATTCAAAACAAATCGCCGCTATCTCAAGTTGAAAATCTATCATCAAAATAACCCTCCCTTATCGATCCGGGAGATCAAGATTCGAGGCATTAATCCGGCGGTAGTTTTTGAGGCTGATCCGGCAAAAAAATATTTCTTGTATTGGAACAGTAACCAAATTAAAGCTCCGATCTATGACATTCAAAAATTTAAGGATAATCTGGATTACAGCAAAATGCCCCGTGTATCCATGGGACCGGAAGAAGAAAACAAGGCGTTCCAGTTTAAAGATATCCGTCCTTGGACAGAACGAAATTCATGGCTGTTGCAGATTAGTCTGGTTGCTATTGCGGCAGTCCTTCTGATAGTTATTTTCCGCAGCATTCGCAGCATATCTTCCGGTAAAGGCAACGAAAAGAACAGAAAAGAATGACTGATCATATTGCTTTATTTGGAAATCATTGTTATATTAAAAGTAGAATGACTTATAATGAAAATTCCATCGATAATACAAAAAACGTTGAGATACGAAGTATTGCACTTTAATTTAAAGATATAATGTCAGGAGGACACAATTTTGATGAAACCTAAGGCGTTAAAGACAAAAAATAAAATTATTGGTGTAGCTTTTGAACTAATGCAGCAACAAGGCTACGAAGGTACAACAGTGGAAGAAATTATTAAGTATGCAAATATTTCGGTCGGAACGTTTTATCACTATTTCAAGTCGAAGGCGGAGATTCTCCAAGAGGCTTATAAAACGCTGGACAAATACTTTGAAGAATATGTTGCAGATCGATTGCTTGCTGTATCTTCGCCAACAGAACAGATTGTCGCTTTTTTTCATCATTATGCCTTACACACTGCCACCGTTGGAGTGGAAAATATCCGGTCAATTTATAGCATGAATAATCCCATGTTCACCAAAAGACGGCAGATGGAAATCATTTTAGAAGATATTATAAGAAATGGGCAAGCGAAGGGTGAAATCATCACTGCGATGAGTGCCGAAGAAATCAGAATGTACTTTTTCGTCTTAATGAGAGGTCTTGTAAATGATTGGTGTATTCATAACGGCAACTATGATCTTGAAGAAACGACCGATAAATTTATAAAAACACAAATTAGGGCATTTAAGCCGTAATCCTACGCCGATCATATCAAAAGCCTTTATTGCTGAAGGCTTTTTCTTTTTATCGAGAAATGCAGTGTATATTAGCATGAAATACGGGAAGAAGTGTATGGAGTACATTTTTTTAAAAAAATGGAGGATATTCCCTTATGCATATAGAAAATAGAGAATAATAAGATAATTCTTTCTGTTAGAACATAAGGAGAAATAGCCAATTGTCATAGGCGTAATGTCAGTCGGAGTCAGGGAAATTATTCTAATGGCTTAGGAGAGGACAATACTGTGAGTGACAATGTCGTTTTTGAACAGGAAGTTCGAATCGCATTTGAAAATTATTTACACACATTTTTTGTTGAACGGGATTATAAGAAAACGGTTCGTTTATTTCATCCCCAAATATGCGGATTTGGCACCGCCGGTGATGAAACCGCATTTTCGTATGAAGACAGTCTTTCTTTATCTGCTCGTGATATTGCACAGTGTCCGGATCCAATTGTCTATGAACTGGCTTTTGCGAAAGTGATTGAGTTAACGGATCATGTCGGGGTTGTCATGGCTGGAATGAATATCGCAGGAAGTATTAGTGACGTGCCGTTTAGAGTTGATCATTTACGGACTACTGCAATTTTCGTTAAAATGGGACGGCGATGGTTGATCCAGCATTTGCATTTGTCTCAAGAACAAACTAATTTAAGTAAAGGGGAAGCGTATCCTTTAAAAGAACTTGCGAATAAGACTCAGCTGTTGGAACAGATGGTTAGCGAACGAACGCAAGAATTGACGAAGGCTCTTAAGAAGATTGAAATGATTGCCATTACCGATAACTTGACAGGGATTTATAATCGCCGAAAGTTTGATGAGGTCTTGGCATATGAAATACAGCGCACTAAGCGATTTGGGGAACCGATGTCGATTATTTTGGGAGACATTGATCGCTTTAAAAAGGTAAATGATAGACATGGACATTTGGTGGGCGATGAAGTGCTAAAAATTATTAGCCGCCTTTTTCAGAATAACTTGCGGCAAGTGGATGTATTGGCTCGTTGGGGCGGAGAAGAATTTATTGTTTTGTTACCGGGAACAGCAGGGGCTGAAGCGGTAACGACAGCGGAAAAACTTCGACAATTGGTGAAAAAATCTCAAAATGAGTATCAAGTATTTCTTACCATGAGTTTTGGCGTTGCCGAGTATTTGTCGGGAGATAGTGTGGATACCTTGCTCAAAAAGGCGGACTTGGCTTTATACAGAGCAAAAGGAAAGGGTCGAAACAGGGTTGAAATGGAATAACAAAAAACTCCTGTCAAATCAAGCTGCATGCTGACAGGAGTTTTTTTGGTTGCTTTTTATGGTAATGGTGTGAGAAAAACGGTATATGTTATCCGATATTGGAATCGATGATAAAGTCTTCGCCAAATTTTCTCTGATGAGCTTGCGCATATGCATCGACAAATTCTTGATCCGAGCACGGTTCAAGCTCTATTCGCAGCTCTTCAATCAGATCCTGATCCATTAATTGTATCGCCAACGCGAAATCAATCATTTTGCCATTTAGACTAACAAAATTGAAATCTTGCTCAGCTTCGCGAAAATAATTTTTCAGCTCGGGCGACATGGCGTCGGGGGCTGACGCGATCCATTCATAAACGATATCACCTTGTTTTGTCAATTCACTATTGTACGGAGAAATATCGTCCGCACTTAATTCGGACGGCTTTCCAAGGTTGTTTTCCCAATCACTGATCGCGTTTTCTAACGAATCGCCTACGCCAAGAATGCCTTTCCCTACGTGGATGAGGTAATATTTTTCCATAAAGATCCTCCTTTTTTGCGTGTCATGCAGCGGTAGACCTTCTAACAGCAAAATGATCTCTGCAATAGTGTCATCGTAGGAAACCATAACTCACTTATATTATACAATTATAGTCAGAAAATTACAAAAATAACTTCAAGCAAACTTGTCTCGTCGGTTAGATCTACGTTCGTGAAACGTCCCGCGTTTGTTTTTACTTTATTACCGTGATCGAAACACCATTTTTTATTTCCTGGATGTTACTTGTTATGACCATTCCTTCTTGAGGCAAGTTCGAGGTGATTTCGGTTAACTCGCCAATGGTTTCTCCGGGGGTTATTTGTTGGAGGACAGCTTTGCCTTCCATTGCAATATATACAAAACTTCGATTTTGGTTATCTTGGAATATTGATACAGTGGGGATTGCAAAGACCAATGCGGATTGGTCTGTATCTATGCGGACGGCAACCGGCATTCCCAGTTCCAATAATCCAGGAGTAGAATTTCCGAGTTTGATATGGGCGCGGAAAACGGAAACTTGGTTATCTTTTATCTCTGGATAGATTGCCGATACCTGACCTGCTATGGTTTGCGATGATAGCTCAATTGTCGCTTGTTTGCCCAAATGAACCAGGTATAGGTCTTGTTGGTCAATCGGTAGGACCACTTCCATTTCATGGCCGCTTCCCAAAGATAGTAACTGTTGTTCCGCTTGTACCGTTTTTCCCGGAGTGACCGATAGCCCTGTTACAATGCCGTCGATTGGCGCCTTCACTGTAACAGGGCCGACGAATGGTTCCGTATTGCCGCTGCCGGCAGAAAGGTATGGGTCATTGGACAGATTTCTTTGTGCTTCCTGCAAGCGAGCCGCGGCGGTCTCCAACTGCCGTCGCGGGATGCCGCCGATTTCATATAATTTTTGGTAACGGTTAAACTCTTTCAAGGCATTTTCATAATTGGCTTTTGCTTGTTGAGAGGCCTCCGTTGTCTGGCTTATTTCACCTTCGCTGGCCGTAAAGGGTTTTGCTGATACTTCAACAGTAAATAAAGGCTGGCCGGATTGAACTGCTTGCCCTTGAATCACATATATTTCACTTAGTGTGCCGGAAAATTCGGTTTTAACAGGGACGGTGTTTGCATTTTCCACTGAACCGGCAAAAACAATTTTTATCGGCTTATGTAACGACGCAATGGGGGCAGCAGTAACAGCAAGAGGAGTCTTCAACCCGATTTGCTGGATAGGAAATGTAAGCGGGAACAGGTTATAACTGGCGACGGACAGTAAGCCCGCGATGAATAAAAAAAAGGTTATAATAAAAATTATGCGATTTTTCCGGCTCAACTTTTTCATACAGTTCATCTCCATCATGATCACCTGGCAGTTCTTATATTGTCACTTTTCGATTTGTGCGTCAAGTGTTATTGCGTGTGAAGGATAAATGAGAATAATAAGAAAGAAAAATGAGCGGATTTATTGTATAATAGAAGAAAGACTTGGTCCAAATGAAGGTTTAGCCCAGTGTGTGCTGTCCAAAGGAGTCGGTATGATAATGCATGGTCTGAATGAAACAAATCATAAAATGAAAACCGCCGGTAATCGAATCCTAATGATTTTCAATAAATGGATTAGTTCTCTGTTGTGCTTTTTGTTATTATTTTCAATTGGGATTTTTGCAAATACTCATCAAACACTCAGTGCAAGCGGCCTTGCAGTAACAGAGGTGCAGACGGTACGGCAGAATGAGGCTGCACAGAGACAAGAAATGATCAAAATCGCGAGAGCTACGGATAAACTAGCGGTTATTCCATCGATCTGGCCGATTAGCGGAACGGTTACTTCCCGTTTTGGCTGGCGTAACTCCCCTTGGGGCGGCGGCAGTGAATTTCACGCGGGAATTGATATCGCTAATAGTAGCGGTACGCCTGTTGTTGCCGCTGCCGACGGCAAGGTTGTGCAAAGCACATGGTCGGAAGGGTATGGCAATATTGTGCAAATTGATCATGGGAATGGCATGGTGACCGTTTACGGGCATAATTCGCGAAACATTGTCAATGCCGGGCAAAATGTACAAAAAGGACAAGTGATTTCTTATGTGGGAAGTACCGGCAGAAGTACGGGTCCCCATCTTCATTATGAAGTCAGGATAAATGACAAGGCTGTTGATCCCATTCGCTTCATGGTTCTTTACTAATTGCTGGCAACACGCTTGGTATAGTGATAGAATAATACTGTAAGTGTCTTATCATACAACACATTGATACTTAGAAGCATTCAATGTGATCCATCGAGAGCAAATCGCATAAGGGGGGCAAGGATATGGAGAATGTCACTTTAGAGAAGATTGACATTATACGCGACCGGGCAGGAGTAACTTACAAAGAAGCCAAAGAGGCGTTGGAGCGCAGCAATGGCGATGTGATTGAAGCCTTGATTGAATTGGAAGAAGCAAAACAAGGCACCTGGACCGACGAAATTTCATCCCGTTCCTCACAGGTTATTGAGAGAGTCAAAAAGCTGATTTATGAAGGCAATGTCACCAAGATTCGTGTCAAGAATGAAGGCAAGGTCCTAGTGGAAATCCCTGTGGCGATCGGTGCTCTTGGCGCAGTGATGCTGCCGCATCTGGCAGTATTAGGTGTGCTTGTCGCTGTTTTCAAACGCTGCACGATTGAAATCGTTCGCACAGATGGCGACACGGAAACGATTGAAACAGAAGTGGAACACAGTGAAGAAGAAAAGAAGAAAAATCTCTAAGACTATCCTGAGCTAATTTGAAATTGCGGAAAAATATCCTGTCTTTGCGTGACAGGATATTTTTGTTTGTGGACTCATGCGACGGTTCCGTTTGAGTCTTTATCCAGATGAATTTTTTATGATCAAATATGGCATTTTAAAGATGCGATGTGTTACGATAGAGTTGAATAGTTAGTAAATTTAGAAAAGTCAGTTCTATTTACATCCCGAACGAAATTGCATTTGCCGAACGATGTTTTGAATTTTGGGGAAATTACAGACAGAGAGAGGGGACCAGAGAATGAATAAATGGTTTTTTACTTCTGAATCTGTTACGGAAGGTCATCCTGATAAAATTTGCGATCAAATATCGGATGGTATTTTGGATGCAATTCTGGCAAGAGATCCGGAGGCAAGAGTCGCTTGCAACACGTCTGTATGCACAGGATTGGTCTTGATTACGGGACAAATTACAACGACCTGCTATGTGGATATCCCTAAAATTGCAAGGAATATCGTTACAGAAATTGGTTACACAAAATCTGAATTTGGTTTTGAAGGAAATAGTTGTGCGGTTCTCACCGGAATTGATGAGCAATCGCCCGATATTGCTGTTGGCGTAAATACATCAGTTGAATATAAAGAAGGTTCAGTTGATGAGTTGGATCGGCTTGGAGCAGGCGATCAGGGAATGATGTTTGGCTTTGCCTGCAATGAAACTCCGGAGTTGATGCCGATGCCCATCATGCTTGCTCATAAATTAGCAAGAAAGTTAGCTGAAGTGAGAAAATCAAAAGAACTTCGGTATTTGCGGCCGGACGGAAAAACTCAAGTCACTGTGGAATACCTTAAGCATCAAGCCGTTCGTGTTGAAACCATTGTCATTGCTTGTCAGCATGATGAAACTGTGATGCAGGAACAGATTAAAACGGACATCATTGAAAAAGTTATCAAAGCTGTCATACCGGCAGAATTATTGGATGACCAGACAAAATATTATGTGAATCCAACAGGCCGGTTTATCATAGGCGGCCCGCAGGGAGATACGGGCTTAACAGGAAAAAAAATTATTGTGGATACGTACGGCGGTTATTCACGGCATGGCGGAGGTTCGTTTTCCGGTAAGGATCCAACTAAAGTTGACCGTTCGGCAACTTATGCGGCAAGGTATGTTGCCAAAAATATCGTAGCGGCAGGGTTGGCGGACAAGTGTGAAATTCAGCTGGCGTATGCGATTGGCGTATCCCATCCTGTTTCCATCATGGTAGATACGTTTGGAACGAATAAAATAAAAGAAAAGAAAATAAAAAAACTCATAAAAAAATACTTTGATTTAAGGCCGTCAGCTATTATTGAAACTTTTGATTTAAGACGGCCGATATATCAACAAGTGGCGGCGTACGGACATTTTGGAAGAGATGATCTCGATCTTCCTTGGGAAAAGACGGACAAAGCGGAATTGCTACGGCAAGAATTATTTTGATCATGGCGAAACCCTTTGAAAAGATCAACTGAGCCTATCTAAAAAAGCTAAGGAGTGATGTAGCAGATGAAGGAAGCCATTTTATATCATAAAAAAGAAAATGGTAATGTTCAATGTGTCGTCTGCAATCATAGATGTACGATTGCAGACGGGAAAAGAGGGATTTGCGGCGTTCGGGAAAATATCGCGGGAAAACTCTATGCCTTGAACTATGGCAAAGCAATCGCTGTCCACATCGATCCAATCGAAAAAAAACCTCTGTATCATTTCTTGCCAGGAACAAAAACGTATTCCTTTGCTGCCGTTGGGTGTAATTTCCGTTGCTCCTGGTGTCAAAACTGGGAAATATCGCAAAGCCCAAAACCAAACAAGCCAATTGAGGGCATTGATATTTCTCCGGCTGAGCATGTGAAGCGAGCTCTTGAATATGTATGTCCTTCCATTTCTTATACATATTCTGAGCCGACAATTTTTGTAGAGTATGCACTGGAGACGATGAAGTTAGCCAAAGAGAAAGGATTGAAAAATATTTGGGTGACGAACGGGTACATGTCGCGAGAAACGCTTGATGCGATTACCCCCAGCCTGGATGCTGCGAATGTAGACTATAAAGGACCAAATGACGGTGTTTATGAAAAATATTGCGGTGGTAAGGCCGAACCGATTATGGAGAACCTCAAGTACCTTCATGCTGCGGGAGTACACATTGAAATTACAACGTTAATTGTACCGGGTGTAAACGATAAAGCCGGCCAATTAGAAAAAATCGCCCAATTCATTGGTACGGAACTCAGCAGAGATGTACCGTGGCATGTAACTCGATTTTTTCCTAATTGGAAAATGATGGATGCCGAAATTACTCCTCTGGAGACGTTGGAAATGGCTGAAAAAATCGGCGAAGAAGCCGGAATAAAACATATCCATGTGGGCAATGTATAAAGGGAGGCGTAGATCATGCTCGTTTTAGGCGCTGTTAGTCCCCATCCCCCTATCATTATTCCGGAAATTGGCGGAACCGAGATTGAAAAGGTAAAACAAACAATCTCAGCCCTGGAGTTGGCAGCATCTAGATTGGCCGCGGCAAAACCGGATAAAATAGTCATGATTTCACCGCATAGTGAGCACGGGTATCAAGTGCCGCTTTATTATCTTGCGAAAGAGCTGCCCCCGGATACGGAGTTGGAGAAAATATTGGTCACCAATCCTTCTTATACATATTATTTTGAGCTCGGAAAACAGTATGGTGAAAAAATCGATCAGTCAAGCAAACGTATTGCAGTTATCGCTTCCGGAGATTTATCGCATGTATTAAAACCCGACGGTCCATATGGGTATGATCCGTCAGGACCAAAACTGGATGAGGCGATTGTTAACGCGATCACGAATAAAGACGTAACCAGTTTGATGGAGATTGATGCCGAAATTCTTCAGAATGGAGCAGAATGCGGTTTAAGGTCGATATTGTTCTTGTTCGGCGTATTTGCGGGGAAAGACTATGCGACAGAAGTGCTATCATATGAAGGTCCTTTCGGAGTCGGATACCTGGTGGCTGTTTTCACGATAAAGCTGCTATAGCAGGATAGGCTCGTCGACTGTTGACGAAGATAAAATGGGGGGAATCGACAAGTGAATGAAATTATAAAATTTCTACAAGACAATAGTATGGGATTTTTGGCAACCATTGCGGATGGCAAACCCAAAATCAGACCTTTTCAATTCGCGGTGGAAGAAAACGGAAAATTATTTTTCTGTTCCAATAATACCAAAGATCTGTTTGAACAGTTAAAGGCTAATCCATATGTAGAATTTTCTAGTTTTTCACCTCGATTTGCCTGGATTCGCATTAACGGGGAAGTGAAATTTAGTAATGATTTGAAAATTAAAGAAAAGATTTTTATTGCAAATGGGTTGATAAGATCAATTTATCACACACCGGATAACCCTATCTTTGAAATATTTTATATTGAACATGGAACAGCTATACTTTCCGATTTTTCTGGCAAACCGCCGGAAAGAGTAGATTTTTAATTGTACTGTTAAGATGAATCGGTCCGTATCTCTGAAGGATACGGACTGTTTTCATGTTGTGCAAAGTATGATTTAAAATAGTTCGAAAAAAGTGATATTTTATAAGATGAGCAGAAATGGATCTGATATAATATAATGAGAATTGGATTGTGTGGGCTCTAAAACATGCAGAATGCGAGCGATAGAAATGAAAAGTATATTTTTTTATCAAACAGTCATTGGAAAAATTGGGATTGCCGATAACGGAGAAGCGATCATCCAACTTACTTTTGACGATGGAAAAATACCAGTAGACGCTTTGGTTAAAGAAACGCCATTAATAAAAGAAGCGGCGCAGCAAATCAAGGAGTATTTGTCCGGAAAACGAAAAGTTTTCGATATCCCGATTGCAGCAAATGGGACTGTCTTCCAACAGAACGTATGGGAAGCCCTGAAAGCGATCCCTTATGGGGAAACGAGAAGCTATAAGGACATTGCTGAGAGTATCGGTCAACCCAAGGCTTGTCGTGCTGTTGGTATGGCCAACAATAGAAATCCGATTGCGCTCATGGTTCCTTGTCATCGTGTTATCGGCGCAAACGGGAAATTGGTTGGTTATGGCGGCGGTCTTGATATTAAGGAAAAACTTCTTAATTTGGAAAAAACGCATAGGAACTGATCTAATGAAGCGATGCGAAGGCTGATTGGAAGAAACGCCTCTGTGCTAGTATTAGAGGTCGTATATGCGCGGTTGCGAAGGGGGGAATATCAATTAATAACATCAATCAATTTGAAAAAATCCAAGATTTTGAATGGGGTACTTTGTTATGGTTCTTTGAACCTAATAATCTTGATATAGAGCGCTTGAGCGTTGGGTTGGTAACGTTTAAGCCGAATACAATACAAGGGGAACACCTTCACTCCGGTGATGAACAAGTGATCTATGTCATTTCGGGTAAGGGTCTTCAAACAATAAATGAAACAACTGAAACAATCAGTGCAGGCGATATTAAGCATATTCCTCCCTACGCCAGACATAAGGTTGTTAATCTGTTGGATACAGAGTTAAAACTGATTATTGTGTATACGCCATCGAAATTCCAGCAGTTGCTTGCCAGACCGAATGCAGAACATCAAAGTAATACGAAAAACTTATTCGGGTTTCTTGATACGGAAGCATTATGCAGTCTCTTGAATAAATTAGCGGATGCGACTGACTTTAGCTTGGCAGTACTAAATTCTGCCGGTGAATTGTTAGTTACTACGGACAATTACCCGCCTTTCTGTACAATGCTGCGCAATGCCAGCAATGGAAAACATTGCAGGGATCATGTCCTTCCGGCCTGCCAGAGCGCAACCTTATCAAATGACCGGCATTTATTCTTTTGTTGTCACAATATCGCCAGTATTATGGTTCCGATATTTAATGGTGACGTGCCGATCGGTTTTATTAAATGCGGTCAAATTTTTATTTCTAAACCGGACCTTGAACAAATAAAGCATGAATTCATCAAACTATGTTCAGAGTATGGGTTAGGTGTCGATGCTCTTACAACTGAATATCTGCGCACAAAGCTTCAACCCAAAAGCAGGCTTTATGCAGCGGCCGAAGCGACGTTTGTGATTGCTAACTATATCAATGAAATGGCGACTGCTTCGCTTCGACAAACAGAGCTCACAAACAGCCGCATTTCTTTAATTAAAGAACAAGTCGCGAAAGCGCAATTGGAAAAAGCCTTGAAAGAGGCTGATTTTAAATTGCTGATTTCGCAAATCAACCCGCATTTTTTATTCAATACCTTAAGTACAATTGCCCAACTCGCTTATATTGACGGAACGGAACGGGTGGCCAATTTGGTTTGGAACCTTTCGGATTTGCTCCGCTATACGCTGCGGAAAACAGAACAGCTTATTCCCCTGCAGGAAGAATTGGAAATGATTAATAATTATGTTGCTATTCAGACTGCCCGGTTTGGCGAACGCTTAAGCGTATCTACCGATGTGGAGCCGGGTTTGTCGGATGTGCCGATACCCGGTTTGCTGCTTCAGCCTTTGGTCGAAAATGCAATTATTCATGGCCTCGAGGGGAGTAAAAATAAAGGAATTATAAAAATATGCGTAAGAAAACAGGATCAAGACATTCAAATTGAAATTAGCGATAATGGTGTTGGGTTTAACCCTGAAGCCATAAAGTGGCAGGAAAAAGAGAAAAAGAGCGGTATAGGCATTGAGAGTGTAAAAAACCGCCTTCAATATTATTATGGCGACAGACAGTCTTTTCATATTTTCAGTAAACCGGGGAAAGGCGCACAAATTGTTTTGTCTTTTCCTATTGCAAATGGTGATAGCTATGCAGAAACTTAAAATATTGGTTGTTGATGATGAAGTCGTGGTCCGTTCTTTTATTAAATCGGTCATTGAAAAAGAAAATTTGCCGGTAAAGCTTCTTTTACAAGCGGATAATGGTCGTGATGCCATAACCATTACTGCGAAATACAAGCCCGATCTTGTATTTATGGACATACGCATACCGGAACTTGACGGGATTCATGCAGCAGAAAAAATTTTGATTGATTATCCGGAGACCAAAATCATTATTGTTTCCGCCTATGATGATTTTGATTACGCCAGGACGGCTTTTCGCGCCGGAGTATGTGATTATCTTTTAAAACCGGTCAAACCGATTGATATTGTTGACGCTGTTCGCAAAATATCAGCGTATATGGAAGATCATGATGATGAGGCTGGTCCAACTTTGCACAAGTCTGACATTGTAAGAAAAATAGACGAATACGTCAGAGCAAACCTTGATAAGCCGATACACCTCGATGATTTGGCGAATACTGTTTATTTGAGTCCGTCCCATCTGAGCCGGACGTTTAAGCAGCTTACCGGAATTTCTATAGTGGATTTTATTCAAGAACAAAAACTGAACGCAGCAGCAAAACTATTGATTTCGTCAGAACGGACAATTACCGAAATTGCCGGGTTGGTAGGGTTTAATGACGGCACCTATTTTGCCACCTGTTTTAAAAACAAAATGGGACTGTCACCCAAGCAATATAGAAAAACGCATAATATTTAATATAAGCAGCAATAAATCTAAACTTGCGCCTACAGTGTTTTTAGGCGCAAGTTTTTTATTATTTGGCACAAATAATTGCAGGAAAATAATAGATAAATCATTTATGCTGAATATAGAATTCTCAAAGAATAAAATTTTTAAGGAGTGGTACTATGCGCAGTGATATCGCGAAAATTGGTTCTACCCGAGCAGCTCACAGATCCTTGTTCTATGCTATGGGGTATACGCCGGATGACTTGAAAAAGCCAATGATCGGAGTAGTCAATGCTTTTAATGAAATTATTCCCGGACATTTTCATCTCCGCTCGATTGCCGACGCAGTAAAGATCGGCGTCGCCGGCGCTGGCGGCATGCCTGTAGAATTCCCTGCAATCGGCATTTGCGATGGGATCGCAATGGGTCATGACGGGATGAAATACCCGCTTGCCAGCCGGGAGCTTGTTGCTGATTCAATAGAAGCGGTAGCCAACGGTCACGCTTTTGACGGCTTGGTTCTAATTCCTAACTGTGACAAGATTGTTCCCGGAATGTTAATGGCTGCTGCTAGACTGAACATTCCTTGTATCGTAGTCAGCGGCGGACCGATGATGGCGGGACGTTACGCAGGAAAAGATATTAGTGTCAGCAATATGTTTGAAGCTGCCGGGTTGTTTGAAGCTGGTAAAATTTCTAGTGAAGAACTTGATACGATGGAAAAAGCAGCTTGCCCGGGTTGTGGCTCTTGCGCCGGTCTGTTTACTGCAAATTCCATGAACTGCTTGACAGAAGCTCTTGGAATGGGTATTCCCGGAAATGGTACGGTTCCGGCGGCAAACTTTGGCGCTCGCATTATGCTCGCAAAACAGGCAGGTAAAATTATTCTTGACTTGGTAGCGAAAGATATTAAACCGCGAGACATTCTTACCGTGGAAGCCTTCGAAAATGCAATTGCTGTTGACATGGGGATCGGCGGTTCGACGAATACGGTGCTGCACTTACCGGCAATTGCATACGAAGCAGGGATTGAATTGCCGCTGACGTTATTTGATAAAATCAGCGCAAAAACACCTTATATTACCAAATTAAGCCCCGGCGGTACCCACCACATGCAAGACTTAAATGAAGCAGGCGGGATTAACGCTGTAATGAATGAATTGGCGAAAGCAGGGGTTATTCATACTGACGCCATTACTGTGACGGGCACGGTAAAAGAACGGATTGCCAATGCCAAAATCATGCGGTCGGATGTAATTAAAAGTGTGGAGGCGCCTTATCGCAGTCGTGGTGGCATCGCGATCTTGACAGGCAACATTGCACCTTTTGGTTCGGTTGTTAAAGAAAGTGCGGTTGAGGACAATATGTTGGTCTTAGAAGGACCGGCCAAGGTTTTTGACTCGGAAGAAATTGCTATTGAGGCAATCATTGGCGGCAAAATTAAAGACGGTGATATTGTAGTTATTCGTTATGAAGGACCGAAAGGCGGTCCGGGGATGCGTGAAATGCTCAATCCGACTGCAGTGATTACGGGTATGGGGTTAAAAGTGGGTCTGCTTACGGACGGCCGCTTTAGCGGAGCCAGCCGCGGCGCCTGCATCGGACATATTTCGCCGGAAGCGATGGATGGAGGTCCAATTGGTTTAATTCAAGAAAACGACATTATCTCAATCAATATTCCCGAACGCAAACTCAATGTGAACATAAGCGATGAAGAAATGGCCAAACGCAAAGCTGCCTGGGTACAGCCTCAACTGAGAGTGACTACGGGTTATTTGGGCCGTTATGCAAAATTGGTTACTTCTGCCAACACCGGCGCAGTTTTGAAGTAGGAGGAAATGATGAATACTTTTGAAAAAATTATTCCATTTATTACTAGATTGTTTCCTTTATGGGTGATTGTTTTTTCGTTGACGGCATTCTTTTTTCCGCCTCTATTTGCACCGTATAAAGGCTGGATCACTTACTTGCTGGGAATTATCATGCTGGGCATGGGTCTTACCATGAGTCTAAATGACTTTAAGCTGGTACTTAGCCGGCCGAAAGATGTTTTTTACGGAATTGTCCTGCGCTATCTTATTATGCCGGTAGTTGCGCTCCTTGTTACCAAAATTTTAAATTTACCGCCTGCATTAGCTGCCGGTGTGATTTTGGTTGGCTGCTGTCCAAGTGGAACGGCTTCCAATGTAATGACGTTTTTGGCCAAGGGAGATACGGCTTTATCGGTCACTGTGTCGAGCTTTAATACCGTTTTGGCACCGTTTGTTACTCCTTATATCTTTTTGCTTCTGGCCGGATCAATTATCCCGATTAACGCCGAGGCATTGTTGCTTGATATTTTGAAAATCGTTCTTGTCCCGGTAATGTTAGGGATTGCTTTACGTGCTTTAGCGGGTTCGATTGTTGATAAGTTTATCAAGCTAGTACCGCTGGTTTCTGTAGGGGCGATCGTATTTGTTATCTCCATTGTTATTGCACTCAGCGCCGCAAAATTAGTTACAGTTGCATTGATTGCTTTCGTTGCCGTTGCTTTGCATAACGGTCTTGGCCTGGGGTTGGGTTACGGAGCTTCTCGTGCTGTAGGCATGAACTTTCATAAGTCGAAGGCGATTTGTTTTGAAATCGGGATGGAAAACTCAGGGTTGGCTGTTGCACTGGCTATGGCTCACCTTGATCCAATCGCGGCAATTCCCGGAGCGATTTTCAGTGTCTGGCATAATCTTACCGGATCGCTGCTAGCCGGTTATTGGGGTGCGAAATCGGATAAAAAGACCGACGTGGAAGTTGCCGGATAAAAGAAAGTTTTAAAAATTGATTTAAGCAAATGCAGAATTTTCAAAAAATATCTATTGAAATTTACGACGGACTATGGTATAGTAACATTACCAGAAGGAACTGTTCGGTAGGCGCTGGTGAGGCGCCGAAAACCCAGAGGGGAAGTTCGGATGGTTCCCTCTGTAAAAACTATCTTTCTATACTTTACTTGGCTAATGAGAGCTAAGGCGCTAGTAGAAGGTAGTTCAAAAATTGGCATTGGTAGCGTGTTGATTTGTAAACTAGAGAGGTTCTGCCCCTCGAAAAAGTTAAGTGATAATCTGCGATTTAGCGGAAAAAGCTTAACAAAAATGAGACAAGTCAAAAAAAGTGAAGTGCCAAGAAGGCCCGCAAAAGAGAAATCTTTTGCGGGTTATTTCTTATTGGGGTATCCGTGTGAACAGTTTTGCATCATTTCGTGGCTAAATAGGATTGTGCAAAAAGGATTTACCATGCAAAGTTGGAATATTGATAAGGGAGCTTTACTATTACTAAAAAGGAGATTTTCCGTAATGACTAAAAATGAAATGGTTGAACAGAACCCAACTGGCGCAGAAGATAGGAAAGGCCAGCATTCACAAGAAAAGACGGCTGTTGCGCCTCTTGCGCCGCAGATTACTTTAGATGATTTTAGTAGGATTGACTTGCGGGTTTGCCGAGTCATGAAATGTGAAGCGCTGAAACGATCGAGAAATTTGCTGCGTTTGGAGTTGGATGATGGACTTTGCGGACGAGTTATTGTTTCCGGTATTCATCCTTGGTATGAACCGGAGGAGCTAATAGGTAAAAAAATTGTTGTGATTGCTAATCTTGAGCCAGCTAAGTTTTCCAACGTTACAAGTCAAGGCATGCTATTGGCCGGAGATACTTCAGATGGTGAGTGCAAAGTACTTTTTGTTGACGAAGCGATACCGGTCGGATTCCGTATTCACTAATTATCAATTTTTGCGGTCACTTCCAAATCAAAAGCGAACAGAGAGGTGGGGGCGCAATGAGTAAAAATAGTGTGATTAGAAGAGCTGAAATACGAGATATCGGTGCTTTAGTGGACCTAATAGGCGTTTTATTTGCGATAGAAACTGATTTTACTGTTGATGTCCAAAGACAGAGGCAAGGTCTTTTTCTCATGTTGGAACAACCGGAACGATGCTGTATTATGGTGGCTGAGTTTGATGGACGGATTGTAGGAATGTGCACAGGACAATTACTTGTATCTACTGCTGAAGGCGGCGCAAAAGTCATTGTTGAAGATTTAGTCGTAGCAGAAAAACAGCGCGGCCATGGGGTTGGTTCCGGACTGGTTGATGCAGTTGAAAAATGGGCTAAAGGATGTGGGGCTAAACGAATGGATTTATTGGCCGATCAGCGTAACCACTTGGCATTGGATTTTTATTGCCGGCGGGAATGGCAGAGGACCGAATTGGTTTCTTTGCAAAAACGACTTTAGAAGGGAGAAAAGCCATTCATGTTGAATATTGGCTGTCATTTATCTGCATCCAAGGGTTATGAACATATGGGACGGGAAGCTTTAAGCATAGGAGCCAACACATTTCAGTTTTTCACCCGTAATCCGCGCGGCAGCAGCGTAAAAAAAGTAAGTGAAAAAGATGTGGCTGCAATGATTGCTTTAGGCCAGGAACACCATTTTGCGCCGCTATTGGGCCATGCTCCGTATACACTGAATGCTTGCTCCGCCGACCCGCGCATTAGAGAATTTGCGCACATGGTACTTTCGGAGGATTTGCGTAATCTTGAATACTTGCCAAATAATTTCTATACTTTTCACCCGGGCAGCCATGTTGGACAAGGTGCAGAAGCTGGCATTGATTTAATTGTGAGGTTATTAAATCAGATATTGCGACCGGAACAGACAACAACAGTACTATTGGAAACCATGTCAGGCAAAGGCAGTGAGGTAGGCGGCAGTTTTGATGAACTTAGCTTGATTTTGGGCAGAGTGAATTTGACAGAAAAAATGGGAGTATGTCTTGATACCTGCCATGTCTATTCTGCCGGCTATAATGTCGTTAATGAGCTTGATGATGTTTTGGAACAATTTAACAAATGTATTGGGATTGAAAAGCTAAAGGCGATCCATTTAAATGACAGTATGACCCCTTATGCCAGTAAGAAAGATCGCCATGCACGCATTGGGGAAGGAACAATCGGGTTGGAGGCTATCGTCAAAATCATCAATCATCCTCAATTGCGAAATTTACCATTTTATTTGGAGACTCCCAATGAGGTATCGGGTTATGGAAAAGAGATTAGACTGCTAAGAGAAAAGTATACATGAACTCCCTACAAACCGCTTGCGTTCATCGGGCGGTTTTTCTTATGCTAAATCTGCTTGTCCTTCGAGACGATTTTTCGAGCTTTATTTTTCGGGATAAAAGATGTTAAAATAGAAGACGGATCTCTGTGATATAATCCAAGGCGGTGATGAGAATGATTGTTTTTAAAAATGACTGGCAGGAATTACTGCAAGATGAATTTGAAAAAGAATATTATCAAAGCTTAAGACAATTTTTGATCAAAGAATACCGTGCGAAGACAGTCTATCCGGATATGTATGATATTTTTAATGCGCTTCATTATACAGCATATGAAGAAGTGAAGGTTGTCATATTAGGTCAGGATCCCTATCATGGACCGAACCAAGCGCATGGACTCAGTTTTTCGGTAAAGCCAGGCGTTCAGTCCCCGCCATCATTAGTGAACATTTACAAAGAATTGCATGATGATTTAAATTACCCGATACCGAAAACCGGATATTTAAAAAAATGGGCTGATCAAGGCGTATTGTTGTTAAATACAGTTCTCACTGTGATTGCCGGGCAAGCCAATTCGCACAGGGGAATAGGCTGGGAACATGTTACAGATAGAATCATCAGCTTATTGAATGAAAGGCAAGACCCCATCGTATTCATCTTATGGGGGAGCCATGCACAATCGAAGACAAGTTTGATAACCAATAAAATTCATCATATTATTAAATCGCCTCATCCAAGTCCTTTGTCTGCAAGCAGGGGTTTTTTCCGCAGCAAGCCATTCTCGAAAACAAATGCAATTTTGGTTTCTATAGGTAAAAAACCAATTGATTGGCAGGTCGATGAACCTTGTGAAGAAAAGTATAAGCCATTAAAGCGCTAAAGTATACATAATGGCGTTTCAAAGCAGTGGTTAATATGATATAATTGTTTGAGATTAGATAATAATCAGGAGGACAGTATGGGATTTCGCTTAAAACCGCGAGAAGAAAAATTTTTCAACAATCTTTCAGAAAACACTCAGCTTATCCGTGAAGCAGCCGATGTATTGGTCGAAGCTATGAGTAATCATGAAAATCTTTTAGAACTTATGACAAAGGTTGATGATTTAGAACATCAAGCGGATGCCAATACTGCGCAAATCTTTGGGTTGCTTAACAAAACGTTTATCACCCCGCTTGACCGTGAAGACATCTATAGCATCGCGCAGAAATTGGATGATTTGATGGACGGAATTCAAGGAATTATTGAACGTATGGATTTGTATAATACCGGAGCTGCGTCAGAAGGTGCAAAAGAATTAGCAGGACTAGTGGTAAAAAGTGTAAAGCAGATTGACAAGTCCTTTAGTTACCTTCCGGAATTGAAAAAACAAAAAGACAAACTTGAGGTTCGCTGCAACCGTGTATGTGAGTACGAAATGCAAGGCGATCATCTGTATCGTATTGAGGTGGCGAAACTTTTTAGAGAGTGTAATGATCCCATTGAAATCATTAAGTGGAAAGAGATCTTGTTCCATTTGGAAGATATCTTGGATACATGCGAAGATATAGCGAAATTGTTAAGAGGAGTCGTTGTAAAATATGCCTGATTTGACGCTCCTCTATGTTGTGGTCTTTTTTGCTCTGGCCTTTGATTATATCAATGGTTTTCACGACACGGCGAATGCTATCGCCACTTCCGTATCCACCCGGGCATTGTCGCCGCAGGTCGCTGTTATCATGGCCGGTTGTCTCAATTTTATTGGGGCGTTATACAGTACCGGAGTTGCCAAGACCATTGGCGGGGATATTATCAAATCCGCCTCATTGGTCAATCAACAGGTGATTATCGCAGCGCTGTTTGGCGCCATTGTTTGGAATTTGTTAACGTGGTGGTTTGGAATTCCCAGCAGTTCATCCCATGCATTGGTCGGGGGCTTATTGGGTGCAGTGATCACGGCGTCCGGTATTGATGCAATTAATATGATTGGCATCGAAAAAATATTTTTGTCGCTGGTGTTATCGCCGATTATTGCAATGGGCAGCGGTTATTTGATAATGATCGGCATGCTATGGATTTTCGGACGCTTTTCTCCGCATTCGCTGAACGCCGGGTTTAAACGAATGCAGCTTCTGTCAGCGAGTCTGATGTCATTTTCCCACGGTTCGAATGATGCGCAAAAAGCTATGGGGATTATCACGCTTGCCTTGCTTAGTTCGGGTCATATTCCGACTTTGGAAGTGCCAATGTGGGTAAAATTATCCTGTGCGGTTGCTATGGGCATGGGAACGATGGTCGGCGGTTGGAAGATTATCAAAACAATGGGCGGCAGAATTTTCAAACTTGAGCCAATTAATGGTTTTGCTGCTGATTTGAACTCGGCAATTGTCATTTTTGCCGCTACAAATTTGCACTTGCCGGTAAGTACAACACATGTGGTTTCAGGATCTATTATGGGAGTCGGTTCAGCCAAACGGGTGTCTGCCGTACGATGGACCGTAGCTCAGCAAATGCTATTTGCCTGGATACTCACGATCCCTTTTGCTGCGGTAACAAGCGGGTTGATGTATAAAGCGATCACAATGTTTATTTAATAATTCATTGTAAAGCTGAGGAGTAAAAAACTGCCCGGCTTTTTTAATCGTATGGGCAGCAGTTAGTTTTCGCAAAGTATAAACACAATTTTCCATTTCAAAAGTCTAAGACTTGGCATGCGCCAAGTCTTATTATAGTTTGGATCCCTATGCTATAAAGCGCTTCGGAAGCCATGGAAGCCTATGCGCAAACATGCTATAATAGAGGAGTTGGGTAATGTTTTAAAGGAGACTTTTTGTATTCATGAAAAATGTTTATGATGAAGTACAGGTTTTTTATAACGGCGAAATCAATTGGGAGCCATTAATTCAGCAGGATTGGGTAGAAGGTTTATTGCGCCAAAAGGCTTGGCAAGGCGCAAATGACGAAGAATTACGTGATATTTGGCAAAATCTGCGGTGCTTTATTATTTATCTGGCGCACTCGGAGCATGATAATCTTGATGAAATTACTTGTCGGGAATATAGTTTGGTTATTGAGTGGCTGGCAGGCTGTGTTCCTGGTTTCCAAGCAACGTTAAAAACGATATCTCATTTTTTTGAGGTGTTGTTAGCTTTTTATCAATTCCTTCAGAATAAAAAGATGCTTCATGGCATTGATGAATTAGAACGTGCGATCCGTTTGTTAACCGCAGGAAAAAAAATAGACGCGATCAATTCGATGCCACTTGAAAAAAAAGAGTTGCGTTTTTTGGATAACGATTTAAATAAAGCGTTTGGGAAAACATGCTCGAATGGATACGTTGAAAGCAAGCAAGATCCGCAAGAAGCAATCGAACGGTTAATGGTACGATTGGGTTCGTATTTTCAACAGGACCAATTCAATGATGATTTCCGGCGGGCTTTGCTTCTGTATACGGGTCCGTGTGATAAAATTCCAGATGAAGAGCAAGAGGAATTTTGGTTGGGATTTTGGGATTATTTTCTATTGGATTATCACTTGCTGGCCAATGATAAAAAAGCGTTGGTATATTTTCATGAAACCAACGAAAAGAACTTGACCTCCGAAGAACAACGTATTTTGAATGAAATGTTGAACGTTCGGTTTATTGTTTTTTATGTTGAACGTATTTTGAACCAACAATGGATAGAATGTGTTAATTTGTTTTCGGGTGAAAAATTCCAGTTGCCTTGTCCGGCTATTGACTATAAAAAAATCAAAAAGATGATCTTTTTCGGACATGTTTTTCTGCGTGATACGATGTTGATCAATTATGTAACGAGTGTTGAAACCAGTTTGAATCTGCGGCGTCGTATCCGTCAGGAAGTATTGCGTCAAAAGGCGATTTTTATGATCCAGTATCCAGAAGCATCTTGGCCGGATTTTTTTAATCGCCATTCTCTGTTAGTACGACATACGATAGATATGCTTGTTACGACGGCAAAAGTGAATGTTACCCCTTTTGAACAGATGGGCAGAGACTTTCCTTCGGTTATTGAAACCTGCATTCCTGATAATCATGTTCAGAAATCATTTTCAAAATCGATGCCTGAATATGGGTTTTCTTTCCATGATATACAATTAGCGCAAAAACTATGGCATGATTTTTCACAGATTACTGAGATTTCTGTTCGCAAACCGGATGCCTGGGCAGCCGCTATTTTGTACATATACTCACGCATCAATTCGCCCCATGGAATTCCTGCAGAAGAGCTTGCCCAGGACTTCCATACTTCCGCAGCAAGTATTTATAATAACAAAACCAAGGTGTATAAGACGTTGCAGCTGAAACGATATGATCCGCGTTATCTAAATGAAGAAGGGTTTATTTTTCTGCTGTTTTCTTCCTGATATTTTACAGAAAGATCTTTCAGAAAACAAATAAGTTGCATATTCCATATTGTGGATATTGCGATATGATTAAAATGGCTAGGAGGGTTTGGGATGCAGCGGTGTCCAAAATGTGCTGCCGAAATGGATGAAGGCAAAGATTGCCCTAAATGCGGAAATCCGTGTTCTTCTGTGCAAATTTTAAGCCCACAAGAAAGAGAACAATTTCACGGGGTTACCATCCAGGATGAAGAAGTCCCAAATAGTCCAAGATCTGAACATGAATGGGCTGGAGAACGGCAAAGAATTTATGTCCGCCATGTTCAGTTCGATTCAACAGGACCTTCAGGATTTTTTGTCAAACTGATTTTTTTGGCGCTTATATTGCTATTTATCTTCATTTTTTTGCCAATGGCTTTGCTGTTGGTGGCAGCAGGCATTCTTGGATGGTTCATCCTACGCCTTCTAAAACGTTAAATGTAAAAACCGGAGGATCAATTATTTGAACCTCCGGTTTTCCTCCAAGTCTATTTAAAAGGATCCTTTGTCATTATAAAACGGGAGCTGATTGGAAGGACAATGTTCAAGTGCGATGTCGATTTCTTCCAGCAGGGCTTCTTTATCATTGGGAAACGTCCCTGCGAGCGGGAGAATGTTCGATATATGATTACTGCGGAATAAACAGGGTTTGGCAACAGAAATGTTTTCTGTTAGCAGTCGAATTTCTTGCATTAGAGCGTAGGCCGACAGGGGCTGAAATTTTCCTTTATCGGCAGCCTGACGCAGGGCGGATCCAGGCTGCAGCATCAAGGTCAAAGCACTAAGGAATGTTGGGTTAATGGCGTTGATCACTTGTGCGGTATGAATTGCATGCTGCCGGCTATGGGTTTGGCCTCCTAATCCGATGATGATCATTGCAGATAATTTGATTTCTGCGGCCAGAATCTTTTGTCCGGCTTCTGTCATTTCAGCGGCAGTAACTCCTTTGTTGACGGCTTGAAGCACTTCGTCATCGCCGCTTTCGATGCCCAAATAGACGGTATAAAGTCCGGCGGAATGCAGTTTGGCCAATTCCTCGGGAGATTTACGCAAGATGGATATTGGTCCACCGTAGCAAGTAATTCTCGCTAAACGAGGAAAAACTTGGTGTAGATAACTCATAATAGTCAAAAGATGATCTGTTGGCGCGATCAGTGCATCGCCGTCAGCAAGGAACACACGCCGCACATGAGGAAACCTACGTGCATAGGCATCAATCAGCGCGATGATTTCCGGCAAGGGACGTATGCGAAACCGAACGTCTTTATACATACTGCAAAAAGTGCATGTATTGTGGGAACATCCAATTGTAACGCGCAGAATGAGGCTATTTGCTTCGTTAGGCGGTCGGAACACCATACCCTCGGCATTGTCAAACATTTGCTTCAGCTCCTTTAAATAACTGCTTTTTCAGCGTGTGATAACGTGTAGTGTAGTAGAGGGTGTTTTGCGCTTCACGATGATCAAAACCGTAAGCGCGGCGACTGACGGCCAATACCGGTGGGGCCTGTATTCTTTTGGCTACAGCCATTCCGGTATATAACTTCCACCAGCGTTCGAGGTCATCGACAAATTCTTGCGGGGTTTTGAATATACGGTTTACTAAACCGGTCTGACAGCCGAGTTTTTCTTCCAACACCTCTTCCATGTACCAGGAAAGAATATCTTCCGGCGTAGCCCTATGCCAGTGTTCCACGAAAGCGCGGAAAAGGAAATCGTGATACGGATAAATCAAAGGATCTCCCTTGCCTTCATCGACCGATTGATCAAATGATAATTCGGCACTGGGCACTAAGGTGATTGTTTCGTGCGGAATCACTTCTTTTTGGTAGATTGATTGGTTGATATATGTGGCGATCTCATAAACCTGATGTTTCCAAAGATCGGCAATGGCGGCAAGAAAGCCTGCCTGATCGCCATATAATGTCGAATAGCCGACGGTGAGTTCGCTTTTGTTGGCATTGCAGGTAAAGCCACCTCCGAATGCTGCAGCTATGCCAGCCAGAACCCGTGAGGAACGGTCCCGGGCCTGGATATTTTCGGCGATAAAAGGGGAAACGGATAGATGAAACGCATCGCCGGTTTTTTGGTTAGAGATCGGCGCCTGATTGATTTGTGCGATTGTAAATGTTACCGCTTCCTGGATAGGAATAATAGCATAAAGGCAACCAAGGTTTTTTGCTAATTGGGAAGCCAAATCTTTGGTAGTTTGCGAATTGTAGATACTCGGCATATTAACCAGGAGAACATTTTCAGGACCGAGAATAGTTACGTATAAAGCAGCAGTAACAGCAGAATCGATACCGCCGGAAACGCCAATGACCACTTTTTTCATCTGAATGGAATTTAGAAAATGACGAATTCCGTAATGCAAAACATGGTATATTGTATCAATCCCATGGTCGTCAGGAACAGCTTTAATGGCTTGTGTTGAATCATCCGCTGAAAAATCGAGCGTAATGCACGTTAACAGGGGGTCAAACGGCGGACAATACTCAATAATATTTCCCATTCGATTATAGACAGTACTAAATCCATCGAATGTATAAATCGTTTTTCCGTTATTCTGCAGCCCAACGTTGTTAACATATACTAAAGGCACACCATATTGTTTCGTATTATGGGCAAAGACACGGTTCCGCTTGTTGTTTTTCCCCAAAGTGAAAGGGGAACTGGAGATGTTGATAAACAAATCGATTGGCCCGTTCTTTAATAATATGGCAGCCGGGTCGATTGCATAATCATCACTCCAGGAGTCTTCACAGATCAGGCAACCAAGACGAAACCGGCGATTAGCGATTGTCAACCGGATGGGCTGCAAGAGATCATCGACTTGTTTATTTAGTTCATCAGCCAATTTCGGCAAGCTATAAAAATGCCGGTTATCATCAAATTCACGATAATTTGGCTGCAGGGTTTTAATCCGAAATGGGTAAGGAAAGTTATCATCGCCCAATAACTTCCTGTTATGAGCGATAAAACAGGCATTGTATTTACGGAAGCGTCCGTCATCATTTTTTTTATTCCAATCTATGCCGATATTGCCAAAGATAATGCAGATATCAACAGACTCTTCAACGATCCTTTGACCATACATCTCACAATCACGTAAAAAAGCAGGCTGCTCCCAAGTATCACCCAAAAAATAACCAGGGATAGCCATTTCAGGGAATATAATGATATTTGCTTGCTGGTCGCGGGCAGAAACAATCATCGATAACATCGTATGAAAATTGATATCCGGTCGACCAGGAATTACTTCCATTTGTCCTAAAGCTATTCGTAGCAAAAAATGTCACCTCTTTTAGCAGGAATGATGGATTGTGTGTGGAAAACATGTATACAATTCTCTGTAGTGTTAAAAATGTCCTTTTAATTATTTATTAGATCATCATCTGGCAAATGGTTAAAAGAAGATAGATTATGAAAGGGGGCTTATTCTTGTTTGAAAAAATTTTGGCTGCTGCACAGCGTCTTGATGGCGTCGCCCATAAAACTCCGGTAATGACTTCGCGCTTGTTAAACGAAAAAACGGGAAACAACATTTTTCTAAAATGCGAAAACTTTCAACGGATGGGTGCTTTCAAATTCCGCGGGGCGTATAATGCGATTTGTTGTCTGGATGCCGCCGCCCGAAAAAGAGGGGTCGTTACTTTTTCTTCCGGTAATCATGCGCAAGCGATTGCTTTGGCCGGGAGATTAATGAATGTGGCTACAACGGTTATTGTGCCACAAGATGCTCCGGTAGTAAAGCTGGCAGCAGCAAAAGAATACGGTGCGACGATTGTTTTGTATGATAGGGCGATCATGTCGCGCGAAAAAGTGGCTCAAGAATTAATTGCTGAACATGGATTTGCTTTGATACCGCCTTTTGATCATGAAGATGTGATTGCGGGACAGGGAACAGCGGCTCTTGAACTGATAAAAGAAGTTGGAGATATTGATTATCTCTTCGTACAATGTGGCGGTGGCGGTTTGTTGAGCGGCAGTGCGGTCAGTGCAAAACATATGCTGCCCGATTGTAAAGTTTACGGTGTTGAACCGGAATTAGCAGATGATGCAACGCGGTCCTTCAAGACCGGAGTATTGCAGTCCGTTGAAAATCCGCCTACGATTGCCGATGGTCTCAGGACTGCCAGTCTGGGCAAATACACATTTCCCTTGATTCGTCGCTATGTTGATGATATGGTTACTGTGTCAGACATGGAAACTTTGCGCACGATGTACTTCTTATGGACGAGACTTAAAATTATTATTGAGCCATCCGGGGCAGTGAGTCTCGCGCCTTTATTTGCGCGCAACCTGCCGTTGCGCGGACAAAAAATTGGCGTTATTCTCAGCGGAGGAAATGTGGATGTCCGGCAGGCCGGGCAATTATTTGACGGCATTTGCGAGTAAGGCCGGTTAAATTACTATGAATAGTGTTAAGGAGTGTTTATTATTAATTTCCAGGCAGTTTCTTTGGCGGATAAGCCATTATTTGATCGTTATTTTCATGAAAAACATTATGAAGGATCGGAATGCAATTTTACAACGTTATTTATGTGGCGAAAAGGTTATTCGATACGATGGGCGGTAGAAGAAAACTTTTTGTTTGTTTTGGCGGCATACGATAATCTTCCGTATATGCTGCCGCCCTATGGACAAACAGAAGAAGGGTTTATACGGGCTGTCGATCGTGCTGTAGATTATTTTGCAGCAAATGGAATATCCTTCAGCATGCGCGGTGTTTCGCCGTTGATGACGGAATGCCTTACTCGGCTGCGTCCAGGCCGCTTTAAGATAGAGCCCCGGCGGGAAGTTTTTGATTACGTGTATAATGTTCGTGATTTAATTGAATTGAAGGGCCGAAATTATCGCAACAAGATGAATCACATTAATAGCTTTAAACGTGAATTTAGTCAGTATCAATATTTGCCGCTCAGCAAGGAACTGGTGCCGGAATGTATTGAATATGAGCTGGAATGGTGTGCCAAACGGGAATGTGAGGGCGATCTCAGCTTGATTATGGAAAGAGAAGCAATCATAGATGGGTTAGAGAATTACAGTCAGTTGGGCTTCCGAGGAGGAGTCATTAAAATTTCGGGAAAAGTGGAAGCCTTTACTTTGGGTGAGCAATTGAATTCAGATACTGTCCTTATCCATGTGGAAAAAGGGAATCCGGACATCAGGGGAATATACCCAGTGATTAATCAGGAATTTTTACGCCATGACTGGTCCCATATGAAGTTTGTTAACCGGGAAGAGGATATGGGCATTGAAGGGTTACGGATTGCAAAAGAATCATATAGACCTGTAAAACTGGTTGAGAAATATGAGGTAACCTTGCAGAAGGGGTGCTGAAATGGAAGTTCGCATTGCCCGGAATGAAGATACGGAAGCTGTAAAATGGTTATGGTCTTATTGTTTTGAGAATGAAAAAGATCCGTTCTTTATTTGGTTTTTTTCCCAATATTACCAAGCGCAGAATACTCTTGTCGGCTATGAAGGGAACACTCTTGCAGTTTCTTTGCAGCTCATTCCCTATGAGTTGTTGTTGCGTGGACGTAAAATACCCGTATCCTATGTGATTGGTGTGGCGACGGATCCACAAATGCGCAGCGGCGGCAGAATTAAAGAATTGTTGCGACTGGCCGTTGTCGAAATGAGGCAGCGGGGCCATTACGCCAGTATCCTGATGCCATTTAAAGCTGGATTTTATTATCCTTATCAATGGGAGATTTGTTATCACCACTATAAATATATCTTGGCGTTGGAAGATCTAGAGCCTGTTTCTTTATCCGGTGGAACTTTTTCCCCGGTGCGTAACGGATCAAATGATTACAATAATCTTCAAGCTGCGTATCAGAAATTTGTTCAAGGCCGGCACGGATATGTCATTCGTTCTCATAACGATTGGAAAGCGGCAATAGACAGTTTGCATGCGGAGGACGGATTTTGTTATTTGTTGACGGTGGATGGAAGTCCGGAGGGCTACGTGATGTACACGATTCAGCAGAACCGGATTGTAGTCCGGGAATTGGTCTATTCTTGTCAAACGGCTCAAAAACAGTTTTTTCATTTTCTGTATAATCACCGGTCACAGGTGAAAGAGATCGAGTGGAATGCACCGATTGATGATCTAACTGCATTTTCCCTCTTTGATCCTAAACAGGATATACGCCTGTTCCCTTTTATGACTGGACGAATTGTCGATGTTGCTCAACTATTGGGGGCAATTGAATACCCTCTAAACGTAGAGGGGACGATCGTATTCCAAATTACTGACGAATTGGCTGCATGGAATGACAATGTTTTCATTTTGACCGTTGCAAATGGACAAGGAAAGATTAGCTTTGCCGCTCATCCAACGCCGGATTTCCAGTGCTCGGTTGGCACGTTGACGCAGTTGTTATTTGGGCGTCTGAGCGTCTTGCAATTGGAGAAGATGGGACGCATATTTTCTGCGAACGATGAAACGCTCCAGTTGCTCAATGCATTTTTCCCTCCATGCAATAATTTTATTAATGAATACTATTAGCGGACAGATAAGAAACTTGTCCTAAGACCGCGGGAAAGCAGGAAATTTTGCTGAACTGTGGAATATGTAATCTAATATGATTTGTCAGGAGGGATGAAGGTGGGATCTGTAATGAGTGATTGTCCGATTATTATGGCGATTGTTCAAGAACACCGGAACGAAACAGCGGTTAAAGTGCAGGACATTCTGACAAAGTATGGTTGTTTTATTCGTGTTCGACTGGGACTGCATGATGCAGCCATGGCAGAATGCACGAACAGTGGAATTATTCTGCTGCAATTATGCGGCGAGAATATTCCGGTGAAGGAAATGGAAACGGAACTGCAAGCTGTGCCAAATGTTAAAGTGACACATATGACACTAAACTTCTAACGATGGGCGCGGGCAACCGCGCTTTCGTTTTTTGAAAATACAAAATAAGGTGTGTGAATGAAGTATGACGGCAAAAGTATATTTGATAAAGTTGGAAGATGGAGCGTCTGTAGAGGAACAGGCAGCGGCAATGCGAAAGGCATATGAGGTTTCCGGAGCTGACAAGGCAATTGAAGAACGGGACTTTGTCGCCATCAAACTGCATGTGGGCGAAAAGAGTAATACGACATATGTAAAACCGGCTTTAATTCGGGAATTGGTTGATAAGGTAAAAGAAAAACAAGGGATGCCGTTTTTAACTGAAACTTCCACGCTGTATAAGGGTGAACGGGAAAATGCGGTGAAGCATATTTTACATGCTCATCGGCATGGATTTGGAATTGAAAATGTTGGAGCGCCGTTTATTATGGCTGACGGTCTTAACGGTACGTCAGAGCAGGAAGTGGTCATTGAGGCTGAATTGCATCAATCCGTGAAAGTAGCCCGGGAAATACTGACTACCGATGCGTTGCTGGTCGTGTCGCATCCTACCGGTCACGTGGCTGCCGGTCTTGGAGCTTGTATCAAAAATCTTGGCATGGGTCTGGCGAGCAGAATGGGTAAAATGCGGCAGCATTCTGCAATGTTGCCGGAAATCAAGCAGAAGAAGTGCAAGTTTTGCAAGAAATGCATTCAGTGGTGTCCGGAAGGCGCAATTATTGAAAAAGACGGATGCGCTTTTATCGTTGCAGAACGCTGCATAGGCTGCGGTGAATGTTTGGCGGTTTGCCGGTTTGATGCGGTGAAATATGATTGGGGACGTGAGTCCGGCTACATGCAGAGGAGTATGGCCGAACATGCTTACGGGACGCTGCAAGGAAAATCCGGCAAATGTTTCTTTTTTAACGTGATGGTTGACATGACCAAAGATTGCGACTGCTTAGGCGCCGAACAAGCAAAAATGGGCCGGGATATTGGTATTTTGGCATCTTCCGATCCAGTTGCAATTGATAAAGCCACCTTGGATTTAACGGCTGCCGCTTATGGAAAAACGATTGCAGAAATTTCTTATTCCCATCATGACGCATTGATCCAGATCGAACATGCTGCTAAAATTGGGATGGGGTCAATGGATTATGAGCTGATTACCATTTGAGTGAGGGAAAGCCAGTGAAAACAAACGCTGCCCGCATCCTTGACGGGCTACGTATTTCTTATAAAATAAGTGAATATCAGGTAGACGAAAGTGATTTGAGTGCTGAAGCTGTTGCGCGTAAAGTAGGTTTGCCAGTTGGGCAAGTTTTTAAAACGCTGGTTGTTCGAGGTGACAAAAGCGGTGTTTTGATGGCCTGCATTCCTGGCGCAGCGGAACTGGATTTGAAAGCTTTGGCGGCTGTAAGCCGTAACAAAAAAGTGGAAATGGTTCAGTTAAAGGAAGTTCAACCGCTGACAGGATACATTCGCGGCGGCGTTTCGCCTATCGGCGCAAAAAAACATTACCCTGTATATGTAGATGCCAGCGTTTTGCAGTGGGCGGAAGTCTCCGTCAGTGCCGGTATGCGGGGTAAACAGATTGTCTTGCCGCCAGCCGATTTGATACGTGCGGTGAATGCACAAGTAAGCGTATTGATCCGCAGTGAGGATGCAAAAATATAAATCATTTGGGAGAGATGTTATTTATGAACTATGTCAGTACTCGTGGCAGGCAGGAAACAGTCACGTCCGCCATGGCTATTCAAAGAGGAATTGCATCGGATGGCGGTTTGTTCGTTCCTGATCACATTCCACAAGTCGATCATGATTTCATTGCAGCGTTGGTTCCTCTTGACTATCGTCAACGGGCGCAGATGATATTATCACGTTTTCTTACTGACTATAGCGAGCAGGAACTAACCGAATGTCTCAAAGCTGCCTATAATATGGAAAAATTTGATTGTCCGGAAATTGCTCCGCTGCATCCGGTTGACGGTCAAAATGTGTTGGAATTATGGCATGGGCCGACCAGCGCCTTTAAAGATATGGCGTTGCAAGTGCTTCCCCGAATTTTGTCTTTGGCGTTAGCGAAAAATAAAGAACAATCCGATATCGTAATTTTGGTTGCGACTTCCGGCGATACAGGAAAAGCCGCTTTGGAAGGGTTTAAAGATGTTGACCGGATACGAATTATTGTGTTTTATCCCCATAATGGCGTAAGTGAAATTCAGCGCTTGCAGATGGTCAGCCAAGAAGGTAATAATGTTGATGTCGTTGCCGTTGAAGGGAATTTTGACGACGCTCAGACTGGTGTGAAGATATTATTCCAGGATCGTGATTTTCAGGCCAAATTGGCAGCTGCCGGTTTGCAGTTTTCTTCTGCCAACTCCATCAACTGGGGTCGCTTGGCTCCTCAGATTGTTTATTATTTTAGCGCTTACGCAGATTTACTCGCCAATGGACGGATTGTGCTTGGTCAACCAGTGAATTTTGCAGTACCGACAGGAAACTTTGGCAATATTTTGGCCGGTTATTATGCTAAATTGATGGGCTTGCCGGTTGCGCGGTTTATCTGTGCATCAAACAGTAATAACGTTTTAACTGATTTTTTACAGACAGGTGTTTATGACCGGCAGAGAGAATTCTTTAAAACTTTATCGCCATCTATGGATATTTTAGTATCCAGCAATTTAGAGCGGTTATTGTATCATATTACGAACGGGAATGCCGAACAGGTTTCAGAATGGATGGAGAAACTAAAAACGGAAGGCCGCTATTCTGTAACAGGACAGGATTTAGCCAATATACAAAGTCTGTTCTGGTCGGGATGGGCTGACGATCACCTTACCGTAGAGGCTATTCGGCGAGTGCATCGCGAGTATGCGTATGTGATGGATCCGCATACTGCAGTTGCATGGCAGGTGTATGAACAGTACCGCAGTCAGACCAATGATGATACTCCTTGCGTCATTGTATCGACGGCCAGTCCGTTTAAATTTAATGAAAGTGTATTGCAAGCGGTTGACGGCCAGAATTTTTCGGCGCAGGAGGGAGAATTTTCCGCCTTGCAAGCTCTCTCTCAACGTACCGGACTAAAGGTTCCGCCAGCTCTGGCGGAATTGGCCGATAAACCGGTAAGACATACCTTGGTTTGTGCCAAGGAAGACATGCCTGTAGTGGTTGCTGATTTATTAGGAATTTAATGCAACTAGCAAAAAAGGGGCTGTCTCAAAATAGGTTTTAAAACCTGTTTCGGACAGCTCCCTTTCTTTTGGTAGTAAAAAATATGTTAACTTTGTATTTTTTACTG
>JAGFZV010000002.1 GCA_017889545.1 Bacillota bacterium
ATATCCGATCACACCACAGAATGAAATTCCAGAATACTTCGCGAGAAGATTGCCTGAAGTGGGAGGAAGTTTTGTCCAAGGCGAAAGCGAAGTTGCTTCGATAAACATGGTTTATGGTGCTGCTTCAACAGGAACAAGATCAATGACATCCTCATCAAGCTGTGGTATCTCACTAAAAAGTGAAGGTATTTCTTACTGCGCATCAGCACGTATACCAATGGTTTTTGCTAATATATCACGTGGAGGCCCTGGTGTTGGCTCCATTCATCCAGCTCAGCAGGATTATTTTCAGGCTACCAAAGCTTCCGGTAATGGTGGATTTGAAATGTTGGTATTTGCGCCGGCAACCGTTCAGGAAGCGATTGATATGACATATAAGGCATTTGATTACGCTCAAAGAGACAGAAACCCGGTTTTAATTCTTTGTGACGGTGTTATCGGGACAATGATGGAACCGGTTGTGCTGCCGGAAATGAAAACAGATGAAGAAGTTGCTGCATTAAAAGAAGCCAACAAAGAGTGGGCTTGTATCGGACACGGAAAAGATGTGAAACGTGGATGGATTGAACCAGGCCACTGGAGAGGCCAGGAAAATGCCAACATCGAAGCGGCAGCGATGTATGCAACATGGGAGAAAGACGTACAGGTAGAAGAATATATGGTCGAAGATGCAGAAATCGTTATTGCTGCTTATGGCATTTCAGCTCGCACATCACAATCAGCCATTGATATTCTTCGTAAAGAAGGAATTAAAGTTGGTTTAATCAGGCCGATGACAGTACATCCTTTTCCTTATGCTTCCTTTGAAAAACTGGATTACAGCAAAGTGAAAGCGATACTTGACGTTGAAATGTCTATTCCTGCACAGATGGTATATGACGTTAAACAAGCGGTTAAGGATCGTTGCCCAATCGAAACATGCTTACGTTCAGGTGGAGAAATCATGAGTCGTAACGCAGTGTTAGCTGCTGTAAGAAAGCTTAACGAGAAATAGGAGGGTAGTAAAATGGAAAAAGTTTATTCTAGAACAACCGGTATCTGTAAGGATATGGTCAGCGGATTTTGCCCCGGCTGTATGCACGGTACCGTTATCAAATTAATCGGCGAAGTTCTTGATGAGATGAATGTTATGGATAAAACAGCAGCTGTACTTGGTATAGGATGCTGTGGACTTAATATGGAATATATGACATATGATAACACCACGGCGCCTCATGGACGCGCCTGCGCTGTTGCAACCGGGATTAAAAGAGCAAATCCGGATACATTGGTTTATACGTATCAAGGTGATGGTGACTTTGCTTCTATCGGACTTGGCGAATCAGTTTCAGCAGCAAACCGCGGTGAAAACATTTCTGTCATCTTTATCAACAATGGTATTTATGGTATGACCGGAGGCCAGATGGCTCCTACTACATTATTAGGCATGAAGGCAAGTACAGCGCCTAAAGGACGTATCGCTGAGGAGCACGGATATCCAATGCATATGTGTGAAATATTAAACCAGCTTACCGCTCCAGCCTATTTAGAGCGTACAAGCTGCAATACTCCGGCGAATGTAATGAAAACGAAAAAGGCAATCAGAAAAGCATTTGAGAACCAGTTAAATGGCAAAGGATTTTCAATGGTTGAAATTGTATCAAATTGTCCGACAAATTGGGGACTTGATCCGCTGGATTCACTCAAATTCATTGAAGAAAAAATGCTTCCAGAATACCCGCTGGGTGTAATAAGAGATAAGTAGGAGGAAGAAGATATGGAAACAAATTTGTGTGTTGCCGGATTCGGCGGACAGGGTGTTATGACACTTGGAAAATTCTTAGCGGAAGCAACCTGTGATTCTACAGATAAAAACGTTACTTTCTTCCCTTCCTATGGAGCTGAGCAGCGTGGTGGTACGGCAAACTGCTTCGTTGTTATTTCGGACGAAATGGTAGGAGCGCCGTTAGGTGACGTCATGGATGATTTGATTGTTATGAACGAACCATCATTAGATCGATTTATTGGTATATTAAAAGAAGGCGGTACACTTTTCGTTAACAGCTCAATCGTTAACAAGGAGATTGTAAGAAAAGATATTAAAGTCGTTTCTGCTCCTGTAACAGAACTCGCGCTTGAGCTCGGAAACGCAAAAGTTTTGAATGTTATTATGCTGGGTGTATATGTTGGTTATACGGAAGTTGTTTCTCCTGAAGTTGTTTGGGGAACCATCGAACACAAACTTGGCAAAAAACCAAAGTTACTTCCATTAAACAAAGAAGCGTTTGAAAAAGGTCTTGAAATCGGAAGAGCTCAGAAATAAATGTAGACTTACTTCAGGTGGAGTGTCACTCTCCGGGTACAGGTACCCAAAGAGCACAGGCACCCGCAAGGTACAGGTAACTCAACTCCATCTGAAGTTTAGTCGAATTTACTTAGAGCTACAGCCTGTTTCACCATTCGGGTACAGGCTCCCCGACCTAAGAGGGCGGGTGTCCCTGTGCCCCGAATGGGGTATTACAGGCTGTGTGAAGGATAAAAAGGTTAGAATTTCGATTTAAATTAGACCTGTAGACAAAATGCAGTACACCTTCATACGGTGGCTGCATTTTGTCTATGTAATTGAATTGAAAAAACATGTTATAAATGGTATTTTAATCTTATAGGCTATGTGAAGGAGAAACGCGACTAAGTCCCATTTTAAATTATTGAAGGCGGTGGATTTTTTGAACCAAGAGGAAGCCTTGCATTTTCTGAACCGTATAGCGGAAGGAATTGCCTGCATGTTTGGGAATTCTTGTGAAGCGTTGATCCATGACATGAATAATAAAAAGTATTCTATTCTCTCCATTCATCACGGTGAAGTAACCAAACGTAATGTTGGCGATAGTTTGTCTATTCTGGGCGTGAAAGAAGTAGATGAATTTTTTGAGGGAAAAGATATTGTGAATTGTTCAGGCCGGACGAAAGAAGGACGGCTCTTGAAATGTTCGACCTTTCATTTGCGCGGCGAAGATTACCATTATGCATTGGGAATTAATTATGACTATACGAATTTACATCTGGCGAAAGCAGCTTTGGAAGAACTGACTGCTGTCGGACAGCCGATTGAAGATGAATTATATCCGCCTGGTAATTTGCTGCAGGACATCTTTGACGAATGCTTGAAACTGGTTGGAAAGCCTGTGGCGCTGCTCAACAGGGAGGACCGGAACAAAATGATTGAGCTGCTTATGGAACGCGGTGCTTTTAATTTCACCAAAGGAATTCCGATGATTGCTGAAAAGCTGAATATTTCCCGGTATACGATTTACAAGTATTTACGAAACCGGTCTTGATTTTTGAACACCCGAATGTGAATTTTTGCTGGTTCCCTGTGAAAATTGCAACGAATGGGAGGTCTGCGGGATGGACGCCAAAAAACGACGGGATCGCTTGATGGATAAACTCAAAAAAGCCGGTGTTCCGGTGACCGGGTCGGCTTTGGCACAGGAACTTGGCGTAAGCCGGCAGGTTGTTGTCGGCGATATTGCCATATTACGGGCTGCCGGCGCAGAAATATATGCTACGCCGCAAGGCTATTTATTGCCGGTGGAAAGGCTGCAAGCGGTTGCAACGGCTAAAATCGCCTGTTATCATGACGGGGATAAGTTGGCGGATGAATTGATGATTATGGTTGATAACGGCGGTAAAGTGATTGACGTAATTGTTGAGCATCCGGTATATGGCGAGTTGAAAGCCAATCTTATGCTTGCTTCGCGACGAGACATTGCTGAATTTTTGCATAAATTACAAAATGGCGGAGGGAAACCGTTGTCCGTTGTAACCGGCGGGGTACATTTGCATACTGTTGAAGCGCCGTCGCAAGAAGCGATTAACCGTATCGAAGAAGAACTGGAAGAACAGGGTATATTGTTTAAATAGTAAAAGTTTTTTCCTTGTCATTTAACATGTTCGGATTTATAATAACTATAGCTGACAAGACAGATGTATTGTCAGCTGCGATTGATCCATTGGAAATACAAGCTCAGAGCGTTTGCGGGGGGAAAAAACTTGGTTGAATTAAAAAAGGAAATCGATAAACTGAAACGGGAGCACAATGCAGTGATACTGGCACATAATTATCAACTGGATGAGGTGCAGGATGCTGCGGACCATGTAGGCGATTCGCTGTATTTGAGTAACATTGCAGCAAAAACAGATTGTGAGGTCATTGTTTTTTGCGGTGTACGCTTTATGGCGGAGACGGCAAAGATTCTTTCACCGGACAAAGTCGTGTTATTGCCTGAAATGGACGCCGGCTGTCCGTTGGCGGATACGGTTACGGGCAGCGATGTGAGAAATCTCAAACGCCAGCATCCCAAAAGTCCGGTCGTATGCTATGTAAACTCGTCCTCGGAGGTTAAGGCAGAAAGTGATATATGCTGCACATCAGCGAATGCGGTTAAGGTGGTAGCTTCATTGCCTGAACGTAAGGTGATCTTTGTTCCTGACGCAAATTTAGGGAACTACGTAGCGAAACATGTGGTTGGCAAAGAGTTGGTTTTTTGGGATGGAGTCTGCAATACGCATGCAAAAGTGCAGCCCGGCGATATTTATCTGATGAAAGAAAAATATCCTGAGGCAAAGATCCTAGTACATCCGGAATGTTCGCCGGACGTTGTTGAAGCAGCTGATTTTGCCGGCAGTACGTCAGAAATCATTCGTTACGCAGAAAGTTCCACTGCTCGAACCTTCATTATCGGGACGGAAGTCGGCGTATTATGTCAATTAAGATCTACCCAAACACAAAAACAGATTTTCTTGCTGCATCCTGGATTGGTATGTCCGAATATGAAGAAGACAAGGCTTCAGAGCGTTTACGACGCATTGCTGAACAAACGTTACAAAATACAGGTTGAAGAATCTGTTGCTGAAAAAGCGAAACAAGCGATTACGCGAATGCTGGAGGTGGTTTAAATAGCACAGCGAAGCTATTTAGCCCCGGTATGGGAACTATTTGGAAACATGGAAAAGAAAAATTATGATATTATCGTTATTGGGACGGGGATAGCAGGAATGACAGTGGCTCTATCCATCGATGCCAAATTGCGGGTAGCTCTTGTCAGCAAAGAACAAATTACGCAGAGCAGTACCTATAAGGCGCAGGGCGGTATGGCGGTTGCGGTAGGTCCTGATGATAGTATTGAGGAACATATTCTGGATACTCTAAGAGTGGGACAAGGTTTGTGCCGTACAGAAAGTGTAACTGTTTTGGCGGGCGAAGGTCCTAAAGCATTGGAATTTCTGCAATCGTTGGGTGCTGATTTTTGTCATACCGAAGATGGATTGGATCTAACCAGAGAAGCGGCGCATTCACGTAAACGCGTAGTGCATTATTACGATTACACCGGAAAATATATTGCGGAACTATTGGCCGGTGAAGTCAATCGAAAATCAAATGTGGAACGGATTGACAATGCCTTTCTCGTGGATATACTTACGACGCAGGATGGCTGTTGCGGCTGCATTATTGAATGTGAGGGCAGATTAATTCATCTTCGGTCGGCAGCGGTTGTTGCAGCCACGGGCGGTTACAGTGGATTGTTCTCACGCTCAACGAATGAGGTTTCGTCCTGCGGTGACGGCATTGCCGCGGCGTATCGCGCCGGAGCCGCCGTTGCTGATATGGAGTTCGTCCAATTTCATCCAACAGCCGCTACACTATCATCAGGCAAAGTCTTTTTACTAACAGAAGCGTTGCGGGGCGAAGGCGCGGTTCTGCGCAATTCTGAAGGAGAACGATTTATGTTCGGCTATCATCCGGATGGCGAACTTGCTCCGCGTGATGAAGTATCACGGGCGATTTTGCTGGAAGCGGCCAAGCAAGGCGGCGGAGCGGTTTATCTCGATGCCACGCATCTTGGCAAAGAGCATTTAACGGGACGGTTTCGGCAGGTGTACGGGGAGTTGGCCAAAAACAACTTATTTATGGAACACGACGCAATTCCTATTTTGCCGGCGGCTCACTATACGATTGGTGGAATTCAAACAGACCTTTGGGGCAGGACTAATGTGCCTTCTCTGTATGCGTGCGGCGAAGCAGCAGCGACGGGAGTTCACGGCGCCAACCGGCTGGCCAGCAATTCTTTGTTGGAGGGCATTGTGTTTGGGCGCAGGACTGCAGAATATATAAATGGGTCATTCCTGGCAATTGCCTCGACGCCTGAAGTGCCGAAAGCAACTGCAGAAATCGGTAGACTTCAGGTGAAAATGGACGGATTACGGACAAAACTTGCTTCTGTCGCGGGAGTAGTACGCCAGGGAGAAGAACTGCAGGCAATGTTAAGGTGGATAAACTTTGCAGAGAAGGATTACGGAGTGTGTCCGCTAAACAGACAAGACTATCATATCTGCAATGTTCATCAATTGGCAGGGCTTCTGCTTGAAGCGGCGCTATTGCGGACAGAAAGCAGAGGCGCCCATTACCGGCAGGATTTTCCGCAGAAAAATGATGACATTTTTTGCAAGCATACTTTGCAGCAATGGGGAAAAGAGACGGTTATGGAGTGAAAAATCGAGGAGACGATCCAATAAAAATTATTGGATCGTCTCCTCGATTTTTCGGGCGATATGATTTGATATCACGTTACCACTATGCTTAAGTTTATGAACTTTTGCGTAATGGTGGTTTGGCCGGAACAAGAGTTACTCATGGTCAGGTGAGCAATTTCCCATCACGGATCCGTTGCACGTTCGACATCTAGTTTGCTGCCCAGGGCATTCCAGATACAGTGCGATCTATTTTGACACAAAGGCTTGAATTCGATTCATTAAGGTAAAGTCACAAGCATGTTTTACTATAGCTTCTATAATATATTCTAGAATGCATTATAGAATATGTCAAGTTTTTTATGTCAAATTGATGATTATTTACAGCAATTTTAATCTTTTTCTTTTGCGATGGCGGTTGCAGTTGTAACGAAGATATAAGAAGTCCGGATAAAAGAAGGGTTTGTCCGGACTGAAGCGAAGTATATTGCTCGGACGGTAAATTTGTTAATGAAGAATAAAGTTCTGTAGGGAAAGGGATGCAAGAATGGAACGCGGCTTATTTAGAAGTGTCAGCACTCGGGAAGGAAATTCCAAGTGGGAACAAAGTATTCGCAGGGTTAAGCCAATTTACAAAAAAACGGACGATATTCGCAGCGAATTCGCCCGTGACTATACGCGTATTCTGCATAGTACTGCTTATAGGCGGCTCAAACATAAAACGCAGGTTTTCTTTGCGACTCGTAATGATCATATTTGTACTCGTATTGAGCATGTAAACCATGTGGCTTCCGTGAGCTATACAATTGCAAACTATCTTGGGCTCAATACCGAACTGACAAATGCAATTGCGATTGGGCACGATTTGGGACACGCTCCCTTTGGACATGCCGGAGAAGAATTTCTACGAGAAATCATTTTAAAGGAAACAGGCAAAACTTTTTGGCACGAACAAAATAGCTTGCGGTTTGTCGATCAATGCGAGACGCTCCCCGATAGTGAAGGAGTAGAGCGTAATTTGAATTTGACGTATGCAGTGAGAGACGGCATCGTATGTCATTGCGGCGAAGTGGATGAAACCTCGATATCCCCGCGGAGCGAGGCCTTCGATCTGTATTCTGTGAAAGAGTCAAATCAGTGCGCACCTTTCACATGGGAAGGCTGTGTCGTCAAGATCGCTGACAAGATATCGTATTTAGGGCGTGATATTGAAGATGCGCGGATACTCAAAGTACTTACCATTAGCGAAATGAAAGAACTAATCCGCATTGGACGAAAATTTGGCAATATCAGGGTGGACGAAATTAATAATACATTATTAATGCACAACTTTATTATTGATTTGTGCAGCAACAGCTCGCCGGAAAAGGGCATTGCCTTTTCGTCAAATTATCTTGAATTGATTGACACCTTAAAACAATTTAATTACGATTATATCTATAAGCATGAACGGCTGACGAACTATAAACGGTATGCTGCTCTGATTGTCGAAAGCATCTACCATACGCTTCTGAATGTTTACAAGGGGCAGGAAACGCTGTCTGAGTTAAAACGTTATCACGAAACATATCCTGTACTCATCCAAACCTTTTACTCCTGGCTTTATAAATATTCAAATACTAAGCGTAAAGTGAGCGATATGAACAAATATCAGAATGATACATTATACAATCTTGACGATAAAAAAGAGTATATACAGGCGATTGTCGATTATATTTCCGGTATGACGGACAGCTTTGCAATCCGAATATTTCAAGAAATAACTACATTTTGAGGTAAATATTATGAGTCATTTTTTTGCGTTTTTATCACGGCTGAAATTTATTCAACGCTGGGGACTGATGCGGAATACAACAAGTGAGAACATCCAGGAACATAGTCTTCAAGTGGGGATGATCGCACATGGACTGGCGGTCATCCGAAATACTTATTTTGGCGGAGAAATTGATTCCGGCAAAGTCGCTTTGCTTGGCATGTATCATGAAGTCGCCGAGATTTTCACCGGCGACTTGCCGACTCCGGTGAAATATTTTAATCCGCAGATCAAAGAAGTTTATAAAGCGATTGAAAGTATGGCGCAGAAAAAAATGGTTAATATGCTGCCTGGCGAATTGAAGGATTCTTACCGGCATCTGCTGATGAATCAAGAAGAAGATAGTGAATTATGGCAGATTGTCAAGGCGGCAGATAAAATTTGCGCGTATTTAAAATGTGTTGAAGAGCTCAAAGTGGGGAATCAGGAATTTTTGACCGCATCAAAGATGATTAAACAGGAGTTGGAAGAAAGTAAGCTGCCTGAAGTCAATTATTTTATGGAGGTGTTTGCGCCCGGCTTTTCCTTATCTTTGGATGAGCTGAAATATCTGGAAAAGGATTTATAATTTTAATTACTGTAAAAGGTGGGAAACGAGAAAATTTGTCTATGAAAAATATCTGTAATATCACTATTCTAGTCATTGCGTTACTGTATGTAACAACAATATTTTTCAAAGTGGATATATTGCCGCTGCTTTTTGTGTCTTCTTTATTTCTGTTCGTATGCGGCTTTCCTCAGCAAGGAAAAGAATTCAAGAAGATTACGCTGTTCTTTCTGTCTCTTGGCGCTGCTATTTTAACTTATTATCAATTACCTTTCCTTTCGTGGATGCAGTCTTTGGTATCAATGACCAATGTCATTGCCATTATTGTTGTGATGCAGCTTTTTACCCTGCCGATTGAAATCGGCAGATACAACAGCACGATTGAATATTGGCTGAAAAAATCATTTGCAAAAGAAAGCTCGCTTTTTTTGTTCGTTATGTTGGTTACTCATATATTTGCCAGCTTTTTACTATTCGGGACAGTGCCGGTCATGGTTTCGCTTTTTAGCAAGGCTCTAAAAAACAATATTTCTAATTACAAACGTTTTTTGGCGGTAGCGATTGTAAGAGGATATTCCATGGCGATGTGTTGGGCGCCGGGCGCTGTTATCATGCTGATTGTCCTACAGGTCACGGAAGTTTCCTGGTTCGAACTTTTTGTTCCCGGGTTTCTGTTGAGCATAATCGGGCTTGCTACGGCCTATGGATTTGAGCACATTACCCGTCTGAATAAAACGATTCTGACGAAAGAGACAAAGGGGGAGACCGAACTTCACACTGCGGCATTGGCTTACAGACAGTCGGCCCATATTATTTTTGTTGTGCTTGGCCTTTTAATCTTGATTTCTTTTTTTGAGATGATCTCCTTTGGTTCAGGGACAGGACGGATTTTGCTGGCGGGATTGCTGGTGGCTGGTTTTTGGCTATGGTATTATCGTAAACATCCCCGGATTGGCAAAGTTCTTCGTACGTATTGGGATAGCGGGATCATTAAAGCGTCGGACCTCGCTGTTTTTTTTGTTGCTATTGGCTTATTTTCCGGTGCTGTTGGTAAAAGCGGGATACTGGTTCAACTGCAGCCGACGTTTCAACAGGCTGTTAATCAGTTGGGTATGCTTTCCGTCCTTGCTGTTCCGTTGATTTTTATTTTTTTGGCGATGATTGGAATTCATCCGTTTATTCTTGCTGTTATTCTGGGGAAAATTTTAATGGCTCTTTCGCTGCCTTTGCCGCCAGTATCGATTGCTCTGCTTCTATTGACTGCAAGCTGTATTTCCTTTATTGCATCTCCTTTTGCCGGGATGGTTTTAAATACGGCGAAATTTCTGAATGTAAGACCAATGAACTTGTCGGTAAAGTGGAATCTTGCTTACAGTGTTTTGTTTTTAGCGGAAGGGATCCTTTTTGCTTGTTTTTGGAATCGCATTTAACGAAATAATGTAGTAAATTGGAATTTTTGGGAGGAAGTTATGTTTTTTTGTCGAAAATGAATCAGGTGAAATTTGGACTATACATTCTGCTATTCTGCAGACAGCCTTAATGGTCGGCTGAAGGTGATGGCAGCATCCTCCAAAATGATTGTCAATGCAGTAACTGAAGCTTGAGGGAGAGGGAGAAAAAATGAAAAGTATTAGAGCGAAACTTGCCATTGTCGTCATCACCTTATTTGTTATCGCGCTTGGTCTCTTATCCGGGTTGAATTATTGGCAAGCGAAAAAACTGTTGGTGCAGGATGCAGAAACAAATCTTTCGGCGGTGGTCGATGCTACCGGAACGGAAATCAGTCTGTGGCTTGACGGGCGCAAGACCGAGGTGTCGGCAATCGCCCGGTCACCGGTTATGGCCAGCGGGAATCGCGAAGCCATGCTGTCCTATTTGGCGGCAGAAATAAATAACAATAAACTGTATGAAAATATTTTCTGGACGGATAATAAAGGGAATTTTGATACTCGCGGCGTGCCGGGCAATGCAGCGAACCGACCGTATTTCCAAGCGGCGATGAAAGGCAACATGGCTGTTTCTGATCCAATCGTTTCTACATCGACAGGAAAAACAGTGGTGATCATTTCCGCTCCAATTCGGGACAGCGAGGGAATTGTCGGCGTCCTGGTCGGGTCAATCAATGTGGAAGAAGTTGAAAAACGTGTTCTTGGGGTGAAGGTCGAACAGACCGGTTATGCCTATGTATTAAAGCAGGATGGAACGATACTGTTCCATCCCAGTAAAGAAGTCGCGAATAAGGTGAACATTCATAATGATGTCAATGCGACGCAGGGTCTAAAAACAGCCGTGGAAAAAATGCTGAAAGGCGAAAAAGGAATTGCAAGCTATCCGTATATGGGAGAAGACAAGTATTTAGCGTATACCCCAATTACGGGAACTTCCTGGGCTATGGGGGTGACTGTACCCGCCGGCGAAGTGCTTGCCAAAATGAATGCGTTTACATGGGGTGCACTGGCAACGATTGCAATCGTACTTATTTTAGTGAGTTTTATTATCCTTTATATGGTGACGCGCATTGTTAAGCCGTTGGGGATTTTGGAGACAGCGGCCAATCGAATTGCAGGCGGCGACCTTACAGAAACTCAGATCGACGTAAATTCTCAGGATGAACTAGGGCGTTTGGCGCGGGCATTTGAAACGATGACTGGAAACCTGCGCAATCTGGTGCGGCAAATTGCGACCACGGCCGATCAGGTCGCAGCGTCTTCGGAAGAATTAACGGCCAGTTCAGAGCAATCTGCGCAAACGGTTAACCAAATTGCAAGCGCGATTACGGATATGGCTGCAGGCGCAACGGAACAATTAACCGCAGCCGATGAAAGTTCTGCTGTAGTGGAACAAATGTCAGCAGGCATTCAACAGGTGGCGGACAATGCAAACCAGGCTGCCGCCCGGTCTGCTCAAGCTGCAGATAAAGCCAAAGATGGCGGTAAAGCCGTCGAAAAAGCGGTAAACCAAATGAACAGTATTGAGAATACTGTCAATGGTTCAGCTCAAGTAGTAGCAAAATTGGGCGAACGTTCCAAGGAAATCGGCCAGATTGTGGATACGATTTCGGGGATTGCCGGGCAGACCAATCTCCTCGCTCTCAATGCTGCCATTGAAGCGGCGCGGGCGGGCGAGCAGGGACGGGGTTTTGCAGTAGTGGCGGAGGAAGTGCGAAAATTGGCGGAACAATCGCAGGAAGCGGCAAAAAAGATTGCTGAATTAATTACAGAAATTCAAGGCGATACGGATAAGGCTGTCAACGCGATGAACGCCGGGACACGGGAAGTCAAGACCGGAGCTGAGGTGGTTAATGCAGCAGGAGTTGCTTTTGGCGAAATTTCCGAATTGGTAACTCAGGGATCAGATCAAATGCAAGAGATTTCGGCTGCTATCCAGCAGATGGCAACTGGCAGTCAGCAGATTGTAAATTCAGTTAAAAAGATTGATGAACTCAGCAAAAAATCAGCAGCCGAGGCTCAGAACGTTTCTGCTGCAACGGAAGAACAATTGGCTACGATGGAAGAGATCGCTTCATCCAGTCAGGCGTTGGCCCAATTGGCTCAAGATCTTCAAGCCGGCGTCACGAAGTTTAGCATATAGTCCTATTGACCGTAATAAAAAACAGTTCTGCCAAGCGGCAGAACTGTTTTTTGTTACAGATCGTCTCAGAGTAAATTATAGTTGGGCTTTCCACAAGCCATGGAGATTACAATAGGCATAAATTACAGCTGTCGTGATGCCCGGGAATTCTGCTTTGGGTTCCATGCCCGGTTTTAGATGAACGATTTGATTTTTGTCGTCTGAAATCGCAGCAATCCACTCGATATAATGTTCAGGCGTCATGGGATGTGCAACGGATCCAACCGAAACGTTTAGTTTTTCGCCTTCCTTGACGATGACGGGTACATGCTTTTCCTGAGAAGCGTCGGTTACATTTGCTTCGAGTTTTTCCATGGGCTGTCCGCAGCATACGAGTTGACCGCCGCCGTTTTTGATTAAGCCAACGATGTTGCCGCAGATTTTACACCGGAAGAATAACATTTTGACTACCTCCCTTAAGAATTTGTAATTGAATTCTTACACAGTATTAATTCGCAATTCACTGCCGGTTTCCTTTTTTATGAACGCGATGCCATTCAAGAAATAGACGGAAAAAGATCGGAGGAATAGATGCTGATATGAAATTGGAATTAACAAGAGGAACACCAATAATGCATGCCGAATGGTATTCTATGAATTGAATGATTGGAGGAAAGCCATGAAACGATTTGAGGATCTAAAGGCCCGCTTTTCCAGTATTCATGATTTAATGAAATTCAGGGTTACGGAAATACTGCTGATATCCACATTGTATGACGGCTTTGTACTAGAAGAAGACGGTCAGCTATCCGAACAGATCTATAATCAATTTGCCGACTTAAGCATTCCTTTTGTCCCCCGTATTCAGAGAGTTTCCAGCCAAGAGGAAGCCTTTGAGGCGTTGGAAACCCGATCATTTCATTTGATTATTACGATGGCCCGCATGAGTGATCTGAGTTCGTTCGAATTTGAAAAGAAATTAAAAGAATCTTACCCGGCTATTCCTCTTGTCATGTTGTCCTATGACCGTTTGCCGGCTGCAATGATTACCCGGATACGGGAAGCCGGCTGTATTGATCGGGTATTCTATTGGTCCGGCGACAGCAAATTGTTGCTGGCAATCATCAAATATGTTGAAGATCGACAAAATGTGGAAGAGGACAGTAAACAAGGCGTGCAAGTCATTTTGGTTGTGGATGATTCACCCGTTTACTACTCGCAGCTTCTGCCGATTATTTATACCGAAATCCTAACGCAGACCCGTTACTTGGTGCAACATGCCATGAATATGCGTCATGGGCTGCTCAGGGTGCGACTGAGACCAAAGATACTGCTTGCAGAAACCTATGAAGAAGCGCTGGAAATCATTGTACAATATCGTCATAATTTGCTCGGCGTTATTTCCGACGTGAGTTTCCCCAAAGCAGGAAGGATTGATTCATCTGCAGGGATTGATTTGGCGCAGAGAATGCGGGAGATGATCAGCGATTTTCCTTTTTTGCTGCAGTCGGAACAAAGCGAAAACGCGAACAAAGCGAAAGATATCAATGTGAGCTTCCTCGATAAGAACTCGCCGAATTTATTGCATGAATTACGTGCGTTTATTATGGGGAACTATGGATTTGGCTCTTTCGTGTTCAAATATCCGGATGGCAGAATCATTGCAGAAGCCTCAGATATCACGAATTTGGAGCGCATTATCAGGGAACTGCCGGATGAAAGCTTGTATTATCACGCGGCAAACAACCATTTTTCCCGATGGTTTAGAGCCCGTGCGGAATTTGAGGTTGCGGAAAAGCTGCGATGCGTTGATGCGGCGACGGAATTTGCCAATGTCGCGGATATCAGAATGTATATTCTTGATGTATTGAAAACGTATTTTCAGCGTTATCAGTCCGGCATGATCATCGATTTTGAAGGCTTGGCCAAAAAGGACATGGAGAATGCGTTTATTAAGCTTGGAAGCGGTTCGCTGGGCGGAAAAGCCAGAGGAATTGCATTTATTCATTCCCTGATTGCCAAGGCGCAGTTAACAGATAAATATGACGATATTACGATACGAGTTCCACGCTCCTTTGTGATCTGCAGTGATATTTTTGAACAATTTCTTGAAGAAAATCATCTGTATGACTTTCTTAAGCACACAAGCGACGAAACGGAAATTGCCTGCAAATTTTTGGAAAGTGAACTGCCTGCCGCCATTGGAAAAAACTTGGAAGTATTAACCCGGCATATACGCTGCCCGTTGGCAATCCGTTCTTCCAGCATTCTTGAAGATTCCAGGGTATTGCCGTTTGCAGGGATTTACAAAACCTACGTTATACCGAACAGTCATGACAATCAGCCGGTACGCCTTAAGCAGCTTTGTGATGCCGTGAAGCTTGTATTTGCTTCGGTATTCTATGCGGGACCTGCTCAATATGCCAAAAATGCTGACATCCGTATCGAAGAAGAAAAAATGGCAGTTTTGATACAAGAATTGGTCGGAGAGCATTACGGGGATCTGTATTATCCGGCTATATCCGGGGTGGCGCAATCCTATAATTTTTATCCGTACCATCCAATGAAAGCGGAGGAGGGAACGGTAAGTCTCGCGTTGGGATTGGGGAAAATGGTCGTCGGCGGAGAACAGGTCTACCGGTTTTCCCCGGATCATCCCCAAATAAATCCGCTGTATACGACCCCTGAAGAATATTTTGAACGATCGCAGAGGACTTTTTATGCGGTAAATCTGAGGGCATCGGCCGATAGCGCAGTGTGTGCCGATGAAAATTCCAATTACGAGTTGCTGCCGGTTTCCCGAGCAGAGCAGGACAATGCTTTGGGATACATTGGAAGTACGTATTCCATTGAAAATGATTACATTTATGATGATGTGAACCAAAAAGGGCCCAAGCTTGTGACGTTTGCTCCCATTCTTAAGGATCGTAAACTGCCGCTGACAAATGTGATTAAAGATCTGTTGCGACTGGGAAAACAATCCTTTGGGGCCGATGTGGAGATTGAATTTGCAGTGAACATTCCCAAAGAGAAAAGCAAACCCAAAGAGTTTTATTTTTTGCAGATCCGTCCCATGGTGGTCGGCCAAGAAGCAGGACAAGTCTGTTTTGATGACCGGCATGAGGCCTGGTGCCATAGTAACCACACGATCGGCAATGGATTTTATCAGGATATTCACGATATCATTTTTGTGAACCCGGAGACATTTGAATTGAAAGACAGTATCGAGATTGCGCCTGAAATCGGAAAGTTAAATAATTTGCTGTACCAGGAAGGCCGCCGATGTATTCTCATCGGGTTTGGACGGATGGGTACTACCGACCGGTGGCTGGGGATCCCGTTGAGTTGGTCGCAAATGTCACAGGCACAGATCATTGTAGAAGTTGACAGAAAAGACTTGCATCCGGAGCCTTCGTTAGGCAGCCACTTTTTTCACAATCTGACCGCGGCGAAAATGGGATATTTCCATATACAATACAATGAACAGCCGGAGGATCGCATTGACTGGGACTGGCTGTTGGCGCAACCGGTTTTCGAACAGACCAAACGTGTGCGGCTGATCAGGCGGGAAGATCCTTTTTTGGTCAAAATTGATGGAAAGAGTTTCAAAGGGATTATATATAAATAAGCTGACTGGCAAGTGTTGCGTTGCAAAAGGTATCAGGGGAAATATAGTAAAAAAAGGAAGTGCAGCATGATAAGAGTATCGTATGAAGAAGTCCAACAGACGATCAAACAGGCTTTTATCCGGGCCGGAGTAGATGAGAAACGGGCTGACGTTATGGCCCGGGCGCATGCGGATACCAGCAGGGATGGCATATTCTCCCATGGCTTGAACCGTGTGGAAATTGTATGCACATTTATTAAGAACGGAACGGTGGATATCGCCTCTGAGCCTTCTTTACTGTCTTCGCTGGGAGCCTTGGAACAATACGACGGTAATCGCGGTCTTGGTGTAATCAACGGAATTTTTGCCATCGACAGAGCGATGGAATTGGCTGACCAATATGGGATTGGGGCGGTTGGCATGGCCAACACATCGCATTGGATGCGCGCCGGCATGTATGGATTGCGGGCGACGGATCGAGGTTTCCTGGCAATCTGCTGGACAACGGTGGAGGGTTGTATGCCGCCATGGGGCGGTTTGGATGCAACAATCGGCAATAATCCGTTTGTCATGGCCGCTCCCGGTCCGGACGGCCCGATGCTCCTGGACATATCCATGGCGCAGTACTCCTACGGAACGTTGATGAATAAACGGATTGAGGGCAAGAACCTTGAGTATCCGGGCGGATTTGGCGAGAATGGCGAATTGACCTGTGATCCGGATCAGATCATAAAAACAAAGCGCGTATTGCCGATTGGGATGTGGAAAGGGGCGGCTTTTTCCATGGCAATTGAATTTTTTTCCGTGCTATTGGCAAAAGGAAAGCCTTTATCATCGATCAAAGGCGGCGATTTTTCAAGTCAGGGATGTACGCAGGTATATATTGCTGTTTCACCGAAGTGTTTTGGACCGCAAGAAATTGAACACCTGAAACAGTCAATCGAGTTCATGAAATCATCGCGACCGGACGGAAGTACAAGCGTACAATACCCTGGCGAAGGGATGATGAAAAAACGCGCTGAAGCTCTCGCAAAAGGGGTTTTAGTGCATGAAGAAGTCTGGGACCGGGTGAAAAAACTTGCAGAAAAACCTTTGTAGTGAATGAGATCGGGGGAAATAACTATGCCATACCATATTCAGGAAAGCTGTGAGCAGGTTGATTGGCAGGCGGTTTACCGGGTGCTGCAAGAAGCAGGCCTGGCATCCCATTCTTTGGAACTGACAAAAAAAGCCTTCGAAAACAGCCAACGGGTCGTATTCGTGTTTGACCAGGATATGTTGATTGGAACCGGCCGGGCGATTTCCGACGGCGCTTATGAAGCGGCGATCTATGATATCGCTGTTTTGCCGGCATATCAAGGGAAGAAGATTGGAAAGCTGATCATGGACTCGCTTTCCAAAGGGTTTGAGGATATTAACATCATTTTGTTTGCAAGGCCGGGTGTTGAGAATTTTTATAAAAAATTAGGATATTGCAAAATGCTTACGGCAATGGCGCGGTTCCACCGGGCAAGCATCATGCGGGAAAAAGGATTTACAGAATGATGAAAGAAATTTCTACTATTGCCCATATCCAGCCTTTTGTGCAGGAATATGCGCAAACCATCACGGATATTTTGGATTTGTACGTCACGATCATTGATGAAGGCGGAATTAGAATAGGCGGTACCGGGCCTCATGCCGAAAGCATCGGCAGGCCGATCCCCGGCGGTTCGTTTTTCCGTGAGGTGCTTGCAAGCGGGCAATCCGGCTTTATTCACAGAACGGATAGTACACGGGTTTGTGAAAGCTGCGACACTTGCTCATACTGTCAGGAACTTGCAACCATGGGATTTCCGATTTGCAAGCAAGGCCAGGTCGTTGGTGTCATCGGGGTCATTGCCTTTACTTCTGAACAACGGGACCGATTAACCGGAAATTCGGCAAAATTTCTTACCTTTTTGAGCCATATGAGCAGTCTGCTGGAAAGCAAATTATTAATGCTGGATGAGCAATGGCGTTTGCAAAATCAAGTGCAGCAAGTATTGGAGACCGTAAATCAAAAATATACCTTTGGTAAAATGATCGGTCGCGATAAGAATTTTGTTCAATTATTGCAAAAAGCCCAGCGAGTTGCAATTAGTAACTCGACCATTCTCATACAAGGGGAAAGCGGCACCGGCAAAGAGCTTTTAGCTCGTGCCATTCATGATGAAAGCGGGCGCAAAAGCCAGCCGTTTGTTGTGGTGAATTGCCCATCCATCCCGGAAAATTTATTGGAAAGCGAATTATTTGGTTATGAGGCAGGCGCATTCACGGGTGCGAATAAAGCGGGGAAAAAAGGGAAATTTGAACTTGCAGATAAAGGCACTATTTTTTTGGATGAAATTGGCGATCTTCCGTTAACACTGCAGCCCAAACTTTTGCGGGTAATCCAGGAGCGGTCCATCGAAAGGCTTGCAGGAAACCAGACTCTGCCGGTTGATGTGAGGATTATTGCTGCGACGAACCGGGATTTAGAAAAGATGGTGCGTGAGGGAACTTTTCGTGAAGACTTGTACTATCGCCTGCTAGTGATCCCATTGACAATTCCGCCGCTGCGGCAGAGAATGATTGATATTCCGCTCTATGTTGATTATTTTCTGGAAAAATTTGCGCAGCCATTGAACAAAGGAAGTTTTACCATGGACGAACGGCTGCGGCACTGGCTGATGAACTATCCTTGGCCTGGCAATGTACGGCAAGTGGAGCATGTGATTGAATGCTTGGTAACTACGGCTAAAAGCAATGTTCTTTCCTTGCAGGACCTTCCTGCCAACCTGGTAGCAGAAGAAGGCCTGAGCGGCGATACTCCAAGCCTTGAACAACAAATGGCTGAATATGAGAGGCACCTGCTTAAGATGTACATACCGCCAGATGCAAGCCTGGAAGATAAAAGACAAGCAGCCAAACAGTTGAAAATTAGTTTGGCGACATTGTATCGAAAATTGGAGAAATATCAACTGCAATAATTCATAATTCACACGGCTTTCTTCGCAAGTACGCGAATGACTTCGCAAAAATGAGAAAGCTTATATTGCAGCACAAGGATGGTATTTTTGCAAAAACGTTTCGCAGAACTGCGAAATATCACGCTTCTTTCCCCAAGCAGTTTTGTCGGATCATAGTAGTCCGCAAAGCTGCTTTTTACTTGCTATTGCTGCAAGATTTGCGCAGTTCGCGGTCTATTCTATGACCCGAACTGCCGAAAAAATTAACAATGGCATAGTTCTTGCTACATATATCAATGTAATCCTGCAAGGTTAGAACGCAGCGGAGGTGAATGGTATATGGATACAAAGCTATGCAATTCGTATATTGAAATATTGAAAGAAGAATTAGTGCCTGCATTAGGATGCACAGAACCAATCGCCATTGCTTACGCAGCGGCCAAAGCCAGAGAATTCGTAAGCGATTTTCCGGTCAGAGCGGTGTTGGAGTGCAGCGGCAATATTATCAAAAATGTAAAAAGTGTTACAGTTCCAAACACTGACGGACTGACTGGCATACGTGCCAGTATGCTGGCTGGTCTTGTTGGCGGCAAAGCGGATCAGCAAATGGAAGTTCTTGCCGATCTGACGCCGGAACATCTTGTTGCCATCAAAAGGTTATTAAAAACAAATTTCTGTGAAGTGCGCCTCTTGGAAACGAAGCTCAATCTTCACATTGTGCTGCATGTGATGACTGAGAGCGAAAACGTCACTGTGGAAATGAAACATGCCCATAGCAATATCTGCAGAATTGAGAAAAATGGCCAGATCATTTATCACAATAATGAGGACGACAAATATTTAGGAACGTTTACTGATCGCAGCATCCTTTCTGTAAAAAATATTTACGAATTTGCGAATACCGTACCATTGGAATGCGTTCGCAGGTTAATTGACAAACAAATTGAGTGCAATATCCGTATTGCCGAGGAAGGGTTGCGAGGCAATTACGGGATCAATATTGGCCGTGCGTTGCTGGCAATTGGGCAGAATGGCTTGGTGCAGGATAAAATGAAGGCTTATGCTGCCGCGGCTTCGGAAGCAAGGATGAGTGGTTGCGCATTGCCCGTGGTTACCAACTCCGGCAGCGGTAATCAAGGGATTGCCACATCGGTTCCTGTGATCATTTATGCGAGGGAACGTAATATTCCCGAAGAAAAATTAATTAGGGGCTTGGTATTTTCCAATCTCTTGACAATTCATCAAAAAACGTTAATCGGCCGATTATCCGCCTTTTGCGGAGCTGTCAGCGCATCTTGCTCGAGTGGAGCCGCAATTACTTATCTGGAAGGCGGGACTCTTGAGCAAATCAATCAGACCATTCACAATACGTTGGCGAATATTTCCGGTATTGTGTGCGACGGTGCAAAACCGTCCTGCGCCGCAAAAATTGCTTCGTGTCTGGATGCTTCTTATATGTCGCATGTTTTGGCTATGAATGATCAGCACTATCAAGCCGGTAACGGAATTTTAAAAAACGACGTCGAAGACACAATTGCTGCTGTGGGCCATATTGCTTGCTATGGCATGCGAACCACAGATACGGAAATTCTGAAAGTCATGCTGGGGAACTCGTAAAAGCAGCAAACGCAAGATAGGCTGAAACTTGAATAACAACACAAAAAAATGAATATAATTGGCAAAAAAACAAACACTACAGGTAATGAAATTTGCAGTGTTTGTTTTTGCGCATAATATTCAAAATGGATGACAAGGAAATAAAAGAATAATCAAAATACTCGTTTTATACTAGAGGTGATTGAAATAATCAGATAATATTTGAGAGGTGAATAGTTATGATAAGCGAAAGATACCGTTATAACGAAAGGATCCACTCTGGTGTGGATTTTTCCAACGCACAGGAAGTTGCAGTGTATGATTCGTACATGCAAAAATTAAGGAATATGGAGCCCGAGATTGAAAAAGTAAAATCAATTGTTCGTCTTGGATCTTCTGATGTCGTATTGGATGTAGGCGCCGGTACCGGAGCGCTGGCCATTGGTTTGGCGAAACATTGTAAAAAGGTGTTTGCCATTGATGTATCGAAAGCAATGATTGACTATGCAGAACAAAAAGCCAGTGAACAAGAAAACATCCCCATTGTTTTTTCGCACGCCGGATTTTTAACCTTTCTGCTTCCACCTGAAACGCTGGATGTTGTAGTCTCGCAGTTTGCTCTTCACCATTTGCCGGATTTTTGGAAATCGATTGCATTGAAACGGATCTTTGCAGCAATGAAGCCGGGAGGAAGATTTTTTTTGCAGGATTGTGTTTTGCCATCGACAGTGGATGATTATGACAAATATTTTGCAGAGGTAGTGAGTCGGATTGAAACAACCGGCGGTGAAAAAGCAGCCAGAGATACGGAAAAAACCTTTCGGAATGAGTTTGTGACATTGGATTGGATCATGACGGAATTATTGGAAAAAGCGGGCTTTAGAATCATTAGCCGGGAGTACAGCGTTCCTTTTATCAATACATATCTTTGTTTGAAGTAACACCTTTGCGGGGAGGAGAATAAAATGGATGAAATAGAATCGGAAAAAAGAAGGGAAGTTTTGAAAAATAAACTTTCCGGACGGCAGTATCATGTTACTCAGGAAAATGGTACGGAGCCCCCATTTGAAAATGAATACTGGGATAATGAAAAAGAAGGCATTTACGTTGATATTATTACTGGCGAACCGCTATTTTCTTCGCTTGATAAATTTCATTCAGGCTGCGGCTGGCCCAGCTTTACCAAACCGGTTTCCGATGATAAAGTAAAAGAAAAGATCGATGCAAGTTATCATATGGTTCGTACCGAAGTCCGGAGCAGTTCTTCCGATTCTCACTTAGGTCATGTGTTTTCTGACGGTCCCGCACCGGGTGGTTTGCGTTACTGCATTAATTCGGCCGCTTTGCGGTTTATTCCTAAAGAAAAACTGGAAAAAGAAGGATATGGAGAATTTGCCAAACTATTTTCTAAATGATACGAAGAATGGTGATCGCTGCAACCGGTAGGGTGGGGTGAAGTAATGTGGACCGTTTTCTAATACGGGAAATGAAACTGGCGGATTATTCTGCAGTAATAAATTTTTGGCGGCAAACCCCGGGTTTGGCGCTCAGTGATGCCGATACAGAAGAGAACATCGGTGTATTCTTGACGCGGAATCCGGGATTGAGCTTTGTTGCTGAATTTGCTGACCAGCTTTTGGGCACGATCTTGTGCGGCCACGATGGACGCAGAGGTTTTATTTACCATTTAGCAGTGCACCGCGACCATAGAAGGAAAGGAATAGGACGGCATTTGGCAGAACGATGCGTAAGCAAACTAAAGGATGTTGGAATAAGCAAGTGTCATTTGTTTGTTTTAGCGAATAACGACCAGGGGATGATTTTTTGGAATAAGATCGGTTTTCAAAGAAGAGAAGACATACAGATTTATTCTCACAATATAAGCAGCGAGTAGCAAGTTCTGCAATCATCTGCGAGAAACTTTTATTTCCCGGAAATACACGAAAAGGATATTCGTTATCCACAACGAATATCCTTTTCGTGTATATAGTTATTTATTTATTGAGTAAGAAATTAAGAACAGGCAGGTGTTTTATGACTACGTGTCTTGAAAGTGCCAATGCTTTTGATAGCACGCTTGCCGGATGGCTAAGATTTACAACAGCTACCCTTAATGCAGATATCAGTGAAAGCTATCCTGTCAAGGAAGAAATTTTGGCTTCATGGGAGCGGTGCCGCCAAGCGGACGTTGAGCCCAATGATGGTAGCATTCATAGCCGCTTAAGCGGTCTTGAGCTTGAGGTTATGCTGAAACAGAACCGCGACTTGATTGCGATAGCAAAACCGTTTATGAAGAATTTATACCGGATTGTTACCGGTTCTGGTTTTGTAGTGGCTTTGACAGACGTGCGTGGTTATGTCATGGAAATACTAGGTGATGAAGATACACTAAACAATCCAATGACCGTGAGCTTTTTCCAGGGGGCGAACTGGAGTGAAGTTGAAGCCGGTACCAATGCGATTGGTACCGCATTGGTGATCAAAAAGCCTATTCAGGTGTCCGGATCTGAGCATTATTGCCGCAAACACCATTCCCTAACCTGTTCGGCAGCGCCTATTTTCGATCCGCAAGGGAATATTCTTGGCATACTAGATGTTTCAGGGGCCTCGGATGCTGCTCATATCCATACGTTAGGGATGGTAGTGGCTTCGGTTGAGGCGATTATGGCGCAAATTGATATTCGGGAAAAAAACAATGCATTGAGTGTGACCAATAAGCGTCTGACAAACATTTTTAACACAATATCTGATGGTGTCATTATGATCGACAGCAATGGAATCATTAGCGACTTGAATCCGGTTGTTCCGCAAATCTTTGGCTCTGTTGTAAATCAGTTTGAAATTAAACCGGGGGTACCGGTGGAATGCATTCTGGGTTCCAAGCAAACCTTGGTTCGAAAAATGCTCAAGTGCAAGGAAGTTTTTGCTGATATTGAAATTATGGTAGATACAAATGACGGACTTAACCATTGTCTGGCTTCCGGAGCACCGGTTACCAATGAACAAGGAATCGTGATCGGCGGTGTGATTGTATTACGGCCTATTCAGCAGATCCAAAGCTTGGTAAACCGGTTCAGCGGGCATTATGGTGCATTGCATTTTAGCGATATTATTGGCAAAAGCAAGGCGATTTTGGAGGCAGTTCGGGTGGCATCGCTTGCTGCAACGTCAACTTCCAATGTGCTTTTGCAAGGGGAAAGCGGTACCGGGAAGGAAATTTTTGCTCAGGCCATCCATAACCGGAGTGCACGTTGTGCCGGACCTTTTATCGCGGTGAATTGCGGAGCTTTGCCACGGGAGCTTATCGGCAGCGAGTTATTCGGGTATGCTGACGGGGCCTTTACAGGGGCTAGACGCGGCGGGAAGCCGGGGAAATTTGAACTGGCGTCCGGCGGAACACTTTTTTTGGATGAGATAGGGGACATGCCGCTGGAACAGCAAGTGGCATTGCTGCGTGTTCTGCAGGAGAGAAAAGTAAACCGGATTGGCTGTGACAAGGAAATCCCTGTGGATGTAAGGGTAATTTGCGCAAGCAATAAAAATTTATTTACAGAAGTTGGCAAGGGGACCTTCCGCAACGACCTCTATTACCGGTTGAACGTGATTTCTATTACCATCCCCCCGCTGCGGGAACGTTCCGAGGATATCATATTATTGTTCAATTATTTTTTGGAAAAATTGGATAAACATCGCCGCCGTTTCGAAGTTGGCGCGGACGTTATTGAACGGATTATTCGCTATGACTGGCCGGGAAACGTTCGCGAGCTTCAAAACATAGTAGAGCGAATTGTGAGTCTGACCGAAGGGACCAGAATAACGAGAGGAAATCTCCCGCAAGAAATATGCGATTGTAAGGCTTCCATTACAGATGAAATGCCAAGACCGCAATTGCAGGGAATGATAGAAGCTGGTGGCAAAGCTGAGTGGCGTCAACGGCTCTGGGAGGAAGACGAACGGAAAGAGATCCTTGCATTGCTATCCGGCCATAAAGGCAATGTTAGTTTGACGGCACGTACTATGGGTATTTCCCGGAATACTTTGTACCGCAAAATGAAACAGTATGCTATTAATATTTAGTCTCGCAGTGCTTGTAGGCCAAATTAAATATTAGAAGCAGAACGGTGCTTACAAGGATCGTGGTGGAACAAAAAATAGAATAAAACAGATCGTTATCCTGAGATTAAGGAAACCGGCCCGCATGATATATGTGAGCCGGTTTTTTGGGCCTTTCATCCATTGAATACTTCAGTCAGTGAGGCGGAGAGTATTTCGATCATGGCATCGACATCTTTGGTGGTCACAATTAATGGCGGCATCAGGCGGATCGTTGCCGGCTGAGGCGAGTTGATCAGAAGACCGTTTGCGAGGCAGGCGGCGACAACTTCGCTCCCTTTCGCCTGCGGCAAATCAAAGGCGATCAGCAATCCCTTGCCTCTGATGTTGGTCAGCTTGAATTGACCGGCTATATCGCCTAATTTATTTTGAATGTACGAGCCTTGTTTTTCAGCGTTTTCGACCAGTTTTTTTTCTAAGATCTCCTTTAAGACAGCAGAACCGACTGCCATGCCAAGCGGCTGTCCGGAATAAGTTCCGCCCTGATCGCCGGCATCAAACAGGTTCCATTTCTCTTTCGTCAGTAAAGCGGATAAAGGGAACCCTCCGCCAATTCCTTTGGCCAGAGTCATGATATCCGGTTCGATTCCATAATGTTCGTAAGCGAAGAGCTTGCCGGTTCTGCCTAAACCGGTTTGCACTTCATCAAAGATGAGCAGAATTTCTTGTTCATTGCATATTTTTCTGATCGCTTGAATATAATTTTTTTCGACCTCGAAGACGCCGCCTTCCCCTTGGATTGGCTCCAGCATAATTGCGCAGGTGTTTGGGCTCAACGCTTCTTTGAGTGCATTAAGATCATTGAAAGGAACATGTTTAAATCCGGCGACTTTTGGTTCGAATAAATTTTCCCATTTCTTTTTGCCGGTAGCGGACATCATTGCAAGGGTGCGCCCGTGGAAACTGTTGACCATCGTGATCATTTCAAAAGCGCCGTTTAAGTTTTTGGCGCCATGTTTTCGAGCTAATTTTACTGCGCCTTCATTGGCTTCAGCGCCGCTGGACGCAAAAAAGACCCGGTCAAAGCACGAGTGCTTTGTGAGCAGGTTTGCAAATTCCAGCATCGGCTTATTGAAAAAAGAAGGACTTGCATTGATTAATTCACGGCTTTGGTGATGAAGCGCATTGACGATTGCCTCGGGGCAGTGGCCGAGGGACGTAACGGCCCAACCGCCGACAAAATCCAAATACTCTTTCTTGTCTGTGTCCCATAAATGCATTCCTTTTCCTTTCTCCATAATCAGCTCAGGGCGAACGGCAGTGAATAAAATGGATTTTTTTGCTTCGGCAAGCAATGCTTGCGGATCACTATAAGCATTCATCGGTACTCCTCCTAACGGCATTCTTTACTGGATAATTATACATCTTTTTAGTATTATTATGCAATAACCTATTGAATTTTTTTAAGTACAGATTGCTTCTTTACAAGAACATTTGTTCTATCATATAATGAACGTATGGAAGGGAGCTGATGAAACTGGATGTTTTTGATAAGTTAAAAATACTGACGGATGCAGCAAAATATGACGTAGCCTGTACTTCCAGCGGAGTCAACAAACGAGCGTCAGCAGGCGGCATTGGCAGCGCGGCATCCTGTGGGATTTGTCACAGTTTTTCCGCTGACGGCCGGTGCATCTCGCTGCTGAAAGTCCTGATGACGAATGTTTGCGCATACGACTGCCAATACTGTGTGAACCGCCGTTCCAACGATACGCCGCGGACTTCCTTTACACCGCGGGAGCTGGCGGAGCTGACGATTAATTTTTACCGGCGGAATTATATCGAAGGTCTTTTTTTAAGTTCCGGCGTCTTGAAGGACCCGGACTATACCACGGAACGCATGCTGGAAGCGCTCCGCATATTACGGGAAGAATACCGTTTTTCCGGTTATATCCACGCGAAAGCCATACCGGGAACCAATAGCGCACTCATTGCCCGCCTCGGGATGCTGGCAGACCGGATGAGCGTGAATATCGAACTGCCGTCTCAGAACAGTTTGCGCCTGTTAGCGCCGGACAAGTCGAAACACTCTATTTTAGCGCCGATGGGCTATATCCAAAACCGCATTCAGGAAAATTCCAAAGAGTTGGTTCAATATCGAAGCGCGCCGAAGTTTGCGCCAGCCGGTCAGAGCACACAGATGATCATTGGCGCAACGCCGGATACGGATTTCCAAATCTTAAATTTGACGGAGAGTTTGTATAAGAAATACAAGCTAAAACGGGTTTTTTTCTCGGCCTATATGCCGGTTGCCGATAACGCGATGCTGCCGGCGCTCAACACAAAGCCGCCGCTCTTGCGGGAACACCGGCTTTATCAGGCTGATTGGCTGCTCCGGTATTACGGATTTGCAGCCAATGAACTTTTGGATCAGCAGCATCAAAGCTTCAATCCATATATTGACCCCAAATGCAATTGGGCGCTGAACCATATGGAGTTTTTCCCTGTGGATGTAAATCGTGCATCCTATAACAGCCTGCTGCGCGTGCCGGGCATCGGCGTTCTCAGCGCCAAACGGATCATCACTGCGCGGCGAACGACGACGCTTCATTTTGCAGGGCTGAAAAAGCTTGGGGTGGTCTTGAAACGGGCCCAATATTTTATTTCCTGCGGCGGGAGACAGGCGGAGGGTTTAAAATTTGCACCAAAGACCATGCTGCAATCCCTGCTGTCGGACAAAACACTCACCTTATATCGGCAGAATTTTCCCGAAGCGCCGGCGGAACAGATGTCTCTTTTTGACCCGCCTTCGATGGTGCAAGCTCAATCCATGCAGGAGGAACTGCGAAAATGCCTAACCGCTCCAATTTGATCTATCGCTATGATGGGAGTTTTGAAGGATTGCTGTGCTGCGTGTTTGAAAGTTACGATCAACACGAAATTCCGCTGGATATTTTTTCACCGGCTTCATTGCAGACAACGCTGCTGCCTGAAAAGGACATTCGGACCGAAACCGCAAAAGCGAACCGGGTGCTGGCTTCCATCCCGCAAAAAATCAGTCCAGCGGCGCTGGACTTCATCAAACGCGCCTTTTTGACCTGCCATGCGCAAAAAGAATTGTATATCCTGCTATTCTTGCGGATGGGGTACCGCTATGGCGCGTCGGTAATGAACATGCTGACCGATGACGTGGTAAACACGCTGTTTACCGCGGTCAAGCATCTGGATAAGGAAAGTCACCTGTTCAAAGGTTTTATTCGTTTTTCCGTTTTCAACAATGCGCTGGTCGCCGAAATAGAACCGAAAAATGTGGTACTCCCTTTCTTAGTAAGGCATTTTCGCGAGCGGTATCCGGAAGAACGGTTTTTGATTTATGACAAAACACATCGAATGGGCTTGATCTATCAGCCCTACCAGGCGACCATTATACCGATTGAAGAATTGGATTTGCCTGAGACGGACGAAAATGAGCGATCGTTTCGCGAATTGTGGCAGCTCTTTTATGATACGATTGAAATAAAGGAGCGGCATAATCCAAAATGCCGCATGAGCCTGATGCCCAAGCGTTACTGGAAAAACATGACGGAGTTTGGCAGTGCGGAGGAAAAACCTTCTGTGAGCCGACATGGCAACGATGCGGTTAAATCGCTGAATTTTAAGATAGCAGCCGAGGAAAAGCTGCTGGACTAAAGGTTTCATTCATGCTACGATGTGACTATTCAAGCCGTTTTATTGAAAAGAACTGCTGCTCGGCAGTCCGTTTGAGTTTGCTTCATTTGTTGGGACTACTGAACAAACAATTTCGCTGGTTACGGTACAGTGCTGAAATTGAGAACGGATTTTGATAGATTATGATAATGAAGGGTGCAGCAATATATGAAGCAGTGGTCGGCCTTTTGTCTGGAAGAAACTGTTGCCGTCGCCCGAAAACTGTTGGGGGCGCAGCTGGTCAGTGAAACCGCGGATGGCTCTGTAAGCGGAAGAATTGTTGAAGTGGAGGCCTATGCCGGGTTTTCTGACGCAGGATCCCATATTAGCCGCGGCGTGACAGATCGAACAAAAATTATGCTGGATGCACCGGGATTAGCCTATGTCTATATGATTTACGGCGTTCATCATTGTCTCAATGTGGTGGCGCATACTGCGGGACAGGCGGGCGCCGTGTTGATTCGCGCGGTCGAGCCGCTGACCGGGATCGAGTTTATGCAACGGCGGCGGGGCGTGGAGGCAATCCGGTCGTTATGCAGCGGCCCGGGGAAATTATGCCAAGCTTTTGGAATTACCAAAGATCACAATGGCCATTTTTTAGGCGAACAGCCTTTGTACATCACCTTTGAACGCAAAGTCGACGCGGAACAGATTGTCGCAGTACCGCGGGTTAACATTGATTATGCCGGTGAGGCGAAACATTGGCCGTGGCGTTTTTATATCAAAGACAATGCGTATGTGTCGCGAAAATAATAGAGACCGCTGCCAAACTAAAAGGAAGGAAACACGGGGACAGGGATATTGTTTCTTTGAAAAACAATATCCCTGTCCCCGTGTTTTCAGAAGAACGATTATAATCCTGGGCGACAACGCAGAAAGCTGTAGGTGAAAACCTTGGCTCTCTTTTCATTTGGAACGTAAGAGATCGTCCTCCTCTCCATTTTTGTTATTTAGTGTACGTATAAAGAAGGGGGGAGGGGAAAAATGCAGTGATGATCCTTATACGCATGTTATAAGAAATAAAATAGAGCAACTGAACCCCATACTTCAAGGTGAAAAACCTTGAAGTATGGGGTTTCGTTGTAAACGGCTACAAGGCGCAAAGGTAATGGATTGAGAGGTGTAAACAATGGCTGATGAAATCAATGGGTTTGAAGGCTTATTTTGGGATGGGACGGTACTGTTTCCGGATGAAAGTGAAGCAACAGACGGTGCCGAAAGTGAGAATATAGAAAATCCCGTTAACGTGGTTGTGAATCAGGCTGGAATTGATGTCGGTGGTGAATTGCAGAGCAGCACAGATCAGTCGGACAATCAACCAGGCATTATTGATAAAGTCGCAGCTTTTCTAAAAGGGGGTCTAAATACCGAAACACAGACTTATCTGGTTGTAGATCCTTTTGGACTTCCGGCAGACCCAGCTCCTCATGAAGATACCTGGGCAGATCCGGATGAATTAACGGAACAACAAAAAAATGATGGTTTAACGATCGGAATTGATCCGTTGGGAGGAACATGGATCGTAAACAGCAATGATGACCCGATCCCGGAAGAAATAGACAGGTTCAACCGTAAACTTGAATATATAGACGGTTATGCCAGAGCGCTTGGGAAAACATTTGTCTATGATCCTAACGCAAGCTTTGAACAGAACCTGCATAAAGCACTAGAACTAGGAGGGTTTGCGCCTGGTGTCGGCGCCACGGCGGATCTTGCGAATGCAGTAGTGTATTTGAGCGAAGGCAACTACAAAGAAGCAGGCTACAGTGCAATAGCAGCAGTACCTTTAGCCGGAGATGCTTTTGCTGCGGGAAGAATTACCAATAAAGCAGGGAAAGTTGTCGATGGGCTGAGTAAAGCTGCAGAGGAAGTAGCTGGAAGTAGCATCAAATTTACTCAAACGACTGCCTCGGTACGTTTTAGTAGGAACGGAACTTTTTCTGGTAAAACGATTGGCGAGTTAGCAAATGATTTAAGAACTGGAGTGCTTAAGTCAACCGATGTTCCGGTTGAGTATATTGAGAGAGATAGTGTTAAACTAGTAGTAAACACAAGGTCGTCTCTCGTGTTAAGAAGAGCAGGAATTCCAGAAACAGAGTGGAATTTGGTTAATAAAACAGGCGATGCATTTACAGAATCGAAAGTTACAGAACGACTAGCGCGCAATGAATTGACTGAAGAGGGAACAGATGCTATCAGAGTTACTGGATCAGGAAAGAATGTTAGCAGTTTAGAATAGGAGTGAGAAAATGCAGGTAGAAAAAGTATATATTATTAAAGAACTTGCTCAAGATTTTGTAAAGGATCCACAAATAAAAACGACTGACAACAACGCTATGCTAATCTATGAGTACGAAGGGGAGTCTGGCGACACTGAAACAAAAGGAATTACGTTCAATGACGTTTTGGCGAGCAAGCATACAACGGAAATGGGTATGGAAGTATATATGGTCAAAGCCTATAATGCAGTTTCTGTTGTTGAAAATTCTCAATGGTCAAAGGAGTTTGGTGAAAGCATTACTGAGCAGGGATATAAGCATTTCATAGTGTACTTTGATGATTTTGGGGCATACGAATTCTTAGCTAAAACTTTTGAAAAACCTGAATAGGCAAAGAATGTACAGGTGTAATTCACACTTATTTTACTGCAAAACTTCGTCCAAACTCATTGCAAAAATGACTGACGCCGAGGTTTGCATCCATGAAACCAGTACACTTTATAGTTTTTTGATAAACACAGAGCACAAGGTGACTGACGGAAAAATTATTATTATGCCGTCAGTCACCTTGTATGCCACTCGTATTCTGTTAAGTCTTAAAATGGATAGGCTATACTAAACTGGACAGTTTTTTTAAAACACGGGGACAGGGATATTGTTTCCTTGAAAAACAATATCCCTGTCCCCGTGTTTACCCGTGTTTATTTATATCAAAGACAATGCGTATGTGGAGCGAAAATAATGGAGACCGCTACTAGCATTATTTGCGAAATATTTGGGGAGACAGACTGCAGAATTAGGATTATGCAGTCTGTTTTTTGCGTCTTAGGCAGATCCTCTACATTACATAAAATAACACCCCCGATATCTCGGAAGGTGCATAATTATTAACAGGGTTTTTGGCAGACGCAAATTGCAAACTGTTTTAATTTCCATTGAACGGACATTAAAACCTAATTAAAATACACCTCTTATGTCATAAGCTTTATCATACCACATAAGAGGTGCCTGTTTTCCAACTGATGGGAAGGTTAAAACCTTCCCATCTCTTTATTAGTACTAGCTTACGGTAAATTGAATTCATTTTGTAGCTTGTTCATTAAGAATTCAGTACCTTCTTGCCGTTTCATTTTTTTCCCCGTATCAAAAACGACATTAGAAATATATTTGTTCGTTTCAGGGTCGACAACAAAGATATCTTCTTTTAAACGATAACTGAAATCGTCATCGCCAAAATTAATATTACTTATCACAATAGCAGTCACCAGATTAGAATTGGTCGCTTTTCCATACTCTGTAAGGCTTTCTTTCTTTAAAATAAAAGTTTGCTGTTTCGCACTATCAGTTCCCACTCTACCAATTAAATCGAGGAACGCCGGAGATTTCGGTTTATTATCAACGTAGATAGGAACTTCACTTACGCGAAATTTTTCTGAAACTGTTTTTCTGACCTTATCCAGCAAATCTGGTTTTTCAAGAATGATATCGGGCAAAAATACAACGACAGAATGTTTTATTTCTTCCGCCTGAACATTGTTTTTCTTATCTGGTTTTTCAACTGGGGGCGTCCAATGAAAATCAATTGCCATATTATTAACTAATTCTTTCGCTCCTTCCGTCAACATAGGGTTTGTTCCTTCTTTGTACCACCGCAAATATTCCACATATTTGCGAGATGTCACATCAATCACCGAAACAGATTCTTTCATATCAAAGCGAACGCCCGACCAAAAATTCCAATATGCATTGCATGGAGAAATTGTAATCAGTATAACATAGTCAGATTTTATGGCTTGTCCATAATTAGCCAAGTCACCAATATTTATTACTTTTATATTTTTTTCATTAGCGGGATCTGTCTTTACCTTGTCAATGTAATCCAAAAATTCGGGTGTTTTTGCTTGTTCGTCTCCGTATATTACCACAGTACTTGCATCTTTAAATTTTATCTTAAGGGTATCGCGAATTTTGGCAACAGTTTTACTATCTTCAAGGATTTTCTTATCCAAAAATAATACCACGGAGACTTGAGGCTGATCCGACGAATCCGCTAAGTCGTTGGGACTTGCCAAACCAATTGAGTGCAAACCAAGCAATAAACAGACGATCACTAATAACTTTTTCACAAATAATTCCCCCCAAATAGTAGGTTTAAATATCCTTTCGCTGCATAGGTAATTATTCCCTGCAAAATACCATTTATCCGGAATTATTCATGTAATTTTATCCAAAATGGTGAAATGTAAATAAATTCAAGTATTGCAATGAACGCTTCCATATCAACTCCTATACTTCGGTCACCATTGACGTACAAAGGGGTATTTTTGATAAATTATGTAAATATTTGGTGCGGATTTAAAATATTCGAAAACCCCCTATACTTTTTCAGGTTGAACTGTACGTATAAAGAATAGGAGGACAATTCTAAATGGAAAAGACGATATTCTCTCCTTGGTATATTTGACATAATATTACATAATATATATTATTTAACTAGTGAAAATTTGTTCAATGAATAGCGAGGGCGTAATATGAATTTGTAAGATATGGAGGTGTATTATGCTGATTACAGAAACTATCGACCTATTTTTAAAAAAACTCAAGCGCTAAAGTAGGAAAAGGTTGGGGTTGTTGTTCGAGCTGCAGAAGTTACACAAATTAATACAATAGAAGTACGATTATAATCCTGGGCGACAACGCAGAGAGCTGTAGGTGAAAACCTTGGCTCTCTTTTCATTTGGAACGTAAGAGATCGTCATTGTATAAGGAGGTAATCATGTGTACGGATCACGGTCAAGGGGAGAGAAGAGTTCTGATTTGCCGCAAAAAGCGTTGTTTGGCGATGAATACGATGTCAGGCGACTTGTGAATATCATTCGTCGCTACCATGAACTGAGAAGTGCGGCTGAAATTACAATTGCTGTATATGAGCCCGTTGGGGGAGGGGGGGGGTTATCGGGGCAAAGACAATATTTTGTGTGTACTTGCCGACATTGATCAGGGATTAGCGTTATTATCGTCGCGACAAATGATTGTTGTTGAGCTGTTGAAAAGAGGTTATCAAGTCAAGGAAATTGGCAGCATTCTTGGGATTAGTCCGACGACTGTAAAATTTCACTTACAGCAGGCGGTATTACGGTTAGCTGCGTACCTCAATAATTTATAGAGGAAGGGTGAAAAGATGAAGCGATATTATAGCCTGGAGTTGTTGGAAAGCCTTTATCGGCAACAGGAGCCTAGCTTTCCAGAAAGCACAATAAAAGAACGGGCGAAAAGCCTGCAAAAAGGATTAAACACGCTGGATACATGCTGGGCTCGAAGTAATCGTCGATTTTATGCCCATATTCAACTGATGGAGTTTATCTAAATCCTACCTATCTGTTTTTGTCACTTGATGTACGTATAAAGAAGGAGGGAGGGAGAAAATATGTATTGTCCATTACTTTGCAGCAGCCCAAATAAGAGCACAGCTTCATTTTGTCAATGTTTGGGAGAAGCCTGCGCTTGGTGGGTTGTAGTCAACAATACCGGTAAATGCGCAATTACTCAGCTTGGAGCGTAAGGCATCGGTAAAAGAGAGAGCTAATATTCCATTATTAAGAAAGGGATGAGAACATGGTACCGACATTGAAATTGAGAGATATCGTGGTTAAATGGCGGGATGCTTTGCAGGCAAGTTCGGCCATACAAAGCTATTGTACTACTAAGTATAGCAAGTCGCCAAAAATTTACGTTGGCATTAACGGTAAAAGCCTCCCGGCGGATACCGACTGCCCGATAATTATCATTTATCCCGGGGAGAAATCGGAAGGGTTGGAACTGCAAGAGTATAGTTATACTTTGACAGTGGGCTGGACGATTCTTCAGTCGGCGACGACCACGACCGGCAGCATTACGGAGTATACGGGAGCCACGGAGTGTGACGATCTTGGACAGTTGATCTATCTGGAGCTGGCGCAACTGAGTACGAATTACCCTGTCAGCGAAGTGAAATACAATATTGAACCGGTGGCCTATTATCCGCGCTTTCCCGGCCGCATGGATATCACTGTAAAAATTAAGCCTGTCAATGGCTATAGCATTAGTTACTAAGGGGGGAAACAACATGTCAAGAGCAAAGGGATATACATCCAAATTGGCTCTGGCGTATGAGAGCGCATACGGTCAGACCCCGGCATCCCCGGTGGGTTATAATATGCCATTTAATCAGTCGAAAATCACAATTTCACAAAACCTGATTGATTCGAGTACGATCCGTAGTCGCCGTGACAAAATGCAGCCGTCAATCGGCAATATCGATGTATCCGGCAATATTGTGGTGCCGGTCGATCAAATCGGCATTGGCTTTTGGCTACGGGCCATGTTTGGCAATCCAACAACTACCGGCAGTGCTGATCCTTATACCCATGTATTCAAAGCAACCAATAGTCAGCCGTCGCTAGTGCTGGAGCAGCAATACCCGGATGTTCCGGCTTATGAAAAATACAACGGATGCAAAGTAAACAAATTCTCCTTCGCGTATGGCGGCGATGATGAGCTGATTGCCAATATGAATATCCTTGGTGCGAAGCGAATCGTCGAGTCTTCATCGTTTGATGCAATGCTGACTGATATTTCAATCCTGAAATACAGCAACTTTCAAGGATCGATCGAAGAAGGCGGCTCACAATTGGCGACAGTGACCGAAGCCAGCTTGAATGTTGATTTCGGCCTGGATGGCAATACCTATGCCATCGGTGGCAACGGCTGCCGGACCGATCTGCCGGAAGGGATTATGCAAATATCCGGCAACCTCAAAGCGTTTTTTGCTGATACCGTGTTATTGAATAAGGCGGTTGACAACACCAAATCCTCGCTTAAATTCAAATTCACCAGCGGGACCCACAGCTTGCAATATTATATGGAAGAGGTAGTCTTCCAGCAAACTTCACCGGGCATTGAAACCGATAAAGGCATTATGATCAATTTGCCATTCAAAGCGTTTTATGACAAAGGTGCCGGCGGCAGTGCCATTGTAGCGACGCTCGTCAATAGTCAAACATCCTACGCATCGTTATAAGAAACAAAATAGAACAACGAACCCCCATACTTCAAGGTGAAGAACCTCGAAGTATGGGGGTTCGTTGTAAGTGGCTATACGGAGCAAAGGACATGAGGTGGTAGGTGTAAAAATGGCTGATGAAATAAACGGATTTGAAGGCTTGTATTGGGATGGAATGGTACCTTTTTCGGGTGAAAGCAAACCGGTGGACAGTGGTAGTGCGAACATGGAAGGTATTGTTAGCATAGATGTAAATCAGACTGATATCCATGTTGATGGCGATTCAAATGATAGTATCGATCAGTCGAGCAATAAACCGGGTATTATTGATAAGGTAGCAGATTTTTTAAAAGAGAAGTTCGACACTGAGGAGACGAATTATTTGCAGGGAGATCCTTTTGGACTTCCAGCAGACCCAGCTCCTCATGAAGATACTTGGGCAGATCCAGATGAATTAACTGAGCAGCAAAAAACCGATGGTTTAACGTTAGGAATTGATCCGTTAGGTGGGACATGGATAGTAAACAGCAATGATGACCCGATACCGGAAGAAAGCGACAGGTTTAGCCGTAAACTTGAATATATAAACAGTTATACCAGCGCGCTTGCAAAAGTTCAGGAAAATTTGGTCTCTATGCCTCCAATTTTGTTACCAATGGTAGCAGGAGTAATGATAGAATTAGGAACACAGGCTTTGAACAGTAATATTAGTAATCTCTTTAAGGGGCCGAGTAATCCTGAAGCTGTATCTATAAAATTAAAGTATAAGGAAGGATGGACGGTTGAACAAAAAGCGGCTGCCAACTCAAAAGTAGAAGTCCTTAATAATTCTGAAGCAATTAAAACAACGCCACAAAGAAGCGGAACTTCTGCCTCGTCCAGGTATAAGAAGGCTAATGGTCCTGACTCTGTACCAGAAGGGGCTGAAGTAGATCATAAGCTTGATTTACAATTGGGTGGTAAAGATGATATAACTAATATGTGGCCACTTGATAAGAGCGTTAATCGAAGTCTTGGAAAGCAAATTGATATTAAAATCAAAGATTTGAAAGATGGAACCCGGATTGAAAAAATCGAAATTGGTGAGTAGGAAGGAGAAAACATGAATTTTGAAAAATTTCCCCAAAGATTTAAGGCTAGTTTTTCATTGAAAAAAACAATATTGCTTGATGATGAATTGAAGAAAAAGTTTAGTAATTCGATTGGGGCCGCAGAGTTTTTACAAAACTATGCAGGCACAACATTCAATAATGGTTTATATAGGATTCATAAAGTTGAAGATATTCCAAAATGGAATGCAATTGTTGGAAAAGTGTTTCCTGAGATTGCAGATTTTATTGTTTGTTTTTCCTACGATTGGTTAGGACGTCACTTTGCTCTTGATTTTAGAAGGAAAGAAAATGATGAGCCCTTAATTATTATACTAGAACCTGGAACTGGTGACGCGCTTGAGGTTCCAACAACATTTAGGATGTTTCATGAAGAGGAATTGTCAGAGCATCAAGATGCTGCATTGTCGGTTGATTTTTTCAATCAATGGAGAACAAATAACTCTGAAAGATTATTAAATAATCAGTGTGTTGGATATAAAGTTCCGCTTTTTATCGGCGGGCAAGATACCATGGAAAACTTAGCATTAGGTGACATGGAAGTATATTGGGAAATATGTGGGCAGTTGCTGAATAAAGTTCGTAATTTACCACCTGGAACACCGATAAGTGTCACGATTTCTGATTAACATCGACTACATGGACCTCCAATGGAAGAAAATGCATCTAGCTTTCGCTGCAAAATCCCGCACCAACTCACTGCAAAAAAACGGACGGTGAGGTCTGTACTATGAAACCAGTGCGCTACATGGCTTTTTGACAAAAACAGAGCACAGCAACTGACCGCATAATTGGAATTCTGCAGTCATTCTCCTTGTGTGTTCGTATAGCGACAGTATCGTCGGTAGTACCAGTGACGCAACTATCTCTAGTGACGCTACGTGCAAACAAGATCAAAAAAGCATGAAGGCTAACAGGTATAAAATCTTGTGGCCTTTTTCCTTTTGAAGGATTTTTTTAAGAAAAATGAATGCGGTGAGGATAAGGATGTTAACAAACAACACAAAAGGGGCAACTTAGTGGCAGCATCATCGGAAGATTGCTGTCCTTTCCATCAATATATTCTGGTTTAAAACAAAGAGTCAGGGATATTTTTCCTGGCTCTTTGTTTTAGATAAATTTAAAAACAAGGAGGCAAAAACAATGGCACAATTTCCCAATATTCAACAACCGGTATATCCATTTACCACTAAGATCAAAGACCCCTCTCTGCAATCCGAGATGGAAAACGGGCTGGTCATTTCTCGGGCTAAATTTACCAGGGCACCACAAACCTTCACTTTGAAATGGTCCGCTTTGCCAGCGGCCGATTACGCGATCCTGCGTGACTTTTACCGGAATACTGTTTTAGGTGGCAGTCTGGTATTTGACTGGTATTATCCGACAGTACCCAACGATTCTTATTCCGGACAGCTATTCTCCGTCCGTTTCACAGGTGGGGACATCAGCTTTGACTTGGCGGCACCAGGCTACTATTCCGGCAAACTGACGATCCAGGAGGTGTAGCAGTATGCTGAATTTGTCAGTTGCCGGTATGGTTGAGAAAAGCCAACTTTCCAGTGAAGGAGTATGGCTGCTGCTGGTAGAAGTAGCTATCCCGGATTTATCGGAGCCCTTGCGCCTGGTGCGCAATAACGAAGATATTATCTGGAATGGCCACACCTGGACGGCTTTTAATTTTAAACTTGGCGACGTCACTGAAGACAACAAAGGCAAGCCGCAGTCGGTTCCGCTGCAGATTTCCAATATTACGCAAACCGTGCAGGCTTATGTGGAGGAAAATAATGGTTTGACCGGTACGGCGGTAACTCTGCGGGTGGTTCATTCTCAATATTTGAACAATATTTTGCCTGAATTGGAAGAAGTCTTTACTGTACAGTCAACAACTTGCGATAGCAAGTGGATCACCTTTTTTCTTGGTTCAGAAAGATCAATCCAGGTGCGATTTCCGTTTCGCCGGGTGCTGAAGAATTTCTGCGCTTGGCGTGATCAATACAAAGGGATCGAATGCGGATATGCCGGATCGCTAATGGAGTGTGACGGCACCTTGACCTCTTGCCGAACACGGGACAATGAGGCCCGTTACGGCGGTGAACCTAGCATCCCGGAAGGAGGGTTATACGCATAATATGAATATAAAATTTAATGATCTGATTGGCTTACCGTTTATTGATGGCGGGCGAGATCCAGGCGTCGGCTTGGATTGCTGGGGATTATCCACGGAAATCTTCCGGCGTTATGGGCAGGAACTGCCTGACTATAAGATATCGTGTGAGAATGCGAGCTTAATCAACTGTGAAGTGAATAAACAAAGACCTTATTGGCGCAGGTGCGAAGGAGAAATCCCCGTTCCTGCGCTTGTTGTTATCCGGTTTGCCGTATTTTGTGATCATACGGGAGTATACATCGGACAAGGACGATTTATCCATACCCGCAAAGAAGTCGGTGTCAATATTGACCGCATCGATAGCATTGCCTGGTCGAAACGGATCGAAGGTTTTTATGTACCGGAGGTGAGGACATGATCAATATAACAGTTATCAAAAACCCATTCAACTATACTGATAAGCAAATCGATACCTGCGAATACATACCCGGTAAAACAGTGCATGAGTATGTGCAGCCTTATATCATCGGGAGCGAAGATTATGTTGTCAGCAGGAACGGCGAGATCGTAGAAGATGTCAAGGCGCAGCTGGTCGGCAGTGAAGACTGGCTGGCGGTTTGTCCGATTGTCGGCAAAAGCGGATCGGCCTTGTTTAGAACGCTTTTTATGATTGCACTGAGTGCATATATTGGCGGGTTGAATAATGGTGTCTTAAACAATGGAAAATTTTGGGACGGAATAATAAGGGGCGCTGCTGTGGCCGTTGGCGGCGTTCTTATCAACCACTGGTTCCCAGCGGCAAAGCCTGATAAGATCAATGCCGACCCGTCTTACAACTGGGGCAGCGCGCAATCGCAGAGCGGCCAGGGCAATGCTCTGGCGGTAACGTATGGCACGATGCGAACCGCTGGTCAGATCGTCGCCCAGCATGTGTCAAGCGATAACGAAAAACAATATCTGAATGTTCTGCTGTGCGGCGGCGAGGGGCCAGTCGACAGCATTAGCGATATTCGGATTAACGACAACCCCATTTCCTTTTATTCAGAGGTAACTTCCGAAATCCGCCTTGGTGACAATGATCAATTAGCAATTGCTAATTTTAACGAGACATATATTGATCAGGATTTAGCCTATGAGTTGGATTATGAGAAAGGCATAGGAGGATCATGGCACACCCAGGAAACTTCGGGAAATGCGGTTGAGGGATTGGAAATTACGCTTTCGTTTCCAGGCGGTCTTTTTTACTCCAACGATAGCGGCGGTTTGAGTAAGACGTATGTTAAAATACAGGCGGACTATAGCCTTGTTAATTCAGAAGATTGGGTTAATTTTGCAACGGATACAATTGTGAAAAAGGATAATACGGCTTTCTTCCGGACATACCGCATTGATCATCTGTCAGCCAATCAATATAAGGTAAGGGTTAAATGCACTGAGAAAAAAGATACTACCAGCCGGTATTCAAACCGCGTATTCTGGACGCAGCTGTCAAACATCATGGATGAAAAATTTACCCGTCCCGGTAAGGTATTGTTAGGGATCAAGGCTTTGGCGACAAGTCAGCTCAGCGGCGGCGTGCCATGCATCACCTGGGTTCAGACCCGCAACACAGTTTGGGTATGGAACGCCACAGCCGGTCAGTATGAACAAAAATCAGCCGCAAATCCGGCATGGGCGGCTTATGACATGATTCACCGCTGCCGATATTTAAAGAATATCAATACCGGCAGTTATGAATATCATGTCGCAGGTGCTCCAGCCTCGCGGATCGTATACCAAGATTTCGTCAACTGGGCAGCCTTTTGTGATAGCCGGACCCTGACATTTCACTATATTTTCGAATCGGCAAATGATCTTTGGACCTCTTTGCAGAAGCCGGAAGGCGTAGGGCGGGGCAAGGTTATTCTGAGGGGCACAAGGTTTGGCTGTGTTTGTGACGCGCCTGGTCAGCCGGTACAATTATTCACGGTCGGCAATATTATTACCGACAAATTTAAAGAAACTTTCGTAAGTCAAAAAGACCGGGCGAATGCGATCGAAATTTCCTTCGCCAACAAGGACAAAGGGTATCAGAAGGAAGTCATCACGGCTTACAGCGACGATTATGATGAAGCGACTGAGCCGAATATCACCCAAATTAGCTTGGATGGAGTTACGAGTATTGAACAGGCTTACCGGGAGGCGAAATATCGGCTGCGTCTCAATCAATACCTGCTGCGGACGGTGGAGCACAGCGCGGACATTGATGCGATTGCCTGCCAGATTAACGATGTTGTTCTGTTGGCGCATGACGTGCCGCAATGGGGATTTTCCGGACGGCTGCTGAACGCAACAGAAACGACGCTGCAGCTTGACCGTCAGATAACGCTGCAGCCAAATAAAGCGTATGTGGTAGCGTTGCAGGTTACCAATCCTGCGGCAACGACAGCAGAAGAAGTTCAAAGTATAGTTATCATGGCTGTGCAAAGTGTTGCAATCGAAACAACTACCGATACGATCACGCTCAGCGGTTCGCTGTCGACTGTTCCGCAACAATGGGATCTTTACAGTTTTGGTGAAGCCAATAAGGTTGTCAAACCGTTTAGGGTGCTCGGCATCAGCCGGGATCAGGATCTTAAACGTAAAATCACCTGCATCGAATATATTGACGCAGTGTACAATGAAGTGACAGAGATACCGGTTGTCAACTACAGCGGATTGGAAGTAGTGGCTGAAGTCAACAGTATCAGCGTGGCGGAAGAAACCTACCAGCAAAAAGACGGCACAATGGTATCCGATCTGAATGTCGCCTGGAACAATCCGCGCAATAAGCCGATCACCGGCTATAAAGTGCTGTACAGTAGTGACGATGAGCAGACGTGGACCGAATTATGCAGCGGCATAACCGCTCTAAAAGCTTCGGTTCCCGGCGTAAAAACCGATACGACATATTTCGTAAAGGTTTGCACAATCAATGATACGGGCGTTGTATCAACCGGCGTTATAGCTTCGGTATATGTTACCGGCAAAGACGTTCTGCCGTCGAATGTCGCCAGTTTATCGGCAGCGCTTGATGCCGCGGATTTAACAAAAATCGTATTATCATGGCCGCCGGTAGAGGATATTGACTTGGCAGGATACCGCATCCGGGAAGGTTCGACAATTCTCGAAAATCTGGCTCAGATTACCACTTATACTTACGCCGCAACCGAGAATCGAACGCACTACTTCACGGTTACGGCTGTAGACAATTCCGGCAATGAATCCTTGGTCTTGGCGGCGGCGGATATTACTCCGGCAATATGCCCAACTACCCCAAACGGGTTTACGGCAGTACAAAATGGAGAATATGTTTATCTTTATTGGAACAAGAACAATGCAACCGATATTGCGGGGTACGAGGTTCGACAGGGAGCACTCTTTAATAATGGTTCGTTGGTCAAAACCGGCATAACCGGCACAGACCTCTCTGTACCGGTTAGCTCGGAAACAACTTATCGCTACCATATCAAAGCAATCAACAATGCCGGTAAATATAGCGAAGATGCAGCGGTTGCCGAGGTTATAATTTACGGATTGCCGCCGAAAAACGTAATTTTGAGTTTCGATGAAATGACATTGCAAAACGGGATACACACAAATACAATATTTGGTTCGTCATATTATAACTGTCTCACGTTCCCGGGACGATGCAGCGATTATCTTTCGACGCAATGTAACCAGGTTGGAGGGGCAACAGTATTGAAACTGCAAGACGGACAGACATCCGGTTCCTATTTGACGGTGAGAAAAGACCTTGGGAAATTGATTAAAGTCAATTTGGCCGCTAATTTTATTTCCACTGGGTTACTAAGCGGTGGAAATTCTGCTACTTTGTATTACCGAAATAGTCGAGACGGGATGAATTTTGAAGATTGGAAAGTTTTTGTACCGATTATCATTACTACCCGCTATCTTGACTTTAGGGCAGATTTATCTTCAGGTGATCCAACGCATTATCCTATTGAAGTTGGTATTTTCACAGAAACTATTGATGTCGATGATGTGGAGAAAATAGGAAGTGCAACTATTGCAGTCGGTGGAACGCCAGCAGACTATGGCTATACATTTTTGGGCGGATCCGGGCCAGGTAATACACCGGTATTTACTCCAACGGCGATTGGCTCGGGGCTAAGGGCTGAGGTAGTATCCGTCGGATTGTCAAGCGCTGTTGTGAAAGTAGTCAATGCAACGAACGGTACAGATACTGGCGGAACGATTACTTATCGAGTAAAAGGATATGGAGGTTAATGAATATGTTATATACGACAAATGTAGGTCTCTAGGTCTGTGGTGAGTGGGAGTTTCACCTGCAAATTGGGTTGGGATGATTTTGCTTTTCGTAGTGATGTCTTTTCACCAGGTGATGATGGTCGATGTGACGGCACTAGAAGTTTATCCGGTTCTTGCTGGGTTTTGCCACTCGTTTTATTGGTGGAGTGATCATAAATTATTAAATTTTAATATTAGGAGTGATTTTAAATGGCTTACGATGCAAATGTACCTGTTGATAACTTAATAATCTCTGCGATACCTGGGGCAATACGAGAAAAGGGTGTAGAAGTAAAAAACATTATTGATGCACATACAAGCGATACTACCGATGCACATGCGGCAAGTGCAATAACCAATGTCGCACAGGGAAATATTAGTTCAACTACAGTACAAGAAGCAATTAATGAATTAGACACAAAAAAAGTGCCTGCTACGGATGTTGCCACAGAGGCAGGCGCAAATAAAATTTTGAAATTAAACGCAACCGCTAAACTTCCTGCAGACATCACAGGAAATGCTGCTACGGCAACAATTTTAGCGTTGACTAGGAAAATTGCAGGTGCAAATTTTAACGGTGACTCAGATATAGATATATCATATGCAAATCTTACTAATAAACCAACCATACCGCCTAATTATGATCTTGGTCATCTTTTAGCGAGTAATGGATATCAAAAGTTTGAAAATGGATTAGTGATTCAATGGGGTACTGTATTCGGGATCAATGACACAAATACTGCAGTCACATTTCCTGTACCTTTTTCAACAGCGGTTCTTTGTGCTTTAGCATCTTTGAACTTTGCATTCTCTACCGGTAATGATGCGGGTTGCGGAACAAACGCATGGACAACAACGGGTATGAATGTTCGCAATGGTTCCAGTGTGAATGGAAATGTTTGTTGGATTGCCATAGGATACTAAGAGATTTAAAGAATATCTACAGAAACGCTAGTGCGGAAAAATTTACAATCCCCATTGTCAGGTGAAATAGAACTTGGTCATGGGGGTTGTAAATTTTTGTCTGTAGTCATCGATTTTATACCTATATTAAACTGCTGGATTTTATCTAAATCATAGCGATTTTTGAATTGTCTCATTTTTGAAGAGTTCATTGCAGTGAAATAAAGAGGAAACAATTTTGGGAGGAAAGGATACTATGGCTGATGATTCGAATAGTGAATTTAATCGACTATTTTCTTCGGGTTCATTTGATGTCACCGGATTTGACAGTGCTAATAATGATACTTCGTTAAATAATCCAAAAATGATGAATACATTCAACAATGTATGGAAAAATAATTTTCAGACAGCCTTAGGACCACTTAATTCCGCATTTATTGATGCGGAATTAAGTGATCAAGATGTTGCGGATGGGTATGTATTGGAGTATAATCCAATTGGGATATTATGGAGAGTAAATGCTGCTGGAATACCGCATCCCGATGATTCAGACAATTATTTTGCCACATAAGGAAAACTGAGGAGATGATGCAAAAGGTGTTCAGCATGTTTAGAATAATAGTTGCTGTAATCATTGGTTCTATCCTTTTGTGTGTATTTACGATTCCAGTGGTTTACCGAGTGGTTAACTACACGGAGATAGAGCAGAGAGAACAAAATTTGCATTCGGAATTTCAGGCTATTGTCCACCCGGAAGGTGCAAAACAGCTAAAGTATAAGATGAATAGTAAAATAGTCATGCGATGGATTGATGCCGAATATACATATACTAATATGAACGATCTGGAAGTAGAAAGATACTACAATGCAGAAATGATCCGTAAAGGATGGATTAAACAGACCGTAAGTGAAGAACGCTATAAGCATTTTCATGAGTCAATCTATAGGAAAGAGGACTATGAGATGGTTTTTAGTCCGCATAAAGATTCAGTGGGAATATACCTGAATTACAAAGATATTTTTGATAGGTTAGGGTTGTAATAAGATTGGTTTCATTACCGAGTTGCATGCTGGCAGCATCTTTTATGGATGCTGCCATTTTTGTCAAATAATCTTTCGAAACATCCCCTGGTTATATGCCGGGGGATGTTTCTCCTTCACACAGCCTGTAATACCCCATTCGGGGCACTGGGACACCCGTCCTCTTAGGTCGGCGAGCCTGTACCCGAAGTGTGAAACAGGCTGTAGCTCGAATCCCTAAAGGAAAACTTCGGCTTCGCGAAATCAAAGATTTCGAGCCTCAGACTTAAATGTAGACTTGCTTCAGGTAGAGTTTTTACTCCATCTGAAGCAAGTCTACATTTATTTTCAGCAAATTTCGTAATGTATCATTTTGGAGGGAGGTGAAGTGATGGGCGGAGACAATGAGGTTTGCATTTTGCATACGGATATAAGCCGCGGCATGACCGATTTAAATAAAGATGTCGGCAAATTATCCGAACGGCTGGGGCGGGTAGAGGAGAACACCAAAGACATACCGGCGATCTTGACTGCCATTGAAGAAATCCGGAATCAGAGGGCAAATTCTGCGGGTTTTATTGCTGGGGTGGCCTTTGCAGTGTCACTGCTGGTATCCGGTGTAGGGTTCAGTCTGACAATTTGGTTTTCGAGGGGGCATTAACATGGCAGTAATCTATGGATGTATCGTTGCTATCGCCACATTTGTTGTTTTTTGGTTCATTTCTTATGCGTGGGCCTGGCACAGCAACGCAACAGCGGGGACGAAATATGATCTTAATTCTTGGATACAAATGGGGCAGCTCGTGGCCGCGCAAATGACGGCGGTTCTGACTAACCATAGCTTGTTTAATACCGACATACCTTGGCTGAGCCGCATCTTCGAAAAAGTGAAAGGAGACATGTTGAAATGAACAATAAATATTTTGCGCCGAGAGTAAACGAGTATGTCTTTTGTTTGGCCGAACGAGCGGCGGAAATCGCCGGAACACCGATAAAAGCGGAGTGGATCTATTGTCAATGGGCGCATGAAACAGGACAATTCACTTCAGAACTGATGCAGAGCAACCATAATCTTGGCGGTCTTTGCCAAGTGGAAAAGAATGATTCATCTCAACCCGACGGCGATCAATATTATATTCATTTCCCGAGCTATGAAGCTTGCGCAGAGTATTTCGGATATTACCTGCGCAACTATCGGGAAGACGGCATATATGGAGCGGAAACATTGGCGGACTATGTCCGGGCGTTAAAGCACGGCGGCTATTTCGGCGACACAATGGAAAACTATTTGGCTGGGACAAATAGGATATTTGAAGAATGTTTTTCAGCCGAACATGAGGTGACGGAGGATGACTGATGAATCAAAAGGAACAATGATCAACTTAGGCGGCTATTCAATCAAAACAGTCGTAATTTGTACTCTGTTTGGCCTGTGTTTCGGAATGGCCGGCGGTGCATGGATGGGGTATGCCTGGGGCTCGCGTCCAGTGGAATACCGGCAAGCAGATGGGCAAATCACGCAGCCGCTGCCGGTTGCGGTTGACACAATTGATACAACTGCTGCCGCTGTGGCGCCATCTGAACAGGAGGGAGATGTGGTGCAGTTTCGGCAGATGGAAAATAAGATTGTGGCCTTAGTGAATGGCAGGGAATATGCTGTGCCCAATCTGACGGGCAGTAATTCTGTGCAACTGGGTTCGACAGGGCAATTGCAATTGGTGCATCAGACCACCAGCCAGATTGATGTGACGCCTATCGTCAATCAGATGTTGGCGGATAAGCTGGCTTTGGAAAAATCCAAGCAAAAAAACAATGCGATTGGAACGTATTTAACGACAGAAAGCTGCGGTGTTGTCATCAGCAAGGATACTGCCAGACAGAGAGTAATGTTGCTGGCTGGTAAGAAATGGGCCAAGCAAGATGGTCGCCAGGTGGAAGTGGGCGGAGCGTGGCAGTGGAAGTTTTGATTTCTGCTGCCCTACAAAATGCCGCAATAGGCAGACATTAAAGTTTGTAAGGGGATGATAAGATGAGTTTAGAAGACGATTTTGCTTTGGATGCAAAATCAATTGCTTCCGTCTCGCACCCGTCGCCATCGCTATTGGTGTGGAGTAACACTGTTGCAAGTAGACAAACGATAGCGACTAATAGTTTATTAAATACCAATTTTTATCCAGAATATGCTGCAAAAACATATATCGATAGATGGAATGAAAATTTTTATTGCATTTTAGGGCCTTGTAATCCCGCATTTGTTGATGCAGAGCTAAGCGATCAAGATATTGCGAATGGATTGTATTTAGAGTATAATCCAAATGGGATATTATGGAGAGTTAACGCTGCTGGGGTACCACATTTTGATGATTTCGATCATTTTCTTGAGCAGAACAGAGTAATTGAAAGTACAACGAATCGTACAATAGAAGAGGTTCAAGATAGTAACAATTCCGCGGTTGGCATTGGGGGTGGTAGTGAAGCTGAAACTGAATATGCAAAACAAGTGATATTGAGTAAAGAGAGCGTGAATAGTAGCTATCAAGATCCTAATAGTCCGCCTACTATTATACTGAAAGATACATTTGAGCAAAGGCAAACAAGCACTGAATATTTTTCATATATAGACAAAGATGGAAATACTGTTACAAAAAGGTGGACTATTTCAAATAATGAATTCTTAGATTGCAATGCTTTAACACAGGAACAAATAACTAGAATATTAATGAGCAAAAATCCAGAATTAGTCAACAGAGGATTTGATACAGCTATTTATGAATATGCACAAAAATTGAGAATAAACCCTAAAGTATTGCTGTCTTCTCTCGCCCAAGAGCAAAATTGGTGCCGAGGTGGTGGGTATTATGAAGCTTTTGGTGTTGGGGCAGGAGGAAATCCAGAATCTTTTGAAGATGGAGGTATCGCTATAGCTGCAAGAACATATTTAAATGCATTTAATGAAGGGAGAAGCTATGGAAGTAGTATTCCTGCAATCAAAGTAAATCAGGATATTAAAGCTGACGAAAGAAAAGCCGTATTTGGTTCAGCAACTGCTGCTTGGGAAGCTGTAAATTCTCAGTATGTGCAGTATATGAATGAAGGAATAACCATTAAACCAGTAAATGCGGCAATGTATGCCAAACTTTCGTATACTCCTTGGATTGATTTTCCTCCTCAAGAATCACAACCATTAATGGATTGGCATGATATTTTCCGTTCTTTCTAAAGCGCAAAACACCTATAATCGTATTTGTTATCTTTTTGAGGTTGATAATATTACATTTTGCAACAAAATGTTATGCGTTTTGTTATTCCTTTTGCAGGAACTGTATTGCTTTGCGAGGCATTGTTAGAGAAAAAGCGTGAATGGTGGTAAAAGTATGCAAAATGGAGTACATAAAAAGAATAACGTACTTGTAATGACCATGATTTTTTTATTGCTACTTATAGGTAATGTTAATATTAGTGAGTCATCAGGTGTTACGGGTCATAGCGATACCCAAACGCAAATCTCATTGGAAAACACTTTTGATGGGACTTACTTTAAAGAAATGCTTTATCTGGCGAAGGAGGAGTTAATTAGTCGTCTTGGGGAAAATTATTTAGAGGGTACCACTGCTATCGAGAAGTCACACATAATATTTCCACTTTTGTTCTATAAAGATTTAGGATTGACTTTTGTTTTTAGCGCGGGAAAAGTTGAGCGGATTGAAGTTTGTGAAGAGACAAATATTAAAGGAATAAATATCAATGATGCAAAACCCGGTATGAATTTTGAAGAAATACGCTATAAGTTAGGCGAAGCGGAAGTAAATGAAACATGGAAAGCCACTAAGGCAATAAAAGCATATGAAATACATTATGTAGTCGATGGTTTGCAATATAAATTCATGTCTGGATATAAAGATGGAAGAGCATCAAAATTAATAATATCCGAGGACTTATAACAATATATTCAATAATAAAACGTATCGACTATATTGTTATGTAAACCAGTGGTTAAAGTGTAGCCTATTCATTTTGCAGCAGCGACTCAACCGTTGAATAATGTATTCTTTCATAAAATGCTTAAAAACGGATTCACTGGCTTGATTGTTGTACATTTTTTGTTTATAATAGAGAGCGGTCTTATATTTTTGTTTCAATGAGGAAACCTTTAAGTGTACATTTGTGTACGCTTAGCCGTTTCCTTTTTTTATAACTCATACATTATTATTACAAAAGGGGAGAAGATTGGATGAAAAAAAGTCTTGTGTATTTGATGCTGGTCATGTTTGTCCTTACCGGGGTGCTGACGGGATGTGGCACCAATAGCCCAAAAGTTGTTAAAATCGGTTTTGTTGGTCCTTTGACGGGCGGAAACGCAGCGATTGGCGTTGGGATGAAAAACGCTGTGGATCTAGCTGTGAAACAAGCGAATGCCTCTGGAAAGCTGGCTTACAAGATTGAACTGGTCGCAGTGGATGATGCCGGTGATCCTACAACAGCAGTGAATGCTGCGAATAAATTGATTGCCGATAAAGGCGTTGTAGCGGTTGTCGCTCATTTTAACAGCGGCGCGGCGTTGGCGACGGTTCCCATCTTTCACAAAAATGGACTGCCGGCTGTTATTGCAGCGGCAATACACAATGACATAACCAAGGATGGATTTAAGGAAATTACCCGAGTAATTACTGCTGCCGATGTGCAGAATGAAATTGCAGGAAATGTGGCGGCAAAAGACTGGGGTCTCAAGAAATATGCTGTTATCCATGACAAAACAGACTACGGCAAAACGAATGCCGAGCAATTTATTGCCTCTGTAAAAAATAATGGCGGCGAAATCATTTCTTTTGACGGCGTATCGGTTGGGCAGCAAGACTTTTCGGCTCTCTTGACTACGATTAAGAGCAAAAACCCTGATATGGTCTTCTTCGGCGGCGTTGCTACTGAGGCTGCGCTGATTAAGCGCCAAATGGGCGAATTGCAAATGAATGCAATCTTCATGAGCGATTCGGGGATTTTGTCAGACACCTTCAATAAAATTGCCGGACCGGCTGCGGATGGAACGTTGGCGCATGGCATAGGAAAACCGCTGGAAGATTTGCCGGGTGGAAAAGATTTCATGAAGGCGTACACGGATGCAAAATATGCGGAGCCGCATGAAGCGTATGCGCCGTTCGCCTATGATGCTGCGAATATCATTATCAAAGCATTGGAAAAAGCCGGCCCTGATCGCGCCAAAATGGCTGAAGCCATTCGTGGTATCACTGGTTTCCAAGGAATACTTGGTGAAACAGCGTTCGATGACAAAGGACAAACCCGTCTTAAAATTATTACTACTTACATCAGTGAAGGCGGCAAATGGGTTCCATACTACCGTTCAAGCTTGAAGGTTGTCGATCAAAAAATTCAAAAGCAATAAGTTAATTTCACGTAACAGGGGGGATATCATTGACTGGGGAGCTTATAATTCAGCAGTTGCTCAATGCGCTAAGCCTGGGAGTCATGTATTCCTTGATGGCCGTAGGGTTTACACTGTTTTTCGGGGTAATCGAAGTAATTAACTTTGCTCATGGTGAAGTTTTTATGCTGGGCGCTTTTGGCGCCCTTGCAGCCAGCGGAATCTTGATTTCCGCTGGCTTGCCCCTTGGTTCCATTGGCTTGTTTATAGTGGTTTTACTATCCGTTATGATCATTGGCGGATTAATTGGAGCAATCATGGAACGGACGATCATTAAACCGATGCGGTCCTCACCGGAGATCATGACGCTATTGATTACGTTGGGGGCGTCCATTGTCATGCGGGAAGCGGTGATGTTATTTTTCCCCAATGGCCGCAATCCGCAGCCGTTTCCGCAAATAATCGTCATGAAGAGCTTTTTTATCGGCGGTGTGCTGATTAAGCCTGATATCGTGCTGACTGTTGTCTTGGCAGCGCTGCTGATCACAGGCTTGTACGTATTGATTCAAAAAACAGCTTTCGGCAGGTACATCCGGGCAACGGCGCAAGATCGGGAAGCGGCAAAGATGATGGGTATCCGGGTGGATCGAATCTTTTTGATCACCTTTATTCTAGGGTCAGCTTTAGGGGCGGTTGCCGGACTAATGAACGGCATGTCCTACGGCATTGTTAAGTTCACGATGGGTTTCATCGTCGGGATCAAAGGGTTTGCCGCGGCGGTTGTCGGCGGCCTTGGGAATGTGTACGGTGCAGTAGCTGGCGGCTTGCTGCTGGGCTTTTTGGAGACTATGGCCGTTGTCTTTATTCCTGATGGTTCACGGTTTCAAGAGAGCATCAGTTTTATTATTGTCATCCTCTTTTTAGTATTCCGGCCGGGAGGTATCTTTGGTGAGCGGACTTATGAAAAGGTGTAGGGAGGTGCGTTTATGTCGCTCAAAATCCTTTTGGCGGAACTGATCTGTTATGTGGGATTTCTCGCTATTGTCATGATTGAGGAGCCCTTGATTGTCGCGTTGGTGGTTGTAGTGATCGCGTTGCTGGCAATCGGAATGCTGCGGTTTAAAAACGATTTTTGGCTGCAGTTAAAGTCTGAGTTCAGCCAGAATATGGGCAAGGCTTCCAGCATGGCAATGATCATCGCATTGAGCTTTCCCATCCTTGTTGCAGGCGATTCCTATTGGCTGCAGATTGCAAACTTGGCCATGCTGTACGCGATGATGGCGTTGGGTTTGAATTTGATGACTGGGCGGGCGGGACTGGTGTGTCTTGGTTACGCTGCTTTTGTCGCCATCGGAGCGTATGTAGTAGGAATTTTAACCTTGAAATTAGGCGTGTCTTTTTGGCCGGCATTGCTTCTGGCAGGGATAACAGCCAGTCTATTCGGTGTCGTGCTTGGCTTGCCTGCGTTGCGGGTAAAGGGCCATTATCTTGCTCTTGTTACGATCGCCTTTGGACTGATTGTACAAGAATTACTGCTGAATTTTGAAAGTGTTACCGGAGGAACGAACGGATTAATTAATATTCCATCACCGGTACTATTTGGTTTTGATTTGAGCACTCCATTAAATCTTGGCTTCATCAGCTTGCCTTTTCAAGCCAATTTTTATTATATCATTATCGTTCTGCTGGCATTATCCGTGTTTTTTGTGAACCGATTGAGCCATTCCTTTTTTGGATTATGCCTGAATGCCATGCGTGAGGATCAACTCGCGGCGCAATGCTATGGCTTGAATTTGACGAAATACAAATTGCTTGCTTTTGCCATCGGTGCTTTTTTTGGCGGCGTAGTGGGCGGTGTATACGCAGGCATGATTAATTTTATTGCTCCGGAGACGTTTGGCTTTCAACAGTCGGTATTAGTCCTCAGCATGGTCATTTTTGGCGGTCTCGATTCCATTCCCGGAGCGGTCCTAGGTGCCATTATATTGACAATTATCCCGGAAAAGTTCAGAGCGTTTGATGATTTTCGGCTGATGTTTTACGGTATCATTATTGTGTCTTGTCTGCTATATATGCCGCAAGGATTATTGCCTTTCAAGCATCGAATCATTACCGCCAAGCCCAAAGAACAGGAGGAGTAGGATTATGCTAACAGTGCAGGGACTCACTATTCAGTTCGGAGGATTGGTTGCGGTAGATCGTGTCGATATGGCCTTAAAGCAAGGAGAGACACTGGGGGTTATTGGTCCTAACGGATCTGGTAAAACTACATTGTTTAACCTATTATCGGGTATTTATTTGCCTACGAGCGGCAGCATCATCTTGAATGATGTTGCAATTCAAGGCTGCAGCTCCGACCAGGTTTTTCGCATGGGCATCGCGCGTACCTTCCAGAACGGCCGGCTATTTTGGAACCTGAATGTCCTTGAAAATGTAATGATGGGTTTTGAAGAAGTTCGCACGATATCGCTGCGCGGGACGTTGTTTGGCCGCAGTGGTGAATTATATAAAAGGTCCATTGAAAAAGCGACAGATATCATGAGTATTTTTGGCGACCTGTTAATTAAGCAAAGCAATAAATTATCGAAAGATTTATCATATGCAGATCGACGGCGTTTGGAAATTTGCCGGGCGTTGGCGGCGGAGCCGAAAATCCTGCTTTTGGACGAACCATCGGCAGGAATGGATGCGATCGAGACGGCAACCTTGATGAGTGATCTCAACAAAGTGAAGGCCAAGCTGCCGAATTTATCAATTATTGTCGTGGAGCATGACATGGACTTTATCAAGGGACTGGTTGACCGGGTCATGGTCTTAAATTATGGTCGCTGCATCGCTTGCGGATCGTTTGACGAAGTGGGAAAAGATCCGGAAGTCATTAAAGCGTACTTGGGACAGGAGGAATCGGAATGCTAAAGATTAATACTGTTTCTACGGCATATGGTTCTATTCCAGTGCTTAAGGATGTATCGATCCATGTACCGCGCGGTTCGATTACCTGCTTGTTAGGCAGCAACGGCGCCGGTAAAACCACAATGATCAAAACCATCCTGGGATTAGTACCGGCGCTGACAGGGGAAATCATCTTCAACGGGAAGAAAATTAACGGTTTATCGACTGAGGATATTGTGAAAAGCGGAATTGCGGTGGTTCCGGAAGGCCGACGCGTGTTTCCTAAAATGACAGTCTGGGAGAACCTGCAAATCGGGGCCTGCAACATTAAAGATAAAGGCAAAATTCAAAACAGCCTGGATAAAGTATTCACCCTATTTCCGCGTTTAGGCGAGCGGCGCAGTCAAAATGCAGGCACGATGAGCGGCGGAGAACAGCAAATGCTGGCTATGGGCAGGGCACTGATGAGCCAGCCGCAAATTATGCTCATGGATGAACCTTCACTCGGCCTGGCGCCGCTGATGGTGAATGAAATTTTTCGTACGATCGACGAGATTAGTAAAGAAGGCACCACGGTTTTGTTAATTGAACAAAATGGATTTAAGGCCATCCAAATGTCCCACTACGCTTATTTGCTGCAAAAAGGAAGAATTATCCTGGAAAGCACTGATTCTGATCCTGCATCGAAAGAAAAAATAAAAGAAGTGTACCTGAAACATGGGACAGGAGGGAACAGCAGTGAACCCAATGAATGAATTTGACGCTGCCGAATCAATTGAGTTATTGCAGGCGATGATCGGCATTAATACGACAAATCCGCCGGGCAATGAAAGCGGCCTGACGAAATGGCTTGCTGCCTGGCTGAAGGAGCGCGGAGTCGAAAGTGAAGTTGTTGAAATCGAAAGCGGTCGTTCCAACTTGGTGGTTACCCTGCGCGGGAAAACCAGCGATCGTGCACTTTTGTACACCGGCCATTTAGATACGGTTCCGCCGGGACAGCAGCAATGGCTGCATGATCCTTTTGGCGGCGAGATTGTTGGCGACCATTTGTATGGGCGTGGCGCTTCCGATATGAAGAGCGGCTTGGCGGCCATGCTTTACTCCCTCGTATTGCTGAAAAGGCAAGGCTTTGTGCCGGAACAGGATCTGATTTTGCTGGCGACTGCCGGCGAAGAAGTGAATTGTCTTGGCGCCAGAGCGTTTGTCGCGGCCGGCGGAATGAAAAACGTCGCTGCGGCAGTCGTTGGGGAACCCAGCAATGGCGATGTCATTGTCGCTCATAAAGGCGCGGCTTGGCTGGAAATTACCACCCGGGGTTCAACGGCGCACGGTTCGATGCCGCATTTGGGCGTTAACGCGATTTTGCGGATGAATCGGATGATCACGAAATTGGCTGCGTTTTCTTTTGCTGTGCAGCCCAATAAATGGCTCGGAATGCCCACGCTGAGCATCAACCGGATTGCCGGTGGAGTCGCGACCAATGTGGTGCCGGATCTATGCACTTGTCAGGTGGATTTTCGCTTAATCCCCGGGCAGACTGCAGCCGATGCGCAAAAAGTCATCGAAGACATTATTCTGGCGCTTCAGGACGAGGAGCCGGGCTTTGCCGCCGAGGTCAAAGTCATGCATGCCTGTGATCCGGTAGAATGTCCGGAAGACCACCCTGCTATTGGGTTAGCGCAGGCTTGTGTGGAGGAAAACGCACAACTGCCAGTAGTGGTTAGAGGCGTAAATTTCTACACCGATGCTTCTGTTTTACTGCAAGGTAAAAAATTACCGGTGATATTTTATGGCCCTGGTGACGATGCGCAGGCCCATCAGCCGGATGAGTATGTATCCGTGAAAAAATATCTGGATGCCGTGCGTTTTTATGAAACGTTTGCCAAACGTTATACAATGTAACTGTTTTTTATAGTGAAAAAGCTTGCAGACTGTATTTGTTATACGGCCTGCAAGCTTTTTGTCGTTTTTATAAGTTTATAGTATGTGCATCATTGATCAGTGCGCTGCTCTGCAACGGTCTTCAGATCCTTAATGAATGCTTCAATAGATTCTTCTTTTGTGGCCCATGAGGTGACAAGGCGGATAACCGAGTGGTCGTCATCGATTTTTGACCAGATGTAGAAAGAATATTTTTCTTGCAGCGTTGTGATCAGCCAGTTCGGTAAAATCGGGAAAATTTGATTAGTGGGAGAATGGGTCAAAAAGCTGTAGCCGCTGTCTGCGATTGCGTTTTTTAGCAAAGCCGCCATGGCATTTGCATGTTTGGCCAGATCGAAATACAGGTTATCTGTGAATAACTCGAGAAACTGGATGCCCAGAAGCCGGCCTTTGGCCAATAGCGCTCCCTTTTGTTTCATATGGAAACGAAAATCTTCTTTAAGCGCATCCCGGCAGATAACCAGCGCCTCGCCGATCAGGGCCCCGTTTTTGGTCCCGCCGATGTAGAAGGCATCCGCAAGACGAGCCAAATCGGTTATTTCGACATCATTTTCCAGGGAAGAAAGAGCTGAACCCAACCGTGCCCCGTCGACATAGAGAAATAAGTTCTTCATTGTGCACACGCGGCTGATTTGTTCCAGGTCTTCTTTTGTGTAAATGGAGCCAATTTCGGTAGGATTTGAAATAAAAACCAGTTTTGGCTTCACCATGTGTTCATCCGTATGCATCGCCAGAACGGTTTCGATGTGTGTGCTGTTCAGTTTTCCGTCGCTTACTTCGACAGAAATAATTTTATGGCCTGTTGCTTCAATTGCTCCGGTTTCATGAACCAGAATATGTCCGGTATTCGGCGCGATAATTGCTTCATGCGGCCGTAAAAAAGCAGACAGGGCAATCAGGTTTGTTTGTGTGCCGCCGGTCAAGAAATGGATATCAATGTCATTGCGGCCAATCCATTGTTTCAATTGCCCGGCTGCCTTGATGCTATACGGATCACCGCCGTACCCTTCCGTTTGCTCAAAATTAGAACGAAACAAAGCATCTAATATTCGCGGGTGAGCTCCCTCGCTATAGTCATTTTTAAAACTAACCATGGATATGAGCCTCCTTGTTTTCTTTGGTTGTCTGCATGAACAGAGATAATAGGACATGCTTTAACGATATAGTCCGTTTGGAAGCTTGTCAATACGATGATATAGTGGATATAGTCTATTGCCGCAGCAAAAGCAAGCAAAATTTGGCTTCTTTCATTAAACTGGCAGGATTTCACTGTCTTATGGCAAAAATTATAAGAAATATCGAAATGGATCATTCCCTTACAGATGTCAGACTGAAGGAGAGGCTTATGGAACGGGATCAAAACCCATTGACGCAGGATTGGCGTGAACAGCTGTTTGTGATCATCTTTCAATCCAATACGCCAAAAGGAAAAGCCTTTGACGTTGCAATCCTTTGGCTGATTGTATTGAGTGTATTGGCGGTTATTTTTGAAAGCGTTCCGGACATCGAAGAGAAATATGCATACGGCTTGAGTATTCTGGAGTGGGGCTTTACGATTATTTTCACGATTGAATACATCTTGCGTATCATCTGCGTGCGGAATAAATGGCGTTACATCAGCAGCTCGCTGGGGATCATCGACTTATTGACGATCTTGCCCACCTATCTGAGCTTGTTTGTGTTTGGGATGCAATATTTCCTGGTAATACGGGTCTTGCGACTATTAAGGGTCTTCCGTATCTTGAGGCTGGGCAGATATGTTGGCGAGTCGCAGCTCTTGATACGGGCTCTTCAGGCGAGCCGGTATAAAATTACTGTTTTTCTGAGTACGGTTTTGACCTTGGTCGTGCTTATCGGCACATTGATGTATGTTATAGAGGGGGAAGAAAGCGGGTTTACCAGCATCCCGGTGGGCATGTATTGGGCGATTGTGACGCTGACCACTGTGGGATTTGGCGATATTACGCCGGTCACGTTTGCGGGAAGAACGTTAGCTGCTTTGGTTATGATTCTTGGATACGGGATTATTGCCGTGCCGACCGGCATTGTAACTGTTGAATTAGCTCATCAGTCCCGAAAAAAGCAACGGGAAATTGTGTGTGCCGGATGCGGAGCCAATGAACATGATGACGATGCAGGATTTTGTAAATTTTGCGGCGAGAAGCTGACTTGAAATTTGCAGTTATTCATTTGCGCCCAAGCGGCTTACGCAATACATGAGCAAGATGACTGCGCCAACGCTTCCTAAAATAACAGGGGCGGAGAGCAGATGTTGCGGAACAGCTTCGTATAAGCCAAACAGGCCAAAGAAAATAAAAATAACGGCGGCAGCCCATTTGACAATCCGTTCCGGTATTTTTTTACCCAAAACAATTCCAATGACAATGCCGAGCGCGTCAGCTATAATCATTCCCGAGGTGGTTCCCATCCATACCGGGATAATTGCATTGAACTGCGCTGCTAAAGCAATGGTCGCAAACTGTGTTTTATCGCCCATTTCTGCCAGAAAGAAAGCGATGGCTACCGTCCAGAAAGGACCGTATCTTGTTGCCCGGTCTTCACCATCCAGCTTGTCGCCGCGAATCGTCCAAAGTCCGAAGAGGATGAAGGAGGCGGCAGCAGCGATTTGGACGTAGTTCATGGGAATAAAATGTGTCAGATAAGTGCCGACAACCACTGCCAGCAAATGGTTCAGAAGCGTAGCCGCGCAGACCCCCCACATGACGGTCTGCCACCGGTATTGCATGGCAAAAGCCATTGCCAGCAGCTGTGTTTTATCACCCATCTCTGCAAGCACCACAAATACTAAAGATGTCAAAAAAGCGGTCATTCTTTATCCTCCCATATGCTTAGCTCAAAAAAACAGACCTTTAGTACGACAAAAAGTCATACTAAAGGTCTCGCTAATTGACGCCGGGTCAACAACAGAGCCAGATGGTCCAACCATCAGTATGTTGACTCTGTTCTTTGAGCTACTCCCCTTTAGGAAGTATTCTATTCTTTCACATTATAAGAGAATAGAAGGAATGAGTCAATAGATTTTCCTCGGAACGTTATTTTTCCAGGTGAAGATTGCTTTTCTTATGCAGGATGTCCTTGATTACTTCGCCGGCAATAATCAGCCCGGCAACGGATGGCACAAAAGAAATACTGCCGGGGATTTGATTCCGGACCACGCCTTTGCGGGCGGCGCTGGGCGGACAAACACAGCTTGCAGGACAGCTCGCTTCTTCTGTTGCCTGCGGTTTTAAAGGAGTTTCTTTTGAGTAGACTACTTTTAAATTGGTAATGCCGCGGGCGCGCAGCTCTTTGCGCATTACTTTTGCCAATGGGCAAACGGACGTTTTGGAGATATCGGCCACTTCGAATTTCGTCGGATCCAACTTGTTCCCGGCGCCCATACAACTGATGATCGGGATGTTTCTAAACGCAGCCCGCAGCGCCAGATCGATTTTGGCCGTTACGGTATCCACCGCGTCCACAATGTAGTCATAGTCATCGCACAGCAGAATTTCGGCTGTCTCGGGAGTATAAAATTTCTGGAAGGTTGTCACTTCAACCTGTGGATTAATTTCCAGGACGCGTTCTTTCATTACGTCAACTTTTGGCCGGCCGATCGTCTTGCGGGTGGCATGCAGCTGCCGGTTGATATTTGTCAGGCAGATGCAATCATCATCAATAAGCGCTAATTTGCCTATGCCTGCGCGGACTAAGCCTTCCACCGCATAGGATCCTACGCCGCCAATACCAAAAACGGCCACTTTGCTGCGATGTAGTTTTTCTAATGCATCCGAACCGATGAGCATCTCTGTCCGGGAAAATGGATGTAACATATTGTCATCCTTTCTGTTTCCAGTAAATGATTCTATTTTATTATATTATATTACAAGCCCAAATAGACATAAAATTATTTCAGCGTGCTGAAATAGGACATCTTTAACAAGTCTTTTGGTTCTCCGGCAGGAATTTTCAACTTTTTGTCAAATTGGTGAAAAGTATTGCGCTGCAAATTGAAGGTGGATGCTGCTTTGGAATACCGGATAGAAATGCTCTGGTCAGGATTGATCCTGCTGATTGTTCTTGTCATATTTACATTGGGAAAAAGCCCGCTATTCCGGGTCGATCGTGCAGGTGCGGCAATTGTCGGCGCAGCGGCGATGATCGGTACCGGCGTTTTATCTTTTCAGGAAGCCTCTGCCGTGATCGATTTTAAGACGATTATCATCTTATTCTCCATGATGATTGTTGTCGCGAATCTGAAATTAGCCGGTTTTTTTGAACTGATAGGGAATATGGTTTGCCGGAAGGCAGCCGGCAAAAAGCAATTGCTGCTCGCAATTATCATGGCCAGCGGCATCATGTCGGCACTGGCGATCAATGACATCATTTGCCTGCTTTTTACCCCGGTTGTCTTGTTCATTTGCCGCAAAATGCAATGCAATCCATTGCCGCATTTGTTAGGAGTGGCAATGGCGTCGAATATAGGCAGCGCTGCTACCCTAATGGGTAATCCGCAGAATATTTTGGTCGGAAGCCTGTCAGGCATGTCGTTCTTCACTTATTTTTGGGTCGCCAGCCCTGTCGCTTTCGTTGGCTTGGCTGCCGTTTATGCTGCTATCGCGTTTTCGTGCAGGAAAAAATTGGAAGGCGATTTTTCTGCTGTTTCAGACACGGATGTTTTTGTCCATCCTTATTTAATTGCCAAAAGTTTGCTTATATTTATCCTGATATTAGCAGCGTATATGTACGGTTATGATTTGGCTTTGGCATCCAGCCTTGGAGGGGCAGCCTTGCTAATCACCCGCCGTGTTAAACCGAATAAGGTGTATGCGAGTATTGATTTCAATCTCCTGGTGATTTTCATGGGTCTTTTTGTCATTATTGCCGGCGTGGAACGAAGCGGTCTGGCGGGTTTTGTTTTTGACCGATTGGTTTTTTCCGGCTTTGACAGTATGGGTGTGTTTGCGGCTGCGACACTGGTACTGTCCAATGTGGTAAGTAATGTGCCCGCGGTTCTGCTGATGAAATTTTTTATTCCCCTGGAAAATCCGGAATATTGGTGGAAGGCGTTGGCGCTCTTTTCCACCTTGGCCGGCAACCTCACAATTTCCGGATCAATTGCCAATTTGATTGTCGTGGAGATTGCCAAACGCGAGAATATCAGCATCACGGCCCGGGAGTATTTCATCGTGGGTTTTCCTCTGACGATATTTACGGTTGTGGTCGGAGTGCTGTGGTTATCGATCATTGGGTAATGAATAAGAAAATGGGCGCCAGTACATTAAAGGAGGAAATAGAATGATTAAAAATTTTGAAGAAATTGTAAAAACAGCTCAGGCCAAAGGGCCGAAAACAATTGCTGTCGCTGTAGCGCAAGACTTGGAGGTGCTGCTGGCGGTAAAAAATGCGAAGGGTTTGGGGATCGCAAATGCGATCTTAGTCGGAAATGAAACGGAAATCCGGAAAATAGCGCAGGAACATCAAATTGATCTGGATGGCTTTGCGATTGTGGAGCAAAGCGATCCTGTTGAAGCCTGCAGAACAGCTGTACAGCTTGTTTCAACAGGCAAGGCCCAGGTCCTTATGAAAGGGATCATTGATACCGCGATTATCTTAAAAGCGGTGCTTGATAAAGAAATCGGCCTGCGGACCGACAATGTGCTGTCGCATGTTGCCGTAGCGGATATTGCCGGTTACGACAGGCTGTTTTATATTACGGATGCGGCGATGAACATTGCCCCGGATGTTGCTGCGAAAAAACAAATTGTTGAAAACTGCATACAAGTGGCGAATGCGCTGGGTAATGATCATCCGAAAGTAGCTTGTGTTTGCGCCGTTGAGAAAGTAAACCCGAAAATGCAGGCGACCCTTGATGCTGCCGAGCTTGTTAAAATGAATGAAACCGGTGAATTGAAAGGCTGCATTGTAGCAGGTCCGTTTGCACTGGATAATGCCGTGTCTGCTGAGGCGGCAAAGCACAAAGGAATTACCAATCCCGTAGCCGGCCATGCGGATATTTTGCTGATGCCATATATCGAGGCGGGAAATATGCTGTATAAGTCGATCGTTTTCTTTGCGAAAGGCAACATCGCCGGGATCGTGGTCGGAGCAAAAGCGCCGATCGTATTGACCTCCAGAGCCGATTCCGATATTGCGAAATTAAATTCGATTGCGATCGGCGTCTTGATGGCCAGCAACTATGCGGAAAAAAGCGCGGAAAAGTAACAACCGCCGGTGATGAACGAAGAAAAAAGAATTGACGATTGTCAGAACTCAGATTAGAATGAAAAGTAAATAAGAATATATGTCCTGACCGGTAGGGGATGCCTTTCCGGGAGGGAGGTTTGGGACTACCTGCGGAAAAGAGTTTTCTCTGATCTTAGGGGCAAATGGGTAAAACTGTTTTTTGCCGACAAAACCTTCCATGCGGAAGGTTTTTCTTTTTTGCGCGGACCGAGTTGCGAACCGGAAGGGAGTTTGAAAAAATGTACAATTGCAAATCGAAAATTGCCGCCGAATTTATTGATGACCAAGAAATTTTGGACACACTTGCCTTTGCGCAGCAAAACAAGAGGAATCGAGAGCTGATCGACAGTATCCTGGAACGGGCCAAAGACTGCAAAGGGTTGACGCATCGGGAAGCCGCGCTGCTTCTGGAGTGTGATTTGGAAGCCGAAAATAAAAAAATGATGGCCCTGTCAATGGATATTAAGCAAAAACTTTATGGAAATCGCATTGTCATGTTTGCCCCTTTATATCTTTCCAACTATTGCGTAAATGGGTGCGTATATTGTCCGTATCATCATAATAACAAAAATATTTCCCGCAAAAAACTTTCCCAGGCGGATATTGCACGGGAAGTAGTTGCTTTACAGGATATGGGGCATAAAAGGTTGGCATTGGAAACGGGAGAAGACCCCGTTAACAACCCGATCGAATATGTATTGGAAAGCATCAAAACCATTTATAGTATCAAACATAAAAATGGCGATATCCGGCGTGTGAATGTCAATATTGCTGCAACGACGGTGGAAAATTACCGCAAACTCAAGGAAGCAGGGATTGGCACCTATATTCTTTTTCAGGAAACCTATAATAAACAAGCGTATGAACAGCTGCATCCAACCGGACCCAAGAGCGACTACGCCTACCATACAGAGGCGATGGATCGGGCCATGGAAGGCGGAATTGACGATGTTGGCATAGGCGTTTTGTTTGGCTTGAATAGGTACCGGTATGATTTTGTCGGCTTGCTCATGCATGCCGAACATTTGGAGGCGGCCATGGGAGTCGGACCGCATACCGTTAGTGTGCCGCGGATCCGTCCTGCGGATGATATTAATCCGGAAGACTTTAGTGATGCGATTTCGGACGATATATTTGCGAAAATAGTCACGGTGCTGCGAATTGCGGTTCCCTACACCGGCATGATTGTCTCTACCCGTGAATCGCAAAAAACGCGTGAACGGGTGCTGAAATTAGGGGTAACTCAAATCAGCGGAGGTTCCAGCACCAGCGTTGGCGGTTATGTGGAACCGGAAGCGGAAGAAGATAACTCGGCCCAGTTTGATGTAAATGATCGCCGCACTTTGGATGAAATTGTAAATTGGCTGTTGGCAATGGGCTATATTCCAAGTTTCTGCACTGCCTGCTATCGCGAAGGACGTACAGGCGACCGGTTTATGAAACTCGTAAAATCCGGACAAATTGCTAATTGTTGTCAGCCGAACGCGCTGATGACGCTCAAGGAATATTTAGAAGACTACGCATCCGCGGATACCAAAGCAAAAGGCGAAATGGTAATCGCCAATGAAATCCCTCGCATTCCTAATGAAAAAGTGCGTGCAATCGCCGTAGAGCATTTGTCTGAACTTACAGACGGGAAACGCGACTTCCGTTTCTGACCTGTACAACTTGCGGTGCGGTCAATGTTTATTTGCGATTGGATATCGTGACAAAAATCGATCATCAAATAGCTTGGATTTGTGCAAATCTGACATCTTGTGTTGCGAAATGTCAGATTTGTTTTTTGTTCAAGAATAGAAAAAAGGATTTTTGCAAATTCAGCCGAAAGGATTTTAGAAACTGGTTAGTTATTTTTTTCAGTGGTTTGTATGACAGATTAGAGCGCGAGTAGACTGTAAGTATATATAGGCCGTGTGAAGGACAAAATAGTAACTGGGAGTGAAGACAGATGAAAAAAACATTATTTGACCAGACGCAGATTGCCAGCATGAAACTGAAAAACCGGTTTTTCCGCTCGGCCACGTATGACGGTGTGGCTGATGAAAACGGACATTTGACAGAGCGGCTTCTTCAGGTGTACGAAAATTTGGCGAAAGGCGGAGTTGGCACAATCATTACCGGACTCACTGCGGTGATTGGTTCAGAACAGAGAATCCCTGGACAGATGGGGATCTATGATGATTCGTTCATTGAGGAATATAAGCAAATGACGGAAATGGTTCACCGATACGAAGCGAATATTATCCTGCAAATTGCCTGTCTCGGATCTCAATCTTCGCCGAAAGGCAAGGCTGACAAAACGCTTTGGGGACCCAGCGCGGTGGAAGATTTAAGTTATAAAGTTACGCCGAAAGAAATGACCAAACAAGATATATTGACTGTGCAAACCGCTTTTGTCGATGCGGCTTTCCGGGCAAAACAAGCAGGGTTTGACGGCGTACAGATCCATGGGGCGCATGGGTATTTGTTAAGTAAATTTTTAACGCCGTATTATAATCGCCGAGAGGATGAATACGGCGGCAGCATAGAAAATAGAGCAAGGATGCTTCTGGAGACGTATAAAGCGGTACGGGACAAAGTCGGTCCGGACTATCCGGTTCTCGTAAAAATCAATAGTGAAGATTACATGGAACAAGGAATGACGTTCGCGGAATGTAAATACGTATGCCATGAATTGGCGAAAATCGGCATCGATGCGATTGAAATCAGCGGCGGCAGCAGTTCGTCGCGGCCGAACGAGGGCTCGGCCCGCAAAATATCCATAGAACAGGAAGCATATTATAAGGCCTATGCTGCCGAAATAGCTTCTGAAATAAGCACACCGGTTATTTCTGTCGGCGGTCACAGGGATTTTGCCGCGTCGACCGGCGTGTTGAATGAAACTGCGATTGAATACATCGCGCTGTGCCGTCCTTTGATTTATGAAAGCGATCTGATCAACCGCTGGCAGAATGGGAATATGGAGCGCGCCAAGTGTGTTTCCTGCAACAAGTGTTTCCGCAGGGACGGAACAAAATGTGTTTTCAATACCCCGGAAAAAGTCTAAACTGCCCATAAAAAACTTTTGCTTCGCCCCCCGAATACAGGTTATAATAATCCCGGGAGGATGATTCATGCAAAAAATAACGAAAATCGATATTGTCACCAGACCGGATAAGCTGAACGAACTGAAAGAAGCGATGAATGCCATCGGAGTCACCGGTATGACGATTAGCCAGGCCTATGGCTGCGGCCTGACGAAAGGACATAAAGAAGTATATCGGGGCCGTGAATTTTCCATCAATCTTCTTCCGAAGATCAAAGTAGAAATTGTTGTTTGCGAAGTACCGGTAGAAAGAGTGGTCGATACAGCAAAAAAAGTCCTCAGAACCGGTGAATTGGGCGATGGAAAAATTTTTGTCTATCCGCTTGAGAATGCTGTTCGCATCCGGACTGGCGAGGAAGGCTGCATGGCTATTATAGACCCGCAGGATCATAAAACTAACTTTACGAAATAGTCTGGTAATCCAACTTTTTTTGTGTTATACTTTTAGTGTTCGAAAATGGAATATACATTGTGGCAACGTAGCCGCTGTTAGAAAAGCATTCGCTTTGCGATGTTTTTTAATGGCGGTTATTTTTTTTATCGGAAAAATGCTTGTTGCTGCAGAACGCATGAATATGGAGGTAGAAGTAGGAATGGAAACATCAGTTAGTTCAATTGCCATAGGGTTGGACACCGTTTGGGTACTATTATGCGCCGCGTTGGTATTTTTCATGGAAGCCGGATTTGCTGCGTTGGAAGCTGGATTTATCCATAGCCGTAATTCGTTGAATATTATTATGAAAGTTTTCATGGATTGCACTGTCGGTATCATTGGCTATTTTGTACTCGGTTTTGCCATCATGTATGGCGTTGATAAAGCTGGTTTGATTGGATTTTCCGGGATTGGACTTTCCGGTGATTTTTCTGGCATTGGTTTAAAAATTCCATTATATGCCTTCTGGCTGTTCCAGGCTGCTTTCGCGATTGCAATGGCGACGATTGTTTCCGGTGCAGTTGCTGAACGGATGAAATTTGCTCCATATATCGTATTTTCTTTTGTGGCCACGGTCATTATTTATCCAATCGCGGGACATTGGGTGTGGAATAGCGGCGGTTGGCTCAACCAGATGGGGATGCTTGATTTCGCCGGCTCGGCCGTAGTTCATTCATTAGGCGGTTGGGCTGCGTTAGCTGCCGTTCTGGTGCTTGGGCCAAGGAATAACCGGTTTCTTAAAGATGGTTCTGTTACTGTTATGCCGGGACATAACTTGCCGCTGGCTGCGTTGGGCGCCTTTATCCTCTGGTTTGGCTGGTTTGGTTTTAACCCAGGCAGTACTTTATCCGGAATGGATCTAAATATCGCTAAAATTGCTGTGAACACGAATTTGTCGGCTGCGGCAGGCGGTACGATGGCCACGTTGTTTACGTTGGCAAAATTTGGCAAGGCAGATCCCAGTATGGCGATCAATGGCGTTTTGGGCGGCCTGGTTGCGATTACCGCAAGCTGTGCCTATGTCGAGCCGATTAGTTCACTGCTGATTGGTGCTGTTGCCGGCGTTTTCATTGTTCTGGCGGTACCTTTCTTTGATTCGCTTCGTGCTGACGATCCCGTAGGCGCGATCGCTGTGCATGGTGTTTGCGGTACGTTTGGTACGGTTGCTGTCGGAATTTTCGCCGAACAAGGCGGTCTTTTGTATGGCGGCGGTTTTCATTTGCTGGGAGTGCAAATATTGGGCGTAGCAGCAATTTCCCTTTGGGGCTTTGGATCCACCTATGTTGTATTCAGTGCATTGAAGAAAACGGTTGGGATCAGGGTAACCAAGGAAGACGAAGTTCTTGGACTGGATTTGAGTGAACATGGTATTGCGTCATACAATGAATTGGAACATTCGGCATTGGGAGGATACATGCAGCATCTCCCGCTGCAACGCAATCCAATATTAGTTGAAAAGGAAGATGTCACAATCGCTTGATGTTGGTTAGACTGGCTTCACTAATCTCGTGATGATCTGTATGATGATAAAACAAGGGAAACTTCCCTTGTTTTATTTTTTATCTGGGAGGAAGGTCTTGCGTAAAGTGGAATTATGTATAACAAGTGCAATGATCTCAAGAAAAAGTTCGTTCCAATGCCAAAAATTTTTTTGATTGACACAATCATGTCACAATCATGCGGTATAATTTGATAATATAGTGAACGTATCTGTAATACTATGAAATACCGAAATTAGGAGGATTATTATGAATATGTACAAGCGCTGCCTCTCGGTGCTCGTCCCGGCTGTTATGCTGTTATCGTTTCATTCCGCTGTATCAGCCGCTGATGTTGAGCTGACGCTGAATGAGAGCATCTCGCTGGCCTTGCAGAATAACTATGATATCAAGTATGCCAAATCCGCCAGGGAAAAAGCATACTGGTCGTTAAAGGAAACAGAGAACAACCGGGGGATATCCATTGATTACGCCCACTCCGGCAGGCGGTTTGATTCTTCCGCCGCTTCGAGCGATGCAAACGGAACTTCCTATGATAACCAGGTATCGCTTAGTTTGCCTGTCTATACGGGCGGCAGCCTGGAAAATAAAATCGAGCAGGCAAAACTGAATTTAAACGTAGCTGATCTTGAAATTGAGGCGGCCCGGCAGCAGCTTAAATTGACAGTGGTCAATGCGTATCTTACCGTATTGGAATACCAGAACCAGGTCAGGGTTAATCAGGATACAGCCAGCAACTATGAAGAGCATCTGAAGTTGGTGCGGGCGAAATATGATTTGGGCGTTGTTGCGAAGACGGATGTTTTATCCAGCCAGGTTGACCTTGCGAAAGCGCAGGACAGCCTAATTGTGGCTGAAAATAACTATCAAAATGCGGTAGCCAGTTTAAATAACACCATTGGATTGCCCCATGATACGAAATTAAGGCTAAAATATGAAATTGCTTACCAAAAATATCCGTTAACATTGGAAGAATGTATTCAATACGCTGGAATTCACCGCCCGGAAATCGCTCAAAATGAAGCCAGGGTTGCCAGCGCGCAGTACGGAGTGAAAATTGCCAACAGCGGCAAATTGCCAACCGTTGCCTTGAGTGCATCAGAAGGATGGAGCGATGATCAGTTACCGGGCTTAAAAAATAATAATTGGACGGTAAAACTCACCACGTCGTTGAATTTATTTGACTCTGGCGTAACAAAGTCCCAAATTAAGCAAGCCAAGCACAATGTGGATATGGTTTCGGATCAAGCCGGACAAGAACGGGATTCCATTTTTTTGAGCGTGCGCCAGTACTATCTGAGCATGGTTGAAGCCGAAAAACGAATTGATACCAATAAGGTATCGGTGGAGCGGGCGGAAGAAAATTTGATGATCCAAAAAGCGCGTTATGAAGTCGGAGTCGGGACAAATCTTGATCTTCGTGATGCGGTGGTGTCGCTTGATACGGCCAAAAAAGATTATATCCAGTCTTTGTACGATTTTACGACCAGCAAAGCAAAGTTGGAACAGGCAATGGGCTTGCCGGTACAGTAAATCTGAGGTAAAACAGGAGTGAAAACATGAGTCGGATTGTGTTTATGTCTACGCACAGGGATCTATCCAAGCTTGTCTTGAGGGTGGCGGAAGAGACTGGCATAAAAGTGGAAGTTTATGAAGGCTGGCTCGAAGAGGCTGGTCGAATTCTTGAACAGCTTGGCGGCGAAGAAGTGGATGTTGTCATCAGCCGCGGCGGAACCGCAAGATATCTTGAAAAAAATTGCGATATTCCGGTTATTTATGTGGATACATCCACGTTTGACATTATTGAATGCTGTTATGAAGCACGAAAATATAGCAGCAATATTGCGATTACTACTTTTGGCAAACCGTACGTTGGGTTGCCGTTAATAGAAAAAGTAATGAATATATCCATCACCGAAGTGATCTTTGAAACACTCGCACAGTTGGAGGAACGGATCCGAGCCTTTGCTGAATTTGGGAATTATTGTATTGTTGGCGGCGGGCCGGCTGTTAGTGTTGCGAAAAAATATCGTTTGCCGAATGTGTTTTTAACGACCAGTAGAGAAACCATTCAAGATGCTCTGGTTCGTGCAGCGGAATTAGCCCGCTTGAGAAGGGAAGAACGGTACAAGGCATGTCGGCTGCAAGCGATTATTAATAATATTTACGATGGCATTGTTGCGGTTGATGAAGAAGGAAAAGTGGATATGATTAACCCGTCTGCAGAACGGATTTTGCGGATCAAAGCGGCCGATATTCTAGGTCGGGATGTAAGGGAGAGTGTGCCCAATACCCGTCTGGACGAAGTGATAAAGTCAGGTGAAGCGGAAATCGGCGACATCCAATCAGTCGGTGACGTGCAAATTTTTTCCAACCGGATTCCAATTAAAGATAATCAGCATTGTCTTGGTGCGGTAGCGACTTTTCAGGAAGTATCGCGCGTGATTCAGGCTGAACAGCAGGTGCGCAGTAAACTAACGAAAAATCAATTCATTGCCCGGTTTTCTTTTGCCGATATTATTGGAGAATCTGCAGCGATGATCAGAACAAAAAAACTGGCCAATAATTTTGCCAAGTCGGATCTTACCGTATTGATTTATGGACAATCGGGGACCGGAAAAGAAATGTTTGCGCAAAGTATCCATAATGCCAGCAGCCGGTCGGCGCAACCATTCGTTGCGGTCAACTGCGGCGCGTTGCCGCCCAGTTTGTTGGAGAGCGAACTTTTCGGATATGATGAAGGAGCATTTACCGGCGCGCGCAAAAAAGGGAAACAGGGATTATTTGAAATGGCTCATGGCGGAACGATTTTCCTGGATGAAATTGAAGCTTTGCCGATTGAAATGCAAGGACGGTTTTTGCGGGTATTGCAGGAACGGGAGGTATTGCGGGTTGGCGGCGACACAATTATACCGGTTAATATCCGTGTCATTGCCGCAACGAACCAGTTCCCCACTGAACTTTTACAGCAACATAAAATTCGTGCGGATCTTTTTTATCGACTGAATGTGCTTTATCTGGAAATCATCCCGTTAGCGGAACGCAGGGAAGATATTCCTCTTCTTTGTGAACATTTTCTTCCGATGGGTGAAAGAAAAAAAATTAAGAGTTTATTGGATGAGATATTGTCTCACCTAATAAGATATTCTTGGCCGGGCAATGTCCGCGAACTTAGCAACATTGTTCAAAGATTGACCTTTTTTGCCGATTTTTTTGAACCGCCTCTCAATGCTCATGATATTCTCAGGGTGGTTTCCCCGCAAATACTAAATGCTCTTGAAGAACAGGAAGACTCTGAAAAAGAAACGAATTTAAAGGGCAACTTAAAAGAAGTGGAAGATAAACTCATTTTAAAAACACTGGAAGAACAAGGTACGATCGAAAAAACAGCGCTCCATTTGGGGGTTGGACGTTCAACTTTATGCCGGAAGCTAAAAGAAATACGCAGCAGAAGTCTTACAAACGAGAAAGAACAGTCTCTTTATTGAGACTGTTCTTTCTCGTTTGTATTGGAAAAAGCCTTTATTTCCGCACTATTTGATGTTGGCATGGATTTTGCTATATATAAGTGCAGAAACCAAAATGGATTAAAAAATAGTCGAGGTGAGTAATCAAAGTGGAAGAAACAAAAATCGTTTGGCCTGCTGAGGTGGAAATTGTAGAAGTTGGGCCGCGGGACGGTTTGCAAAACCTGCCCGATTATGTGCCGGCGGAAACAAAAATCGAACTGATCAAACGTCTGGCAGGTGCTGGGACAAAAATCATGGAGGTAACTTCGTTTGTTCATCCGAAGGCAGTGCCCCAGATGGCGGATGCGGTAAAAGTGGCTGAATTTGCTGTGCAAAATGCCGATCAGTTAGGCTTTAAGCCGTTGGCGCTGGTTCCCAACCTGAAGGGAGCTCAAACTGCCTATGCTACGGGATTGCGGGAAGTCAACTATGTCATATCGGTTAGCGCAGCGCATAATAAGGCGAACATTAACCGGACGATTGAGGCTTCGCTGGAGGAACTGGAGAACATTATTGTGGCGCTGCCTGAGTTGAAAATTAATCTGAGCATGGCGACTGCATTCGGTTGTCCTTTTACCGGTGAAGTCCCAACAGAGGACATCTTGCGATTGACGCAAAGCGCAATTGACAGAGGCGTCACAACAATTACCCTTGCGGACACGATTGGCGTAGCTAATCCGGTCCAGACGCTGGGCGTAATTCGCGCCGTACAGCAAGCCTATCCTGATATCTCCATTGGCATTCATATTCATGACACCCATGGAGCAGGTCTTGCCAATACGCTTATGGCGATGTCACTAGGGATCACCCGCGTGGAAAGCGCCGTCGGCGGTTTGGGAGGTTGTCCGTTTGCACCCGGAGCAGCCGGCAATATGGCAACGGAAGATTTAAATAACGTATTGCTGCGGATGGGGATCCGAACGGGTATTGATCCGGTTCGTTATCAGGAAAGCGTTTCTTTCGTGCAAGAACATATTCAGGCATCCTTATTAAGCCATCTTTCACGTGCCCGGTCTTATCAGGAGTTTTCATTCTATACGAATTCGTAACAATCAGTCTATAATGTAAGGAGGATTTTATTATGTCGAATGCGCTCAATTCCCTGCCGGAAGATACTGCAAAAGTGTCTGAGGAGAAGAAAAATATGAATTCAAGTAAAAGAACAAAATATCGTTGGGTTGTCATGGCTCTTTTGTTTATTCTCTATACGGTTGCCAATGCGGACCGGGCCAATATCGGTTTTGCACTGCCTTATTTAAGAAAAGAATTTGCCATGTCGAATACAGAAGCCGGAGCCATTATAAGTCTATTTTTTGTCGCGTATGCAGCCATGCAGATTCCCTCTGGGTTCTTGGTGAAAAAATTTGGCGTACGCAAAATGTTTACCATTGGAATGGTGTTCACTTCTCTGTTTACAGGGTTTATTGGAACCGCAACTTCGGCACTTCAGCTTAAGGTACTACGATTAGCGGTTGGAGCTGCGGAAGCGCCGGTTGCAATCGCTTGTACGGCAACAATTAATAACTGGTTTCCGCCGAAAGAAAAAGGAACTGCATCGGGAATTTTTTTAGCAGGATCAAAACTGGGGCCATTGATTGTTCCACCGCTCTGTGCATGGATTATTATGACTTGGGGTTGGCGGGAAATTTTCTACGCGTTCATGATTCCGGGAATCATTTTGTCCGTGGTCTGGTTCTTTCTGGTAACCAATAAGCCCGCCGAAAGCCGGTTTGTTTCTACGGCGGAGGCTGAATATATTGCCGATAAAACAGCTGCAAAAGGACAAAAGACGGAAAAACCCAAACGGGAATACAAATTATGGTGGCTAGACCGGCTTGTTCGCGCGAAAAAAGTTGAGCCGTTGGCGAATTCGGGCCAAGTATTTAAATCATGGGATATTTTTGGGGCAGCCTTTGGTTATTTCTTTATGGTCGGCATTGTGAGCGTACTTATGTCCTGGCTGCCAACTTATCTTGTTACAGTAAAGCATTTTGCCATTATGAAGACGGCGTTTGTTGCCTCAGCGCCATTTGCCGGCACGGTGGCGGGCAATTTTGTTGGCGGTTGGTTTTCTGACAATATATTAAATAAGCGCCGTAAACCACTGATGCTGGTTACTGCATTTTCAACTACGATTATGATGTACTCATTAATTAATGCGCCGGCTGATCCGGTTCTACTGGGCTTGCTGTTGTTTGCTACTGGATTTTTGCTTGCATTGGGCTATTCTGCTTTCATGGCGTATCCAATGGGGAGAACAACCAGCGAAACCTATCCAATTGCATTTTCGATTGTGAATACAGGGGGGCAGTTGGGTGGAGCGAGTGCACCATTGATTGTGGGAATGCTGTTGGATAAATTTAGCTGGGATGCGGTATTTACGGCATTGGCAATAGGGTCGTTCTTGTGCCTGGCAGTGGTCTTGACTATCGTGGAACCGGTTGATGATCCTTTGCAACGGCCGAATTCTTAACAGTAAATTTTGTACTTAAGCTATAAATCGGCTATAAAAACATATATCACAGTAGATGGTAGTCATATTTGCAAATTAAATTACAGATAAGAGTGATGCACACGGCGCGATTATCTGTAAACTGCTTTTTCGAATTTTAGGAGGAAAGAGAAATGATGGGAAATACAGTTAATGCAGGAGCTATGCAAGGAATCGTTGTACTGGATCTGACAAGAGTATTGGCAGGACCATATGGCACGATGATATTCGCAGACATGGGGGCGGATGTCATCAAAATTGAACAGCCGGTAACCGGGGACGATACCCGTTTGTTTGGGCCGTATCAAAATGGTGAGAGCGTATATTATATTACTAACAACCGCAATAAGAAAGGGATTACTTTAAATCTAAAATCGCCCAAAGGGAAAGAAGTATTTAAAGAAATGGTCAAAAAAGCGGATGTTGTCGTGGAAAATTATCGTCCGGGAACTATGGAAAAATTAGGTCTTGGTTATGATGTCTTAAAGGAGATCAATCCCAAAATTATCTACGGGTCCATTTCCGGTTTTGGCCATTACGGCCGCTATAAGGAACGGCCGGGCTATGATATCATTGCGCAGGCCATGAGCGGATTAATGAGCACGACTGGTTGGCCAAGCACAGGTCCGACAAGGACGGGTACGGCTTTGGGCGACGTATTGGCGGGATTATGGATGGCCATTGGCGTGCTCGGAGCTTTGCAAGGCCGAAACGTGACCGGCGAAGGGCAAAAAGTAGATATCGCTTTAGTGGACTCTGCCGTATCCGCCATGGGCAATATCAATATGATTTATTTGGCAGAAAGCCGTCTGCCTGAACGGATTGGCAACCGTTATGAGGCTGCTTACCCCTATGATTCTTTTGACTGCAGCGACATTGCCTGTGTTATTGGTGCAGGAAATAACAAACTTTGGAAAACTCTGTGTGGTCTTATGGGGAGAGAAGATTTAGCGGAAATGGATAAATACCGCAACTCTCCGGACCGTACGAAACATTATCAAGAATTAAAACCAATCGTTGAACAATGGACAAAGACCAAAACAGCCGCTGACGTTGTTGAAACTTGTTTGGCAGCGGGTGTTCCGGCAGCGCCAATCTATGATGTTTCGCAGGTGAGCTCTGATCCGCATATCGCCAAGGACCGGGAGATGTTCATCGAACAGGATCATCCGAAGGCCGGAAAAGTCATTGTAACCGGTTCGCCTTTAAAACTGTCAGGCACACCGGTAACGATGAGAACGGTAGCTCCGTCCTTGGGACAGGATAATGTCGAAGTCTTTACCAGTTTGTTAGGGATGAGTGAGCAACAGATTTCAGAACTCAAAGATGCCGGCGTAATTTAACGAGTGATTCATTGGGCAAACAAGCCTCCTGTCATAGGAAAACTATGATAGGAGGCTTGTTTGCAAAGGAAAACAGTCTGGATAAAGGATCGTCGATTATGAGATCATAATCGGCGGATACGCAGATTTAAGAAGGGAATACCACATGTAAGAGCGAAAGTATTATCCGAATAAAACGGTACAATTTTCGTTGGAACAATAAGGGAGAAAGCAATGTTTTTTACGGGTCTTCTGAATAATATTACGTTGATGCTGGCACTGTGTTTTTTTTATCGATTGATCGTGCGCCGCTGGAGTGTTGAAACCTTAACAGGAACGATCTTTACAGGCCTTGTTTTTGGTGGAGTGGCGATCATTGGTATGCTTTATCCGGTAGAATATTCGACAGGACTCATTTTTGACGGACGCACGATCCTGTTAAGCGTTCTCGGCTTATACGGAGGTCCAATGCCGACGGCCATTGCGGTTGCCATGACGGGCGTTCTCCGGATATGGCAAGGGGGAGTCGGCCTGTGGACGGGACTTGCAACAATTGTTTCATCAGCTCTTATTGGTGTTCTTTACGGTCGTATGCGTGTGCGGCGTCCATGGATAATGGACTCAATTTATTTGTATCTTTTTGGTGTTGTGGTTCATGTGGTAATGCTTCTTTGTATGCTTTTATTACCTGATGATATGCAATGGCTGGTGTTGGGTGAGATTGCGGCGCCGATCCTGATCATTTATCCGGGCGCGACGATGTTATACGGATTGCTGATGGTTCAATTGGAAGAAAAAGAAAAAGCAAGTATTGCTTTACGCGAAAATGAAGCGCAACTGAAGGCGATGTTTGATCATTCATTTTTATTTATCGCGCTGCTGGCGCCAGATGGCAGAGTACAGCACGTCAATAGGCCGGCATTGGTTTTTATTGGACGGCAAGAAGAGACTGTGATCGGGGTATTTTTTGGGGAAACACCTTGGTGGTCTGGCCGGAAAGCAGAACAAGACACCATTCATCGTGCGATACAAAGAGCGGCAATGGGACAATCAACTCGTCAGGAAGTTAGCTGCATGACCAATCAGCAGGACGAACGTATCCTTGATCTGTTTATTAAACCGGTTTTTGATGCTCAAAATCGCGTGATTTTTGTTGTTGCGGAAGGCTGGGATATCAGTGACCGTAAGAAGTTGGAAAAACAGCTGCAGCAGAAAACAAGAGAAATACATGATACCGCCTATTATGATGTATTGACTGGTCTGCCTAACCGCGCCCATCTGAATCAAAAATTGCAGAAGGTGATGGCCGAGGCTCGTCATGGCAAAGGTTCTGGGAGCATTCTGTTCATTGATTTGGATGATCTGAAAATGGTGAATGATGCGTTTGGCCATTCTGTTGGGGACCAAATGATTATTAAGGCTGGCCAAGATATCATAGCTGCAGCCGGAAATCAAGCTTTCGTATCAAGAATCAGCGGCGACGAATTTATTGTTATTTTGCTCGGAGAGAATGACCGCACTCGGGTTGCTCATATCGCAAACTGCATTATCGACGTAATATGTAAAGAACCTTTAAGCGGGGCGAATATCAATATTTCAGCCAGTGCCGGGGTGGCTATTTATCCTGATGATGGAGATACTGACGAAGATATCTTAAAGCATGCGGATAATGCATTGTATGTTGCAAAGCGGTCAGGGAAAAATTGTTCATTCTTTTATGAAAAAAGCATGCAAATGCAAGCTTATGAAAAAATGATGTTGATCAATAGCCTGAGAAACGCGCTGAATCGTAGAGAACTTGTACTGCATTATCAACCGCAGGTAACCGCTGCTGGCAGGATCGTTGTCGGATTTGAGGCATTGCTGCGCTGGAACAGCCCGGAGCACGGGTCTGTATTGCCCAGTTTGTTTATTCCGCTGGCGGAAGAAAGTGGTCTTATCCGGCCAATTGGGCAATGGGTATTCCGGGAAGCCTGTGTGTTTGCGCGTCGCTTATCTGATATGGGCAGGGGAGATATTCGCATTGCGGTTAACGTATCGCCACGGCAACTGGCAGATCCTGATTTTATCAATATTGTCAGGACTATTTTGGCGGATGTGGATATTAAACCGTGCCAACTCGAACTCGAAATTACAGAAAGTGTTCTCCTTGTGTCCATTGATGATACAATACAGAAATTGAATGAACTGCAGTCCATGGGGCTGCGTCTTTCGTTGGATGATTTTGGGACAGGTTATTCCTCGTTGACCTATCTGCAGCGTCTTCCGGTGAATACCATGAAAATCGATAAGACGTTTATTGATATGATTATGGCAGATGAAGTTCAACCGGCAATTATTGCCTCTATTATTGATATGGCACATGTTTTGAAAATGAGCGTGGTAGCGGAAGGTGTGGAAAAGGAAAGACAATACAATTATCTGGTTCAAAATCAGTGTGATGTGATTCAAGGGTACTTTATCGGCCGGCCGGTTTCAGGGGAAGAGGCGATCCAATTCCTGATTAACATGGACCAGGAAGAACGGGCAGCTGGGTAGCAAACTATTTAATATCGATAATATTTATTATGAATATTGACAAAATTTATATAGATATGCTATTATCATTCTAAATTGAATAGAAACTCTTATCCAGAGTGGTCGAGGGACTGGCCCGATGACACCCGGCAACCGGCTTAACAGCGAGGTGCTAAATCCAGCAGGAAGAATCCTGGCAGATGAGAGGAAGTGAGCACAAGTATGGCGCCCTCTTTCATTTGACGAAAGAGGGCTTTTTGTATTTCCATGTTGAAAAAACAAGCATTTTGATGCATCTAAAGGAAAAAAACAATGCTGCGCAGTATAATTGATTCGGGATGAGTAACCAAAAAATAAGATCGACAATGCAGGGCGTCAAATAATCGTTTGCAGGAGGTTTTTATCATGACGAAAATAGCTGGAAATTTAACGGAATTGATTGGCAATACACCCTTGCTGGAATTAGGCAATTATAGCCGCAACCGGAAATTGGGAACCAATCTAATTGTCAAACTGGAATACTTCAATCCGCTGGGCAGCGTAAAAGACCGGGTCGGATATGCCATGATCAAAGCTGCCGAAGAGAAAGGACTTGTAGATAAAGAAACGCTGATTATTGAACCGACCAGCGGAAATACCGGCGTAGGCCTGGCATTCGTATCCGCTGCCCGGGGCTATAAACTGATTTTGACGATGCCGGACACGATGAGCATGGAGCGGCGCAATTTATTGAAAGCGTTGGGAGCTCAATTGGTGCTTACCCCAGGGGCAGAAGGCATGAAAGGGGCTATAGCCAAAGCGGAGGAACTGGCTGCGCAGGCGCCCAAAGCGTTTATTCCACAGCAATTTAAAAACCCGGCGAATCCGGCTATTCACCGCCAAACGACCGCGCCGGAAATTTGGCGGGATACGGACGGGAAAATCGACATATTTGTATCTGCTGTAGGTACCGGCGGAACCATTACCGGCGTTGCCCAATTTCTCAAAGAAAAGAACCCGGCAGTGCATATTGTTGCCGTGGAACCGTTTGATTCACCGGTCTTATCGGGCGGCAAGCCTGGTCCGCACAAGATCCAGGGAATTGGCGCAGGTTTTGTGCCGGATGTGTTGGATGTCAGTTTAATTGATGAAATCATACCGGTTCATAATGAAGATGCTTATTCCGTTTCGCGGGCCTTGTCGAAAGAAGAAGGATTGCTGGTGGGCATATCCAGCGGAGCAGCTTTGTTTGCAGCCACTCAACTGGCAAAACGGCCGGAAAACAAAGGGAAAGTCATCGTGACTTTGCTGCCTGATACGGGAGAACGTTATTTATCAACCGATCTTTTTCAAATGGATTAAAAATCTTCGGTTAAATCACGAGTATCATAGAAGGGGGAAGTGACAAATGGGAATACCGGAAAATTTGCGTTTTGATACATTGGCAGTTCATGCCGGGCAGGAAGTGGATCCGACAACCGGATCGAGGACGGTGCCGATTTACCAAACGACTGCTTATGTTTTTGATGACAGCGACCATGCTGCAGACCTGTTCGCTTTAAAAGAATCAGGCAATATTTATACCCGGATTATGAATCCAACGACCGATGTGCTGGAGAAACGGATCGCCGCACTGGAGGGCGGCGTAGGTGCGCTGGCTTTTTCTTCCGGGCATGCAGCGATCAGCGCAGCGATTTTTAATATTGCCGGAGCCGGGGATGAAATTGTCAGTTCTTCGACCTTGTACGGCGGAACTTACAATATGTTTGCGTATACCTTGCCGAAACTGGGGATTCATACGACCTTTGTGGATGCCAGCGACCCGGAAAACTTCGCAAAAGCCATTACGCCGAAAACCAAAGCGTTGTATGCAGAAATTATTGGCAATCCGAAAATTGATGTTTTGGATATTGAGAAAGTTGCGGTTGTAGCTCACAGTCATGGTCTTCCGCTGATTGTTGACAGCACCTTTGCCACCCCGTATTTGTGCCGGCCGTTTGAACACGGAGCGGATATTGTCATCCATTCCGCGACCAAATTTATCGGCGGTCATGGAACTTCCATGGGCGGATTAGTGGTTGACGGCGGCAAATTTGACTGGGGCAACGGAAAATACCCCTCCTTAAGCGAACCGGATCCCAGTTATCATGACATCCGCTATACGGAAGCATTTGGCCCCGTTGCCTTTATATTGCGCCTGCGTGTGCAGGTTTTGCGAGACTTTGGAGCTTGCCTGAGTCCGTTTAACAGTTTCTTGTTCCTGCAGGGCTTGGAGACGCTTCACTTGCGGATGCAGCGTCATAGTGAGAATGGATTGGCGATTGCCAAATTCCTTGAAGCGCATGAACAAGTTTCCTGGGTAAGTTACCCTGGCTTGGAGAGTCATCCGAACCACGACCTGGCCAAAAAGTATTTGCCGAAGGGCGCAGGAGCGATCTTCACCTTCGGTATCAAAGGCGGTCGTGCCGCCGGCAAAAAGTTCATTGATGGATTAAATTTGTTCTCTCTATTGGCCAACGTTGGCGACGCCAAATCCTTGGTTATTCATCCGGCCAGCACGACCCACTCGCAATTAGCCCCGGAACAGCTTGCGAAAGCCGGGGTCAGTGAAGACATGATTCGCCTGTCTCTGGGGCTGGAAGACGCGGCCGATCTGATTGAAGATCTAAAACGCGGTTTCCGGGCGGCTAATTTCTAAAAATTTCTTTAACATTTGCCTGAATTGTGATAGAATGCAATTGTTAATTGAATACTAGGCTGGGGGTGCAAATATGCTGAGAGGATTTTTATCCAACCCTTGAACCTGATGTGGTTAATACCACCGTAGGGAAGCTCGCTGATGATTAGGAAAGGCTTGCCCGCAGTTGGGCAGGCCTCTTTTGTTTGAAACAAGAATTTACTTGCGGCGTTCTCAAATAGGGAGAACGGAAACGAAAGGATGGAGAATACCATGTACACGACACAAATGGATGCGGCCAAAAAAGGCATCATTACCGAAGAAATGCGGATTGTCGCCGGCAAAGAAAAGATGGATGTAGAAAAATTACGCGCGTTAATGGCAGAAGGAAAGATTGTCATTCCGGCAAACAAAAACCATAAGACGCTGAATCCGGAAGGCGTTGGTCAGGGACTGCGCACCAAAATCAACGTCAATTTGGGAGTATCCAGGGATAGCTTTGATGTTGATTTGGAACTGCAGAAAGCGGCAAAAGCCATTGAACTGAAAGCCGAAGCGATCATGGATCTGAGCTGTTATGGGAAGACCCAGGAGTTTCGCTCTAAACTGCTTTCCTTGTCAACTGCTATGATCGGTACCGTTCCGATGTATGATGCGATCGGCATGTTGGATAAAAGCCTGAAAAGCATTACCGTGGATGAGTTTTTTTCCGTAGTTGAACGTCATGCCCAAGACGGCGTCGATTTTATGACCATCCATTGCGGAATGAATTTGGCTACCGCCCAGCGGATAAAAAATAACAAGCGGCTGACGAACATCGTTTCCCGAGGCGGGTCGATATTATTTGCCTGGATGGAAATTAACAAGCAAGAGAACCCTTTTTATGCTTACTATGACCGGCTTCTTGATATTTGCGAAAAGTATGATGTCACGCTCAGCCTCGGAGATGCCTGCCGTCCCGGGTCGATAAACGACTCAACCGACGCATCCCAGATTGAAGAATTGATCACTCTCGGTGAATTGACGAAACGGGCTTGGGCGAGAAATGTCCAGGTGATGATTGAAGGACCTGGTCATATGGCGTTGAATGAAATTGCCGCTAATATGCTGCTGGAGAAAAAATTGTGTCATGGAGCGCCTTTCTATGTTCTCGGACCATTGGTTACGGATGTTGCTCCTGGCTATGATCATATTACGAGCGCTATAGGCGGCGCGATCGCGGCGGCAAACGGCGCCGATTTCTTATGCTACGTCACGCCGGCGGAACATCTTCGTTTGCCGGACCTTGATGATATGAAAGAAGGAATCATCGCTTCCCGGATTGCGGCGCATGCTGCGGATATTGCCAAAGGACTCCCCGGCGCGCGTGAGTGGGACAATCAGATGAGTGCTGCCCGGGCGGAAGTAGACTTCCCGCGAATGATCGAGTTGGCGATTGATCCGGAAAAAGCCCAACGCTACCGGGCGTCTTCCAAACCTGCGGCAGAAGATACCTGTACGATGTGCGGCGAAATGTGCCCGATGAAAAACATGAAAAAACTTTTGAATGGCGAAGACTTGAAGTTGTAGTCGAGAGCATGGCAGGAACCGCAGAATATTCTGCGGTTCTTTTTTGCCTTCCTTGTCCGCCGCCCATACCTTGTTCACGTTGACCAGGTATGGGCGGCATGATAAAATGAACTAAATGCTTTAAATTTTTTCACAAATAGTTATTCCTAAGTAATAATAAGATATATATGTAGATGGGGTGGAACAATTCTGTGATCAGCGTTACTAAATTGTTGTTTTCAACGGAATATTTCGGTGACAGCCTGCGCTATAGCCAGGATTCGAAAAACGCCCGCCATGGGGTTAGGGTTGGCGCAGGACCTGTTGTTGTCTGGAACTCGACAAGGACGTGCAACTTGCGTTGCCGCCATTGCTATATGGATTCGGATGCACAGCAGTACCAAGGAGAATTAACGACCGAAGAAGCGAAACGGTTCATTGATGATTTGGCGGACTTTCGGGTTCCCGTTTTGCTGTTTTCCGGTGGGGAACCTTTGATCCGCAAGGATTTTTTTGAATTGGCAGCGTATGCATCTGATAAAGGGATCCGGCCTACTTTGTCCACGAATGGCACTTTGATCACACCGGAAACAGCTCGCCGCATCAAAGAGATCGGTGTAGGTTATGTGGGTATTTCATTGGACGGCCTGCGGGAAGTAAACGATCAGTTTCGTGGTAAGGAGGGCGCTTTTCAAGCGGCCATGGAAGGAATTCAAAATTGTGTGGCGGTAGGACAGCGCGTAGGATTGCGCTTTACAATCAACCGGCATAATCTGCAGGAACTGGATCATATTTTTGATTTTATTGAGGACGAAAATATCGATCGAGTTTGCTTTTATCATTTGGTGTATTCCGGCCGCGGTAATCAGATGATGGATGAAGACGTAACGATTGCCGAATCGCGGCAGGCGATGGACATTATTATCCGTCGAACCCGGGACTTCGAAGAACGCGGCTTAACAAAGGAAATTCTTACTGTCGATAACCATTGTGACGGAGTATATTTGTACCTCAAGGCGCTGCAGGAAAAAAATCTTGAGCTGGCTGCGAGAATCAAATCGCTCATTTCCTTAAACGGCGGCAACCGCTCCGGAATTGCCTTTGCGGAAGTCGATCCACTCGGGTTCGTTCATCCTGACCAATTTACCCAGCACCATTCCTTTGGCAACGTGCGGGAACGCAGGTTCAAAGATATTTGGACAGATGTGAGCAATCCGGTTCTTGCAGGGCTGAAAGATCGCAAACCATTGCTGAAAGGCCGCTGTGCCGCCTGCCAATATCTTGAGCAATGCAACGGCAACTTCCGTACCCGGGCGGAGGCGATGACCGGTGATTTTTGGGAATCAGATCCGGCCTGCTATCTTACGGATGAGGAAATCGGCATCGCTTAGATCCGTTCAACAAACCATATTTCACCAATCATGAGCCCGGCTGAAAAAGCAGATAAGCTTCTCGGCGGTCTCATCATGAAGAGGAGAACTGCCAATGATTGTTTCCTGGAATACAACAAATGCCTGCAATATGTATTGTGATCATTGTTATCGGGATGCCGGCTGCAAAGCGGATGAAGAATTGAATACCGAAGAAGCAAAAACGTTATTGGGGCAGATAGCAAAAGCCGGATTTAAAATTATGATTTTCAGCGGCGGCGAACCGCTGACTCGTCCAGATATCGTGGAATTGGTGAGGCATGCAGCTTCGCTGGGCTTGCGGCCTGTATTCGGTACCAATGGAACCTTGATTACTCTGGATATTGCCAAAAAATTAAAGGAAGCCGGCGCTATGGGGATGGGGATTTCGTTGGATTCGCTGGATACCCGGAAGCATAATGAATTTCGTCGTTTTCCCGGCGCTTGGGAAGGGGCGGTACGGGGGATGCGCAATTGCCGCGAAGCCGGTCTGCCGTTTCAGATCCATACGACCGTTATGGATTGGAACGCTCAGGAAATTGAAAATATTACCGATTTTGCCGTGCAAGAGGGTGCGGTGGCGCATCACTTTTTCTTTTTGGTGCCTACAGGAAGAGCCGTTTCGATCGAAGCGGAATCGCTGAGGGCGCAGGCCTATGAGGATACATTGACCCGAATTATGAAAAAGCAGCAGCAAGTTTCGATTGAGCTGAAACCTACCTGTGCTCCGCAATTCATGCGCATTGCCAGGCAGATGGGCATGAAGATGCGGTTTGGCCGTGGTTGTCTGGCGGGGACTTCGTATTGCATTATCAGTCCTAAAGGGCAGGTCCAGCCTTGCGCCTATCTCAATATTCCTTTGGGTGATGTGCGGAAAACGCCCTTTGACGAAATCTGGCGCAGTAATGAAGTGCTGCAGACGTTGCGTACGCTGGACTATAAAGGCGGCTGCGGTACTTGCGAGTTTAAGCAGCTTTGCGGTGGCTGCAGAGCAAGAGCTGCCTATTATAATGACGGTGATTATATGGCGGAGGAGCCTTGGTGTTTGTACCATGACCGCAAAGGAAACTGATGTAAGTTGTCTGGAGAGATCAATTTACGGGGAGGATTCCTATGGAAGAGTTGCTTTTAGCCCGCTGGCAGTTTGCGATTACATCCACGTATCATTTTCTGCTTGTACCGCTTACGTTGGGATTATCCATCCTGGTGGCTATCATGGAAACGAAGTATGTACGGACTGGCGATGCGCTTTATAAGAAAATGGCCAAATTTTGGGGCAAACTGTTTTTGATCAACTTTTCCCTGGGTGTTGCAACCGGTCTGGTTCAGGAATTCCAGTTCGGCATGAATTGGTCGGAATACTCCCGGTTTATGGGAGATATTTTCGGCGTGCCTTTGGCGTTGGAAGCATTGACGGCCTTTTACTTGGAATCCGTCTTTATTGGTTTATGGATTTTTGGCTGGGAACGGCTGTCGCGAAAGATGCATGCCGTGACGATTTGGGTGGTCGCGGTCGGCGCCAATATATCCTCTTTGTGGATTTTAATTGCGAATTCGTTCATGCAGCAGCCGGTGGGTTATATTCTGCGCAATGACCGGGCGGAATTGAATGATTTTACAGCAGTGTTAACGAATTCTTACGTACTCAATCAATACCCCCATGTCCTTCTGGCCGGATTGGTTACAGGGGGGATCTTTGTCATGGCAATCAGCGCCTATCACCTGTTGCGCGGCAGCCAGGTGGATTTTTTTCGCCCTTCCTTCAAATACGGCTTGATTTGCGCTCTGGCCGCAAGTTTATTAGTAGCCGGCACGGGGCACCGTCAGGCGCAATTTGTCGCTGAGGCCCAGCCGATGAAGCTGGCGGCGATGGAGGCGTTGTGGGAAACGGCTAATCCGGCGCCGTTTGCGCTCGCGGCTGTGATTGATCAGCAAAAAGAAACCAATTCTGCCGAAATCGGCATACCGAATGGTTTGTCATTTTTGGTATATAACTCGTTTAGCGGTGAAGTAAAAGGGATCAAAGAAATTCAGGCGCAAAATGTCGAACGTTATGGGCCTGGTAATTATATTCCAGATGTGGTGCCGGTGTTCTGGAGTTTCCGGATTATGGTGGTTGCCGGCATGTGGTTGTTGCTGATTACAATGATCAGCGCCTATTTCCTGAAAAAAGGCCGGCTGGAGTCTTATCCTCTGGTTTTAAAAGCGGTTCTCTGGTCATTGCCGGTTCCCTATATTGCCAATTCAACCGGTTGGGCGGTGACGGAAATGGGACGGCAGCCCTGGATTGTTTTTGGCTTGCAGCGTGTTGACCAGGCAGTATCGCCGCTTGTGCCGGCGTCTGCCATATGGACCTCGCTGATTGGTTTTTCTGTGGTGTATGGCATCATTGCCGCCGCCGGTATTTACCTGTTTGCCAAGTTTGCCCGTCGCGGCCCGGAAGAAAAAGCTCCGGATGCGTCGGTCACACCTGTAAAGGGGGCGACGCTGTGGAACTGAACGTAGTTTGGTTTATTTTGCTGACAGTGCTGTTTGCCGGTTTTTTTCTTCTGGAAGGGTTTGACTATGGCGTGGGAATCCTGGTGCCATTCTTGGGGAAAAATGATTTGGAGCGGCGAATTTTGATCAATACGATCGGCCCGGTCTGGGAAGGCAATGAAGTGTGGATGATTACTGCAGGCGGTGCGATGTTTGCAGCGTTTCCACACGTCTACGCAACGCTCTTCAGCGGTTTTTACCTGGCCCTGCTTATGATGCTGATGGCATTGATTTTTCGGGGTGTGGCCGTTGAGTTTCGCAGTAAAGATGACCATTCTGTCTGGCGAAAAACATGGGATGGTTTGATTTGCGCAGGCAGTTTGCTGCCTGCCCTGTTATGGGGAGTTGCGGTAACCAATCTGATCCGGGGAGTGCCGATTAATGCCCAAATGCAGTATACCGGTACTTTTTTTGACTTGCTAAGCCCCTATACCCTGGTCGGCGGCCTTTCGTTTGTCTTGGTATTTATTTTTCATGGCGCTTTGTACATAGGACTTAAAACGGAGAAAGAAATTGCCGCTCGTGCACGTCAGACCGCTTTACGGGTTGGCGTGGCGACGGCTCTGGCTTGCCTTGGGTTGGTAGGCCTGACCTATACCAATACGGATTTATTTGGGACGTCAGGTGCAGGGGGCGCATTATGGCTGGCTGTAACCGCTTTTGTGATTTCCTATCTGTTGGTTGTCCGCGCGCGCATCGGCTGGGCGTTTGCGGCGAGCGGCATGTCGATTGTGCTGATCACGGTTTCTTTCTTCTGGGGGCTGTTTCCCCGTTTGATCGTATCCAGTTTGAATCCGGCCTGGAGTCTTACTGTGTATAATGCTTCGTCCAGTCAGTACACATTGAAACTGATGACAATCGCCGCTGCGGTTTTTGTGCCGGTAATCCTCATTTATCAAGGCTGGTCTTATTGGGTATTCCGGAAAAGGGTAACTGGCAAGAATCTTGAATATTGAGCCTCGTCGTTCCTAGCATCTTACCATTTTTGAACAGCCTTCCGTATTATTGATAATGAACAAAAAAAATGCAAATAATATTCCGTTAATACTTTGAGAAGTCTGTTGTGCAAACAACAGACTTCTCAAATACTCGGAGGATTCAATGAAGTCGATATCTTTGCACGGTGAAATTCGAAAAAATCTGCTCCCGGTTTGCTGTCTGATGATTATTGGCCTGGCAGGGGGACTGGTTGCAATCATCCAAGCGGATACTCTTGCCGGTATCATAGACGGAGCTTTTTTGGGCGGTTTGGATATCGAACAATTGACTTTTCCCATCATGATCCTATTGGCGTCTGCATTCGCCCGGGCGTTATTTCTTTGGCTGGGTGCAATAACCGGAAGCCGTCTGGCGGCGAAGGTCAAAACGGATCTGCGCCGGCGCCTTATGGAACGATTGTTTGCGCTTGGTCCGGCATACTCTGAACGGGAACATGCGGGGGAATTGCTTCGTACGCTGACGGATGGCGTTGAGAACCTCGATGACTATTTTGCAAAATATGTACCGCAGTTGGCGACGGCAATTTTAGTACCGCCGGTGATCCTGGCAGTCGCATTTTCTTTGGATTATGCTGCGGCGCTGATTATGCTGGTTACGGCCCCGTTGATTCCGGCGTTTATGGTTTTGATTGGACGCTGGGCGGCTCATTTGCATCGCCGGCAGTGGGCTGTGCTCAGCATGCTGGGAGGGCATTTTTTTGATGTTCTGAAAGGGTTAACTACGTTAAAGATCATGAATCGCAGCAAGGAACAAATCATTGTGATCTCCCGCATCAGCGAACAATTTCGCAGTTCGACCATGAGTGTTTTGAAGATCGCTTTTTTATCCGCCCTGGCGCTTGAACTGCTGTCGACGCTCAGTACTGCTCTGGTAGCAGTGGTTGTCGCCCTGAAGCTGCTTTACGGGGGGCTTACGTTCTATCAGGCGTTTTTTATTTTATTGCTGGCGCCGGAATATTATCTGCCGCTGCGAATGCTGGGAACGCATTTTCATGCGGGTTTGTCAGGCCGTATTGCGGCGGAACGAATTTTTGCCATCTTGGCAATGGATGGTCACCCGGTTGAGCAAAACAACAAGCAACCGCTTAAGCAAACGCAAGGCATCTCTCTTGCGTTTGAAAATGTTTGTTTTGCCTACCGGAAAGAGCAGCCGCAGGTTTTGCGATCGGTTTCTTTTCAGGTGGCGGCAGGAGAACGGATTGCTTTGGTCGGGCCCAGCGGGGCTGGAAAAAGCACAATCATTGATTTGCTGCTGGGCTTTATTTCGCCGGACAGCGGAACAATTCAGGTCAACGGACAGGAACTGCAAGACATAAAAAAAGACGATTGGCTGAACCATGTCGCCTATGTGCCCCAGTTTCCCCATTTGTTTCAGGGCACGGTCAGGGACAATATTCAGTTTGGCATATCCGGCGGCATTGAGGAAACTCAAACGGCCGCCCGCCAGGCTGGCGCTCACGAATTTATCAGTTGCTTGCCAGCCGGTTACGATACGTTGATTGGCGAAGGGGGAACCGGCTTAAGCGGCGGCGAGAAGCAGCGGATCGCCATTGCCCGGGCTTTTTACCGGCAAGCCTCTTTGTTGATCGTAGATGAAGCGACGACTGGCCTTGACCCTCATAATGAAGCCATTGTCAAGGAATCGCTTTTGCGGTTGATGAACGGCAAAACAGTCTTGATCATAGCGCACCGTCTGAGTACTGCCTGTCAGGCTGACCGGATTTTGGTGCTGGATCAAGGAAAAATTATTGAAAACGGCTGTCACCGGGAGCTTTATGAAAACCGGGGCTTATATTATCAGTTGGCTGCCGCTTACCGGGGGACTGTATGAGGAACTTTTGGCGATTGATGCGATTGATCGCGCCGGCATGGCTGCCGATGCTGGGCGCATGTTTATTAGCGCTGCTGACTATCGCGGGAAATGTTGGACTTATGGCAACAGCCGCGTATTTGATTTCGGCTGCTGCATTATACCCGCCGTTGAGCGCTTTGTCGCCTGCGATAGCGGGGGTGCGGTTTTTTGGACTTTTACGGGCGATGGCGCGTTATTTGGAACATCTCGTATCTCATGATGCTACGTTCCGTTTGCTTGCCCGGATCCGGATCGCAGTGTATTCCGCATTAGAGCCATTAGCCCCGGCTGTCCTGGCCGGATTCCGCCGGGGAGAACTGTTTAGCCGCGTCATGAGTGATATTGAAACATTACAGTATTTTTACCTGAAACTGCTTCTCCCCCCTGTTGTTGCTCTGTTGGTCCTGGGAGGAATGGCGGTATTTGCCGCCAGCTTCTCAACAGATTTGACGATCCTTTTATTTTGCAGCTTTGCCTCTGCCGGCATTATTCTGCCGTACTGCTTGTTTCGCGTCGGACAAAATCCAGTCCGAAATTTGTCGCGGTCCAAAGAAGAACTAACGGTCGTTTTGGCGGATCATTTGGCCGGCATGCGCGACTTGCTGTCTTTTAATGAAGCAAAACGGCAAATGAAGCGGGCGGCTGCCGCCGACGCGGAATATTCTCATTGGCGAATCCGTACAGGTGCTTATCATGCATGGGCACAAGCAGGGGGAAACCTGCTAATGCAGGGTACTGTTAGTGCTGCGCTCGTTCTGCTGATCCCTTTATTGCAAACCAGGCAGCTTGATGGAGTCGTTCTCGCGGCGCTGGCGCTGGCAATTCAGAGCAGCTTTGAAGCGGTACTGCCGCTGAGCACTTTCGGACTGTACCGGCAAGAAGCTTGCTCCGCCGCTTCCCGGCTTTTTGCCATCCTTGATGCGAAACCGCGCATAACGGATGATGCAAATGACAGGAAATTGCCGGTTCATTATCACCTTTCCGCCGAGAAGGTAACTTTTCGTTATCAGAACGGAAGAAAGCCGGCAATTGACGGGATATCATTTGAATTGCCGGCAGGTAAGCGACTGGCGTTGGTTGGGCCAAGCGGCGCTGGGAAGAGTTCGCTGGTATCCTTACTGGCAAGGTTTTGGGAATACGAAACCGGTTCTATTCGTTTAGGCGGAAAAGAAATTCGCGGTTACCACCCGGATGCGTTGCGGGATGCGATCGGGATCGTTATGCAGGACGACTATCTTTTTCACGCCACTTTGGCGGAAAATATTCGCTTATCCCGGCCGTCGGCCAGCATGGAGGAAGTCCTTGCGGCAGCAGAACGAGCTGCACTGGGAGCAGTGATCAGTAAATTACCATCGGGTATGGAAAGCATAGTGGGTGAAAATGGCTGCGGCTTATCAGGCGGTGAGCGGCGAAAAGTTCTTATTGCCCGGGCAATATTAAAAAACGCCCCCATTCTAGTATTGGATGAACCGACAGCCGGCCTTGATCCGCTTGCGGAACGGGAAATCATGCAGATGATTTATACTGCGACCCAGGGAAAGACACTGCTGTTGATTACCCATCGCTTGACTTCTTTGGCAGGGATGGATGAAATCATCGTCATGGACCGGGGCCGGATTGTAGAACGCGGGAGCCAAAGGGAACTGTTGGCGCGCGAAGGATTATTTCAGCAGATGCGGCATCTGCAAAATGATTTCCTGGCCACGGAAGCAGTGCAGTCAACCAGCCTCCATAATATGTTCGAGTTGGGCAGGATTTGAAGAGAACTTTGTGGAAACAATTCTATTATCAAATCTACTGTTTTTACAAAAAGCGAAACGACTGAATTGTTTTCAGCGTTATATAGTATAAAGCATTTCTGAACCGGATTTTTCGATTGTCACTCTAAGGAGGCAATGCAAAATGCGAGAAAAACATTCTTCTTTTTTAGAATTGCGCAAATTTGTTGCACCTGAATTTGTGTTTGGCGCCGGAGCCCGGCATTTGGCGGGAAGGTATGCGGCAAATTTTGGCGCGCGCAAAGTATTGCTGGTTACGGATGCGACGCTGCATCAAAGAGCGCCTTGGGTCGAAGACGTCCAGGAATCGCTTGATCGATCCAATATTCCTTACATACTATTTGAACAAGTCAGTCCGAATCCCCGTTCTGCGGAAGTGATGAAAGGCGCTGAATTGTTTGCCCAAGAACATTGCAATGCGATTGTGGCCTTAGGGGGCGGCAGCGTCATGGATTGTGCCAAGGGGATTGGGATTGTTTCCGCCAATGGCGGTCATATTCTCGATTTTGAGGGCGTTGACCGGATCCCCCGCGCCATGCCGCCGTTACTTTGCATCCCTACTACGAGCGGCGCTGCATCGGAAGTATCCCAGTTTGTGATTATTCTGCATGAACAGCGCAAAACGAAAATCGCCATTGTCAGCAAAGCCGTTGTACCGGATGCCGGTCTGATTGACCCGGAAATTGCTGTGACGATGGATCTATACCTGACAGCGTGTTCCGGAATGGATGCCTTGACCCATGCAATCGAAGCCTATGTATCGAATGCCAGCTCACCGGTAACGGATCTTCATGCTTTAGAGGCCGTCCGGCTGATATGGCAGGCGTTGCCGGAAGTGATTAAACAGCCGGATGACGTAGGCTGGCGCGCTCAAATGCTCATGGGCAGTTTGCAGGCCGGTCTGGCGTTTTCCAACGCAATTTTGGGAGCGGCGCATGCCATGGCGCACAGTTTGGGAGGCTTCCTGGACTTGGCGCATGGCGAATGCAATGCGATCCTAATCGGCCCGGTTGTGGAATATAATTACCCTGCCTGTCCGGAAAAGTTTCAGAATATTGGACGAATAATGGGGATTGACCTGGAGAAATTACCGACTGATGCTGCAGCCCGGGAACTACGCCGAATGATTGAAGAATTTCGGAGGCGTGTAGGCATACTCAAGACGCTGCGTGATTTGGGTGTAGATAAACTAATCATTGAACAACTAATCGAGCCTGCTCTGCAGGATGCCTGCATGGCAACGAACCCTCGAGCCATGTCGCCAAAGGATGTGAAGGATGTATATGAACAGGCGCTATGATGTGCCGGAAGAAAGAAATTTTACCCGCAACCTGCTGATTGGTTTGGGAGAATCTTCTGTCCGTAAAATTTATTATCCGGAATTGCAGCAGCGGATGATAGAACTGGAACGGTTCCGTTTTTTGCTTGACCAAGTACCGGAAACCATTTTTTTGGTGGATTCGCTTACGGAACAGATCGTTGATGCCAATGCCGCGGCTCGCAATTGCAGTGAAGAGCAGATGGGCGGATTAATAGGCGCCAAGATCAGGTCATGCCTCGAATTGGCTGTTCCGCTTGACAAAGATAAAGAAACCTCTTTGTTGACATTGTTGACCGGCGGCGTCAGCGAATGCCGTCTCAAATGCAAAGGCGGGCAGCTGCCTGTTGAAGTATCTACCAGCCGTGTTGCTGCTCAGGAAAAAGAATTTTTGGTCATCGTAGCGCGGGATATTACCGAACGGAAGCAGGCCGAAAAAAAACTGCAGGCAGCGCACGAAGAATTATATACGAATTTTGAAGAACTGGAGGCGCTGTATACGAAACTGTTTCTTGCCGAAGAAGCACTGCGGGAAAAAGTAACCGAACTGGAAAAAACGCAGGCTTTTCTGGCGGAAAGTGAAACGCGGTACCGCCGAGCTGTTGAAGTGTCCAGCGACGCGATTTGGGATTGGGATGTTGTGCAGGGGACTTGGTCCATATCGAGGCAGTGGGCGGTCAAACTGGGATTATTGCACGTGACTGCTGAAAACGATGCTCCCCAGGTGCTTATTGAGGATTTCATGGCGATTCGTGATGCGCGGATTCATCCGGACGATCTGGAGCGCCAACAAAAAGCCTATGAGGAGCATATGGCCGGCAATAGCCCGATTTATGAGGTTGAATACCGCTTTCTTGTTCCCCCGGGACGCTGGATTTGGCTGTTGGATAAAGGGAAAGCCATTTTTGACGCTGGAGGCGAACCAATGCGCATGGTGGGATCCTATTCCGATATTACCACCCGCAAGCAGCAGGAAGACCGGATCCGGCACATGGCGTATCATGATGATCTTACAGATCTTCCCAACCGTGCAAACTTATATGAAACGATGGTTGAGTTTCTAAGCAAAGGCGGGAACGGACAAATTCGGGGAGGGCTGTTTTTAATCAATATTGATAATTTAAAACTAATTAATAATTCATGGGGTCATGCCTGCGGTGATGAATTATTGAACGAAATTGCCGAGCGGCTCAAAGCCATTTTGCCGAAGGAGGGTCTTATCGCTCGAATCGGCGGAGATGAGTTCGCTCTTTTCCTAAAAACTTTTGATGTTCAACAAGTGGATTTTTGGGCGAAAACGCTGTTAAGCCTGTTTACCCGCCCGTTTTATGTTTATGGAAACCAAATTGCTCTTTCCGGAAGTGTCGGGGCTGCAGATTTTTCCGGTGATGCAACGCCGGATACCATATTGCGCAATGCGAACACTGCATTGCATTATGCCAAGGCTGCAGGAAAGAAGACGTGGCGGTTGTTTGAGGAAGAGATGCAGGAAGCGATGGTGCAACGTATCCAGTTGGAAAATGAATTACAGCAGGCGTTGGCGTTGGAACAATTATCGGTTCATTATCAACCGCAAATTGACAGCGTATCCGGGCAAACAAAAATTTTTGAGGCTCTTGTGCGCTGGTTTCACCCGGAAAAAGGTCCGATTTCACCGCAAACGTTCATTCCTTTGGCAGAAGAAACCGGTCTGATCGTTCCACTTGGCGATTGGGTTATGCGTTCCGCCTGCCGGTTTGGCAATACTCTCAGAAGAAGCAATCACCACCCTGCACGAGTCTCTGTGAATGTTTCGGCCCGTCAGCTAATGCAAAACGACTTTTTGCAGAGAGTTCACCGGATTCTGCGCGAAGAAAATTACCCGCCGGAGTTGCTGGAATTAGAGATCACGGAGACCGTATTGATGGAATCGTTGGAGGAGCACTTTTCAAAACTGAAAAGCTTGCGCCAATTGGGTGTCCGGATTGCTCTGGATGATTTCGGTACCGGATATTCATCGTTGACGTATCTAAGCCGCCTTCCTTTGGACGTTCTGAAAATTGACAAATCATTCCTGAAAGAAGTCGGCGTAACGTCCAGCGGCACCGCGATCATCGGGACGATTATCCGCTTGGCTCATCAAATGAATCTCGCTGTTGTGGCGGAAGGAGTGGAGACTGTTCAGCAGCTCCAATCGATGAAGGAACTGGAATGTGATTTCATTCAAGGATTTTTAATCAGCTATCCATTGCCCGCACAGGAAGCGGTAGAATATTACCATAGAAATCATCACATTACACATTAAGTGATGGAATGCAGGAGGAAAACAGAAGCCTTTAGGAGGAATTGACGTGAAGGTTTTTAAAGCAGCGGCTCGTTTGTTCCTGCTGGCCTGCATGATTGTTGGCGCAATATCCGGTTACGTGGGCTGGGATTTGATGCACCCTGCCCGTCAGAAAATTGATACCACGCCCGAAGTCGCCGGGTTGCAATATGAAACAGTAAGTTTTGCCAGCCGGACTGATGCACTCAACTTGCAAGGCTGGCTGATCAAAGCGCCGGCGAACAAGCAAACAGTACTGTTCGCGCATGGTTACGGGAAAAATCGCCTGCAGAATGATGTTCCATTATTGCCTGTTGTACAGGTTTTGGTGAATCATGGGTACAATGTCGTGATGTTTGATTTTCGCAATTCCGGCGCATCGGATGGAAATCTGACTTCCTTGGGCCAGTATGAGGTGCGAGATTTGTTGGGGGCGGTTGATTTTGTGCGCGCACGGCCGGATTTGAGCCAGAAAATAACCCTTTTCGGTTTTTCAATGGGGGCCGCTGTGGCGATCATGGCAGCTGCCGAAGAACCGTTCGTATCGGCAGTCGTTTCTGACTCTCCTTATGCCGACTTAAAAACCTATCTGGAGAAAAATTTATCCGTCTGGACCAATCTGCCTGCCGTTCCCTTTAATCAAAGTATTCTGCTGATCGTTCCGCCGTTAACCGGGATCACTGTTGAGAAGGTGAGTCCGGTTCAGGCAGTGAGGAAACTCGGCGGAAGACCTCTTCTGCTCATTCACGGCGATGCGGATATGGATGTGCCGCTGGAAAATAGTGAAATGCTGCAAAAAGCATATCCGGCAGCCGCATTGGTACGGATGCCGGGGGCAGCGCACGTTAAGTCTTTTTCGGTAGATGAAAAGCGGTATCTGACCGAAGTGACAGGTTTTTTAGAAAAAAATTAAATATTTGTAACAAAATCTTATATGTAGAAAAACAAGTGAATATTTACAGTTAATTCAGATAAGTCCAATAATTCTTAAAAAAAGGATGGACTTATTTTTATTTTAGTATAAAATTTAAGTAAGAAGTCTTGTAAATGAAACAATCAATCCATCAAGGAAGTCTCGGATGAATGGTTGCATAAAAAAATGGAGAGTCCGGGAAATGGTAATTTCGGTCTCTCCATTCTGTCTATTTTATAAAAATAGTTAGGGGGTATACGATGAAACAGGCGACAATACTCCGTATGATCATTTGCTTCATGGTGATTGGTTTGTTGGCTGCCGGATGCGGCGGCCCAAAGCAGACTGCTGCTCCGGCTCAAAGCCCAAGCAGCCAACCGGTTGAGCCGAAGCAGGAATCGGTGGCAGATCTTTTTGCCAAAGGGCAAAAAATCAGTGGTCTGTCGTATGATCTTGTCATGACTGCGAAGGAAGAAAAACCGTTAACCGGCAAAATGTGGATCTCCGGCAAGAAAATGAAAAGTGAAATGATGATTGAAAACAACAAGATGATGACGATCATCGACGGCGATTCCAATGTGGTTTATACTTACAACCCGGCAGAGAATATGGCCATGAAAATACCTCTCAACAATCAGGTGAAAACGACCGACACCCCGGATAAATTCACAAAAGATGTAGATGCCGGCAAAGTGAAGGTCTTGGAAACGACAACGTATGACGGTGTAAAATGCAGGGTTCTGCTTATTGCGGATGAGCCAAACAAAACTCAGACCAAAATGTGGGTCAGGGAAGATTACGGCATTCCTCTGCGTGTGGAAGTGACCGATCCGGATGGAGCGAAGATGGTTATGGAATACAAGAACATGACCGTTGGCGCGGTTCCGTCAGATGTATTCCAGCTTCCATCAGGCGTGCCGGTGACAGATATGGGTGAGATGATGAAGAGAATGCCGCCAAAACAATAAGTATAGGCTGCTAAAAAAGCCAATCAGCGGATTATGCTTTGTTTTTGACGCGAAAATGATGGATGACAAACGTGCTGAGGAAAATCGTGATTAATGTTCCGAAGAAGAGCAGATTGCTCACATGGTAGTCGAAAGTGGATCCCATCATTTTCGCGCCAATGAGCGCAATGAGAACATAAGCAGTTGTTTCCAATTCCGGATAACGCTCAATTAATGTCAGGAAGATCTGTGCTACGCCACGCATCATGAGTACGCCCAATATACCACCCAGATACAGAACCCATACTTGCTCGCTGACGCCGAAAGCGGCCAGTACGCTGTCGATACTGAATGCGATGTCCATGATTTCCACCGCCAGTACGGTGCGCCAGAAACCCATCGGCGGCTTGTCCGCAGTCAGATTGCTCTGCGAAGAATCTCTCGCCTCTTCGTCTTTTTTGAGGAGGAAGAACTGAAATGCCATCCAGAGCAGATACAAGGCGCCAAGACCTTTGATCCACCAGATTTTAATCAGAAACGTTCCGGCGCCGATGGCTATGAACCGGAAGGCGTATGCGCCTAGAATACCATAAAACAAAGCTCTTTTCTGCTGCTTCGCCGGCAAATGTTTCACCATGATCGCCAGAACCAGCGCATTATCTGCCGACAGCAATCCTTCGAGAACAACCAGCGTACCGATGATGGTCCAATTGACCGGATTGGAAACGACCTCTAAAAAAGTAGCCAGATTGAAGAATTCAGAATAGCTGCTGATCAGACCCATAATTAATTCGTTCATTGAAAGTTTCCTCCATTTTTCTTTGATTTTTGACTGCTTGGACAGGGAAAGCGCGTTTTTTAAGAAAACAAAAACGAGACTCTTAGGATGACAAAAGTAGTCATTCTAAAGGTCTCGCTAATTGGTATCCCCAACGACAGAGCCAGATGGTGGTTTTCCATCAAGATGTTGACACTGTCTGCTAAGCTACTCCCCTTCAGGAGATGTTATGCACTTGAGACATATTATACGATGTTTTAAGCAATATGTCAATAAAAAGAATTGACAAAAAAGGAGGATAGCCATGGACATTTTAACCAGAGCCGAATTAGAAGGATTAATGGGGGTTGAACAAAAATGGTGTGTTTCAATCTTTCTACCGACTCACCGAAAGGGCCCGGAAATCCTGCAGGATCCTATCCTGTTCAAAAATCTGCTGAGGGATGCTGAAGAGCAATTAGTTGATAAAGGGATGCGAAGACCTGAGGCCTTGAAACTACTTGAACCGGCAAGAGCGATGGTAAAGGATACGGATTTCTGGCAGCATCAAAGCGATGGTCTGGCGTTCTTTCTCTCCTCTGACTGGAGCCGATATTACCGTCTTGAATTAAGCTTTAAAGAGATGCTTGTTGTTGCGGAACGTTTTGCCGTCAAACCAATGTTTCCTCTTTTTTCCAACGACGGTCAGTTTTACATTTTGGCATTGAGCCAGAATGATGTCAGGCTGCTGCGCGGCAGTCGATTTAACGTCAGTGAAGTTGACACCGGAAAAATGCCTCGCAGCCTTTTGGAAACATTAAGCCCGGATAATCTCGGTCAGGTACAAGAAAAACATTTTACACTGCATAGCGGCGGATCGCCTGGCAGTGTAACGGGAAGCTCGTCGCCGGTTGCAACCGGTCAGGGGGGCGCAAAGGAGTATGCCAAACAAGATATATTGCAATTTCTTCACCGGGTAGAAAAAGGCTTGCTGGAGATCGTGAAAGATGATAAGCTGCCGCTCGTACTGGCCGGCGTGGAATATTTATTGTCGATCTACAGGGAGATCAACAAGTATCCAAACGTAGCGGAAAAAGCGATAAAAGGCAATCCGGATTTGCTGAGTTCGAAAGAATTGCACAAGAATGCGTGGGATATTGTCGGTCCTCAGTTTTTAGCAGAACAGAAAAAAGCGGCTGAGCGATTTGAACAACTCTACGGACAGGGCAGTGAACGGGTTGCAGATGCGCTGGAACGGATTGTACCGGCTGCCCACAGCGGTCAAGTGGAAATCTTGTTTGTCGCTTCCGGAGTACAGCGTTGGGGGACTTTTGACCGGACTGCGAATGAGGTTCAACTGCATGACCAGGCAGGACCTGGAGACGAAGGATTGCTGGATTTGGCAGCAGCACTTACTTTTATGAATGGCGGAACCGTGTATTCACTAGAGGCTGATCACGTTCCCGGTGGAAAACCGGTTGCGGCGATCTTCCGTTATTGATCTGGAATCAGGAACTTGTTGCCAGGGAGGTGAAGGAGTGGAACCCAAAAACATATTAACGGTCAACGGCGGGTCATCAAGCATTAAATTCGCCTTGTTTGCAGTCGGTGAAGCGCTGCAGCGAATCTTTAAAGGATCAATTGAGAGGATTGGTTTGCCGGACGCTGTTTTTAAGGTGAAAGGGGCAGAGGCTGCAGAAGATTTTTCCCGTCCGGTGGTGGTATCGGACCATATGATGGCGGTGGACTTGCTGATGGACTGGATTGAAGACCGTATCGGACGGTCCGCAGTGACTGCGGTTGGGCATCGCGTAGTGCATGGCGGGGCGAAATATTGCGAGCCGCAAATCATCACCGAAGCCATGGTTGCTGATTTGAAGCAGCTTGCGCCGTTTGCCCCGGAGCATCTCCCACAGGAACTGTTATTGGCTGAGGCTTTTCGTAAACGATTTCCTGACCTGACACAAGTCGCCTGTTTTGATACATCTTTTCACCACACCTTGCCAAGAGTGGCGCAACTCCTGCCAATACCGCGCAAATATGAGGCGCAGGGAGTTCGACGGTACGGATTTCATGGGTTATCTTACGCGTTTTTGGTCAGAGAGCTGGCCCGTGTTGCCGGAACCGAGGCCGGTATGGGACGGGTGATCTTTGCTCATTTGGGAAATGGGGCGAGTTTGGCGGCAGTTCATTATGGGCAATCGTTCGATACAAGCATGTGTTTTACACCGACAGCCGGGGTTCCGATGAGCACCCGTTCCGGCGATCTCGATCCGGGACTGGCATGTTATTTGGCGCGGGAGGAAGGTATGGATCCGGCAGGTTTTAATGAAATGGTGAATTCGCGTTCAGGGCTTTTGGGCATGTCGGAAACGAGTTCCGACATGCGCGATCTGCTGGAGCGGGAAAAGAATGATGTCAGGGCTGCCGAGGCAGTTGCCGTTTTTTGCTATCAAGTGAAGAAATGGATCGGTTCTTTCAGCGCAGCACTGGGCGGCTTGGATACTTTGGTGTTTTCCGCCGGCATCGGTGAAAATTCGCCGCAGGTCCGACAGAGGATCTGCACCGGATTGGGTTTTTTGGGAATTGAAATTGACGAAGAACGTAACTTGGCAAATGCAGCTGTAATTTCTGCTGAGAATAGCCGTGTTTTTGTCCGGATCATCCGCACAAATGAAGAATGGATGATTGCCAGTTTAGTCAGTGAAAAGTTGGGGTTGGCGCTAGGCGTGGAAACAACATATAAGGAGGGGGCAACATGAAACAGCTGAAAAAAATTTTGGTGGCGTATGACGGGTCGCCGCACAGCAAACAGGCTTTAGAATGGGCGATTGATTTGAGCCGGAAGTATGGAGCTGAAGTTTGTGCCGTTCTTGTCTGGGGAACGTTTCTCGATACGGCGAGCTTTGCTTTGGTAGAAGGCGGGCCGGCCTGGGCAAGCTTAACTGCAAAAATCAAAGAAGCCCGGGAGAAAGACCTGGAAATGATGGACGAAGTAAAATTACTTGGTCAAGCGCAAAAAATAAAAATGAATACGGTCATTCTCGAAGGTGATGTCGCTACCGAGTTGATCGACTATGCCAAGAAGGAAGAGATGGATATGATTATTGCCGGCACCAGGGGACATGGCACACTCGATATTCTGCTCGGCAGCGTAACCATGAAGCTGGTCAGCCTGGCGCCGATGCCTGTGATGGTCGTTAAAGATTGATCCTTCATCCTTCATGAAAGAAGCAAAAAGAACGTCCCCTTGCTTCCTGAAAAGTGGGGGCATAATGAAGAAATGTTTGGCAGGAGGGAAGCGTTGTGAGCACATGTAAAAAATGTTTGATGATATCGTCTCTGCAAAATAGTAATTTCAATTCAGAAGGCGAGTGTTATTGGTGTCAGACTAATTTTCCAAACTATAAGCCAAGAGGCGAAGAAAAATTAGCAGATCTGTTGAATGAGCATCGCAGCAAATCATCTTCTGCCGACTGCATGGTGGGGGTTAGCGGCGGGAAGGACAGTACCTACGCATTGATGGCATTAAAGGATACTTATGGACTGAATGTTGAAGCCTTTACCTATGTCCATGAGGGAACTGTCCCTGCCTCCGTGGAAAATGCAAAAAAAATGTGCATGAAATTGGATGTGAAACACCACATTGTTTCGTTGCCGGATCAAATCCATTTGCGGACATTTAAGACATTTTTTAGATCCTGGCTTGCACACCCCAGTCTTGTTTCAGCAGGTATGACATGTGTTGCCTGCAAACATCTTCATATACTGGGCTTTGAACTGGCAAAAGAGCGAAATATTCCCATGATTGCCTGGGCTTCGACTCCTCTTGAGTGCCCTCCGTTTCTTGCAATTGGGTACAAGGGCAACAATGGTGAAGTGTATCAAAAATCCAGTCTGCTTGAAAATGCTGCTAATATGATGAAAGAAATGGTTCATTCACCGAAGTTTGTGCAGGGAGTGGTTGAACATTTCTCCACGTGCTACCAAGGGTGTATGGCTGTTTCGCCCGCTAGTAATTATTTAATAGCAAAATATCCAACCGTTACGCCAATAAAAATTTTTGATTTTATTGATTGGAACCCGCGCGTCGTTATTGATGAAATAACGCGAAAAGGATGGCAAAAACCGGTAAAAAGCGGCGATGACTGGCATTCGGATTGCTTGTTCCACCATTTTAAGGAATATATGTTTCGAAAAATGCTGGGAGTATCCTATCTGGAAGCTTACCTGAGCAATCAAATACGGTATGGATTGTTATCAAGAGATGAAGCGATGAAAAGTGTTGAGGAAAACAAAAGAATTTTTCTTAAAGAATTTCCTATTGCGATTAAAGAATTAGAAATGGATGATATTGCTGACAAAATCGATTATCAACCGTGGCAAAGCAGTGGTGACGAGTAAGCCACCGCAAAGAATTAATTCGCCGCTCTTGTTCCAGAAGGATTAAGAGCGGCTTCTGTCTTTTGGCCTTACCATGGATAAGGATACAATTTTAATAATTCTGCCATTTTATTCTTGCGGTAGTTTTCACGGTCATATCTGGGATTATTTTCAACGCATTTTTTTATATAATCATCCATGGTGGAAAGAACTTTGGCAGGATTTCCAGCGGCAATCGAATTGGCAGGAATGTCTCTGGTCACTACAGATCCTGCTCCGACGATTGAGTTAGGGCCGATCGAGACACCTGGCAAGATGGTTGTTCCGTAACCAATTACGCTGTTATCATGAATGGTGATGCGTCCGTAGCGGATCACATCCCGGTATTCGGGCCGGTGGTTAAAGCAAAAAGTGCCTCCGTCATGGGTAATAAAAGTTACTTTGCTGGTGATGCGTACATGGCGTCCAATGCTGATGAGATAGGGCTCGGAACCAAAATTAGGCATTCCAACCAGATTGCAGTCGTCGGCAATCTGCAATCCTTTTTTGCGCAGCTGCTTCAATTTATAATGCTTATACAATCTTTTCAACCAAACGAACATAACAAGAAACACCTTCCTTTCGATTGAAAAATTGACAGTATATCTTGATTATACAGCATGCAATGAGAATTAAACAGAAAATTACAAATTGAGTAATTAATGCGGTGAAAAGGGTCCTTTTGGACAAACTTTGGGACAAGGTATGGACAAACAGAGAAACTAGAAATATAATAAAAGCAGACAGATAATTCTGAAAAATCTTTTTAATTTCATATTATACAAGTGGATGCGCCTATATTTTACATATTCCGTTCCACTTAGCTGCATGTCAGATGTTGAAGGATCCACTTCCGGACCGACTGTTAGGGAGTGGGTCTTGTTTTTTCTACGGGGCAGCAGGGGGGTTGGCGAAGGAGAGGTAAGCGATGAAAGATAAGCAAGAAATTGCAGCGACGGAAGAAAAAGACGATGTGCTTGATCCGAAGTTACAGTGTTTTTTAATCGTCGCCGGTGTGTTGCAAGTATTTATCAGTGAAACGGAAGTGCGTCAGGCAGTTGAAAAAGGAGTGCGGGAAACAGGGGATATTCTGCGGATGGCCAAAACGTTCAGAGTCAAAGCGAATGTGATCCGGCCTGAATTGCAAGAATTGCCCGATATTCCTCTGCCGGCGATTGCCGTAATGAAGTCCGGTGATTGGGTTGTTATTGGACGCAATGATGATCAAAAAATTCTGGTGCTGCAACCCGGGGAAGATGATCCGCGTCCAACGCCCTTGGATGAATTTGTTGCTGCATGGAGCGGTGAAGTGCTGACTTTTCAGCGGCGGTTCAGTTGGCAGCATTTTTTGCGTCAATACAATTTAAACTGGTTTACAGGTTCAATATTGCAGTACAAGATGTTTTTGGGGGAGGTTGTCGTAGCTTCCTTCTTCTTACAGTTATTTGCGTTGATTACTCCTCTATTCACACAGGTTGTTGTGGATAAAGTGATTGGGAATCAGGGGATTTCTACATTAAATGTGCTCGGAACCGTGTTTGTTATTTTTGCGCTTTTTCAGTCCGGAATGGGTATTTTGCGTACCTATTTGTTGAACCATACGACCAATAAGCTGGATGTTATTTTGGGGACAAAGTTGTTTCGGCACCTGCTGTCGTTGCCGCTGCCCTACTTTGAGCACCGGCAGGTAGGGCATACTCTGATGCGGATCAGTGCACTGACTAGCATTAGGGAGTTTCTAACCGGTTCAGCGATTACTGTTTTACTGGACACTGTATTTTCAGTCGTCTTTTTTGCGGTTATGTTTTATTACAGCTGGTCCTTGACGCTCATTGCCTTGGCTGCATTGCCCGTTTATCTTTTGCAGAACGTGATTGCCACTCCGGTGTACAAACATCGTTTGGATGCGGTTTGGGCGGCGGAAGCGGATAATAATGGCTTTATGGTCGAGGCGGTGACCGGGATCCAGACAGTGAAGGCATTGGCGATTGAGCCGCAGTTCAACCGTCGCTGGGAAGAACTCATTGCAAGTTATGTGCGGGCTACGTTCCGCAGCGCTGCCCTGAACATCAGCGTAAGCAATACCAGTGGACTTGTGCAGCGATTATCAAACCTCGTTATTCTTTGGGTTGGCGGTCATATGGTCATGGATGGCAGGCTGACACTTGGGCAGTTGATTGCATTTCAGATGCTTGCGGGGCAGGCCAGCAATCCTGTCTTGGAATTGATTGGGAAATGGCAATCCTTTCAACAAGCCGGATTGTCCATGGAGCGGATGGGCGATATCTTGAACACCCGGCCGGAACTCGTTTATGCAGCTCCGGCGGAGCAACCACCTATTGAAGGGCGTATCCGGTTTGAAGATGTTTCTTTCCGTTATGACCCGCATGGTCCGCTCATTCTGGATTGCATTCATCTGGATATCCCAGTAGGCAAACGGGTTGGAATTGTAGGCCGCTCCGGGTCTGGGAAAAGTACATTAACGAAGCTGGTGCAGAATTTCTATATCCCGGAGAAAGGACGGGTAATCATTGATGATTCGGATTTAAAGACTGTAGAGCCCTCGTGGCTTCGCCGCCAAATTGGCACGGTAATGCAAGAAAGCTACCTGTTTGGCGGCAGCATCCGGGATAATATTGCAATGGCTGATCCAGGCGCTGATATGGAAGATGTGATCAAAGCCTCTCAGACTGCCGGTGCACACGAATTTATTTTGGAATTGCCGCAAGGCTACGACACAATGGTAGGAGAACGCGGTACGGCGTTGTCAGGCGGCCAGCGTCAGCGGATTGCTATTGCCAGGGCGCTTTTAACGGGGCCAAGGATTATCATTTTCGATGAAGCCACCAGTGCGCTTGACTATGAGTCAGAGAGGATTATTACCGATAATATGAGCGCTATTTGCGCAGGCAGGACAGCGTTGATCATCGCTCACAGACTTTCAACAGTGAAAGATTGCGATCGAATTATTGTGCTGGATCATGGACGGATTGTCGAGCAAGGTTCGCACGCCGAATTGATTGCGCAACAAGGCGTGTATCAAAAATTAGTTGCGCAGCAAGAGGGATGATGATGAATAAGAAATGGAGACCTTGGAATTTATTTAGAAAGGAAAGTGGTCGAAAACTTACCCGGCGGGAAACCGAATTTTTGCCTGCTGTCCTGGAAGTGACTGAGACTCCGCCGTCGCCTCTTGGCAGAATATTGTTATGGACGATTATTGGTTTGACAGCAGCGGTCGTTGTATGGTCCGTTTTTGGCCGCGTCGATGAGGTTGCCCTGGCTCCCGGAAAAATCATTCCGATGGGGCAAGTGAAACCATTGCAGGCGGAGGATAAGGGAATTGTAAAACAGATATACATCCATGAAGGGCAGCGAGTAAAAAAAGGAGAAACGCTGATGGAATTGGACAGGGTCATATCTGCTGCGGATGTGGAACGGATCAGGAAGGAAGTCCTGTACTATACACTGGAAATTCAGCGGCTTTCGGCGGAAAAGGAACGTCGTCCGTTTACACCACTCCGCAACGGGGAAATCGATCCGCAAAACATTGATTTTCAAATTCAATTGTACAACAGCCGCAATAATGAATATCGGGCAAAAGTTGGCGCTGCCGAAGATGGTGTCCGACAAAACGAAGCTGCATTGGAGATGGCTGTGATTAACCGGAATAAATTGTCAGACCAATTAGCGGTGGCTGCTGATAAGGAAGAACGAATTGAAAGACTGCTTGAACAAAATGCAATCGCATTATTTCAAGTGATGGATCAAAGATCAAGACGAATGGAATTGGAACAAAATTTGGCGGCTCAAGAAAAAGAAATCGTTCGCAGCCGGGCAGTTCTTGCACAAAGCAAGAAAAATATGGAAAGTGTTGTAGCTGAACATGACCGTGAGGTTGGCACGAAACTGTTGGAAGATCAAAAACAATTGGCGGCGTATCAAGCGGAACTAAAAAAAGTGGAAGAGAAGGACCGGCTGACCAAGATTATCGCTCCCGCTGACGGGACGGTAAGCCAATTTTCCGTTCATTCACCGGGTGCCATAGTCACAACGGCTCAGGTCTTGATGGTTTTGGTTCCCAATGATGTTGAACTGGAAGTGGAAGCGTGGGCTGCAAACAAAGATATTGGGTTCATTCGCATCGGTCAGATGGCAGAAGTGAAGATTGACACGTTTAATTTTCAAAAATACGGTGTGATTGCTGCGGAAGTGGTCGATATTAATCCGGATGCGGAACAGGATAAAGAGAAAAACTTTGCGTATCGTGTGCGGTTGAAATTGGCGAAAGACAGCGTGGCAGTCAATGATAAAATGATCCCGCTGACTCCTGGAATGACCGCTATGGCCGAAATAAAAATTCGACAGAAGCGGGTAATCGAGTATTTCCTGGATCCATTCCGGCAGTATCAGAGCGAGGCGCTGAGGGAGAGGTAACAAATGGAGAAATTGGACACCGGACTGCTTAGTTTGGTTAAATTAGCAAAATTGCTGGGTATTCCTGCGGATCCAAACCAGATGCAGCGTGCTTATGCGGCTGGTGAAGAAGGCATGAACCAGGTCGCCATTCTCCGGGCGGCTAAGGACTTGGAACTAAAGGCTTCTTTATTGCGCCCAAATCGTGAGACCTTGGCGCAACTGCCGTTCCCTGCGATTGCTATTCTCACGAATGGCAATTATGTGGTGATCATCCGCAGTTATGGCGCCAATTTGATTATTGACGACCCTTACCGTAAACAGCCGTTTTATATTCCCTTGGCCCAATTTCAAAAAGCCTGGAGCGGAGAAATCATTTTGCTTGTTCGCCGCCCGACGATCAAAACAGCCCTGCAGGAATTCGGAATGAATTTATTTCTGCCTGTGATAGGAAAATATCGAAGTATACTGCTAAAAGTATTGTTTATGTCATTTATTTTGCAGTTATTTGGGTTGATTGCACCACTTTTTATGCAAGTAATCATTGATCGGGTGCTGGTTCACCGCAGCTTGAGCACGTTGGATATTCTTGTGGCCGGCATGGTTGCGATTGCTGTTTTTCAGGCATGGATTACTGCTTTGCGCGCGTATCTGTTTACCAATACTACCAATAAAATTGACGCTTCACTCAGTAGTCTGCTTTTTCGTCATGTTACCGCCTTGCCCCTTAGTTATTATGAGAAATGGCAGGTCGGCGATATTGTTTCCCGGATCCGTGAAGTAGAAACCATTCGTAATTTCCTGACGGGAACGGCCTTAACCGTTGTTTTGGACATTTTGTTCGCCATCGTATATATCGGGGTAATGCTGACCTATAGTACGACCCTCAGTCTTACTCTCTTAGTCGTACTGCCGTTTTTCATTATTTTAAATTTGCTGCTTAGTCCCTGGTTCCGCCGCCTGATCAATCAACGCTTTCAAGCGGCTGCAGCAAACCAGTCCTTTTTGATCGAAGCGGTTACCGGGATCCAAACCGTAAAATCAATGGCAGTCGAGGCTAACTTTGCCCGTCGATATGAGGAGGGATTAGTACGGTTTGTAAAAGCCGCTTTTTCGACAACCAATTTATCTAATGTGGCCGAGAACATCGGCGGTTTTGCACAGCAAGCCTTCCAACTGAGTATTCTCTGGATCGGCGCCCGGGCGGTAATTGATCAAAAATTGACAGTTGGCGAATTGATTGCGTTTCAGATGCTGGCCGGTCAAGTGATCGCGCCGATCTTACGACTGGTCAATACTTGGCAGTACTTCCAGCAAACCCGAGTTTCTGTTGACCGGCTTGGCGATATTTTGAAAGAACCGGCAGAGCCAGCGTTTAATCCAAATCGAACGACACTGCCGGAAATCCAGGGCGATATTAAATTGGATAGGCTGACCTTCCGCTATCGGGCAGAGGGTAATGAAATTCTGCGTCAAATCAGTCTTCACATCAAACCGGGTACCCGTGTGGGCATTGTAGGGCGCTCCGGTTCGGGGAAAAGCACATTGACCAAATTGATTCAAAGGCTTTATGTCCCGGAAACCGGCAGTGTTTTTATTGATGGCGTTGATCTTGGTCAAGTCGAGCCTGCCTGGCTGCGTCGTCAGATCGGCGTAGTTTTGCAGGAAGATTTTCTCTTCAATGGAACCGTGATGGAAAACATTGCCATCGCCCGCGACACGGCATCATTGGAAGAAGTGAAGCATGTTGCGGTTATGGCGGGAGCGGATGAATTTATTATGGAATTGCCGGACGGATATGATACCAAAGTGGGAGAACGGGGTTCTTTGCTGTCCGGCGGGCAGCGGCAGCGGATTGCCATTGCCCGTGCGCTGCTGAATAATCCCAAGATACTGATTTTTGACGAAGCGACCAGTGCTTTGGACTATGAATCGGAACGGATTATTATGAACAATCTCGATCAAATTGCACAAGGGCGCACGATGCTCCTCATCGCACATAGATTGTCAACTGTCCGGCGAAGTGATTTGATCATTGTCCTGGACCGTGGACAGGTGGTCGAGCAAGGGACCCATGAAGAACTGGTGGCTCGTGGAGAATACTATTATCAGATGGTTCAGCAGCAACAATTATAGGATAAAACAGAAGCACAACCATGAATAGACAATGGTAAAACATACAAATTCATCTATAAAAAACAATTGTTTACAATATTTTCTGCAAATAAAAACAGTAAAGTCTAATTGTAAATTGTTGAAATAATTAAAATATTCGGCAATTAATTGTAAAAACTATTGACAGGGTAGAATTAGAAAGAGTACAATGAAACCATAAAGTTGAAACAGCAAGTGGAGAGGATGAAAAAAGGGGAAGAATATCCACAGAATGTCCAAAACGGCGGATATCAGCTTTCTCAAGACAAACAAGCTTTGGCAAAAACGTTGAAATGGCGAATGTTCAACTATATAGCATATTCGTAAGAAGTGAATCCTGCTGCTGCCGGTTATATTCCGTTCATATTTGCTGTATAACCAAATATGACGTAGGAGACGCATTGAGGCATAAAACGTATGTGGTCACTTGTTTTATGCGGAGCGAGTAGTGAAACCGCCCCTGTTTTCTACTGGGGTGGTTTTTGGTCTCAGGAACTTCTGATATCCCCTAATCATATTTGATGTCCTAATCAAATAATGATAGTGGAGATGCGTTGAAACATAAAACGTATGTGGTCACTTGTTTTATGTGGAGCAAGTAGTGAAACCACCCCTGTATTTGTGCTGGGGTGGTTTTTTATTCTCTAAAACAAGTTTAACGTAAGTTCTTTGGCAAGAAAGAAGCAAAAATAAATGAATGGGGGGGCGTACTATGAAAAGACTTTGGTGGATATTTCTAGTTCTGATGATGATCTTATCAGTGAACGTTCAGCCGGTTTCTGCGGCAAGCTATGCAATTGCTCAAGGTGATGTGCTGTCGATTGATGTCTTCGGGTTGGAGGAAATGCAATTCAAGGAAATTATCGTGCGGCCGGATGGGAAAATCGATTTTCCCTTGATTGGGGAAATTCAGGCTGCTGGCAGCACGCCGTCAGAGCTTGCTCTGACAATGCAGGAGAAGCTGGCGCCGTTTGTAAAAGCGCCAAAGGTTTCGGTGAACATTGCCCGATTCCATACGATTAAAGTGTATGTTCTCGGAGAAGTCAATCGTCCGGGGATCATAGAACTGCAATACTCGCATACCGTAATTGATGCGATTGCCGGAGCAGGCAGCTGGACGAAAGACGCTGCAAAAAAGAAAATTCATTTGATTCGGTATGGACAAAAAAGCGATCCAATCGTAGTAAATCTTTTGCACATGCTGAAAAAAGGTGACACGACTCAAAATTATGAATTGGGAAATGGTGATATTTTATTCCTTGACGGCAATGGACGGTTGGATTGGGCGCGTGACATTGCACCAATTATTTCATCCTCGTATTATATCAGCAGATTAGATGACTGATGATGAAGAGTAAAGTGAGGGGTGAAGTCATGGTTGAAAATAATTATGAATTGCAGGATAAAATCCGGGCAATTAAAAAATACCGGTGGCTTATTTTTAATTGTTTCTTTTTTGCCGGCGTTATTGCTGCGGTTGTTAGCTTTATGATGACGCCGACCTATCAGGCGGACACGGTATTGCGTGTTCATCAGCCCAAAGGGGTTGAAACAGCGTTATTGGGTAATCGGCCAAATTCGACTGATACAAGCAAACAGTTGATGTCAACATACGCCGATATTATAAAAAGTCGTGGAGTAGTCGAAGCAGTCATTGAAAAAGCAAATTATCCGGCTTCGAATAAACCAGCGTATGAAGATATGGCGAGACGGATTACTACACAAATTGGCAAGGAAAATGAACTCCTTACCGTGAGGGTCCAGGCAAATGACCCGGAAGAGTCGCAAAAAATCGCCAATTTGTTGACAACGACTTTTATCGAACGGCTTACTTCATTGGTGCGTGCAGAACAGAAAGACGTCCGTGTTTTTATTGGTGATCGTTTGATAGCGGCGAAACAGGATCTGGAAAGATCGGAGAAGGCCGTAGCCGATTTTAAGCGGGACGAAAAAGCAGTGTCGCTGCAGGATAAAACACGGTCGCTGGTCGATTGGCAAACCGCTGTAACCCGTTTGTCGGCGGAAAATAGAGTTTCGCTGGCGTCTGCGCAAGCCCGGGTGAGCAATGCAAGCAGAGAATTGGCAAGCGAAAATGCAGGAGTTTTTGCAGATAACTCTCTAATTCAGCAGTATAAGAGCCGGTTGGCCGACCAACAGATCGAACTGGTTAGTCTTATGACGAGATACAATGATTTGCATCCCAGAGTAGTGACCGCGAAAGCCGGAATTGAGGAAACAAAAGCGAGTTTGAATTCGGAAATAACCAAGGTTGTAAACTCTGAAGCCCCCTCAATGAATCCGGTTCATCAGATTATTTTGCAGAATAAGATCCAGGCACAGGCAGAGATGGCCGCTATGAATGCCCAACAAAGTGCAATCGCGGGCGTAATGGCTGACAGTGAAAAAGAACTGGCGAGCCTGCCGGCGAAAGAACAGGGTTTAGCCCGGGTAACGCGTGACGCTGCAGTAGCCCAGGAAGTATATACTATGCTGGCCAGACGGCACGAAGAAGCGAAAATCAGTGAAGTCATGCAGTCAACGGATGTCCAGATTGTTGATCTGGCAACGACTCCATCACTTCCTGTAAAACCGGCGAAAAAGCTTAATATCGTTGTCGCTTCCTTGTTGGGCTTGCTGCTCGGCACAGGAATAGCCGTTGTACTCAGCGGTATTCGCCGTACAGTCGATAACGCGGAGGATGTGAAACGCTTTCTCGATTTGCCGGTTATTGCCAGTATACCAACGTATGGATCTGCGGAACGAACGAAACAATAACGTTGGACAAGTAAATTAAGAATGGAGTGAGATAGATGATGCAGGAAGATAAGCTTATGATCCGTGATCAGGCGCAGTCGCCGGCGGCGGAAGCGTTTCGAAGCTTACGGACATATATCCAATTGTCGCAGGACGACGATGCGATGAAAACAATATTATTTACCAGCACCGGTTCCGATGAAGGGAAGTCGCTTACTGTGGCCAATACGGCCATATCCATCGCTCAGTCCGGCAGGAAAGTCATTATTATGGATTGCGATTTGCGGAAACCGGTACAGCATGAAATTTTTGGTCTTCAGAATATGGGAATTACAGATATTCTGACCGGGAAAAAGAATGTGGGAGAACTGATACAAAAAACGGAAATTACGAACTTGTATCTGTTGGCCAGCGGCACGATTAACAAACACCCTGCAGAATTGCTTGCAGCTACCAGACTTTACAAAATTTTTGAAGCGCTGAAAGAGGAAGCAGATGTCATTCTGGTTGATACGCCGCCCATAATGGCAGTAACTGATGCTTGCATTTTGGCAGGAAGTGTCGATGGGGTTGCTCTTGTTTTGGATGCTGGGTCCGTTCATCCCAAAGATGCGCAACGGGCGAAGGAAAGACTGCTCAGGGCCAAGGCCAACATTATTGGCGTGATTATGAACCGGGTTCAAACTGGCGACGAAGAGCTTTATCAACAGTATTATTATCAGGCGGTTCAGCAAAAAGTGCGATAAATGGCATATAAGGGGCGTTTATTATGCGGTATTTAATCTTGTGCGGTGCACTGATGATCACGGATGCCATCATCGTGGCGTTGACACCATTCATTGCGCTGTATATAAGATTCGAGGGAAATATAGAAGCTTCATTTTATGCTACGCTTGTTGATTTCGTTCCGGTCATCGTTGTTGTGCAGATGGTATTGTTTTACATCTTCCACCTGTATCAGCGATTATGGCGTTATGCCGGGATACACGAATTATTCAGCATTGCAGGGGCGGTGACGATCGGATCGGTCATATTGCTGATCGTTGCTTACGGCAGTAATATAGTGTTGCCGCGCAGCATGTATTTTTTGAGCGCTGTTCTCAATATGGCCTGCATCGGACTAAGCCGCATTCTGGTGCGCGTTGCATACCACCGACGACATCAGCGCCACAAGCAGTGCACGAACATACTGATTGTTGGCGCCGGTGACGTCGGCGCTTCCATCGCCAAAGAAATTAAAGACCATTATGGTGACAGCAAAAAAATTATCGGCTTTATTGACGATGATCCGGCGAAGATCGGACAGCGGTTGCTTGGCGAAAAGGTGTTGGGCAACAGGCAAGTAATCCAGCAGATCGTTACACGGCATAAAGTTCAGGAAATTATCATCGCGATTCCATCGGCGAATGGAACTTTGGTGCGGGAAATTATGCAGGTTTGCCGGCAAACAAAGTGCAGTGTCAAGGTCGTCCCGGCGATCCATGAGGTTATTGACGGGATCGTCACGATGCGTCAGTTGCGGGATGTGAATCTGGAAGATTTGCTGCGACGCGATCCGGTAAAACTTGACCAATCGCTTGTAAAAGAATATTTGACAGGCAAGAGTATTGTTGTCACCGGTGCCGGAGGATCGATTGGCTCGGAACTATGCCGTCAAATAGCGAGAATGTCTCCCCGGCAATTGATATTGCTGGGGAAAAGTGAGAATAATATTTGGGATATCCAGCGCGAATTACAGTGGGATTATCCGGGCCTTTCGACGGAGGCAATCATCGCCAATGTTTGTGATGAAAAACGAATCCGCAATATTTTCGCCCGCTTTCGTCCGCAAGTTATTTTTCATGCAGCGGCTCATAAACACGTGCCTTTGATGGAAAGCCAACCGGATGAAGCGGTTAAGAATAATGTGTTTGGTACCAAAACCGTTGCAGAAGCGGCTGCTTGGATTGACGTCGATCGGTTTGTGATGATTTCTACGGATAAGGCGGTCAATCCAACCAGCATCATGGGTGCTACCAAGCGGGTCGCGGAGATGATCATTTGCGGAATGAACACGAAGACGAAGAAAAATTTTGTGGCTGTCCGGTTTGGCAATGTCTTGGGCAGCAGAGGAAGCGTAATCCCTCTATTCCGCAAGCAAATTGTAAAAGGCGGTCCGATCACTGTTACCCATCCTGATATGCAGCGGTATTTCATGACCATTCCGGAGGCGGCCCAATTGGTGCTGCAGGCTGGCGCTATGGCGCAAGGCGGGGAAGTATTCGTTCTCGATATGGGCAAGCCAATTCGCATCCTTGATATGGCCTGCGACTTGATTGAATTAACCGGACTGGTCCCCCACAAAGATATTAAAATTGAATTCACCGGTCTTCGTCCGGGCGAAAAGCTATTTGAAGAGTTCCTCTCCGCTGAAGAGGGCAGTTCTTCCACCAAGCATGAAAAAATATATGTCGCTAATCTGAAGACGGTGGATCCGCAAAAACTGAATGAAGGGTTAACCTTGCTTGAAGCAACGGATGATCCGGACAAAATCATTACCATTTTGCGCAGATTAGTTCCGACGTATGTTCGTGGCTTGTCTACGTACCGCCGATCTTCAGGCAGTGACGAAATGGTAATGGAAACGGGCAAGATGCCTGATTTTGATAATAGGCATGAAAGCGGTTAAACGGATCATGCATAGCTGATGATGGAAATTTTTTATATCGGGGTGAAACAAATGGCTGATAAAGCAATCGTTCCTTTGCAGGCCTATACTGTTGACACAGACTTGGAAAAAAATTTCGTCAAGGTATTTTTGTTATTGCGTGACATGTTTGTCCTCTCCACATTATTGTTTTTTGCGTTGCGGCTGGACAGTTACCTTTTCCGTGCTGGGTCATTGCCGGTGGCGCCAATCGTCTTAATGGCAGCGTGGATGATTTGGATATGGACATTGAGTGCAATCTCAACGATGTTCGAACGCGGATATTCCCTGGTTTTCACACGCGCCATGCCGATTATTCTCCCCTTTATCGCGATTATGGGGGTTAGTTGGGTAGGCATATTTTTAGAAGGAGCATACCTGGATGACAATTACAAGTCGGTATTGATGCCTACTCTTGATTTCGGCATCTTTTTGACAGGGATTATCATCGGAGCCATGCGCATCAGTAAAAGGAAATGGTCTCTGGCCCTTGCACTGGGGTTGTGCTGCATCCTGGGTACTGTCTTTATCGATGTGATCAATCCGGGTACATTTTCAAGATTGGATTACCGTGCATCCGGACTGTATGAACAACCCAACATCGCAGCTTTCACCATGGTCTTATTTCTTACCGCTATATTGCGGTGGGAAAAGAAATCGTTAAATCTGACTGATATGATTTTTGCCACTGCCTGCGGTATTGGCGTATTTTTCACTTTTTCCCGGGGCGGGGTTGTAGAGTTTTTACTGATCGCTTGTTTGTATTGGTACAATTTAAGGAATAAAGAGCGCAGCTATTTCATTATAAAAGGGCTTGTCTTTTTGATCTTCCTTGGAGGGATCATTGTATTTCTGATGCCGGACTATATTAGCCGTCTTGAAATTCTTCAATTCAAATCTACGCGCTTGGATTGGTTTACGGGCGATGTCGGCGGGGCTGTTTCCATATCGGATTCAAGGGTGAAAATACTCGATGAATATTTGCCATTGATTGCCGCCAGTCCGGTTTTGGGAAATGGTTCAGGTTACATTAATTCAATGTGGTTGGGTCCGCATAATATCTATATCGCCATGTGGGTTGAAAACGGGATAGTTGGTTTATTATCCTATATTTGGCTGTTGGTCGCTCTTCTAGTTGTCAATAAACGAATGAATAATTATTGTGGGGTAGCCATGATTATCCTCATTATGGCTTACGGGTTTCTTACCCACAACTTATTGGATGAACGGCCATTTCTACTGTTGACGTCGATTTTGACAACGCGGGCAATAAGCGCTGAAATTATGGGTGCGGAGAAGAACGAGACAGAGCGTGGATAAACAGTAAGCCGTTCACTATTCACCATGCTGGGGGGAGGCAAAGCCGTGAAAATATTGCATATTATTACCAGCCTGTATGCCGGCGGAGCCCAAATCATGCTCTATAAGCTGCTGGCGAATAATGACCGGATGCGCCTCGATTCAACAGTAATTTCGTTAATGGATTCTGCGGAAATGGGCGAAAAAATAGAGTCGCTTGGGGTCGATGTTCATTCTCTTGGTATGAAACGGGGAACAGTGAGTTTGAAAAAGATTTTGTACTTGACCCAGCTGATCCGCAAAATTAACCCCGATCTCATCCAGACGTGGATGTATCATTCAGACTTATTAGGATCATTGGCAGCTTTGCTTGCAGCTGTGCGCGTACCGGTAATATGGGGGATCCACCATAGCAATTTGGATCCGCAGTACAATGATCCAACGACGCTGAAAGTCGCAAAACTTTGCGCCCATATCTCGCGTTTTATGCCGGCACGCATCATTTCCTGTTCGCAGGCGGCGAAAGAAACGCACCGGCAAATCGGTTACTATCAGGAAAAGATGGTAGTAATTCCCAATGGCTTTGATCTGTGCGAATTTCACCCTGATCAAGAAGCGCGTGAGGTGGTAAGGGAAAATTTGCACATCAATTCGGAAACGATTTTAATCGGGATGATGGCCCGTTTTGATCCGCAAAAAGATCACAAAAATTTTATTCAGGCGGCTAGTATTTTGTTGCAGGAACATCAAAACGTAGAATTTGTCCTTTGCGGCAGCGGGATGGATCAACAGAATGCAGCCTTAATGGAATGGATCAGGGAAGTTGATATTGAACCGAAAGTCCATCTTCTTGGGCACAGAAAAGATGTATCACGGATATTGGCGGCTCTGGATATCGCAACGTTGTCTTCGTGCGGTGAAGCGTTCCCGCTTGTGGTTGGAGAGGCAATGGCCTGCGGAATTCCTTGTGTTGTTACAGATGTTGGCGACTCAGCTTTGCTTGTAGGCGACACTGGCATCATCGTTCCGCCGCAGAACCCGCTTGCATTGGCCGAGGGATGGTCGATGTTGATTGATGCAGGCGCAGAATATAGAAAAAAAACAGGAAATGATGCCCGTGCCAGGATAAGCAGTACTTTTGACATAGCGGATATTGCCGTACGATACGGCGAAGTATATAAAGAGGCGCTTTACGGTCCGCTTACCGATCCGTGGCCGTGTGAATAGTCAAGATGCAAATCAGAATATGGTGATGAATAAAGGAGGCGGTTATTGTGGACCGCAAAATCGGGGTAGTAGGGCTTGGTTATGTTGGTCTGCCTGTCGCAATTGCTTTTGCCAAAAGGTTTGAAGGGGTAGTCGGTTTTGATGTCAATCAGGAAAAGGTAAAGAAGTTGCAGCGAGGCATTGACAGCACGGGAGAATTGGGAAAAGAGGCATTGCAAACCACTACATTGACCATCACGTCTGATCCCAATATTCTAAAAAGTATTGATTTTTTCGTTGTAGCTGTGCCTACCCCTATTGATAAGGCGCACCGTCCGGAAATGACAGCACTGATGAAAGCTTCGCAGGTTGTTGGCAGCGTAATGCGGCCGGGTGCGATCGTAGTCTATGAATCAACTGTTTACCCCGGTGTTACGGAAGAAATATGCGGTCCGATATTGGCAGAATATTCAGGACTAAAGCGCGGAAAAGATTTCAAACTCGGTTATTCGCCGGAACGGATTAATCCCGGTGATAAACACCATCGACTGGAAACAATTGTTAAAGTGGTTTCAGGCGAAGATGAAGCAACTCTAAAAACCGTTGCCGAAGTGTATGAAGCGATTATCGACGCCGGCGTATACCGGGCACAAAGCATCAAAGTAGCGGAAGCGGCAAAAGTTATTGAAAATACACAGCGAGATTTAAACATAGCACTGGTGAATGAGCTGGCGATTATTTTCAATATGCTGGATATTCCCACGGAAGCTGTTTTGGAAGCCGCGTCGACGAAATGGAATTTCCTCCCGTTTAAACCAGGCTTGGTTGGCGGACATTGCATCGGGGTCGATCCATATTACTTGACGTACAAAGCCGAAGAGGCGGGTTACATTCCGCAAGTTATCCTGGCTGGCCGCCGAATCAATGACCATATGGGCGAATATATTGCCCGGCAGACCGTCAAAGCGATGGTCGCTGCGAAAAAAAACCTTTGCCGTGCCAAGGTGGCTGTGATGGGGCTGACATTTAAGGAAAACGTACCAGACCTTCGCAACAGCCGGGTTGTTGATATCCTTCAAGAACTGCAGACATATGGAATTTGTGCGAAAGTACACGATCCGCTGGCTGATCCGAAAGAAGCCTTTGAAGAGTATGGAGTGACACTTTGTTCCGATGATGATCTGCAGCATTTGGATGCCATTATTTTGGCGGTTGCCCATGATGTCTACATCAAAAATGGCAGCGCGGGCTTGCTGGACAAACTACATAACGGCGAGGGTGTGATCGTTGATGTCAAGTCAAAATTCAAGAGCAGTGAATTCCCCCCCGAAGTTGTCTACTGGAGCTTATAAGCAACTGTGCGAAACCTTGCGGGAAAAACCGCGAAAATGGCTGATAACCGGGGTTGCTGGCTTTATTGGTTCAAATTTGCTGGAGAATTTGCTTTTGCTGGACCAAACGGTGATCGGTCTGGATAACCTGTCCACCGGACATCAACGCAATATTACGGAGGTTATCTCCGCCGTCGACCCGCTTCAAGCGTCACGTTTTTCGTTTGTCGAAGGCGATATTGGCGATTTGACCACCTGCCGATCCTGTTGCGATGGAGTTGATGTTGTTCTTCATCAGGCAGCGTTAGGGTCGGTACCCCGTTCCATCGCTGACCCGATTGCCACCAACCGCAGCAATATTGACGGTTTTTTGAACATGTTAGTTGCCGCAAAGATTTCGAAAGTCAGCCGCTTCGTTTACGCTTCTTCCAGTTCCGTATATGGTGACCATCCGGGTCTGCCCAAAGTAGAAAGTGTAACCGGCCGTCCCCTTTCGCCATATGCGGTGACAAAGGCTGTCAATGAGTTGTATGCCGGAGTATTTGGCCTTAATTATCACTTGGAATGCATAGGACTTCGTTACTTCAATGTTTTTGGACGCCGTCAGGATCCCGATGGCATGTATGCGGCAGTAATACCGAAATGGGTTAACAGCCTGTTGCGGGGGGAGGCGGTATACATCAATGGCGATGGTGAAACAAGCCGGGATTTCTGTTACGTTGCCAATGCAGTGCAAGCGAACTTACTGGCTGGCTGCACAAACAACCCAGACGCTCTGATGCAAGCTTACAATGTTGCTTACGGCGAAGTGACCACGCTGAATGAATTATTTACACTTCTTTGCGACCGGATTGCGGCCTATCGGCCGCTTACAGCAGAGGCCAGTCCGCATTACCGGGATTTTCGCCCCGGAGACGTCCGTCATTCCCTGGCTGATATCAGCAAAGCACAAACCCTTCTTGGTTATGCGCCTACCCATTCGATACGTGAAGGGTTGGACGAGGCGATTTCATGGTACATAAAGCACTTGCTTTAAAGGTGCAGGGAGGTGATTGCGCTTGGCAAAAATCATGATTATTGCCGGATACGGCAAATCGCTTATCGGTTTTCGCGGCGATATGATACAAGAGATGGTCAGACAGGGTCATGAGGTCATTGGCATGGCGCCGGAAGAAGGCTTTGAGCCGGCAATGCAAAAATTGGGAGCGAAATACCAGCGCATTCCGTTAGCGCGCCACGGCATGAACCCTTTGCAAGATTTGCGCACCCTTGGCTTTTTGGTTAAAAAAATGCGTGAAATCAAACCAGACGTGGTGATTACGTACGCTGCCAAGCCGATCATCTATGGGAATTTGGCAGCCAGACTTGCGAAGGTTGAAAATACGTATACGATGATTACTGGGATAGCATATGCGTTTATAGGAGAAAATTGGAAACAGAAATTAATAGCACTGTTTCTTACTCATTCCTATCAAAATGTAATGAAATACAATAAAGGGTTAATTTTTCAGAACAAAGATGATTTGAAATTATTTCAAAACTTAAAAATTGTAAGGAATGGACAAAAAACGACCATTGTAAACGGATCCGGCGTTGATATCGACAAATATGTGTCTGCCGTCGATCCGCCGCAACCGCTATCATTTTTATTAATTGGCCGTCTTGTCTGGGCAAAAGGCATCGGAGAATTCGTTGAAGCAGCGCGATTGCTAAAAAAACGTTATCCGCAAGTGCGTTTTCGCATTCTTGGGCCGCTGGATGAAGGAAATCACAATGCGATTACGCAGGAATACATCCGAAAGTGGCAGGAAGAGCAGCTGATTGAATATCTTGGCAAGACAGAAGATGTCCGTCCATATCTTGAAGCAGCCAGCGTATGCGTTCTTCCTTCCTATCGGGAAGGGACGCCGCGTTCCGTATTGGAAGCCATGTCAATGGGGCGGCCGGTGATCACCACTGACGCGCCGGGTTGCAGGGAAACTGTGAACGATGGCGTGAATGGGTATTTGGTTCCGGTTAGAGACATAAACAAGCTGGCAGCCGCTATGGAAAAGTTTATATTGGATCCTGATTTAATCTCGGTTATGGGAAAAAAAAGCCGTCAGATGGCCGTAGACAAATATGATGTCCATAAGGTTACGCATTCTATACTGCAAGCAATGGAGTTGGTGTAAGCGTGATCAAGCGAACATTTGACGTTCTGACAGCGATCATAACGATCCTTCTGCTATCCCCCCTATTTATTATTGCAGCGCTGGTGGTGAAAGCCAGTCTTGGGTCGCCGGTTCTCTTCCGGCAACAGCGGCCTGGGTTTCATGGCAAGCCATTTGAACTAATTAAATTTCGTACCATGACGGAGGAACGAGATGGTTTGGGGAATTTGCTGAGTGCAAAAGAACGGGTTACATCCACTGGCAGGATCCTTCGTCAGTTGAGCCTGGATGAACTGCCCCAACTGTTTAACGTAATCCGGGGGGACATGAGCTTGGTTGGTCCGCGGCCTCTTCTTATGGAGTACTTGCCCTTATACAATCAAGAACAAGCAAGAAGGCATGAAGTTAGACCGGGAATTACCGGCTGGGCGCAAGTCAATGGCCGGAATGCGATAACCTGGGAAGAAAAATTCAGCTTGGATGTCTGGTATGTCGATCACCGGAGTTTTTGGCTGGACCTCAAAATACTCGCTTTGACCTTTTTGAAAGTGATACAGCGTTCCCAGATCGACAAACCGGGAAAAGATAAAGGAACAGTAGGAATGGAGCGTTTTCGGGGGCCGGGCAAGGCATGAAATGAGCAAGATCAATCGGACGGTAAGGAGATGACTTTATGAGCAGACTGTTGATTATTGGATCTGGTCATTGTGGGCGGGAAACATTTGAGTGGGCAAAAGACATTCAGGAGCGGCAAAAAAGATGGGATGCGATTGGTTTTTTGAATGACGATATCCATGCGCTCGATAAATATCACTTATCGGATCTGATGGTTGGAACAATCAAAGATCATATTCCTGCAGAGGGGGAAGAATTTGTTTGTGCGGTTGCGGATCCGGCGAATAAAATGATGCTTTGCAATTCCTTTAAGGCAAGAGGAGCCCGGTTTGTCAATGTCATTCATCCGTCCGTCATCATTGCTGATTATAGCGTCATCGGCGAGGGCGTAATTATCTGCCCCCAAGTGATCATCTGTCCCAATTCCAATGTGGGAGATCATGTTTTGGTCGACTCCTTCTCGGTTGTAGGGCATGATGTGACCGTGGAAAAAGGCTGCAGCATAAGTGACCACTGTGACTTGATGGGGCATGTTTATCTGGAGGAAGAAGCATTTTTGGGAAGCGGAGCACGGATTATTCCCTGGATGCGGGTTGGCAGGGGAGCGAAGGTTGGCGTAGGCAGCATTGTTATCCGGAATGTGGAAGCGAATACCAGTGTTTTTGGCAATCCTGCCCGGCGAGTAGAGTAGAATAAACGGGGATGGAGGGGACGAGGATGAAACAACAAGAATTAATCGAAAAACTGGCAGAAGCATTATTTGAACCGGCAGAAAGGCTTGCATTAACGACAGAATTGAACAATCTTGATGGCTGGGATTCATTGGGACGGTTGAGTATTGCCGCTTTGTTTCACGAAACCTTCGGACTGACGATAGAAACGGCAAGGCTCAAACAATGTACCACGATACAGGATATCATCAACTTTGTCAGCGATAAGTTGGAGAAGGAAGAAGAAGCCAAACATTCGTTAAGAGTTTGCTGAATGTACCGGCGACGTTAGGGAGGGAACTTCAGTGAAAAATAGTGTATTGGAATATTTGGAAGAAACTGCAAAACGGTGCGGCGATAAACCGGCGATTATCGACGGAGCTCGCCAGCTTACCTTTCGCCAGCTGCGGCAATTGGGCAGACAACTGGCCTTAAAAATGACAAAGGAATATTCTTTCTTTCAGAAGCCGGTCGCTGTATTATTGCCCAAAAGTGCGGACAGCCTTGTCGCATTTGCCGGTGTTCTCTATAGCGGTAATTATTATGTACCGTTGGATGAAAAACTTCCAGCGCAAAGACTGGGGAAGATTTTAGATAATCTGCAACCGGCAGCGATGATCACTTCGGCTGAATATACCGGGCTGTTGACTTCGCTCGGAGTGGAACAGTCGAAGATCATACTTCTTGGAACACTGTACGAAGATCTGCCGCCTGAAGATGAGCATCACCTGGACGAGATTGTACAACAAATTATTGACGTTGATCCTGTATACATCATTTACACATCCGGTTCTACCGGCACGCCGAAAGGGGTTGTTGTTACTAACCGGGGTGTGATTGATTATATTGATTGGGCGATCCAATGTTTTGATATTCATGAACAGACGATGATTGGCAGTCAATCTCCCTTCTTCTTTGATAATTCGACTTTGGATATCTATCTATGTCTGGGAGCAGGTGCAACGATTGTCATTATACCGAAAATGCTGTTCTCTTTTCCTGCGAAATTGATCTCGTACGTCAAAGATATGCGGATTAACTTTATCTTTTGGGTTCCTTCCGTACTGATCAGTGTAGCAAATGCAAAAATTCTCGACGAAATCATCCTCCCGGATTTGACCAAAATACTCTTTGCCGGAGAAGTAATGCCGAACAAGCAGCTAAATTACTGGCGCAAAAGAATGCCAAACGCATTGTTCGCCAATCTTTACGGACCTACCGAAATCACGGTGGATTGCACCTATTATATTGTTGACCGGGAATTTGATGATCAGGAGCCGTTGCCGATCGGCATCCCTTGCCGCAACACCGATGTTTTGGTACTGAATGCCGAAAATCGACGGGCAGGAATGATGGAAGTCGGAGAATTATGCGTCAGGGGCAGTTCGTTGGCACTTGGTTATTGGGATGATCCCGAAAAAACGGCTGCTGCATTCGTTCAGAATCCACTTCACTCACATTACCCGGAAAAGATATATAGAACCGGCGACTTGGTGTACGTCAACGAACGGCGTGAAATCATCTTTGTAGGGCGGAAAGACTCGCAGATTAAACATATGGGATATCGAATTGAGTTAGGCGAGATTGAAACTGCCATTGCCGGACTGCCGCTGATTGAAAGCGCCTGTGTAACCTACAATAAATCCAAAGAAGAAATCGTGCTGCTTTACAAGGCGTCAGAGACGATGGAACTTGGCGAAATACGGAAAGCATTGCTTCCGCTGCTTCCAAAATACATGATGCCTACAACCGCCTACCAATTGGATGAAATGCCTTTGAATGCCAATGGGAAAATCGACCGGGTGACGCTGCTGCAGCGTTACGGACAGTAATGGGCGAAAAGTGATCGTATCCCGAAATTGCAACGATTGCGAGGGAGCACAATGGAAGAGATCATCAAAATCCTGTCAGGGATCAGGCCTGAGTACGATTTTTACCAGGAAAGCAATTTCATTGAAGACGGCATATTGGATTCGTTTGATATGGTCATGCTGGTAACTGCCCTTGATGAACACTATGGCATCAAGATCCTCGGAACAGACATCATTCCGGAAAATTTTACAGATACAGCTTCGATCAAGCGGTTAGTGGAAAGGTATGGTGGTATGGAATGAACATGATTTTTCATAACAAAAAGATCAGTGGGATTTTATGTGTTGTTCCCCAAAAAGAAAGTCTCTTTGATGATGAAATTGGCAACTATAATTTTCCGCCGGAAAAATCCCTGCGCTTGAAAAAAATCATGGGTTACGACCGGCATCGGATTGCCGATCAGGGAGCATGCATCTCGGATTATTGCGTATTTGGGATCGAATACCTGCTGCGGCAGGGAAGCCTGAAAAAAGATGACATTGATGCGCTGATATTAGTAACGCAAACAAGCGATTATTTGCTTCCGCCGACAAGCAATATCATTCAGGGGCGTCTGGGCTTGGGGGAAGACGTTCTGTGTATGGATATCAACCAAGGCTGCGCGGGATACATTGTTGGACTGATGCAAGCTTTTCTGCTGCTGGAGCAAAAAAATATAAACAAGGTGGTTCTTTTGAATGCAGAGTTTCTGAGCAAAAGAACTTCACCCAAGGATCGAAACAGCTATCCCATCATCGGGGATGCCGCGGCGATCACGATTGTTGAGAGAGATTGTCTGGAAAATGTAATCCATGCGAATATAAAAATGGACGGCAGCCAAGGAAATGCGCTCATTATTCCGGCGGGTGGTTTGCGGATGCCAGCGACCGCAGAAACCGCCATTATGGAAGACAGCGGGGACGGCAATCTGCGCAGCAAGGATCACCTGTTTATGGACGGGACCAGCGTATTCAACTTTGTACAGACGAAGGTTCCGGCTCTTATTGAGGACTTGCTGGTTACGAGCGGAACCGCGAAAGAAGAAATTGATTATTATCTATTCCACCAGCCCAATCGTTTCATGCTCGAAAAATTGGCCGATCAACTGGGAGTTCCCTATGCGAAAATGCCGTCTAACATCGTCGAGCGGTTCGGGAATTCCAGCGGAGCGACGATTCCGGTAAACGCAGTTTACAACTTGGGCGACCGCTTGAAAGAAACTTCGTTTAACGTTTGTTTCTGTGGTTTTGGGACGGGGCTTAACTGGGGCGCTATGATGATGAAGCTGGGACAATTGCAAATTGCTGAGATCATTGAGTATTGATACGCCCAAGAACTCTCTGTGCAGTTAAAGGAGGGTATTTATGGATATCTTCGTTATCGGCGCCGGCGGGCATGCCAAAGTTGCCGTCGACATTATTGAGAAGCAAGCAATACACCGGATTATTGGTTTTGTCGATGAGAATAAAGAAAGAGGCAGCCGGGTGTACGGATATCCCGTTCTTGGCGGACTGGGAGTATTTTACGAAGAAAAATTCTCTGCTGTCAATGCGGGAATTGTTGCTGTCGGGGACAATTGGGATCGAAAGCAGTTAGTCGATAAGGTTTTGCAGTTCCGGCCGAAGTTTGTGTTTATCAACGCGTTACATCCGTCAACCATTATTGCACGAGGCGTTGAAATTGGGCAAGGAACTGTGAGCATGGCGGGTTCGATTATGAACAGTGACGCTCATATTGGCAATCATTGCATTATTAATACAAACTGCAGTGTTGGGCATGACGTTTGGTTAGGCGACTTTGTCACAATTGGGCCTGGTGCGGTGATCGGCGGAGAGACCCATATTGGCGATCATGCGGCAGTGTCTTTGGGGGCGAATGTCATTCACAATATACGAATTGGTGAACATGCGATCGTTGGCGCCGGCGCGGTGGTAGTGAACCATATTGATGGAGGAGTAGTCGTCTGCGGAGTTCCGGCTAAAGTGATGAGAAAAAGGGCGATTGGAGAAAAATATCTTTGAGAAGCAACATAGGGCATAGAGGAGGTTGGGAAATGGGTGCTCTTAAGATTTTGAATGCGGATCGTCTTCCTGAGCTTGCCTTATGGATCCAAATGTGGTCTTTTCAACCTGCACAGGAGATCTTCGCGCATCCGAAGTTTGTAAAGCTTTTTTGCCGGCCGGCGGATACTGCGCTTTGCGCTTATATGGAATTATCGGGCGGGGTTCTCATGTTCCCTTTTATCCTGCGGCCGCTACCCGTGGAAAAATGGGCTGGGGAACATTGTCAGTCTCAAGATATCATTAGTCCATATGGTTATGGGGGCTTGGTGTATTCGGGTTCAAATGCAGCAAACTGTTTAAGTGAAAATAATGTAAGGACCTTTTGGCGTGAGTTTGATGCCTGGTCCCGAAATAATAAAATCGTATCTTGTTTTATTCGGTTCTCGCCCTACTCTTGTTACATTCAGGCCTTTTCCGGAAGAGTGGAACCGCTCGGAGAACATGTCATTCGTTTGTTAAGTCCCGGGCTGCCAGAAATCTGGAATGATTTTGATCACAAGGTGCGTACAAATATCCGCCGGGCCTTGCGAACCGGCCTGGAGGTCGAAATAGACCCCGGCAGCAACCGGCTCGAAGAATTCAAAAAAATATATTATGCCACGATGGACCGTCATCATGCGCAGCCGCAATATTACTTCCCGGAAGAATTCTTTTCCGCTATTCGTCAAGATTTGCCAGGCAAGCATATTTATTTCCATACGCTGCAGGAAAATAAAGTGATATCCACGGAACTGGTTTTAATTTCCCAAGATTATCTTTATTCGTTTTTAGGCGGAACCGATAAAAATGCCTTGAAATTATACCCGAACGAAATTCTAAAAGAGGCTGTAATCCGCTGGGGCATTGAACATGGTAAAAAAGCATACGCACTGGGCGGCGGTTACAAAGGACAAGATAGCCTTTTTCACTATAAAAAATCGCTTGCGCCGCGAGGCATTGTATCAGCGATGGTAGGAAAAAAAATCTATGATGAAACGGCGTACCAAACGCTATGCGAAATGCGGCTGAAATATGAGATTGCGCTGGGAAATACGATCGATTTTACGGATGAATTTTTTCCGGCGTATCGGAATTGCGCAACAGCGCAAAGGCAATGATGGTGAGGTGCAGAGTGATGAATTTCAGATTGAGGGAAGCAGTACTTCTGGTTTTGATTGGCCTAATTCTGACAACGGTCTTTGGTTTGGGAAGCGGGAAAAGCAATGCCGGTCAAAGTGAAATCAATTTAGGCAATATGTGGACATCCGGCACCGGAAACGGAGTGACCGATGATACCCCAATCTTCAGAGAAGCGTTTCAAATGGCCCAGGGTGGAACCTTGTATGTTCCGAAACCAACGGTCGCATACTCCATTCATAATCTCATCATTCCAGCCAATATCCACATCATTTTTGAGGCAGGAACGATAATCCAGGCCAATGCGAACCTTCCCATCAATAAGCCGTTGTTCAAAATTTCCCACGCGGCAAACGTTACGATCGATGGCAATGGCGCTGTTTTTGGGATGTTGAACTCCCAGTATCCGGATCGATTTATTGGCGAGGGAACTCACGCCTTCTCTATCATCCATTCCAGCAATGTGGTATTGAATAACATCACTGTGACAAGTTCCGGCGGTGGAGATGGCTTCTATATCAACGATGTTGTGAATATCCGCATTTCAGAATGCTCGGCGTCAAACTGTTTGCGCAATGGTCTCTCTTTAATTGGCGCCATCGGAGCGGTTATAGAAAATTCTGTGTTTTTCCAAAATAGAGGAAATGGGATGTGCATAGAACCTAATAGCCCGGCAGACACATTGCAAGATATCGTTTTTCAAAATTGTCTCTCCGAAAATAACGGTGCTTATGGTCTGGCCTTAGGCCTTGACAAATACAAAACAGAGACCAGCCGCACGAATGTTGATGTCACATTCAACGATATTACAACCAAAAATAATGGGAGTACCGGCCTTCTTTTAAGCGTTTACAATTTCACCCACGGAATCGACGGGACGATTCATGTAAACAATTATACTTCTGACGGGGATAGGCTGGCGATCAATGTTTCCAATAGCGGTGTGACATCGCCGGTCATTACGATGAATGGCTGGAGGATCTTGAACCCAACAGAGTACCATATATCCAGAGTGAATTATCAGGAGGCTGCCTGGGTTCGTGATCAAAGCGGCATCATGCTTGGCAGAGTCGTATTCAATCCATTGTAAATGCATAAAATTACGCATGCAAGCTTGGAGGGACGGATAATGGAACCAATGATTAGTATTTGCTGCACTGCCTACAACCATGAGAAGTATGTTGGGGAGGCAATAGAAAGCTTCTTGATGCAAAAAACAAGTTATCCGTTTGAAATATTAGTGCACGATGACGCATCCACCGATAACACGGCAAACATCATCAATAAATATGAAAAAGATTTCCCCGAACTGATTAAACCCATCTATCAAACTGAAAACCAGTACTCCAAAAATAATCATGTCGGTTATTTTTTCAATACGTTACGCGCCAAGGGGAAATATATGGCGATTTGTGAAGGGGATGATTATTGGACCGACCCCTTGAAACTGCAAAAGCAAGTAGAGTATTTGGAAGCGAACCCTCAATGCAGTTTGTGCACACATGCGGCACGAAGAATATCCCGGGATAAAAAAGTGGTTGGCTATATCAAACCTGGAACCCATGACCAAAATTTTACTACGGTGGATGTGATCAGACATGGCGGAGGCGGACTGTTTGCAACCAATTCCATGGTGTATCCGCGAAGACTGGTGCAAAACATGCCTGATTTTTATCATCATTCTCCGGTGGGCGATTTTCCGCTTATGCTATATCTTTCCCTGCAAGGCGAAATGCATTATATGGCGCAATGCATGTCCGACTATCGCGTATCGACGGAAAGCTCCTGGACAAGCAGATTGAATGCAGATAAAAACAACGTGGGAGAACATATCCGGAGAATTGGCATTGTGCTGGATGAATTCAATGAATATACAGGCCGCAGGTATGAGGAGGAAATTCGAAAATGTATTTTGAACCGGGAATTTACCTGGCTGCTCTCTATTTTTGCGATTGAGAAAATTAAACTGGAAAAATACAGAGAGAACTATGAAAGTTTGAGTATAAAACAGAAAATGCGATTATACTTGGGCGCCTATCTGCCATCCGTTTTAGAATTCTCAGCAAAAATACGAAAAATACGCAAGGCTTGACAGCCGAAAAAGGAAAAGATGATGGCGACTTCAAGCACAAAAAGCAAGGTTTTGCATGGAATATTTTGGAAATTAATGGAGCGCGGCGGAACGCAGGCGCTGCAATTTATCATTCAAATTATTTTGGCAAGGCTTTTATTGCCGGCTGATTATGGCGTGATTGCCCTGATAGCCATCTTCATTGCCATTGCGTCTGTTTTTGTACACAGCGGCTTTAACACCGCATTAATCCAGAAGAAGAATGCAGATAAGCTGGACTTTTCCTCTGTGTTTTATCTCAGCCTGTTTGTTTCAATCCTAATGTATGGCTTTCTGTATCTATCGGCACCGGCTATTGCGAGGTTCTATGATGAAAGTCAGATCATCCCCGTGCTTCGCGTGTTATCGATTACGCTGTTTTTTGGCGCAGTGAATTCTGTACAATATGCCGTTGTATCCCGGGAGATGAAGTTCAAGAAAGTTTTTTTCAGCAGTCTTGGCGGGATGCTGTTTTCCGGTATTCTTGGCATTGGGATGGCTTTTATGGGTTTTGGTGTATGGGCGCTGGTTGCTCAGCACCTTGTGCAGCAGATTTTAATTACCTTCATCCTTTGGTTTACTGTGAAATGGCGGCCCAGTTCAGAATTTTCCTTGGCGAGGCTGAGAAACCTGTTTGCTTTCGGGGGGAAATTGCTCTGCTCAAGCTTGTTGGAGACGGTTTATCACAATATTTATGGACTGGTGATCGGGAAGTTTTATAACGCCGAAATGTTAGGATATTTCACCAGAGGGGATCAATTTCCCAAACTGTTAATGACTAATATCAATAGCTCCATCTCCAGCGTCATGCTGCCGGCACTATCGGCGCATCAAGAAGATAAGAACAGAGTAAAAGCGATGGTAAGGCGTTCCATTGTGACCAGCTCATTCGTCATCTTTCCGTTGATGGCCGGATTGGCTGTATGTGCAGAGCCCCTTGTGAATTTGCTGCTGACGGAGAAATGGCTGCCCTGCGTGCCTTTCTTGCAAATCATGTGTTTGGCATATGCCTTCTGGCCGGTTCATACAGCCAACCTGCAGGCAATTAATGCGTTAGGCCGCAGCGATATCTTTCTGAAGCTGGAAATCATCAAGAAATGTATCGGAGTAGCGGCGTTGCTGATCAGCGTTCCGTTCGGAATTTATGTCATGGTCGCGTTTAAACCGGTTACATCTGTTATTTCGACAGCCATCAACTCATATCCGAATCGGAAATTATTGGATTACAGCTTTAAAGAACAATGGATCGATATTATGCCGTCCTTATTACTATCTGTTGTAATGGGGGCAGCGATCTATACGGTAAATTACAGTGGATGGAATGAACTGACGAAATTATTTGTCCAGGTGATTGCAGGGATTGTCATTTACACGGGTTTGGCATATTTGTTGAAACTGGAGTGCTTTATTTATCTGCTGGATACTGTAAAACAGCTGCTTCATAAAAACGCAGAAAGGAAGTGGAATTGCAATGAATGAAATAGGCGGTTACTTTAGTTTGGAAGAATTGGTCAGCAGTGAATACCATCAGGATCTGCTCGCACTGAACAATGCGCGAAACTGTCTGTTGTATTTGCTGAAAGCGCAAAATATTGAGAAAGTCTACATTCCCTATTTCAATTGCGATTCCGTCAGCGATATGTGTCAGCGAAACGGATATGAATACGAGTATTATCCTATAAACGCAGACTTTATGCCGGTGTTTGAAAAAAAAATCTCTTCGACCCAGCGTCTATATATCATTAATTATTATGGCCGAATCAGCAACGAAACGATTGGTATATTCAAAGAAAAGTATAAGCATATTATTATTGACAATGCACAGGCTTTTTTTCAAAAACCGGTGGAAGGCATCGATACTCTTTACAGCTGCAGAAAGTTTTTTGGCGTGCCGGATGGGGGCTATCTAAGCACGGATGCAAGACTAGAAGAAAATTTGGCAACGGATACATCCGGGAAACGAATGAAGCACCTTTTGGGACGGTACGAAGGTCCTGCAGCAAACTTCCATGTTGATTTTAAAAAAAATGATGAAGCATTTAAGGGTGAACCACTGAAAACGATGTCAAAACTGACGCACAATCTTCTCGGCGCAATCGATTACAAACGGGTATGCGACATCAGAAACAGAAATTATCGTTTTTTGGCCGAACAATTTGACGGGATGAACAGATTGAAACCGGTCGATCCATGCGGGGCATTTGCTTATCCGTTTTATGCGGAGAATGCGTCGGAGATCAAAAAAAAGTTGGCACAGAAAAACATCTATATACCGACCTTATGGCCCAACGTACTGAATCAGATGCCTAAGGATAGTGTCGAGTACGATTACAGCGCAAACATCCTTCCTCTTCCCTGTGATCAGCGCTGCACAATGGAGGATATGCAATATATCGCCGAGGAGCTGAAAAAATGCGATGAAAAAAGTAAATGTGTTGATCTACCCCGCGGGGTCTGAAAATGCACTGGAGATTTATTATTCATTAAAATATAACAAGCATTTTAATGTCTTTGGCGCTACGCGGGTTTCGAACCATGCACAGTATGTATACCCAAAAGAGAAGCTGTATTTTGGGAGCTTGCACATCACGGACGAAACGATTTTTGACGAGTTGAACCGTATAATCAAAGAATGTGGCATTGATTTCATCATTCCCACACATGACACGATCGCCCTGTTCCTGACGCAGCATCAAGACAAAATTCATGCACAGACGATTTGTTCACCCTACGAAACAACAAGGATTGCGGAAAATAAAAAATTGATGTATGAAGCGCTCAACGGATATTCATTCAATCCCCAAATATATAAAGACATAAATGCCGTTACGCGATATCCCGTCTTCCTTAAACCTTATATCGGCACTGGCGGTAAGGGGACCTATCTTGCGAAAAGCAAATCCGAGCTGGAAGATATTTTGACCCAAAAACCAAATTTGCTGTTATGCGAATATTTGCCGGGTCAAGAATATACCATCGATTGCTTCACCAATAAAAATAGGGAACTGTTATTCGCGGGACCGCGCAAGAGAGAACGCATCACGAATGGAATAGCGCATCATTCGGAAAGAGTGGAGGAAAGCAGTGAGTTTGAAATGATTGCCTGCGAATTGAATAAACGCTTTGCCTTTCGCGGAGCTTGGTTCTTCCAGGTTAAGGAAGACGAAACCGGTCAGTTAAAGTTTATGGAGTTTGCCGTCAGGCAGGCGGGGACAATGGCATTCTACAGACAGCTGGGCGTTAATTTTGCGGCATTATCGCTATTCGATGCGATGGGTCATGATGTGAGAATATTGTTTAATGACTATAAAATGAGTCTTGACCGTTGTTTGGCGGCCAGCTATCGCTTGGATTATCAATATGAAACTTTATATGTTGATTTTGATGGCGCGCTGATTATTGAGGACAAGGTGAACACAACATTGCTGAAATTAATTTATCAAGGGGTTAATACAAAAAAGAAAATTATATTGTTCACAAAAAATGATTGCGATGTGAATGAATTACTAGATAGATACCATATAAACAGAGCGTTGTTCGATAAAATTGTTTCCGTGGAACCTGGCAGGACGAAAACGGACAGTATAGAAAAGTCAGGATCGGTATTTATTGGCAGTTCTTTCACGGAAAGAGAAATAATAAGGGAAAAATGCAATATTCCGGTGTTTGATGTGGATGCCATAGGGTGCCTGATTAATTCTGCAGACATATAAGTTGAAAGGAAAGAAATCAGGGAGGCGCTAGTATGACTTTCCAACAGTTGAAAACTCTTATTCGCTCCGATTTGTACAGATATACCGGGAAAGTGAGCACACGGCTACTCTTGATGAACTTATTACGGAATCCCGGTTTTCAATATTCGTTTTACTTGCGGATATCCCATTATGCGAGAAACAATAGAAACTGGCCTCTATACGTGATCGCCAAAATGTGGATGGAGCACTATTCGTGTAAATATGGAATCTTTGTGTCGACAACCAATATTGGCAGTGGATTTTATATCGGACATTTTAGCGGTATTTTTGTAGGCGGCGAAATTGGGAAAAACTGCAATGTGTCGCAAGGAGTCACGATAGGACATTCTAATCGGGGAAAAAACAAAGGGCTTCCGACATTAGGAGATAACGTATATGTTGGGCCAGGGGCAAAAATAGTGGGGAATGTCAAAATTGGAAACAACGTTGCCATCGGCGCGAATTGCGTTGTAACGAAAGACATTCCGGATAATGCAGTAGTGGTGGGAATTCCGGGCAAAGTCATATCTTACAATGGATCGACAGGGTATATTAATAACACAGATTATCTGTAATGGTTTTATTACAGTGGCGAAGATGGATTTCAGAACAAGGAAGGGGAGGAATTACTATGGTGAACCCGATACAAGTAACTCGTTCCTCAATGCCGGATTTTGCAGAGTATATGGAAGAAATTAAAGACTTGTGGGAATGCCGCTGTCTGACGAATATGGGTGATAAACATAAAAAACTGGAAGCAGAACTTGTTCAGTATTTGCAGGTGCCGAATGTGACATTGTTTACAAACGGTCATTTGGCCTTAGAGTGCGCAATTGCTGCGCTCGGGTTGACCGGAGAAGTGATCACCACGCCTTTCACCTTTGCATCCACAACCCATGCGATTGTGCGAAATGGGTTGGTTCCCGTGTTTTGTGATATTGAACCCGATACATACAATCTGGATGTCGGGAAGCTGGAAAGCCTGATTACAAAGAAAACATCTGCCATTGTTCCGGTCCATGTATACGGAAATGCTTGTGATGTTGAGGCAATTGAGGCGATTGCCAAGAAAAATAACCTGAAAGTGATCTATGATGCAGCTCATGCTTTTGGCGTGACTGTGAACGGCAGGGGAATTGGCAATTATGGTGATGCCTCGATGTTCAGCTTTCATGCTACCAAAGTATTTCATACGATCGAAGGCGGTGCAATCACGTATAACAGCAATGACTTAAAAATACTTCTCAATCATTTGAAAAATTTTGGCATCACTGGACCGGAGTCAGTGGAGTATGTTGGCGGAAATGCAAAGATGAATGAATTTCAAGCCGCCATGGGGATCTGCAATCTGCGCCATATTGATCAGGCCATTGAGAAACGCAAAGCAGTCGTGGAAAGATACAGAAAAAAACTTGACGGCGTTCGCGGCATTAAGCTGATCTCGCCGCAAAAAGACGTTAAAAGTAACTATGCCTATTTCCCTGTTTTATTTGATGGGTACCGATTGAGCCGCGACGAAATTTATGAAATGTTGAAAAAGGAGGAAATTATTTCCCGAAAATATTTCTACCCGTTAATCAACAGCTTTGAATGTTATCGGAACCGGTTTCGCTGCGAAGAAACGGCGGTTGCCAAATACATATCGGACCGGATCATGACCCTTCCTTTATACGAAGATTTGGCAATGGAAGATGTCGACAGGATTTGCAACTTCATTTTGAATAAAAAAGTTTGGATTAAGACGGAAAGGTGGGGAAAGTATGAAGGGCATCATTCTGGCAGGCGGAAAAGGTACCCGGTTATATCCGATAACCCAGGCCGTATCAAAGCAACTACTGCCGATCTATGATAAGCCGCTGATTTACTACCCGCTTTCAGTATTGCTTTTGGCCGGAATACATGAGATTTTGCTCATCTCAACGCCGGAAGATACTCCGGCATATCAGCGGCTGTTAGGTGACGGATCCAGACTGGGGTTGAAATTTTCCTACAAGGTTCAGGAGACTCCCAGAGGAATTGCAGACGCTTTTATACTGGGGGAAACATTTATAGGCGACGATCATGTTTGCCTGATTCTTGGAGATAATGTCTTTTATGGACAAGACCTAACCCGGGTGCTTAACCGTGCCAAGAAAATAGAAACAGGCGCGATTGTTTTCGGTTATCCGGTGAAAGATGCGCATAGTTTCGGAGTAGTGGAATTTGACAATACTAACAAAGTGATTTCGATTGAAGAAAAACCCAAAAATCCCAAATCGAATTTTGCAGTACCCGGTTTATACTTTTACGATAATCAAGTCGTGGAAATTGCTAAAAAAGTCAAGCCGTCTGCACGTGGGGAGATTGAAATCACTGCTGTTAATAATGCCTACCTGGAGAAAAATGAATTGAATATTATTCTTCTGGGCAGAGGCATGGCGTGGCTTGATACGGGAACGCCGGGAGGCATGCTGAAAGCAGCGCAGTATGTGGAGACGATCCAGGAAAGGCAAGGGTTCTATGTTTCCTGTATTGAAGAAATCGCATGGCGGAGGGGTTTTATCAGTCGGGAACAATTGCGAGCCATTGGAGAAGGCTTGAAGATGACAGATTACGGACAATACATACTTTCTTTAGTGGAGGAATCCGTATGAAAAGGATATTGGTAACCGGTGGCGCCGGCTTCATTGGCAGTAATTTTGTTAGACACATGGTAACGAAATATCCTGATTATACAATGATCAATATCGATGCCCTGACGTATGCCGGCAACCTGGAAAACCTCAAGGCCATCAAGAACAATTCCAATTATCTTTTCGTAAAAGCGGATATCCGGGATCGAGTCAAAATGGATGAAATCTTTTCGGGACATGACGTTGATGTGGTGGTGAATTTCGCGGCAGAATCTCATGTGGACAGAAGTATCGTGGAACCGGAAGTATTCTTAACGACCAATATTCTGGGGACTCAGGTACTATTGGATACTGCAAAGAAACATTGGAGCGTCTGTCCAAACGACAAATATTGCCGGGAATATAAGCCCGGAGTGAAGTACTTGCAGATATCAACAGACGAGGTATACGGGGCATTGGGGAAAACAGGAATGTTTGTTGAAACCATGCCGCTTTTGCCGAATAGTCCGTATTCCGCAGCCAAAGCAAGCGCCGATCTCATTGTCAGGGCATATCATGAAACCTTCGGAATTCCGGTTAATATCACGCGCTGCTCCAATAACTACGGGCCCTTTCAATTTCCTGAAAAACTCATCCCCCTGATGATCAATAATTGCTTAAAAGAAAAAGACCTGCCGGTATATGGCGATGGAATGCAAGTCAGAGATTGGCTTCATGTAGCGGATCATTGCACTGCGATAGATATCGTATTGCACACCGGTGTGGATGGTGAGATTTACAACATTGGCGGCAATAATGAGAAAACAAATATTGACATTGTGAAGCTGATTATTCAAACGCTCGGCAAGTCGGAAACATTAATCAAATATGTCCGGGACAGGCCGGGGCATGACAGAAGATACGCAATCGACAACACAAAAATAACAACACAGCTTGGCTGGGTTCCTGCTTATACATTCAAGCAAGGAATGAAAGAAACGATTGAATGGTATCTAAGTCAGGCGGATTGGGTTGAAAATATTGTGTCCGGGGATTATATGGAGTATTACGATAAAATGTATGTCTAATATGGATGGAAATAAAAAAATCGGCGGGAAAACCCGCCGACCTTGTAAGGACGTTGTAAGAACCAAGTGAGTTCTTTTATGCGATTGTTGACCAGGAAGCAACGCCATTCGTCATGGTCAGTTTATATTTCGTGGAACTGTCGGCAAATTGGACCGTATTCAAGGCGGTTCCAGAGCTGGAGCCCCAGTTCTGGATCGTCAGCGAATCGGTTGAACCGCAGCTGATGACGAGATCCTTGTTGCTGAGGAGCTTGACGCTGAGATCGGACAACTTGACTCCGGCATTGAACATAATCTTATCTTCATAGTTCACGCTGCTGGAAGTAATTTTGTCCGCGCCGTCGCCTTTGCCGAACAGATAAACGTCTTGGCCTGTCCCCCCGGTCAGTCTGTCGCCGGTCCCGGCGCCGCCCCAAAGGGTGTCATTGCCGGTGCCGCCGTACAGGTAATCCAAACCGGCTCCGCCGTACAGGGCATTGTTGCCGGAAGTACCCGTCAATGTATCGCCGCCCGCGCCGCCGGTCAAATTCTCCATATTGACATAATTGCCGAGATTGATGCTCAGATTAGTAGAGGAAGCAACAGCAGACGCATCAAGGGTGTCGGTCCCATTGCCGCCGTTAATATAGCCCGGCGTGCTGCTCGCATAATACTTAATCGTGTCGTTGCCGTCGCTGGCGCTGATTTTGTCGACGCCGCCCTTGCCGTCAATTACGTCGTTTCCGCTGGTGCCATTCAGCGTATTGCTGCCGGTCGTGCCCAAAATCGTTGTGCCGGTTGTCGGTGTCGTAGTTGTAGGCGTTGTGGTAGTTGGTGTTGTCGTAGTTGGCGTTGTCGTAGTTGATCCGGATGTGGATGTACTAGTCGAGCTCGCGCCAGTAGGGGATGTAGCGGTGAAGGCCCCTTGGTTGAAATCGATCTTGCCGGAATTAATGGCGCTTAAGTCGCGGATCCAGGCAGTATCCATGTAATTTGCTGTTGACAAGGTATAAGAGGTCGGATTTAAAACTTTCCAATTGTCTATCGTTACCAGAGGGGATGTTGAGCCGCTGTTGGAAATATTCATGGCCAGTTTGTCCCCGTCAGAGGTGTAGTTGTTTACATCCACTGTTCCTCCGATCCCGTAGGTGAAGTTGTAAACGCCGAGGCGAAGACCGTCACCGCCATTTCTCCTGGTAGTGATGTTCGTGAAGGTAACATCCACATACATCTTGCTGGTCTCTGTTTTGTACTTGTCAAGGCCCAGCGAGAGGCCATAAGAGCCGTTGCTTTCCGAAAGACAATTTTGAAAAACGACATCATTCAATATGTCCGCAGGGCTATTGGGCTCTATGCACATTCCGTTGCCTTTGTTTTTGGAGAATATTGAATTCTCGACGATTGCTCCGTCCGCTCCGATCAGGGCCAGGCCATTGCGCAAGCAACCTGAGACGGAACAGCTTGAGACACGAACATCGGTAACGTCATTGATATAAATGCCATCGCCGCCGCCGGAACTTGTCACCTTAATATTATTTAATGTGACATTGGAAGAATGAATTACAGAAAAGGTGTGGGTTCCCCCGCCTCCGCTTGTATATTGGGATTTTGCCATCCCAAAGGTGGCGCCGTTGCCGTCGATTATAACATTGGAAGCATATGATATTTTAAATAATGGTTGATTGATCGGGAGTCCAGCATTGGCTTGGACAACAGTCCCTGCTTCGAAGACAATATGGATATTGGAGGGGATGACTAAATTGTCGATTGAGTACGCCACACTTGATTTTGGGATGTAGAGTGTACCGCCTTTTGCTGCTGCAAGCGCCTGTTTAAAAATCGCGGTATCATCCGTTACCCCATTACCGGTGCTTGATGTCCAATAGTTTTTAAGATTGATGTCTGCCATACTATGTTTTACCTCCTGTTCTTTTTTTGGAAATACGTTGCGGGCATCATCGCTGGTAGGTAGTCTGGTCCGCAAATAAAGAACGGGGGGTACGCCGGGATCACAATGCATTAGACGTTCTAACACGGCAACCTGGCGATCTCATTCCGTCAGGAATAAGAGACCCATGGCTTTGCGGCCTTACCTCACGATAAGTGTGCCAATCCAGTTTCGTCATCGTTGCGACGAAGAAACCGTTTTTGATTGATTTTAGGCACTACGAAAAAATTTCTTCCCTGCCCAAAGCCTACTCTACCATAAATAAAACAAAATGACCATGGGACGAAAATCCTGTTCTGGTAGTTAGAAGAATTGCCCCAGATGGAAACTGGAAAGAAGAATAAATTCGTCAGGTAAACCAAGGTAAATGTGGAAAAAACTATAGCAATTTGGAGGTGTCCTCATGAACCGGTTTGACAAAAAATTCAAAGAAGAAGCGGTTCGTCTTGTGCAAGATGGCGGTCAGACTGTTTCAGATGTAGCAAAGGCGCTAGGCATTCATGCAAACACATTGTACAAATGGATCAGCCAATACAATAAACACAAAGAAAAAGCGTTTCCAGGCAGTGGACACCTCTTGCAGGAAGATGACGAAGTAAGGCGGCTGAAAAAAGCGGTTGCGGAATTGCAGGAAGAAAATGCGATTCTGAAAAAAGCCACGGCCATTTTTGCCCGGCACCACAAATCGTAATGGAATTTGTTTCGATTGGTGCAGAGCGGGAAAGGGGGTGAAAAAATGAGCCGGGAAATAACAATTGCCTCTTTGGCAAATGGTGATGTTGAGCGAGCAATTGAGATTATGAGCCAAGGTGCGGATCCTACTATTTTTCCATATCTAATTCACTCTTGTTTCGGGTACGCGGAATATGTAAAGTCCATTTTGCGGCTGCCCGTGGAATGCCGGGATACCTTTTTCTTTGGAGCATACGATCAGGATCAATTATTGGGATTTAGTGAATGGCGCAGACTTGGCGGCGTGTTTTTGCTGAGTGAACTGTTTATTGCTGCGGACGCGCGCTCAGGAGGAATTGGCAAACAATTGTTCGAACACGGCAGAGAGCTTGCAATAAAGCACAATGCCTTTGTGATTGAATTGGACGTATTCATGATGAACCATGAAGCGAGAGAATGGTATCAACGGCTGGGTTTTATTGAGCGGCACCAGACTTCCTGGATTTTAGAGGGCGCCGCGCATCGCGCCAAAGCAGTCATCCCACAGGGGTACATGGTCAAGAACTTTTGTACGGCAGCAGCGTGTCAGAAAGTATACGGTTTCTCCAATCTCGAGATCGAGTCTGGAAGCACTAAATATAGCATTGGAAGATTAGGAGATAGGTATTTTCGCATTACAACGATGGAGAATCTCTATGACAAGCAATTGTTGTCGGTACTGCGGCATCTGGATCCGGACAGGCGTATTGTCGGGAGCATCAAGAACCTTGTCTGCTGCATGCCTGACAATTTCCATTTCATCACGAAATCAATCCGGATGCACCATCCGTTATAAATATCCGGCAACCCAAAATTTGACGTGAGAAGGTGAAAGTGCAATGACGAATTCGACAAACAAGAAAAAGATCTATCTGTCTTCGCCGCACATGAGCGGGTACGAACAGGAATTTATCCAAGAGGCCTTTGCTACTAACTGGATTGCACCGCTGGGACCTCACGTAGATGCGTTTGAACGTGAGTTGGCAGACTATGTCGGAATACGCGGCGCGGCGGCAACCAGCTCCGGCACAGCGGCTATCCACTTGGCCTTGAAACTTGCCGACGTGGAGGAGGGCGATTATGTCTTTTGCTCCAGCCTTACTTTTTCCGCCAGTGCCAATCCAATTATCTACCAGAGAGCGACACCGGTATTTATTGACTCTGAGGAAGAATCCTGGAATATGTCGCCGAAGGCTCTGCAACGGGCATTTAACGATGCTGTGCAGCTAGGTAAACTGCCAAAAGCGGTGATCATTGTCCATTTATACGGGCAGAGTGCCAATATGGATGAATTAGGCGAAATTTGCGCTCAGTATGGGGTTGCGGTCATCGAAGATGCCGCTGAATCTCTGGGGGCCACGTACAAGGGAAAACAAAGTGGCACGTTCGGGAAGTTTGGAATTTATTCCTTTAACGGCAATAAAATCATTACTACATCCGGCGGCGGAATGTTGGTCTCCAATGATCTGGAAGCCTTGCAAAAAGCGCGGTTTTGGGCCACTCAGGCCAGAGATCCCGCCCGGCACTACCAGCACAGCGAGATTGGCTACAATTACCGTCTGAGCAACGTCTTGGCCGGAATTGGCAGGGGCCAAATGAAAGTATTGGCGGAACGCGTTAAGGCAAGGCGGGAAATATTTGCCCGTTATCATGAGGCGTTGGCCGGCATAAGGGGCATTGAATTTATGCCGGAAGCTGCATATGGCCGGTCTAATCGCTGGCTTACAACGATGACAATTGACTCAGAAGAACTCGGAACCACCCCGAATGAACTGATGGACGCACTTGCCGAGGAAAATATTGAAACGCGGCCGATTTGGAAACCGTTGCATCTGCAGCCGGTTTTTCAAGACTACCCGTACTATTCTCATGTAGTAGGAGAGAGCGTTTCGGAACGAATATTCAACAATGGGATTTGTTTGCCATCCGGATCCAATATGACATATGAGGATCAAAGCAGGGTGATTGAAACGATCCGTGATTTCATCAAACGACAGCGTCTGAGTCGCAAAAAAGCCTATGATATGAGAAAAAAAGGTGGGTTGGCAAAATCATGGTACTGCAGACGGGAGGTTCAGATTAATTGATGTGCAGGGTTCTAAACGTCCCGACAGTGTACAATACATCGATCATTAAATGACACGTAAAGGCGTGATGGGGCATGGCGAAAAAGAATCTCTTGATATTGGTTGCCAACACTGGAATTGGCGGACAAGAGCGGGTTGCCATAAATACGGCAGGTATTCTTAAAGAGGACTATAATACGATGCTTGCCATTTTCAACAGACAGGAACATAACTATGACTTTGACGGAACATTGATTAATTTAGAGCTTCCGCCGGTGCAGGGCGAATTTGAAAAAATAATGAACGTATTTCGTCGTGTTCGTGCCCTTAAAAAGCTGAAACGTGAGTATAAAATTGATGTCACCATGTCTTTTGGTACATCGGCAAACCTTGTAAACGCTCTAGCCAAAACGTCTGACAAGAAAATAGTATCTGTACGGGGGTATGGTTCCCTGACCAAATCGCCTTGGGGCAAAATGATCAGCCGCCTGGTTTATGGAAGAGCGGATGTGGTGATCACCGTTGCAAAAAAACTGTCGGAGGATTTGGCAGCGCTTTATGACATCCCGGCAGCCAAAGTCAAAACGGTGTATAATCCCTATGATTTGACGGAACTTTCTGATTTGGCTGGACACCCTGTTCCCATAGAAATCGGCTCTCCCACTATTGTTAGTGTGGGGCGGATGCAAAAGGTGAAAGGGTATCGCCACCTAATCAATGCCATGGCCCATGTTATCGCATTCATTCCCCAGGCAAAGCTGCTATTGATAGGAACTGGTGATGAGGCGGCCGCCTTACAGAAATATACTGAAAAATTAGGCCTTATTGACAATGTTTTATTTGCCGGTTTTCAGCCGAATCCCTATAGCTATGAAGCAAAGTGCGACTTATATGCCCTTTCTTCTATTAATGAAGGTTTTCCGAACACATTAGTCGAGGCTCTTGCCTGCGGATTGCCTATCGTAGCCGCCGATTGCAGAACAGGGCCGCGCGAGATACTGATGGAGCATTACGAAAACAGAACGGCAGAGGGAATAGAGTACGCTGATTACGGAGTACTCGTCCCGCCATTTGTTTCTGATGAGAGTCATGAACCGGAGAAGGATAAACTTTTCGCAGAGGCTATCATCGAAATGCTCACGAATCGTAAGCGCTGCAGTCGGTATAAAGAAAAACTGGCCGAGCGTGCTGGAACGTTTTCATTTAAGGCATATCGGGAAAAGATGATTGAGATCATAGAGGCGTAATCATCTTTTCCCTGTGGAGGAGGGATTCGCTTTGCACATTATGTTTTACTATGTCAGCATGCGGCGCGGCGGTGCCGAGCGCGTCATATCCTCGCTTGCCAATGATTTTGTCCGACGGGGCGCTGAGGTTTCCATATTGGTGCTTGATGATCAGCCGTCCCAATATCCGTTGGACGATAAGGTCAATATGATCAAATTGGGGACGATTGCAGACAGCCAAAATATTTTTGCGGCTGTAAAAAACAACCTGCGCCGAATTGTCATGACCAGGAAGACGTTGAAAGAGAGGCACCCTCAGGCTGTTGTCTGCTTTGGAATCAATAATCTCGCTTTTGCGCTTGCAGCAAAACTGGGTCTGGACATTAAAATTATTGGCTCTGAGCGGAGCAATCCCTATCATTCGAACGTGGGACACTTTTGGAAAAAAATGAAAAAACTGCTTTCCCCGTACGCTGACGGTTATATTTTTTCAACAGAAGGAGCCAAGGGTTATTATCCCAAAAAAACGCAAGACAAAAGTGTTATTATCCCTAATGGTATATTTGCAGGAACCTTGCCGGCGATTGTACCGGATATAGCAAAGCGCCGCCCCAAAACGATCTGTACAACCGGCCGTTTGGAGCCGGTGAAGGGATTTGACATACTGGTTGAAGCCTTTAGCCGTTTTCATCAAAGCTTTCCTGAACATACGCTTCATATTTACGGGGAAGGAAAACAAAAAGCTGCCCTGCAGAGATTAATCCTGGAAAAAGGGCTGGAAAAGCATGCTTTTTTGGAAGGGTACGCGGAGGATGTTCCGGCGGTGCTTTGCAGTCACACGATGTTTGCCTTTACCAGCCATCACGAGGGGATGCCGAATGGTCTGATTGAAGCGCTGGCTTGCGGGTTACCCTGTGTTGCGGCGAACTGCGATTTTGGGCCTGCCGAACTTATTAGGGATGGCGAAAATGGTTTGCTGGCAGCTGTTGGTGATCCAGAGGCAATTGCCGGCGCGATGAAACGCATTGCTTCCGATGCGGCTTTTGCGGAAAAACTATCAAAAAATGCGTTGAAAATTCGTGAAACACATTCCCCTGCAGAAATTTCCAGACGCTTTTATGATTACATAACCAATGTAGCGAAAAAATAGGCTTTCCTTTAATGAAATCAAGAAAATGATATGTTGATGGCGCAATATCTTCTGAACGATGAAAATTCCGAAAAAAGCGAGAATGTTCCGAAAAAAGAAGGAGAAAAGGAGGTAAATCGGGAATGAATAACAATAATGTTATATTTTTCAGCGCACATTCTGAAGGAGGAGGTGAATCAAGCGCAAAGGCAGTCGATGACAATAAAAAAGGGACGTGCGGTGAAACCCATTTTATGCAGCCTGTAGTTTCCGGGCTGCCGGCGGAGCGGAAAACCGCAACGCCTGCTGTAGTGCCTTCAGGCCAAATTGATGAGATAAGGACCAATACCCACTGCCGGCATCCAACTAAGTGAACTTTTTGGGACTGCCACGAATCATCGGATGAAACGATTTTAAAACAGGCCTGTTGCCAGAAAAGGAAAAATAAAATGACAGGGGGTTTTTCGATTGAAAAAAATCATTTGTATTGCAGTTGCGCTTCTGGTTCTTAGTCTTGGTACCGCAATGGCGGCTCCGCTCAATGATCTGTCGAGGGGGCAGACGGCTGTTGGCGCCGCGAGTGATAATCTCTATATTGAACACAAAATTGCGGATCGTTTCACGATTGGCTTTCAAAATATTGATACAAGTTCTAGTGATGATGCAATCGATTTTTATGGACAATATCGTTTAAACAATACATTCCGAGCGATTATCGGTCACAGGGATTATGCCGACGGCGCGGGGTATCTTGGTATTGGCGCAACTCGTGAATTGGATAATAAATGGGATGGGCATGCGCAGGTACTGTTCGGCGATGAATTTGTAGAAGCCCAAGTCGGCGCTACTTACAAAATTACCAGTGAAGTGGATGCCAATGTATATTACCGCTCCTTCATGCCGGATGTAGGAGATGACAAGAACCGACTCGGAGTAGGGATTACGTACAAATTCTAATTCATTGAATAAACACCGGTGTATAAACTGTATTAATTGTAATTACAATTAATACAGTTTATACACCTATAATCAAAAAAATGAAAAATTTTGCAGTCACTCCCTCAACTAAGATTTCAGGAGGTGTGAGACATGTCGATCATCGAATTGATTGAAAAAGGGAAAAAAGCCCGCCGGCAAAAAGCCCGTAAGCAAGCGGTTAAAGATGCAGCAGTCGGTGCTGCAATCGGGTTGACGGTGGGAGCTGTCGCCGGTGTTCTTCTGGCGCCTAAATCCGGTAAGGAAACACGCGAAGACATTGCCAACGCCGCTAAGGAACTTCCGGATAAAGCCAAAGAAGCGATGGGGGCAGTGAAGGAAAAGGTTGACGAAGTGATGGAAGCAGCCAAGGAAAAAGTTGAAGAAGTCAAAGGAAAGGTTCAGGAGAAAAAACCTCAGCTTACCAGTGAAGCGGAAGAAAAGAAAGAATAAGAATCAGCGGTCAAGGGGACGGTTCTGTTGACCAGGCGAAGCCGCGCTTTGGTCAACAGAACCGTCCCCTTGACCGCTAAACGTTGACTATTCTGCGAAGGAGGGAATACGCATGTATATTTCCTTATATGATCTCGGCCTCTTTTTTTGTCTTCTTGTTGCGATTGCCATCGGCGGTTATCTGATCGCCGTTTTGCGCCAGGTACTTGGCGTGGTTAGTCATGTCCGAACCATGCTCGCCGAGCAAGACAAGGATGTTCGCAAAGCGCTGGCGCTGTTTCCGGAAACATTGGAGAATGTCAATGCCTTGACTGTCAGTTTGAAAGAAATAGTGGATCAGACCGGTGATACGGTCCATGTGCTGCAGACGGAAGTGACCGACACGGTGGACGATCTGCAGGCAAGCCTGGAAACCTTTATTACCTATGCGAAGCTGATTAGTGATATTTTGCGCGGAATTTTTCTCAAAAAATAACAGGTCGTTGAAAAAGACCAATCTGCAACAAACGGATAATATCCAACGCTTCGACTCATCTCGTTAACAGCCTGTACGACTTTGTCAACAGGCTGTAGAACTCGAACTAAATTCGCTCTAAGGGTTCAGCGGGACTATAATCCCGCCGAACCCAAGGCTCATTCATATCGCTTGACCTCCGCTTTTGGATAATTATCCGTTTGTAGCCTTAAGCTTTTAGTTACCTAGCAAGCATTGCCGTTCCTGGCATCTTACCTTTTTTGAACAGCCTGTTTTATGGTAATGTTGTTGAAAAAGGCCAATCTGCTTTATTGGAATATTTTAAAAAAGCACCTCTTATGTAATATAGTTTTACTATACGACATAAGAGGTGTTTTTTTGAGGATAAAATTTCCATAAATTTTGTAAAAAACTAGTCAGAGCGTTTATTCTCTGATATAATTTCTCCAATAGATAAAAATAGATAAAAACCGACTTTTTTAGACAATTATTACAAAATGTCTAAAAATTGAAAATAAAGTGTTTTTCGACGGATTTAAAGGGGAAATTGCGGATGAATAGGAATAAAACTTTATGGAGTTTATGGCGCCAAAATGCGGAAACCTTTCCTGACCGGGAGGCTATTGTTCATTGGAGTGTCGGTGAGGAGCCCATACGTTGGAAATGGTTTGATTTGATCAATAAAGCACGGTCATTCGGACGCCGGTTATACGAAAATGGGATCCGGCAGGGTGAAGTATGTGCACTGATTATTCGCCACAATCCGGATTTTTATCCGTTATATATGGGGATTGTCGCTATCGGAGCGATCCCCGCAGTACTCGCTTATCCGAACCCGAGGCTTCACCCTGATAAATTCAAGGCCGGACTGCGGGGGATGTCGGTTCATTCGGGACTGGACTGGATCCTGACCGAAAGCGAATTGGCACCACAAATCCGCTCTTTGGCTTGCGAAGAGGGGACCACGGTACGGGCCATATTAACACCGCTGGAGAACCTTGAGCGCCTGGAAGAACCTGATATTCCGGAAGTGGCGGTATCTGCGGATCAAGTTTGTCTGCTCCAGCATTCGTCAGGAACGACAGGTTTGCAAAAGGCGGTGGCTCTTTCCCATCGGACAGTGATTGCCCATTTGGAGAACCTGGCTGCTGCCATCAAGCTGGAAAGCTCGGATAAGATTGTCAGCTGGCTGCCGCTTTATCATGATATGGGACTTATTTCTTCCTTTCATGTACCGCTGGGAAGCAACGTTCCTTTGGTGCAAATGGATCCGTTCGAATGGGTACTGGCGCCGTCCACATTGTGGGAGGTTATTCATGAGGAACGGGGCGCCGTTCTGTGGATGCCGAACTTTGCTTTTAATATTCTCGCGGACCGGACCCGGGAAGAAGACATTGAAGGATTTCGTTTTGATTCGGTTCGAATGCTGATTAATTGCAGCGAGCCGGTTCGGAAGGAAAGCATTGACCGGTTTTTAACCCGGTTTGCAGCGTACGGAATTCGACCGGAGAGCATGGCGGCCAGTTATGCTATGGCGGAAGTCACCTTTGCCGCCACGCAAACAGTGCCGGGCAAGCCGCCGACAATCTTGGCCGTCGATCGCAATGTTCTGGCCGGTGGTTATGCTGTGCCTCCGAATTCCGATAGTCCTGTGCGTCATTGTGTCTCGTCGGGCATTCCCATCCCTGGCTGCGATTTGCAAATCATTGATGAACAGGGGAATGTTCTTGGCGAAGATCGGGTCGGCGAGATCCAAATCGCCTCCGAGTCCATGTTCACGGGATACCGCAACCGCCCTGATCTGACTGCGGAGGTGCTGCAAAAAGACTGGTACGCTTCCGGTGATTTCGGCTTTGTGCATGATGGGGAATATTATGTAATCGGCCGAAAAAAAGATTTGATTATTGTCGCCGGCAAGAACCTATATCCGGAAGATATCGAGGATGCGGTCAGCGGCATAGCGGGAGTGCTGGCGGGACGGGTGATTGCGTTTGGCTATGAAGATATCGATTTGGGCACGGAGCGAGTCGCGCTGGTTGCTGAAACCGCTCTGACAGACCGCTCTGAGCTGGAAAAACTGATCAGGGAGATTGTCGAAACGGTCATGGCGCTTGACATTACTTTATCCAAAGTGATTCTTGTTGTTCCCCGCTGGCTGGTCAAGAGTTCCGCCGGCAAACCCAGCAGAAGCGCAACCCAGGCCCGCATAGCCGGCAATGCAGACAATACAGGTATTTTACTCATTCAGACATTTGGCAACGGAGGGGATTAGTTGTGATCGAAGAGCGTTTAAAAGCGATTATCCTGCGGGCGCTGCGCCTGGATGACTTCACTTTCCATGATGATACGAAAGCATTCCAAGTACCGGGCTGGGACTCGCTGAGCCATATGGTCATTATTGCAGCCGTGGAAAAAGAATATGGTATCCGGTTGCGCAATGTTGAAATTATAAAAATGAAAAGCGTAGGCGATCTGCAAGCGTTGATTAATTCGAAGCTTCATAAAGGCAGCGGCTGATTTTGCAGGGAGGATCCGTATGTTATTCAGTTCGAAAGAGTTTTTGTTTCTATTTTTACCCATCGTAGCCATTGTCTTTGTCATGCTGCGCCGGTTTGGAAATTACCGCTTGTGCCAGTGGTGGGTCATGTCGGCCAGTCTTTTCTTTTATGGCTGGAGTGATCTTCGTCAGGTTCCGGTTTTGCTGGGGAGCGTGCTCTTTAATTATGTGGTATGCTCCTGGTTATATCGCTTAAATACTGAGAATACCAAGGCGTTCTTGGCGCGAACGGTATTTTGGATTGGTATTATCGGCAATCTGGCTTTGTTGGGATATTACAAATATGCGGTTTGGCTGACCGACGTGTATTCGCAATGGGCTGGAATAGCGGTTGCGCCTCCTGGAATACTGCAACCGATCGGGATCAGCTTTTATACGATCATGCAGATTATGGTCCTTGTCGACGCGTATGAAGGAGACACCGAGCGGGCCGGTTTTATGGATTACATTACATCGGTCACTTTTTTTCCGTGCCTGTTGTCCGGACCGATCCTTCAACCCACAGCTGTGTGGGCGCAAATTAGGGAACAGTGGTCGAAACCATCCAAAGCCGAACAGTTTGTTGGCGGAATCTCACTTTTTTCCATCGGTCTGGTGAAAAAAGCGGCGATTGCCGACTCATTGGCACAATGGGCGAATAGCGGTTTTGAAATGGCAGGTTCTCTTACCGTGGTGGAAGCCTGGACGGTAGCTCTCTGCTACACGCTCCAGTTATATTTCGATTTTTCCGGTTACACGGACATGGCCGTTGGCTTGGGGCGTATGTTCGGTATCAGTCTGCCGGTCAATTTCAACACACCGTTCCGATCGCGAAATTTGATCGAATTCTGGCAGCGCTGGCATATGAGTTTGTCCTCTTTTATAACCGGGTATGTGTATATTCCGATTGCCCGATGGCTGCCGGCCGGTTTCGGCTGGTCATTGCAGGCAATTTTGGCAGCGATGCTGATTTCGGGTCTTTGGCACGGAGCAAACTGGACGTTTGTCGTTTGGGGCGGTTTGCACGGCCTGGCGATCGTAGTCAATCATCTTTGGGCCAGGACAAAAATTCGTTTAGGCGCACCGGCCTCATGGGGCTTGACGTTCTTATTTCTTCTTCTTACCTTTGTCATTTTCCGGGCTAAGAATATTGATGAGGCGATCACGATGTATAAAGATCTGTTAGGTCAGCATGGTTTGATGCTGCCTACGGTTCTAGCAGATAAACTTGGTTTTTTAAACGGCCTTGGTATCCAATTCGGGGCGTGTATGACCCACATTGATCCGGGAATGACGAACAGGCCGCTAGTTTTTGGTCTGACCTTCCTAGTTTTCGCCGTCTTTTTCCAAAATTCGGATAAATTTGTCGAAGAGATGCAGCCCACGTTGGAAACGGCCATTATTATCGCGGTGATTTTTGCCATAGGGCTCTTCCATATGATATCGGCCACCCATATTTCCCAATTCCTATATTTCCAATTCTAGAAAAAACGGGAGACATTCGCGCATGAAATTTTATTCGAAATGGCTATTTTATTTCTTTTCCACTGTAATGATCATCTACGGCTTTACTGCGGGCCTCAACTACGCGGTTGATCCGTTCGGCAGCAACGAATATTTGGTTGAGCGGAAGTATAAGCCGATTTTCGGCGAGGAAAAGCAAAAATACAATTACATTTTTGCCCGGGAAAATTATCGGAATTTTGACACGGTGATCGTGGGCAGTTCAAGAACCATGTGCATTCGGCCCGACTCCATACCCGAACTGGGGAATGCTTATAATTTCGGTATTAGCTCCGCCACCTTAGGTGAGCAGTTGTTCATTGTGAAAGAATGGCTCAAACAACCAGACAGCCAACTGAAGACGCTGATTATCGGGATTGATTTTTTGGCTTTTGATGAAAAAGTAAATCAGATGCCAGCTCGTCAAATAGCGGATAAGTTTACCTCCGGGAATCAGAATTATCTAAGCTACATCTTTTCCTTCGACACGATCGGCTATTCCTTGCGGTGCTTGCAAAACCAATGGAATAAGCAATCCATTATTTATTTTCGTGAAGATGGCGCAATTGTCTACGCACAGCGTGAACAGCAGATTGAAATGGACCGCTTTGATTTCTCCGATGACCGGATGACTCTCGATGCCAAAGAACGGTATTTGCCGCATATGCGGATGGTTTATGACCGGCGGGCACTGGAGTATCTTAAGGAAATCAAAGAACTTTGCGATAAAAAGAACGTAAAGGTATTACCGTTGATTACTCCGGAACACCGGATCCTTTTTTCGATGATCATGCAGAACCCAACCACTCGGACGGAATATTTCCAGATGCGCAGGGACGTTTTGAGTGTTTTTGACTCCTATCTCGATCTTGGCGGTATGAATGGGATCAACCGTGATAATCGCAACTTTTATGATAATCTCCACTACCGTCCTGATATTGGGACCCAGATTGCCAGTCGCTTGTATCATCCCGCTTCGGGAGGATACGGGGCTGTAGTAACAAAGAAAAACATCGACGCCCATTTACGGCAGATTGCATCCTTCAATGAGTTCGCTGGCGTTTTGCGATAAGATCCGGTATCGAAAAGGAGGAATTAAATTGCGGACACGTCAATGGTTTGGATTGCTTATTGGTATTGTTTTTATTTTTCAGTCGTTGTTGGTTTATGCGGCTCCGCTGAATGGGGCCGAAACGGCATCAAACCCGGACAAGGCCTTTCTTGAAGCAGTGGATAAAGCGCGGCAGGGTCAAACCGCAGAAGCACTGTCTACGCTTAAGAACCTTGCTGATTCGTATCCCGGCCAAGACCTGTATCGCTTCAATTATACGCTTGTTCTTATTTGGGCGGAACGGTATGGAGAAGCACTAGAGGTTTATGAGTCGCAGGTAAAACAAAAACCCAACGTGCCTGCTTGGCTCAACCAGGCAGTGGCGGCGACGTATTACCGGACCGGCCAATACGATGCAGCGCTGAAACTATTCACTTCTCTTGTCGCGAGCGGTGACAAAACGTCTCTTGTGAACCAGGCGGAAACGTTGATTCAGCTCGGTCGAACCAAAGAAGGCGAAGAATTGTTTACCAGTCTGACCGGCTCTGTGGCGCCTGACTCGCCGGCATGGTCGGACTTGATGCTTCGGCGGGCTGCAGCTTGGGAGCGGAAGAATGATTTTGGACAGGCTTCCGTGTACTATCATGCTGCATTCCAGGCAATGTCGGACCGGACAATGGAGCCTGCCGGTAAAAAAGAAGTCGCGATTGCTGCGATCCGGACGATGAACCGTCTGAAAAATTATGCGGCTGTTGAGTGCTGGGCCATTCCTTATTTGCATGGAACCGGCCAAGATGTAATGATCCAGAGCGAATTGGTGATTGCCCACCGCATGCTGGGTAATTATGACTTAGTCATTACAAAGGCCGGCCAGATGTGGCCGACGTACGATACTGTTCCCGCTGCGGGCATTCAGGCTGTTGCAGACGCGCAGTTCCTGCTTGGAAATTACCGTGCCGCCATACCATTGTATGAAAAGACCTTGCTGAAAGAACCCTCTTTGTATTGGGCCCGGATGTCGCTTGCTTATTCGCTGCTGCAAATCGGCAGAACAGCAGAAGGACTCAAAGAATATGCCGAAGTGCTGACCAAACAGCCTGCATTTGCCGAAGCGGTCGCCAATGATTGTGTCAGCTTGGTGCGGAACGGGAAACACTGGACCGCTGAGAGATTATTCAACACGCTGCTGCAAACTGTCGGCGAAAATGCACCAGCCCGGCGGATGTATGCGGACAGCTTACTGGCGAATGGATTGCCGCGCGAGGCTTATGCGCAGTATAAGGCACTCGCTGCGACACCACCGGACGGACTGGTCACCGGCCACGCCGGTATGGCGAAGTCTGCGCTCATGGTTGGCAATTTGAGTGAAGCCAAGACGTTGATCAACGGCTTGCCTGCCGGATCCGCGAAAGACCCGGTGGTATCCCAGGCGCAAGGGGAATTTAACGCAAGAACCCGCGGGGAAATGGAAGCGGATTTTGCTTATGCGCGCAACTACCAAAAATTAGCTACAATGCTGTGGTATACCGGAACGTATCAAAACTTGGATGATAACCTGATGGGAGAAGCCGAACAGCGGACTCTCAAGTTAAATGATAAAAGCATAGATAAACACACTATTTTGAACTCAGCGGGGGCAGGTGTCACAAAGCATTGGATGGACGACACCTTGAGCGTAAGGCTGGTGAAATTTTGGAACGGCCAGGACATGACGGGTTACCGGGCCACCGCCTATCATTTTTGGAATGATCACTCCTTTATCAGCGTTGCTACGCGCAAAGGACCCTTTGAAGATGTACAGGCCATTCCGGCGGGCCTGCGACTCACCAGTTATGATGTTGCCATTGCACGGATCATCGGCAACCGGAACACGTTGATCACCAGTTATTCGATTGGCGAAATTAGTGACAGCAACAAATTAGATGCTTACGGTTTATCCTGGAATCATTTGTGGATGATCGAGCCTGGGAAGCACCGTTTTGACAGCACACTATTCGCGTCGCGTCTTAGCTATCGGGATCAAGTGATTAATGGCGTCCCGACCTTATATAACAGTCCCGAGCAGCGTGACCGCTTCGGAAGCTCCTTTTCCTATCAGTGGATTTATGGCAAACAGTATTGGCAATTAACAGGGACTGCAGCCTGGGAAAGAGAATTGCCAAGCCAATTTCAGTTTGCTCCGGCGGTGCGGCTCGAATACGGAATGATTTACAGTCCCCACCGGGCTTTGATCGTCGGAATGGAGTATGGAGCGTATACCCCGCTGAACCAAAGCGGACTCTATTACGGGGCGCAGCAGTATGATTTGACTTACCGGGCGAATTGGTAGCGATGCATTCATGAAAAGGGGGAATATCGGTGGATTGGTTAATGAATTTTTTCTTTCTTTACCCCATAGTGATGAGCATTATTTGGATGATCGGCGGAACTTACTTTTATTTTCGTTATGAACGAAACTCACCCGAGCTCCCCCAATTAAAAGAGTTTCCAATGGTCACGATTATTATACCCGCCCACAATGAAGGGGATCACATTGTTGAGACCGTTGAAGGCGCGTTGAAGTCGGAATACCCGAATTACGAAATTCTGGTAGTTGACGATGGCAGCACCGACAATACGCTGCTGTATATCGAGGAGCTGGCTGCCAAACACGAGCGGGTCCGGGCCCTTGTCCTTAAGAACAACATGGGCAAGGCGGCCGCATTGAACAATGGCTTGCTGATGAGCAAGAGCGATATACTGGTAACGATCGATGCGGACTGTATTTTGGACTCGAAAGCCTTGCACTGGATTGTCTACCATTTTATCAGGTTCCCCCGGGTCGGGGCGGTTACGGGAAATCCCCGGGTACGCAACCGGACAACACTGTTGGCCAAAATTCAGAACGGAGAATATTCCAGCATTATCGGCTTGATTAAACGGACTCAACGATTACTGGGAAAAGTTCTGACTGTATCCGGCGTTATCGCGGCATTTCGGCGTCAGGCGATCATCGATTCAGGAATGTGGGATACCGATATGGTTACGGAAGACATCAATATTACCTGGAAACTGGAGAAACGGTTTTGGGCCGTTCACTATGAGCTGAATGCCATAGGCTGGATTCTTGTCCCGGAAACCCCCTCGGGACTATGGAAGCAGAGAGTTCGTTGGGCCCAAGGCGGAATAGAAGTGCTGCGAAGGCACAAAGATATCTGGCTTTCCTGGAAACAGCGGCGGTTATGGCCAATCTACATTGATTATTTGCTCAGTATTCTATGGGCCTACGGACTGCTCTTTTTCACGGCGTTATGGATCGTGAATGCGTATTTCGGCACTGCTATTCCCGGCTGGATGATGCTCAATCCGATCCCGCAGTGGATCGGCAGTATGATTGCCTTGGTTTGCTTAATCCAATTTGTGATCAGCATGGCGATCGACAGCAAGTATGATTCGACGTTATATCAGCATTATGTTTGGGTCATATGGTATCCCGCCATTTACTGGCTGTTTAATGCGTTTGCGCTGATCCGCGCCCTGCCGAAAGCGCTTTTCAAGCGCATTGGCGTTGCCGCGCTCTGGAAGAGCCCGGACCGGGGCTTGCATGTTGTCAAGTCAGGGTCGGAAGCGGCGCCTACGCTTTCTTCCGCGATGGCGAACAGTGACTCTGTTATCATCGACGCTCACCATCTGGTATCGACGCAGCGGAAAATCGTCGAAGGGACTCTGGTTGCCAGCGGCCTCACCATCCTCAGTCTGGGCTTGATTTTTTTGACCTTGGTCATTTGGTTTTTCATGGGAACTTATTTTTATAATCATCTGCTGGTTCCTGCCTACATTGGGGATATGGATGCCACGATTGATATGCTGTCGAACCTTTTCCTCTTCGCACTGTTTGTTTTCCTGGTATTTTTCATTTGGGCCAAATATAATATTAAATTCTACGCCCATCTCGACCGTCGCCACAATGTGGGGGAAACCTCGCCCAACCTACTGGCAAGAATGTTGAATACGACACCGCAAGCGGTTATTACCGCGCAAAATTTCAAGATCTCGATCATGGAGGTGACGGAAAAGCATATGCATATTCAAGCTTATGAAGGATCTTACAGCGTGCCCGTCCAGGATAACGATGTTTTGACCGTGCCGAAGAAACTGAGTGGAGGCCAACAATAGTGCTCTTACGAAGGATGATGATTTTTCTGCTTGCAATGTTTATGCTTGCCAGTAGTCAAGTCTGTCAGGCAGCAGGCGGTGTTCCTGTTCTGTGTTATCACGATATCGGTTCCAATAAAGCAGATCCGCTTGCTGTTTCCCGTGAGGGATTGGAACGTCACTTTCAGTATTTGCAGCGCAACGGCTATCAGCCGATTTCGATACAGGAGTTTGCGGCTGCTGTCGAAGGCCGGCAGTCTCTGCCCGAAAAACCAGTGCTGCTGACTTTTGACGATGGATATGCTTCTTTTTACACGAACGCATATCCATTGCTTCAGAAATACCGCTATCCCGCTGTGCTTTCGGTAGTTACTTCCTGGATAGAAAATCAAACTCCGCCGCCAGGCACTGAAGTCATGACTTGGGAACAGATCAGAGAAACCGAATCTTCCGGATTGGTGACCGTGGCTTCCCATAGCCACGCGCAGCATAAATATCTTCAGGCTGCTCCCAAGGGTTTTCGTCCGGCGTTAACGACGCTCGAGTACCACAACGGCCGTTATGAAACTCAAGAGGAGTACCGGATCCGTGTAACCAACGATATGGATATCAACCAAGATGTGTTCAACCGTAGGATCGGCCATCCGGTTACCCTGTTTACCTGGCCCTACGGCGAGTATACGAAGATCGCGGCAGAAATAGGCCGTTCCCGCGGGTACCGGGTTTTTCTAACCCTGCAGGACGGACTAAACCCGATGGACAGGGCTGTTTTTAACGGGGTTAACCGGACAATGGTTTACGGCAATATGGATGAAAAAGCGTTGGCGCAACTCTTGTCAACGGGAGGACAGGCGTCGCCGCAGAAACTTCTGCGTGTTGCGCAGATGGACCTGGATCTGCTCTATGACGACAATCCGGCAATGTTTGAAACGAACATTGAGACTGCGCTGGCGACGCTGAAACGGTCCAACGTCAACACAGTATTCCTGCAGGCGTTTGTTGACAATAACGCTACGGGGAACGCGGAGGAAATGTATTTTTCCAGCCGGGTGTCACCGACCAAAAAGGATGTTTTTGACTATGTGGTGCAGCGTTTGCATGGCTCTCGCATTCAAGTCTATGCGTGGATCCCCACATTGGCGAATCAATGGCTGCTCAAAGATCATTCTGAGGATGAAGTGACTGCTGTCCAGTCTGCAGGGAAAGGCTGGTACCGGCGGGCAACGCCCTTTAGTCCGCGAGTGAAAGCGGAACTGAAGGAATTTGTCCGTGACTTGGCCTCACGCAGCATGATTGACGGCGTTCTTTTTCAAGATGATGCATACATGACGGATATGGAGGATTCTTCACCGGCTGCACAGACCGTGTTTAAGGCCCACTTCGGCAAAGCATTTACGGCTGAGACGCTCCAGGTTCCTGCCATCGTAAAAGAGTGGGCCAACCTGAAAAACCAGGCAATGAACGACTTGACCAAAGAGCTGATGGAAGAAGTCCGGCGATTCCGGCCGCAGGCCAAATTCGCCAGAAACATGTATGTACCGGTGTTGCTCAACCCTGACAGCGAAGACTGGTTTGCCCAGAACTATCAGGATTATCTGAAACTGTATGACTATACAGTGATTATGGCCTACACCAAGATGGATAAAATAAAACAGCCGGAAGCGTGGCTCGCAAAAATCGCGAAAACCGTGTCGGCTCAACCCGGTGCGATGGATAAGACGATCGTTAAAATCCAGGCCTATGACTGGGACACGCGCCAATGGCTAGTACCGTGGGAATTGAACCGGGAAGTACAGTCCTTGCGTGAAAATGGCATCCTTCATATTGGCGTCTATCCTTCGAATGTCCTGGTTACGCGAGGAAAGCCATTGCCTTTTTAGAAATGAAATTTTTTACAAAAAAACAACTTTTTTAATTTTTCTGTAAAATGAAGAAGGAATGGCAAAATGAATGGCGAAGTAAAATAAAACAGAATTTTCTAAAAATAATAACTGCTTATTGGAAGAACATTGTTGCAAGTTGAAGGCATTTTATTGATTTTTTCCAGAAGAAATGTACTGTATTCTTTATTTTTCTGGAAAAAAAGAAGGATTGGAAAAAATAACGTCGAATTGCATCAAAAAACACTAAAATTTATACTATGCTGATATCTTGCACCAGGATTCCACTACTGATACTTGGACTATGACACATTTCACGCAATGGAAACCCTGTACCCACTGTAATGCGTGCCTTGCTGTTTGTAGCTGTCCCCAAGATGGCTCGTGAACTTTGGCGGGTATGTTCGTGTCAACATTTGCTGCAGTTCATTTCAATACTGGTTTTAGCTGACGAGCCATGATGAATCTTTCCATGGGAAAGCGCTTTGCGTTTGATCCGAAGGTGAAGATTGTTCATGGTTTTTTTGTCTTCATTGGAAAATCATTTGATTTTTATGAAAAATTGACCAAAAATAGAAAAAAGGCGGGATTTTTACAAAAAAACAATGATTTTTCAATCAAACAAGAAGGATAATAAAATTAAATAGCGAAATAAAAATACAAACAATAGGTGAATGCATTGATGCATAAAACGTATTTGGTCACTTGTTTTATGCGGAGCAAGTAGTGAACCCACCCCTGCGGCGTTTGTATTGGGGTGGGTTTTTTGACACATTTTACACATTGACGCCAATGCAGTTCATTTATGGTATACATGCTTTACTGGGTGTATTCTTTGTCCAAGAGGCGGCTGTCTATCTCACCTGTTTTATCGAGAAGCCGTGATTGATCTTTCTCTTGGCGGGCACGTTGTGTTTGTTCTGAAGTGATGGGTTGATCACGGTTTTTTATGCTTTCCGTTTGGACGTTTGTTGACGTTTACTGGATATTCATTGGACGTTCTTGTAATGAAGTGATTAAAATTTTAAGGGAGGGGAAGTATATGCAGAAAATACCAATGAAAGTACTGGTAGGAATTGCGGTAGTGTTGAGTTTGGTTACCGCCGGACTAGTTTTTAGCTATTTAAAAAGTCAATCAGCAGATACTGCTAAAAAAGGGGAACCGGTCGTAGTCGCGACGGTCGATATTCCAGGACGAACGGTAATCACGAAAGAAATGGTGAAGGTTGTCATGGTTCCGACGGATTTGGTTCAGCCGGGTGCCGCGAATGATCTTAGCAAAGTGGTCGGCGTGATGTCCCGAGTTCCTGTGAATTTGGGCGACCAGATCACTGACCGCCGCTTAGCGATAGAAGGAAAAGTTTCCGGTTTTGTCGGAGCGATTCCCAGTGATAAACGGGCCTTTACGATTGCGGCCAATGATATTTCGGGTGTTGCTGGTTTTTTGAAGGCAGGTGACTACGTGGATGTTGTAGTTACTCTCGCTGGGAAAGGTGACAGCGAAGAAGGGGTCAGCAAGATGCTGTTTCAAAATGTGCTGGTGTTAGCGTATAACCGTAATGATAATATGGAATCCACCGGTACGAAAGACAAGTCAGGAGCGGCAGAAAAAATGTCATCCGTGACTCTTGCTGTTTCACCGAGAGAAGCCACGGTCCTAGCGTTAGCCAGTGAGAGTGGGAAAGTTTCCTTGGCGCTCCGCCCGTTCCAAGCAAGCCCTTCATTCGCCTTATTAAATACGGTTAGTACGAGTGATATTGCCTATCGTCCATACGTGCCAAAACAGACCGCTCCAGCAGCTGCGCCAGCGTATGCTCCGCCAATGTACAGCCCTGCGCCAGCATACTCTCCGGAGCGAGTACAGCCATCTTCGGGCATTACGGTGATCCGTGGGACGAAAGTAAGCACGAACTAAATTGGTTGTGGAGGAGGTCTTGTTCTTGAAACAGCGAAAATGTTTTGCACAGCTTGTTATATTTGCACTTGTTTTATTGCTTGCGCTTCCGGTCACTGAGGCTGGAAATATTGTAATCCAGGTCAATAATTCTTCTGTACTGAGTTGGGATAGTGTGGAACGGGTAGCCGTTGCCAATCCGGATATTGCTGATGTGGTGGTGATTTCTCCGTCTGAGGTGTTGATTGTCGGCAAATCACCGGGGGTTACCACATTGCAGGTCTGGTCCGCAGCCGGAAGGTCTAGTTACGATATAGAGGTATCGACCAACAATTCCACGATCGCTAACGATATCAAGTCGATATTAGGTTATTCAGGCATTAAAGTCAGCAAGGTGAACAACGTTGTTTTACTGGAAGGCAGAGTCAATGACCAGTACCAGCGGGCCCGGGCTGAGAAGGTTGCCAGCGCTTATGGGGAAAAAGTGGTCAACTTGTTGGAATTGAGCAGTCCAAAACAGGTTAAAATCGAAGCAAAAGTGGTAGAGATTAGTAAGGATAAGACGGATAAATTGGGGATTAAGTGGGGGAATGCTCCAGGTAGTAGTCCGGGAAGTTTCACTATGGGGCAAAGTGCTACTAATAGCATAGCAGGCCAAAATGATGTGTTTGGTTGGTTTGGGACCTATAGTAACATTAACGCTCAAGTTGATGCGTTGGTGCAAACTGGAAATGCCAGAATCTTGTCGCAACCGAATATGATTACGTTGAGCGGCGAAAAGGCGAATATTCTGGTTGGCGGTGAAATTCCGGTACCGATCAGCAACCAAAACGGACAAATCTCCATTGAATGGAAGGAATATGGAATTAAACTCGACATTGCTCCTGAAGTCAATTCGGAAAGTCTCATTACCAGCAAAGTGAAAGCGGAAGTCAGCACTCTTGACTGGGATTCAACCCATCGGATCATTATCGGAACAAGTTTGTCCATCCCTCCCATTAAGACTCGCAAGGCAGAAACGATGATTACGATGAATTCCGGACAAACTATGGCAATTGGCGGTCTGATTTCCTCCGAGGATAGCAAGATCATCTATAAGATTCCTTTCTTCGGTGATCTTCCGGTCATAGGTAAATTGTTCCAGAGCACTTCCTTCACGTCTGGCAAGACGGAAATCATCATTCTGATGACTCCGACACTTGTGGATCCGACTGAATATGTTGCGCCGGTAACAACTGACATGAATAAAATGATGTCAGAAGACCCTTGGAAGGAGAACCAGGATGGGGACAAGAAGCAGAGCACTGGTAATAAGTAGTGAAGAACGGATTTTTCTGGATATCCGGCAAGCGCTCTCAAACAGCAATGATATTGACCAGTGTGAGTGGAAAGAAACATTGATCGCTGGGTTGGCGTTTATTCGTCAGTCCAAACCCAATATTATTTTTCTAGATGAAGAATTATGTTTTCCGGATGTATCGACGGCTGTAAAGGAATTTACTGCGAAATTGCCGGAGACACGGATCATCTTGTTGGCTCAAATGGGCAGGCGCGATAAAATCGATGCCGCCATTTTGTCCGGGGCGGTCGGGTATCTTCTAAAACCGTTGGACAACAGTGAGGTTGAGGCAACGGTGCAGAGGGTGTTGGCGAATTTCACTCCGGAACTGACCGCTCCAATGATACAATCCTGTTTAACGCAAACGGGGAAAATTATTAGTACGTTCAGCACGGTCGATGGAGTAGGCAAGACAACAATTGCAGTTAATTTGGCCGTTCTCCTTGCGAAATTGAGCGGCAAAAAAATTTGCTTGATTGACGCCGATTTGCAATTCGGTGATGTTTGCCGGTTTTTGCACATGGATCCATCACTTACGATTGTTGATTTTGCTTCAAGAGAAGCCGTCAATAGGCATTCCTGTCGCGAATATCTGCAAAGTTGGAATGAGTTGATCGATGTTTTTGCCGCACCTCCAAAACCGGAGCAGAGTTCACTGGTCACGCCGTCCATGATCGTTGAGGTTATCAAAGAACTGGCGTGTGAGTATAACTATGTTGTCATTGATACAACCGTGGGGTTCACAGATGTTGGCCTCGAAATATTGGAATTGTCCAATTCAATTTTATTCGTAAATACATTAGATTCAATAAGCTGTGTGAAAAATCTGCGTTTGGGGATGGATACCCTGAGAGATTTAAAATATACTCAGGATAAAGTTCATCTCGTTTTAAACCGCTATAAAGCGAAAACGGCTATCGGCATCGCTGAAGTGGAGAAAGCAATCAATAGTTCTTTTGCAGTCAAGATTGGCAATGACTTTGCGACTGCAGCAGGGGCATTACAGGCACAGCAGCCGATGGTTCTTTACCAGCCCGACAGAGACGTTTCACAAGATATTCTTACATTGGCGAAACGCATTGTGGAAAACACTTTGATAGATAACCCGAAACAATCCAGCATTACGGATCGATTAAGCCGTTGGTTAAAAGGTTAATAATTTTTTCTAAAAAATGATTGAAATTATTTCTTTGCCACGTAACAGCTTCAGTCGAATAATGAGTGGGGGAAATATTTGATGTTACAGGAAGTTCGTGTTGTCATTATAGAAGAATTTCGTTTTATGAGGGATTTAATGGCATCGGTTGTCCGTGCTATTCCGGACTTTAATTTGATCTGTCAAACGTCTAGTTTGGAAGAAGCGCTTATAAAACTCTCTGGTGCGGAACCGCAAGTTGTTTTACTGGATATGGATATGCCCGCGATGCGAGAAAAAAACGCGATAACCAGCATTTTAAAAATATATCCTTCTGTAAATATTCTTTGTACAAGCCAGCGTTGGGATGAGACGGATGTCAGGTTGATCATACAGGCAGGCGCTAAAGGATATCTTATGAAGCCATTTTCTTCAGAAGAATTATTGCAGGCAATCAAGGCTTTTGAAGGAAATCCATTGCTTCCGGTTAGTGAAATCATTACGGTGATCAGCCCCAAAGGAAACAGTGGAAAAACTACATTAGCGGTAAATTTGGCATTGGGTATTCAACAGGAAACCGGTCATAAAGTGGGATTAATGGATGCTGATTTACAATTTGGCGATATTCCTGTGTTTTTAAATATTGACCCGACGGTTACGATTGTGGAAGCGAATCGGGATATCAACAGTTTGTCACCGTCAGTCCTGGTATCTTATCTGACTGCGTATAATAAAAATATCAAAGTGTTGGCAGCGCCTCGCAGCCCTGCATTAGCGGAATTAATCAGTACTTCAGGAACTTTGTCCATTTTAAAATATATGCGCAGCTTGTTTCGCTATGTGATCGTGGATACAGCGTCCGGCTTGCAGGAGGATACGATTGCGATTGCAAATGCTTCTAATCGGGTTTATTTAAATGTGGCATACAATTCGGTGTTTGATCTGGATCATCTCAGACAGTCTGTCGAATTCTTGCGTTCCTTAAATTTTCCGCAGGAAAAGGTTAGAATTGTGCTTTCCCGGATCAAAACGCGCGGCAGCATGGATATTTTCAATCGGCTGCGCGAGGAATTGTTTTATCCGATTTCCGCATTATTGCCCAATCAGTTTCAGGTGGCAACGGATGCGATTAATGGCGGAGTTCCATTACTGACTGCAAAACCCAATACGGACCTGGCATTAGGCATTTTGGGTATTGCCAAAGATATGGCAGAAAGCGCGAAACGCAGCGCAAAGCTTGAATGAAGGCGAGGGATGGCAAGTGGCAACAATCATTATTTTTTCGGCATTAACCACCTTCATAGTTCTTCTCTTGGTCTACAGGTTGGTTACCAGGGAAGAAGCGGCTGTAAATGTTCGGATTACAAAATATGTTGAAGCAGCAAGTCCGAAGGTATCAGCAGCATCATGGGATTCCCTCTCAAAATCCTGGTTGGGAATAGTACGTTATTTAAGCAATTTTGTCGGTTCATCGGCGAAATCGAAATATTTTAATATGAAATTGATGCAGGCGGCAATTCCGTTACGCGGATCCGAATTCTTTGTTATCGTTCTGATGCTGTCAATAGGAATAGGCTTGGTTGGCTTTATTGTAACCAAAGGGAATTTAGCGGCTGGAATTGGATTTGGCCTTTTAACCTATCTGGTATCGCATGTTTATCTGAATATGAAAATCAAACAGCGTCTGAAGGCTTTCGATCATCAGCTTGGCGAAACGCTGGAATTAATGTCGAACGCGCTTCGTTCAGGACATAGTTTTTTACAGACGGTTGATATGGTTTCTAAAGAAATGACGCCGCCGATTTCCCAGGAATTCGGTCGTATGCTGAAAGAAATGAACCTCGGTGCACCTACGGAAATCGCATTGGCGAATCTGACCAAACGGGTAGAGAGCAATGACTTGGATCTTGCAGTGACCGCCATTAACATTCAACGGCAAGTTGGAGGAAATCTTGCAGAGATTATGGACAACATCGCAGCAACGATCAAGTCAAGGCATATGATGAAACGAGAAATTCAAACGCTGACTGCGCAAGGGCGTATATCAGGGTGGATTATAGGGGTAATTCCGTTTGCTCTTGGAATGTTTATTTGGATATCGAATCCGGGCTATATTCAACCATTATTTACAGATCCATTGGGTAAGATGTTTGTTGGCTATGGCCTGTTTAGTCAATTTGTGGGTATTGTTATTTTGAAAAGGATTATAGACATTGAAATGTAGTGGGCGGCAAAATTTTACTTTAATTGGGAAGGAGCGGATTATGATGCCGTGTCATTTTCGGTTTTTGTCGAAAATGAAGAATGAAAACGGGCAGACCATGGTTGAGTATGGGCTGATCTTGTTTTTTGTTTCGATTGCTGCTGTTTTGATGCTGACCCAAATAGGCGGGCAGGTTCTAGGCTTCTTAGTGAAGGTAGCAGCCGCTTTCCTGTAGCGGTTTCTATATAACTTCTGGATTACCACATTCAATATATAGAAAGGAGGTGTACACAAATGAGAGAATATTTGATGGCAGTGTTAAACATTAATAATCAAAAAGGGCAAACGATGGTTGAGTTGGCGCTTATTTTAGTCCTGATTTCGATTGTTGCGATTGCTACGATGACTACCATAGGACAAAATATAGTTACAAAATTTGGTGAAATTGCAGCTGCTCTGTAGTAGGTAATTCTAAGATTTTACCAATGAGAATAGAGGTTGGTCCTCTTATGGTAATTATTGCATCATGGCAAAAACTGCATCCAATTGGTCACTGCATTGGATTTGTTGCTGCCATGATGCCATCCTCTTTTTTAATGGACTAGTGTTTCGATAATACTTTTCCTGTTGTTTTGTGATGAATTAAGACTATAACAGAAGGGAAGGATAACGAATGGTGCGGAGATATTGTAAGAATAAACGTGGGCAATCGATCGTTGAATTTGCTCTGGTTCTTCCCATTCTTTTACTGATAGTATTTGGCATTGTACATTTTGGATTTCTGTTTTATTCGTACTTAACGGTGAACGAGGCGGCAAGGGAGGGGGCACGATCAGCCGTTGTGGGCGAGACGGATGCTGTCGTTAGAGCCCGGGTACAGGCTGCATCCACATTGGCCATTCCGAATCCCGCTGTAAATATAGTGATTACTCCTGCGGATACTGCAAGAGTTGTGGGTCAACCGGTAACGGTGACTGTAACGATGCCAACCCCCGTGCCGGTTGATTTGCCGTTTGTTTCTACATTTGTGCCTGCGGGAGGGTTAACCGGTACAGTAACCATGCGTGTTGAAAACACACCGTAACGACATCAGAAGGAGGGGACAACATGTCTCTTTTAAAACGCATCGAAGAACGCAATACTGGATTGAAAATCGACGACACGCCATCAAAAGAGAAGACATATGTTAGTAAAAGCGATCCGTATAGAGAATTGAAGGACCGGATCCACAAGAAAATTGTCGACGAGATGAGTGTGGAGGTCAATAATCTTTCCAAAGATGCAAATGTAAATCGCAGTATGCTGGATACGATGGTCGCCCAGTATTCCAATACGGTTATGAATGCTGAACATGCCCCCATACCTTCTTCCATACGGGAACAGATCATTGCGGAAATGATTGATGATGTGCTGGGATTTGGACCGATTGAACCTTTGCTCAAGGAAGAAAGCATTACGGAAGTTATGGTCAACGGTCCGAAACAAGTCTATATTGAGCGATCTGGAAAGCTAGTATTGACGGACATAACATTTAGAGATAACCATCATGTCATGACAGTAATTGAACGCATCGTGGCGCCAATCGGACGGAGGATTGATGAAAGTTCTCCTCTTGTGGATGCCCGGTTACCGGATGGGTCGCGTGTTAATGCGATTATTCCTCCATTGTCTCTCGTGGGACCGTGCCTTACAATCCGGAAATTCAGCCGAGATCCGCTGACCGTTGATAATCTGATCGGGTTTGGAACGTTAACGGAGAATATGGCCTCTTTTATTAAAGCTTGCGTGGAAGGCAGACTCAACGTTGTCATTTCCGGCGGTACAGGCTCCGGAAAGACTACGACGCTGAATGTTCTTTCTTCTTTTATTCCCAACGACGAGAGGATTGTAACGATTGAAGATGCCGCTGAATTGCAGCTGCGCCAGGATCATGTGGTTACGCTGGAAAGCCGACCGGCAAATATTGAAGGAAAAGGCGCAATTATGATTCGCGACTTGGTCCGCAATGCGCTGCGGATGCGCCCTGACCGGATTGTTGTCGGTGAGGTGCGGAGCGGAGAAGCGCTGGACATGCTGCAAGCGATGAACACCGGACATGACGGGTCCATGACGACTGGTCACTCCAACAGTCCCCGTGATACGTTGAGCCGTATCGAAACGATGGTGCTGATGGCGGGAATGGACTTGCCTGTCCGGGCAATTCGGGAACAGGTTGCTTCGGCTCTTGACCTGATTATCCATCAGACACGAATGCGCGACGGCAGCCGTAAGATTACGCAAATTACAGAAGTGCAGGGGATGGAAGGGGACGTAATTATCCTGCAGGATATTTTCACTTTTGTGCAAGCCGGCAAGGATGAATTTGGCCGCGTCATCGGGAGTTTTCGGCCAACCGGAATTCGTCCGCGATTTATCGAAAAATTGGAGGAAAACGGAATTCGTTTGCCCAATGAACTGTTTTGGCCGAAAATCTAGAAAGGAGGAACGCGACGATGCTATGGATTATTAGTATCCTATTATTCCTCATGGTTTTTCTGTTGTTATATATTCTGATTGGGGTTGCTGGAAAAAAGCAATCTGCTGCTGAGCGTTTACAAGTTTATGATAATGTTAAAAAAATGGAAGATCAGGATATTTTTGCCGATGAAGAATTGGCAAAGCCAATTTACGAGCGTTTATTTTCGCCTATCTGGAATAAGATGGGCGAAAAGCTCCGCAAAATGACACCGCAGGCTACATACGCCATGTTTGAGGCAAAACTGCAGGCTGCAGGCGGTTTTCGCGATATGAGCACCAATGGCTTCCTGCTATTCTGGAGTTTTATTGCGATTTTGCTTGCATTTCTGTTCGGATTGGCTGCCGGGAAAAGCTTCCGCTTGCCGCTTAATCAGGTAATCGGAATGGGTTTGATTGGATTGGTCATTGGCATGATCTTGCCTGTCGCTGTGCTCAGTCGCCGCATCCGGGCGAGGAAGGCCGCGATGCAGAAAAGCCTGCCGCCTGTTTTGGATTTGGTCTATGTGAGTGTGCAGGCAGGGTTGGCTTTTGACGGGGCGATCGCGAAAGTTGTGGAGAAGATGCGCGGCCCACTGGTGGATGAATTCGCTCATATGCTGCAGGAGATCAGGATGGGGATGGCGCGGCGGGATGCGTTGAAAAATTTGTCAGACCGCTGTCAAGTCCAGGATATATCTCTGTTTACCGCAGCATTAATACAAGCGGATCAGCTTGGGGTAAGCATCGCCAATACGTTAAAAAATCAAGCTGAAGCCGTACGCGTCAAGAGACAGCTGTCGATCCGTGAATTGGCGTTAAAAGCTCCGGTTAAAATGCTGATACCCTTGGTATTTTTTATCTTTCCGGCGATATTTGTTGTGCTGCTAGGACCGGGAGTTATTACGATGATGCATACATTACTTAATAGATAGGCTTATAATTTTCGGGTAACTTTTTAATATGATATAATTCATTTTTGCGAGGGCTGAGGGGGAAATATGAGCAATGCCAATAGGCAATTTTGCGATGAACACATTACAGTAAAACAGCAGCGTATCCGTTTCCTTGCTAATATGCTCGTATCAGCTTATTTGATCGTTATTTTGATGGCGACGATGTTCACAATGATTAAGACGCCCGCCCGGTTTTTGTGGGGCGTTCCTGTTGTCCTTGTCAGTTCGCTGGATCTTTACTTTTTAACCCGAAGCTTTTTACAAAAACCGAAAAGCATTGATACGCGATTTTCAACGTTCATCATCAGTTTGGGGGCAACCTTTGGTTTCAGCGTATGGGTGATGCTGTTGGTCCCACCGCAGTTTGAATTTGCCAATGCGGAGTTTATTCAACAGGCGGGTAAACTGCTTTCATTGTTCCCATACCCTATTGTAGTTTGGTCGTTGTTTTGTTTGAAAGACTGCCTTACTGTCGTACCTGAAGCCCACTCGGTAGTCGCCCATGGACCGTACAAATATTCCCGGCACCCTTTGTATATGTGCTATATCGTTTGGGCGGTTGCTAACGTTATGATGTTTCCCAGTTTTCTGATGTTTTTTGCTGCCCTTGGCCAAATCGCTTTCCTGTATATAAGGCTGCGAAGGGAAGAACGGATATTGCTGACTAGTTTCCCCGAATATCGCAGTTATTATGAAACGGTTGGGCTAATCGGCAGAATTCACGTGTGATCCGGCAGGAATGTACTGTAATTATTGATTCATAACATTGTTTTGGGTCTCCTTTCTCTCGAAAGGCTATAAACAAGGGAGGCGAACCGAATATGCTAAAATATATAAAAAATAGTAAGGGTTCGGTGGTGATTATTGTTGCGGCGGCAATGGTCGTGATGCTCGGTTTTGCTGCTTTGGTCATTGATGTTGGTGCCTGGTACAATGGCCGGGTTCAATTGTCCAATTTAGCTGATGCCGCTGCGCTGGCCGGGGCTCAGGATCTCCCGGATACTGCTGCGGCAGAAGGAACGGCTCGTGTTTATGCCGCGATCAGTCCTCCGGGGCATGCCGGCGATGTGATTACTGTGGATGCTCAAACCGATCATATCACCGTAGATGCAACTAGGGTTGCACCATCGTATTTTGCGCGAGTATTAGGGATCAATAACGTGACCATTACCGCACATGCCAGAGTGAACCGAGGTGTGGCTGGTTCCGCCAGAAGTGTTGTTCCGTTGGGCTATGTGGCAGACCCGGATCAGCCATTTCCGTTGACAAAGGGTGTTGAATACCCAATAACCCTTGAAGCCGGGGAGGGAACAAAAGGGAACTATCTGCTGCTCGATTTTCCCGTTAACCCAATAAATATTGTGCCTGGGCCGATTTATTCATCGGCTGGTGGGGATTTTATGAATTACATTATGTATGGTTATGGCGGCACAATTCAGGTAAACTCTTATGTTTGGTCAAATACCGGTCTGAAGGTTGGCCAGGTTAGCCCGGCCATTAATTACCGTGTCGGTGATACAGTGATTGTTCCTGTAATCACCAAGATGTCTTTTGATGCTTCAACCGGAAAATCAGAGTATCTGACCTGGGGGTTTGCTGCTTTTCAAGTTACCGGTTATTCCGGTAAAACTGTGAAAGGGAAGTTTCTTGAGTTCAATACTTCAGACGCCGGCCCTGGTGGTAATCCTGCTAACTTGGGGTTGAGCTACATGAGACTAGTTGAATAATTATTGTTATACTACCGTGTAATAGTTGATCATTGCAAAATGAAAATGAAATATGCTCAATAGCGGCCGTGTTGGAACGCAGGTTTTAGCACGGTTTTTTATTGAGCATATTTCATACTTAATTTCAGGAGTTTCTTTTTATTCCCCCAACACCTCACTCACCTCAACCAACCGTATAAACTCGGCCCGGTACCCTTGTGTATCGGGTCCTTTTGCGCTTTTGGACAGATCCAGGACTTGCTGGTAGGAAGACTGGGCTTTGAATTCGGAGTTGCGGAGCAGCATGGCGTATTCAGCAACGGCAGCGGCAAAACGGAAGTTATCAGATGGCAGGGAGTTAAAGACATTGACCGGAGTTGTGAAGAGGGTACTCGCATCTTCGTGTGGTTTTTTGTAACGGACTTTGACCTGCAAGAGTTCTTCGCTGGGAATGACGATAGGTTTTTGATAAATCAGCGGATTGACCGAAACACCGCTTTCTTCTGCGTCAGCCGGAATGATTTCGTACAGTGCAGTGACGGAGTGTCCGGCGCCCATATCGCCGGCATCTTTTTTGTCATTGTTGAAGTCGCTGGTGGCAAGTGTGCGGTTTTCATAGCCGATCAGACGGTATTGTTTGACTTTCGCCGGGTTGAATTCAACTTGCATTTTGACATCTTTCGCTATGGTGTATAAGGTACCGGCCATTTGGCTAACCAAGACTTTTTTCGCTTCGGTTGCATTGTCGATGTAGGCGTAATTTCCATTGCCTTTGTCGGCTAGGGTTTCCATCTTATTATCCTTGATATTTCCCATCCCGAAGCCGAGGACGCTGAGGGAAATTCCGTCGTCACGCCGTTCTTCAATCAGACGGCTCAATTCGCCTTCGCTGCTGACGCCGACATTGAAATCTCCGTCGGTAGCCAGGATGACCCGGTTGTTTCCTCCACTTATGAGATTTTCTTTGGCGATTTTATAGGCCAGTTTGATTCCTTCGCCGCCGGCTGTGGATCCTCCGGCTTGCAGGCTATCGATGGCTTTACGGATTTTATCTTTTTCGCTGCCGGAGGTTGGTTCCAGTACCACTCCTGCACTACCCGCATAGACGACGATCGACACTTGGTCTTGCGGCCGTAATTGGTTTACCAGCATGGTAAAAGCGGTTTTCAGGAGCGGCAATTTGTTCTGTGCGCTCATGGAGCCGGAAACATCGATCAGGAAGACCAGATTGCTGGGAGGGATCTCATTTGCTTGCAGCGCTTTGCCTTGCAGGCCGATCAGGACCAGTTGATGCTTGGCATTCCAGGGGCATGTTCCGACTTCGGTTGTCAGAGAAAACGGATGCTCTCCAGCAGGTTGCGGGTAATCATAGGTAAAGTAGTTGAGCAGTTCTTCTGTCCGGACGGAATCGGCCGGAGGCAGTTTGCCGGAGTTGATGAAGCGGCGGATATTGCTGTAGGAAGCGGTATCTACGTCAATGGAGAAGGTGGACAGGGCATTCGTTACGGTGTCCTGGAAGCTGACGTCGGTAATGCGGGTATATTCTTCCGTATTATGCGAATAAGCCGGAGTGTAGTAGGCCATTTGATTTGCATAGCCTGCCGGTGCGGAGGCGTATTCCATCCTCGCCATCAACATGCCGCCTTTGGGCATGGGGCCGTGAGCGCCTGTCATCCAGTATTGTTCTTGATCGGGTGTTTTTAAAACCAATATCGTATTTTTGCTGTCGTTTTTTTGGAAGGTCAGCTGATATTTTTGCTGCAGCAATTCGATAATTTGCTCTATGGTTTGTTGAGCTGCCAAATCCAAATCAACAGTCATTCCGGCGGCTTCTGGAACTGCGATCATCTGGATCCCGCTTTGCTGACTCAGAACGGTAAGCAGGTCATCAAGCGGCATACCGGACGCTTGGATGTTTTGCGACAACTGCGTGGTCTTGATCCGGTCTTCGAGATTTCCCGGAGCGGTCCAGGCAGTGGTCACCATCAGTAACAATAATACGGTAAGCAATAGTTTTTTCATGTTGCAAGTCATCCCCTTTTAACGGATTTTTGTTTTCACTGTCCTAAACGGTGCATGAAATAAAAAAGTAACGGGTGAAATGGAAAAACATTTTTTCGTACATGCGTTACTTTTTTATAATTTGTACGTTTTATAGATTGATCTCTATGAATTCATTGACGTGATCTTGTCTTTCATTCTACAATGGAAGAGTTATATTGAATGAAAAGATGGGTAAAGTTGGTGATGGAATGCCGGTGGATGAAAATGAATTAATCGTTCAGGCAAAGACGGGTGATCGGGCCGCGCTGAATGAGCTTGTGGCGCAATATTGGCAGCCGGTGTATCATTTTGCCTTATATAAGACTGGTAATCAGCAGGATGCGGAGGAAGTAACGCAGGAGACCTTTATCCGCGCCTTTCGCTCTCTGTCGAATTATCAGTTTACGGGGGCGGCATTTACTACGTATTTGAAACGGATTGCCGTCAATCTCATCACTGATTTTTGGCGCAAAAAAAGCCGCAGTCCGGCCCTGACCGACATTGCGGAGCATCCGCAGCTTGTAGCAGATGAGGAAGAACCGGATGTTCAGCTTGTTAGTAATGAAATGCGGGAAACCATTGCCCGTGTGCTGCAGAAACTGCCGGCTGAGCAACGGCAAACAGTAGAATTACGGATTATTGCCGGTCTGCCGGTCAGGGATACGGCGCTGGCCATGGGAAAATCAGAAGCGGCGGTTAAAATGCTGCAGCAGCGGGCGCTGAAGAATTTGCGTACGCTGCTGATAGATACAGGAATGATGGAAAATTGTGCAGGGAGGTGAACCGAATGACCGAGTCCATAAAAGGGTCCCAAGAAGCGGAGATCTTATCGCAGTTGATCGATGAGCTGAATGCCGGACAGCAGCCCGAAAGCGATGATCCGGAAACAGCCGAACTGTTAGCGGTAGCCGCGCTGATAAAAAAAACGGGGCCGGTTGTCCGGCCGCCGCAGTTCCTGTTGGATCAAACGGTAGATAAAATTCTTGCCGATCAGCCTGCCAAGCCGACGAAACGGTTTTGGTCCTGGCTGCATCCCGGTGTTCTGGGAGCGGCGGCTTCGATTCTGCTGGTGGTTGGTTTCAATTTGGCTCCTTCGTGGAACAGCAGTGAGGTACAGTCGGTTTCTGCTCCGGCGGCTGTAGTAGAACGCCGGGAAATGGCGTCAACTGTTCAATCTGCTGTGAGTGAAGATAAGCAACCTACAGTTCTGAAGCAAGAGACGAAGGTTACCACGATTACGCCGGAAAAAACGAGCAGCACTGTTCAAGAAAATTCTCCTGTACCTGCTGCTCCTGCGTCTATAAACTCTTCACCGAATATGGAGAGCTCTTCAGCCAAAGTAATGGCCGGTTCGCCGCCGGAAACAGCAAAAAAAGCGCCTGTTTTGAAAGAACAAGCGCCGGTGAAGGCAGAGCAGCCTCCAATCATGACAGAACAAGCTTCTGTGAGCAATAAAAGCGGATCCATCAACAAGGCTGCTGCTTTTACGATAGACGATCCGGCGGATCGCTGGCCGCTGCCGATATTATCTCTGCCCGGGCAGACGCCGGATGAAATCAGCAGCGATAAAAAAACCGGCGCTGTGCGCCAGGTCTTCTGGAAAGGTACGCCTCAGGAAGTAATCATTACGCAGCGAAGAGTATGGTTGGAGGAAGTGGCCGCTCAGACAGCGTCGAGCATCAAACCGGAGCTGGGGGAAGAGAAAACCGCTGCGGTCAATTCGGTCACGCTGATCCTGCACAGCCAGGAAGTTACAATCGAGGGACACCGGTCAGAGCAAGAATTGACGAAAATCGCCAAACAATTGACGTCGCCTTAAACGAATAAAAATACCAACGATAAGGTCGGATAATAACCACAAGCGGAAGTCAAGCGATAGCGGTGAAGCGGTGGTTATTACCCGACCTTTTTTTACCGGTTGGACAGCCAGATGTATTGCCCGGTCTGATTAATATAGCCTTTAATTCCGTAGAATAGATGGACTTCTGCAATGCCGTTTTGAAAATCATCGGCGGTCCGGTAAATCGGCGCGATGACCATTTCCCCGGCAGCATTGATGTACCCGGTTCCGTTTACCGTCCGGACTGCGGCCAGTCCTTCATGGAATTCGATCGGCGAGCCGAAGAGAAGGCCTTGGTATTGCGGTGGAATGACCCAGCGGCCCTGTTTATCGATAAAGCCCCAGAGCCCGTTCTTTTTTACTGCGGCCAGTCCTTCACTGAACTTCCAGGCATCTTCAAATTGCAGGGGGATGACTTGCCGGCCGCTGCTGTCGAGAAAACCGTACATTTTATTTTTGCAGACCAGCGCCATGCCTTCCTGATATTGCTCCGCCCAGTCGTAATCGAAATTGACAACGGTTTTGCCTGTCTTATCAATAAAACCCCATTTATTCTGGTTGAAAGGGCCGCTGCTGATGGGCGTGATCTTTTCCTTGAATAAATCCTGCCGTCCGTACATCACCCGGTAAAAATTCGGTTCAATGATTACATGGCCCTGCCAATCCATGAAGCCCATTTTGTTGTCTGCCAGAAAAGCGATTAAGCCGCCTTCGACTTCCCAAGCTTCCTTGTAGGGAGTTTCCAGGAGGACAGCGCCGGTTTTGTCAATGAAAACAGTGGTGCTCGTCTGCACGCGGGCTATTCCGTTGTGGAACGGGGAGCCTGCCTGGTACACAGGCAGGATGACCGTTTTTCCGGTTTTGTCAATGTAACCGATATTGCCGTGCGGTTCAAACGCAACCGCCGCCAACCCTTCGCTGAAGTCAAACGCCTGTCTGAACTGGGGTGCGATAACAAACTTGCCTCGCTGGTCAATGTATCCCCATTTGGTCGACGCGGCAGTTTGAACCGCAGCCAGGCCATCACTAAAATTTCTGGCATAGGTGAAGCGGGGCGGGATGATCTTGATTCCCTGATTATTGATAAAACCGTATAAGCCGTTGCTGCTCTTGATCATGTAAAGCCGGCTGCTGTCGTCAGCGGCTGATGCGGATCCGCCGCTGCACAGAAAAAACCAAATCCATAGAAATAACAGTGTAAGGGCGAGGGAAGGCTTACTTGGGCGCATATCGAAGATCTCCTCCTGTTGTGATGAATGCCGTATGTTAGTTTTTCCTCATAGGATTCGATTTTCCTGCTATTGTTGTCAGGATGTTTGCCCGGCAGTCTTGCTTGGAAATTTTGCAAAGCAATGTTAAAATTCGGTTAACAGAAGGAAAAAGGATGATTTTGTCGAATTTTATTCTATTGTAACCATTGGTAGGATAACTGATTTCGAGGTATTAACTTAGTAACGGAGGGCGATTGCGAATTGGGTATTAATTTAACGAAAGGCCAGAAAATTGACTTAACCAAAGGAAATGCCGGACTGAATGAACTATTGGTCGGATTGGGCTGGGATCCCGTTGCGTCAGCAGGAGGCGGCGGTGGCGGCGGCTTTTTCGGCAAGTTGCTGGGTGGCGGCTCCAAGGTAGAGATTGATTGCGACGCTTCAGTGCTTTTACTCAATGACAATGGCAAGATTTCAAAGAAAGAAAATATTGTTTACTTCGGTAATTTAAAAAGTCCGTGCGGCAGCGTCCAGCATCTGGGGGATAACCTGACCGGCGCCGGCGACGGAGATGATGAACAGGTTATTGTTCAGTTGAATAAAGTCCCTGCAGATGTTCAAAGACTTGTTTTCGTGGTGAATATTTACGACTCGCAAAAACGCAAACAGGATTTCGGCATGATCCAAAACGCATTCATCCGGGTTGCGGACAAAAACGGGCAAGAACTGGCGCGCTATAACCTGACGGATAATTATGCAGGCAAAACAGCGTTGCTGGTGGGGGAAGTGTATCGCCGCCAGGGAGATTGGAAATTTGCCGCTCTTGGCGAAGGAACCCATGATGCTTCTTTAAGCGAATTGATTGCAAAATATCGTTAATTTTTGTGATAACAAATACTACGATGATACAAAAATAATGGGAGGGATTTTCTCATGGCAATTAGCTTAAGCAAAGGACAAAAAGTGGATTTAACGAAAACAAACCCCGGTTTGAAAAAAATTGTGGTTGGTTTGGGCTGGGATACAAACAAATATGACGGCGGTCAGGCTTTTGATCTCGACGCCTCGGCGTTTATTCTTGGCGCGACCGGCAAAGTCCAGGATGAAAAGGATTTCGTATTCTACAATAATGCTACCGGCGCACAGGGATCTGTCGTTCATACCGGCGATAACCGCACAGGGGTTGGCGACGGTGATGATGAGCAGATTAAAATCGATTTGTCGGCTATTCCTGCTGCTGTCGACAAAGTTGCGTTTACGATTACCATTCATGATGCGGCAGCGCGGAAACAAAACTTCGGTCAGGTATCCAACGCCTATGTGCGGATTTTCAATGAGGAAGGCAATGCTGAATTGATCCGCTATGATTTAGGCGAAGATTTTTCAGTGGAAACGGCAATTGTTGTTGCGGAACTGTATCGCCATGGCGCTGAGTGGAAGTTCAATGCCATCGGCAGCGGGTTCCAGGGCGGGTTGGATGCATTGTGCACGAACTACGGCTTGACCGTAGCATAAAATAAAGTTCAAACTACTAATCACTTGGAGGGGTTCAGCATGGGAATTAATTTAGGAAAAGGACAACGGATCAATTTATCGAAGGAAGCTCCTAGCCTGAAAAAGGTAGGAGTTGGTTTGGGTTGGGATACGAACACGACCGATACAGGCAAAGATTTTGATTTGGATGCATCGGCATTTTTGCTCGGCGCAAATGGCAAGATTCCTAGTGAGAAGCATTTCGTTTTCTACAACAATTTGAATTCTCCGGATGGCGGACTCAAGCATACCGGTGACAATCTGACCGGCGCCGGCGATGGCGACGACGAGACCTTGCTGGTAGAGTTAAACAAAGTCGATGCAGCAGTGCAGGATATCGTGTTTGTTGTTACCATCCATGAAGCGGAAGCCAGAAAACAAAACTTTGGCCAGGTTCGCAATGCATTTATCCGCTTGTATGACCAGGAGACCAATAAAGAAGTTGCGAAATATGAATTGGACGAAGATTTTTCGGCAGAAACCGCAATTGAGTTTGGCCGCCTGTACCGCAAGGACGGCGAGTGGCGCTTCCAGGCTGTCGGCGCTGGCTTTAATTCGGGTCTGCAGGGCTTTGTCGCCAAATATTTTGAAGGTTAATTGAAACAGGAAACGAGGGACTTGGGAACATGGGTTTTTTTGATAAGGTGGATATGACCAAAAAGTCTGCGCCGCCGGCAGTGATTAATTTAAAAAAATCCGGCGACTCGCATACGATTGACCTTTCCAAGAAGACCGGCGAAATTCTGGTTAACTTAAATTGGAAAACCGTCATTGAGAAAAAAGGCTTTTTGGGGATGTTGTCCAAAGAAAAAATTGATCTGGACTTAGGCTGCATGTATCGTCTCAAGAACGGCAGCAAGAACGTCATTCAAGCCCTGGGCAACTGCTTTGGATCGGCGCATTCCGCACCGTATATTGTTCTTGACAAGGACGATCGCAGCGGTCAGAGCTCGGACGGAGAAAATCTGCGCCTCATGAAGCCGGAACTGTTGGATTATGTCGTGGTGTTTGCGTTTATTTATGAGGGAGCGCCGAATTGGGCGGCTGCCAATGGCGTTGTCACGATCAAACAGCAGGGCAGTCCGGAGCTGGTGATTCAGCTGGATAATCCGGACAATAAGAAAATCATGTGCGGTTTGGTAACGATTGAGAACAAAAATGGCCAATTGGTCATTACCAAACAGGAACAATATTATCCGGGCCATAAGGAATTGGACAAAGCGTTCGGTTTTGGCTTTAACTGGGTCGCCGGATCAAAAGATTAAAATAACTATTTGGTTGGCACTGGTGAGACTTGGCATATGTCAAGTCTCTTCGTGCTAAAATTTGGAGGGACCATTTCGTGGGTGAATTGATTACAGGGATACTGGGGAACTATTCTCAATTTTTCAGTTTTGATGTGTTTTGGAGCGTGGTGTCCAATCCGGTGAACTGGGCCATTATCGGCAGTTTGATTGTTCTGGAGGGTTTGCTGTCGGCGGATAACGCGCTGGTATTGGCCATCATGGTCAAGCATTTGCCGCCTAAACAGCAGAAGAAAGCGCTGTTTTACGGTATTCTGGGCGCCTATTTATTCCGGTTTGTGGCGATTGGGATAGGGACGTATCTCATCAAGATCTGGTGGGTAAAAGCTATTGGCGCTCTTTATCTGCTGTGGATGGCGGCGCAATTCTTTTTCTTCAGTGGGAGAGGAAAAGAAAAAGAGGGTGTCAACATGGAAGAGAAAACGGCTTCCATGGGTTTCTGGCGAACGGTGCTGGCCGTCGAAATAATGGATATTGCGTTCAGCATGGACAGCGTCTTGGCCGCCTTCGGAGTAAGCGACCAGGTTTGGGTCCTGTACATGGGCGGTATTTTGGGGATCGCGATGATGCGGGGCGTCGCGCAGATTTTTCTGATTTTGATCGATCGTTATCCGGAACTGGAAACGACGGCGTATATTTTGATCGCGCTGATCGGTGGTAAAATGATGTTGTCCGCGTTTAACATTCATATTGGCAATCTTCCGTTCTTTGGCGTGATGGTGCTAATATTCCTGAGCACGTTTGTCATCCATCATTCGCAGGCAGGTAAAGCATGATGCGTTATTTCAGTTATCTTTCGTCCAAAGAAGAACAGGCGATTTTTTTCCTGTCGCCGAAACCAATTTGCGTGAATGACCGGGAAACGATGGAATATGCGCTGGGCGCGGCGCTCTATATGCCGGGAACCCGCCTTACTGTTGCAAAAGATATCATCGACGGAAAGCTTAATGGACTGATGACGATGGTTTTGTGCCTGGAGGATGCTATTGGCGATAGTGAAGTCGCTAAGGCGGAAAAGCTGCTGGTCTGCCAATTGCAGGAATTGGCACAAGCGGTTGAACGGCAGGAATTGGCGGCAGAAGCTGTGCCGCTGATTTTTATCCGGATCCGCGAAGCGTCGCAGATGCAGCGGGTCTGTGAGGCTCTGGACAATGCGCTGCCGTTTTTGACCGGTTTTATTTTTCCCAAGTTTCAGCCGTCGAATGCTCAGGCTTACTTGGAAACATTATCTGATCTGAATAAGAAATTAGGGCAGCCGCTGTATGGCATGCCGATCCTTGAATCACGGGAAATGATTTACCGGGAAAACCGCTGGCAGAACTTGACGACCGTCAAAAGCCTGCTTGGCGATTACCGCCGGTTGATTTTAAATATCCGGATCGGGGCGACCGATTTTTCGGGTTTGTTCGGGTTGCGCCGCAACCCGGATCTGACGATTTATGACATTGCGCCTATTCGGGATTGCATCGCCGATATTGTCAATATTTTTTGCCGGCCGGAAGATCCGTATGTGGTTTCCGGACCGGTTTGGGAATTCTATTCCAGCGAACGGGTTTTGAAGCCGCAGCTGCGGCAGACCCCCTTTACCGACAGCCTGGGGCAGGCCGGAGGACGGCTGCGCAGCAATATGGTTTGCCGTTATATTGACGGGCTGATCCATGAAGTGCTGCTGGACAAAGCCAATGGATTAGTGGGGAAAACGATTATCCATCCCACTCACATTAAACCCGTTCAATCTCTCTGCGTAGTGACTCACGAAGAATACAGCGATGCCTTGAATATTTTGCAGGGCAATAGTGATGAACGGGGAGTCATGGCCAGCAGTTATGCCAATAAAATGAATGAAATCAAGCCTCATACCCGTTGGGCCAAAAATATTTTGATCAAATCTAGGATTTATGGAGTGTTTAATGAGCATCGAAACTTTACCTGCCTCCTTGACGCAGACACTTTCTAAACATATTCTGGGGGACTTGTCGATTGAAATCCGGATTGACCGCAACCCGTTGGCCATTCCGCCGGAGGCGTTATTTTCCATGGCCGCACGGCAAAATAAAAAACGCGGTTTTTTGTTTGTCAGTAAAGTGTTAGGCAAACATATCCCGGTTCATCCCCTGACGCCCTTGCTCGGCAGCGGCGCCTTAGCCGGCTGTTATGCCGAAGCGGTGCTTGGGGATAGCACGATCCTTAAACAGTGCGATTTTAGCCGGGCCTTTACCGATCCTGCCGTTCGGCAGGCAGCGTGGGAGGAAATTTGCGCACAGCGTATCCGCCTTTCCCGGCCGACGCTGTTTATTGGGTTTGCGGAAACGGCGACCGCCCTTGGTCACGGTGTTTTTGCCTGCTTTGACGGGCCGGCGCGTTACATCCACACCACCCGGGAAGAACTTCCCGGCCTCACCGATGCACTATATTTTCAGGAAGAGCATTGTCACGCGCCCGAACATCGCTGCTATTCGCGGGATCCGGAATTTTTTGATACAGACAGTGACGTTGTGCTGGTCGATGATGAAATCACGACTGGAAAATCGGCACTCAATTTTATTCGAGCGATCCAAAGCCGCTATCCGCGGCAGCGCTATACGATACTGGCACTTTTGGACTGGCGCTCGGAGCTCGACCGGCAGCGGTTTACGGAGGCGGCACAAGAGCTTGGCATTCAACTGGAGGTCCATGCTTTGCTGAGCGGACGGATTGAAGTGGACGGACGGCCCGTGGAAGCGGCTGCATCGTCTCCGGCGGCGGCAGTGTGTGCAAGTCGCTTGCCGCAGACCAGCGCAGTTTTTCTGGATGAATTTGTGGGACCGGTGATTGCCTGCTCTTCGCAAAACAGCGGCGCCGAGATCAATGATACGCCGTATCTGGCGGCAACCGGCCGTTTTGGAATGACGGTCCGGGAACAAAATCTTTTTCAGCAGCAGGCGGAAAGAGTGGGACGGGTTTTGCGGGAAAAACGCCAGGGAGCACGAACATTATGTTTGGGGCATGGCGAATTCATGTATATTCCGTTTTGCATTGCAAGCCATATGGGCGCAGGCGTGGTTGTTCAGTCGACGACCCGGAGCCCGGTTCATCCGGCAAAACGGGTAGGGTATGCCGTACAGCATGCTTACAGTTTCCCTTGTGTTGAGGATGAGGCGATCCCTAATTTTGTCTATAATATCCCTCCAGGAGTATACGATGAAGTGTTTCTGTTCTTGGAACGGGAAGTCACGGCCGATAAACTTCAGCCCTTGCTGCGTTGTCTGGGTGCTGCGGCTGTGGAACGGGTCTGTATCGTGGTTGGAGTATCGAATAAAGCAGGAAAGCAGCTTCCGCAGCCCCAGCCGATGGGGAGTTATTCTTCAAAAGACGTTACGTTTCTTTTGAAAGATATCGGCGGATTGGTCGCAGAAACCGCGTTGGAAGACCGGGAGGAAGCAATCCAGGGCGGACGGCATTATTCGGAAATGCTGCCGCAGGAGTATCAGCCAACGGCTGACTACATGAACCTGTTCCATGAAACGCTTGCACAAACTGCGCAGAAAGTCGCTTTGGCGGCGGGGATCGTTGCCGAACAGATTTGGCGCGGCAAGGGCCGGTCCGTGGTGTTGGTTTCACTGGCGCGGGCAGGGACTCCGGTCGGAATTTTAATCAAACGCTATGTAAAGGCCATCTATGGCTTGGACTTGCCGCACTACAGCATTTCGATCATCCGGGGAAAAGGCATTGATGAAAATGCTTTGCGGTATATATTACGGCAGCATCCGGGGGCAGCGCTGCAATTTATTGACGGCTGGACTGGCAAAGGGGCAATTACTCGTCAACTCATAGAAGCGTGCGAGAAATTTTCCGCTGAATACGGGCAACCGTTGCAGCCCGACCTGGCGGTTTTGGCAGATCCGGGGTGTTGTACCTCTTTGTATGGAACCCGTGAGGATTATTTAATTCCCAGCGCCTGTCTGAATTCGACGGTATCGGGCTTGTTGAGCCGTACTGTGCATCGGACCGATCTCATAGGACCGCATGATTTTCACGGCGCTAAATTTTATAGTCAATGGCAGGATCAGGATGTTTCCCAATTGTTTATTGATACGGTTGCTGCATATTTCCCGGCAATAGCGTCTCAGGCATCCGCTCTTGCCTTGTCCAAAATGACAATGACGGAGAGACCGGAATGGACCGGACTGAAAACAATCCGGGAAATTCAGCAGCGATTTGGTATTGACGATATCAATTTGGTTAAGCCGGGTGTTGGAGAAACAACGCGTGTTCTACTCAGGCGCGTGCCCTGGAAAATTCTTGTTGATTCTGTGCAGAACCCGGATTTGCGCCATATTTTTCTGTTGGCCGGCGACCGGAATGTACCGGTTGAGGAATATCCGGGCATGTCCTATGCTTGCTGCGGCTTGATTAAACCATTGGGGGGAAATTAATGTGCTTTTTGTCAGTGATTTGGATCGAACTCTGATTTATTCCCGCCGGGCGTTTTGGCTGGGACCGGGGATGGACCCGCCGCCTCATTCGCTGGTGGAAGTTCATAACGGGGAAGAAATTTCCTATATTGCCGACGAAGCGTTGGAGAAATTGCGGCAAATGGCGGAAAAAATGGCTTTTGCACCTGTGACGACCCGCACGGTCGAACAGTATCGGCGTATTTCTCTGTTTCAAAAGGTTGTGATACCGCAATTTGCGATAGTCAGCAACGGCGGTAATATCCTGATCGATGGCCGGCCTGATGAAGGTTGGGCGGCGCAGATCAGAAAGAAAAAAGAACGGCATTGTCTGTGTGATGAAGCGTTGCTGGCCGAATTTGCCAAGATCCGGCATTCCTCCTGGCTGCTGAGCGAACGGCAGGCGGATGAATTGTTTTATTACTTTATTGTTGACCGGGCCTGTTTGCCGTATGCTGACCTGGCGGAGTTCAGAACTTGGGCCGCGGCGGGGAACTGGACGGTTTCCCTGCAGGGACGCAAGCTGTATTTGGTCCCGTCGGTGGTAAATAAGGCAGATGCCGTGCAGCACATCAAAGAGCGGCTGCAGGCGTCTTTTCTTGCGGCAGCCGGCGATTCCCTGCTGGACCTTTGTGTGCTGGATAGGGCCGATTATGCGATTGCGCCTTGTCATGGCGAAATTTGGGATCGGCGGAGCGAATTGCAGCCGGGGGCTCTAAAGTTCACTCGAAAACCGGGAATTTTTGCGGCTGGCGAAATTTTGGACAGGGTAAACGAAATTTATAAAAGCAGGTGATGCGATGAAATACGAGATCTTATATCCGGGCGCGTTCCCGATCATTCAAGTGCAGCTTGCGTCGGGCGAAGGACTGAAAGCAGAGTCGGATGCAATGGTTTCCATGTCGACCACGGTCGATGTGGAGGGGAAAATGGAAGGCGGCCTTCTGGGCGGCATTGGCCGTATGTTAAGCAGCGAAAAACTGTTTTTTCAAACTTTGGTAGCCAGACGCGGGCCGGGTGAAGTATTGCTGGCGCCGGGGATCCCCGGTGATATTACGGATGTGGAACTGGATGGATCTTACAGTCTGGTTGTGCAAAAGGACGGTTTTTTGGCCGGAACGATGGGTTTGGAAATCGCAACCAAAACACAAAACTTGATGCAGGGCTTGTTTTCCGGTGAGGGCTTTTTTATACTGAAAGTAAGCGGCAAGGGAACTGTTTTTCTTAATTCTTACGGTGCAATTCATGCCGTAAATCTGGAAGCCGGGGAAGAACGCATTATTGACAACAACCATTTGGTGGCGTGGCCGGATTATATGCAATACAGCATTGAAAAGGCTTCTTCCGGCTGGATATCCAGTTTTACGTCCGGCGAAGCGCTGGTTTGCCGTTTTCGGGGACCGGGAGTGGTTCTGATTCAGACCCGCAACCCGCGGGCGTTTGGCGGCTGGCTAAAACAGTTTATTCCCAGCGCCAAGTAACAGACACAATTCAATGGTTTGCGAAAAATGAATGGGAGGTGGGGGCGTGTTTACAGTCGGTCAATTGGTACAACCGGATACGGTGGAAGAAGCATACCGTATTCTCACAGAAAAAAAAGATGCTGCGGTTTTGGGCGGGTGCGCTTTTTTGCGCATGGGTTCGCGGGCGATCGGCACAGCGATCGATTTGTCTCACCTCAACTTGGAAGGAATTACAGAGCATGCCGACTCGTTTGAAATTGGCGCGATGACCACGTTCCGGATGTTGGAAACGGATTCAGTGCTAAATACATTCTTCGACGGATTGCTGGCGGAGGCTGTCAAACCGATTATCGGCGTGCAGTTCCGTCATGCTGTGACCGTGGGCGCTACCGTGTTTTCCAAATACGGGTTTTCTGATTTGATCACTGCGCTGCAGGCGCTGGACACGGAAGTAGAACTGGCGCACGGCGGCCGAATGGCGTTGGAAGCCTTTTTGAACCGTCCGTATGAAAAGGACGTATTGACCCGTTTGTGGATCCGGAAGGATGGCCGGAGGGCGGCGTATCAGAGTTTCCGCAATTCGGCGAGCGATTTTCCAATTTTGACGACGGCGGTTTCTCTATTGGCCGGTCAGGGTAGGATTGTGGTCGGCGCCAGACCGCTGAAAGCGGCGATTGCCGTACAGGCGTCGCAGGAATTGGGCAGGATGGATTTGAACAGTCAGCGGATGGATGAAATCGCTGCGCTTGCGGCCGGGGAAATGACCTTTGGCGCCAACATGCGCGGATCTGCCGAATACCGGCGGGAATTGTGCAAGGTACTGGTCAAGCGGGCCGTCACGGAGGTGGCAGCATGCAAATAGAATTCACACTGAATGATCAACCAACCGTATGGGACGTTTCACCGGATGAATTTCTGGCCGATACGCTGCGCAAGCATGGATTTCTTAGCATCCGCAAAGGCTGCAATACGAGCTGCTGCGGCTTGTGTACGGTATGGATCGATGGCAAACCGACCTTGTCCTGTACGGCGCTTTCCTTCCGGATGCAGGGAAAGTCAGTGACGACGATTGAGGGTGTGGCGGAGGAAGCAGCTGAGTTTGCCCGCATTTTGGTTGCTGAGGGAGCGGAACAATGCGGTTTTTGCAGTCCCGGGTTTATTATGACGGTGCTGGCGCTGAAACACGAATTGGCCGCGCCAACGGAGGAAGAGATCGTTCATTATTTGACCGGCAATTTGTGCCGGTGCACAGGGTATATGGGACAGATGCGGGCCGTCAAGACGTATTTGGGGGTGACGCAGCGATGAGAAAACTGGTGGGTAAAGGAGTTCCCAAAATCGACGGGATGGCGATCGCTACCGGCAAACCGGCGTATACGGAAGATCTGGTTGTGGCGAATGCGCTGGTGGTGAAAATTCTCCGCAGTCCGCATGCGTTTGCCAGGATCACTTTTATTGACGTCGCCAAAGCGGCAGCGCTGAAAGGCGTGGAATGTGTTCTTACATATCAAGATGTTCCGAAGCAGCGCTTTACTTTGGCCGGACAGTCGTACCCGGAACCATCGCCGTATGACCGGCTGATTCTGGACGATATGGTCCGCTATGTGGGGGACGAAGTGGCGATTGTTGCTGCGGTGGATGAAAGAACAGCGCTTGCGGCGATCGATTTGATCCAGGTTGAGTATGAAATCTTCGAGCCGGTTGTGGATTTTGAAACGGCGATCGGACATCCGTCAGTCGTTCATCCAGAGGAAGACCTTCACTGCAATTTTGATATCGGGATGAAAAAAGACCAAAACATTGTCTCTTCCCAACGCGTGGAAAGCGGGAATGTGGAGGAGGAACTGAGCCAATGTGATTTTGTGGTCGAAGAGACGTTTTATACGCAGGCGAATGCCCAGTGCATGATGGAAACCTACCGGGCGTTCAATTATCTCGATCACATGGGGCGGCTGGTGGTTGTCAGCTCTACGCAGGTTCCGTTTCATGCGAAACGGATGCTGGCCAGGGCGTTGAAGATGCCGGCAGGAAAAATCCGGGTGATTAAGCCGCGGATTGGCGGCGGATTTGGCGGCAAGCAATCCTCTTGCGTAGAAATCTTCACTGCTGCAGTCACATTGAAGACCGGCAAGCCGGCTATTCTTGTCTATGACCGGGAAGAAACGTTTACTTGTACGACCAGCCGTCACGCCATGCGTCTGAAAGTGACCTTGGGCGCCGATAAGGACGGGTACATTCGCGTGGTAGACATTCATGGCTTGTCGGATACGGGCGCATATGGCGAACACGCATCGACAGTTTTTATGGTTGCCGGCGAGAAAACGCTGCCGTTGTACAACCAAACGAAAGCAGTCCGTTTTATGGGCAATGTGGTGTATACCAATAAAATGCCGGCTGGCGCGTTTCGCGGCTACGGAGCGACACAGGGAACGTTTGCCTTGGAGTCGGCGGTCAATTTGCTGGCGGAAAAGATGGGTGTTGATCCGGCTGAGCTTAGACTGAAAAATATCGCCAAAGAAGGCGAGCCGTTCCGGGGCTTCAAGGGCGGTATTCTGGAAAGCTCTGCGTTGAACCGCTGTATCGAAACAGGGAAAGAGATGATTGGCTGGGCGGTTAAATATCCACGGCGATCTGTGAGCGAAACGAAAGTCCGGGGTATCGGGATGGCCGTCACGATGCAGGGATCCGGCATTGCAAATATTGATACGGCTTCTGCAGAAGTGCGGCTGAATGATAACGGCGATTTCACGCTGTTGGTCGGATCGACAGATATGGGAACGGGCAGTGATACGATTTTGGCGCAAATGGCCGCTGAAGTGCTGGAGGTTTCTTTGGACCAGATCATTGTGCATGCTGCGGATACGGATGTTTCGCCGTTCGACCCCGGCTCGTACGCGTCGAGTACCACGTATGTTACGGGAATGGCCGTTGTGCGGGCTGCACAAGATTTGAAACAGCAAATCCTTGAGGAAGGCGCGAAATTTTTGCAAGTTTCGCCGGAAGAAGTGGCGTTTAACGGTCACACGGTGCGTATGACCGGAACGGATAAAATGATCAGCCTAAAAAAACTGGCGGAACGGTTGGTTGTGGGGCCGGTACACCGGCAGTTGGTCGGCAACTCCACGTATGGCAGTCCGGTCTCGCCGCCGCCGTTTATCGCCGGTTTTGCCGAAGTGGAAGTCGATAAGGAAACCGGCAAAGTGGAACTCTTGGATTATGTGGCCGTGGTTGACTGCGGGACGGTGATCAATCCGCATTTGGCGCGGATCCAAACCGAAGGCGGTATTGTGCAGGGGATCGGCATGGCTCTATATGAAGATGTGAGAGTTGACAGTAAAGGCAAGCTGCTTAGCAACTCGTTTATGCAGTATAAAATTCCTTGCCGCAAAGACATCGGAACGGTTCGGGTTGCGTTTAAGGAGAGCTTCGAGCCGACAGGTCCGTTTGGCGCAAAGTCCGTGGGTGAAGTGGTGATTAATACACCTGCGCCGGCGATTGCCGCAGCAGTGTATAATGCAGTGGGAGTCCGGATAACGCAGCTTCCAATCACACCCGAAAAAGTATTTATGGGGTTGCAGAAGAATTCGACACGCAGTTGATTTGCAGCAGCCTGAATACCAGACAAGACGAAACAGGAGAGTGGGAAACGAATGGAAGCGGAAAAAATTCATCCGGTGGATCAGCTGCTGCCCAAAGGACAGTTGTTTGCTTATGGATTGCAGCATGTTATGGCGATGTACGCCGGCTGCGTGGCAGTGCCTCTGATCCTTGCCAATGCGCTGAAATTATCGTCCGAGCAGCTGATTATTTTGATCAATGCCGATTTGTTTGTTGCCGGAATTGCAACGATGATTCAAGCGTATGGTTTTCTCAATATGGGTATCAAGAGCCCGATTGTTCAAGGGGTGTCCTTTGCAGCTGTTGCGCCGATGGTACTGGTTGGTCAGAGTGCCGGAGGGCAGGTTCCAGGGTTGTTGGCCATCTTTGGAGCGACGATCGCCGCCGGGTTGATCGGGTATCTCATTAGTCCGTTTTTTAGCCGCCTGATCCGTTATTTTCCGCCGGTGGTGACGGGATCCATCATTACACTGATTGGTGTTTCCCTGCTGCCGGTGGCGGTTCGCTGGGCGGGCGGCGGCATGCCGGGCACCCCGGGCTTTGGCAGCTTGCAGTCAATCGGCCTGGCATTTACGGTTCTCGTGATGGTGATCTTGTTATACCGTTACTTAAAGGGCTTCTACAGCAATATCGCCGTGCTGCTGGGACTGGTATTCGGCACGGTTTTCGCAATGCTGCTGGGGATCGTTGATTTCGCCAAAGTCGGAAAGGCAGCTTGGGTTGGTTTTTCCCAACCGTTTTATTTTGGCTGGCCGACCTTTGACCCAGCGGCGATTGTAGCGTTGACGCTGGCAATGCTGGTCATTATGACCGAGACAACGGGTGATTTTATCGCCGTGGGTGAAATTATTGGCAAACCGGTCACGCAAAAAGATTTGACCCGGGGGCTGCGCGCCGATTCGTTTTCTACGTTTCTTGGCGGGATCATGAACACTTTCCCGCATTCGGCGTTCGCGCAAAACGTGGGTCTTGTGAGTCTGACACGGGTGAGAAGCCGTTACGTCGTAGTTGCTGCCGGCATGATTCTCGTTGCTCTGGGTTTGTTCCCCAAAGCGGCTGCCGTAGTCGCCTGCATTCCGACGCCGGTGCTTGGCGGCGCAGGAATCGCCATGTTTGGTATGGTAGCGGCCAGCGGAATCCGGGCGTTGAGCAAAGTCAAGTTTGAAGGCACGCACAATGCGATGATCGTGGCAGTCTGCTTGGGAGTCGGGCTCATTCCGTTGGCGGTGCCGACATTTTATCAAAATTTCCCCAAATGGGCGCAAGTCATCTTGCACAGCGGCATTACTGCCGGAAGCATCGTTGCGATTGTGTTGAATTATCTCTTTAACGAAATGGGACGTAAGAATTCAACCGAAAATTAATTTCCTGTAGGAAACAGGGGATGAGGTGTGTCGGCGATGGATTTGTGGGATGCAATCGGTCTGAAAGAGCCAATGGTTGTTGCTTGTACGGGCGCAGGGGGAAAGACTTCCGTGCTTGCGACGCTGGTGGCCTGCGCCCGGGTTCGCCATCTTCCATTCCTGTTGTCCGCGACGACAAAAATGTACAGGAGCCAGGTGAAAGATTGGCATCCTGTTCTTTGTGATGATTTTGACGAGGGAGCATCAATGGTTGATGCTCGCCTGCGAACAAAACAACTTGCGGCTTGGTTCACCGGCCAGGAAGGGGATAAGGTCATTGGTTTGCCGCCCGGGTGGATTGACAGGCTGGCACAGCGTGCCGGCCTTTTGCCTGTTCATATTGCCGTTGAAGCCGATGGAGCTCGGGGATTGCTGCTCAAGGCTTCAGCGGTGCATGAGCCGGTCATGCCGGCTTCCACGGCAATGACGATTGGTGTTTTAAACCTGGAGGCGATCGGACTGCCGCTGTCAGAGGCGATTGCCCATCGTGTGGAAATCGTAATGGAAATACTGGGCAAACAAAAGGGCGACCTGATCGATTGGCGCGATCTGGCAAAGCTGGCCTTGCATGCGCGGGGAGTTTTTCAATACAGTTGCGGCAGTCGCATCCTGCTGTTGGCTGGAGGAAGCACAGAGCAAGCGGAGATCGCGGACAAGATTGCAGCGTATCTGGGCAGCCACCGAGCGGCAGTGGCAAAATGTATTTTAACGGAAGGGTACGGAGAGAATATGCGGCCGATTAAGGTGATTGATTTATGAAGAAGCGCATCGGGGCCGTTATCCTGGCGGCGGGGACGGCCAGACGCATGGGACGGCAGAAGCTGCTGCTGCCGTTGGGCGGACAGCCGTTGCTGGCGCACGTGCTCCAAGCGGTATTGGCTTTGGCCTGGAAGGATTGTATTGCAGTGATTGGTGAACCGGAGGCGGAATTGGCTGCACTATGCGGGCAATATTCGATCCGGACGGTGGTTAATCCTGACCGGCAGACCGGTCAGTCCTCGTCGGTCCGCTTGGCCTTGAGTCATTTGTCGAATGAACTGGATGGAATTTTGTTTTTGCTGGGGGATCAGCCGTTATTGTCACCGCTGCTTCTAAAGGCTTTGACGGAGCGTTTTTCAGAGTTAGGGGACAACCGGTCCATTGTTGTGCCGTATTTTCAGGGCCGCCGCCGCAATCCGGTGTTGTTCGGGTCTTCCTGGCGTTCTCAACTGGCAGCATTGCAGGGGGATCAAGGTGGACGCGAACTGATTGAAAAGAATCCGCAGTGGGTCAACCGCATAGTCTGGGAAGAAGAGCAGTCTTTTCTGGATGCGGATACGTGGGAAGACTATGAACTGCTGAAAAAGATAAGTTCTTTGTATCCTTTCGGATAATATACAAAGAACTTATCTTTTTTATACAATAAAAAAGTATGGATTTGAGCCGTTGACAATAAATTGCAATTTATTATATAGTATAAGAAATGTATAATATTCAAAATATAAACTTTTAAGTAAACACATGGACACAAAGATATGTTATTGTATTTTTAACGTAATATGGAAAGGAGTGAAGATGCTTCATTAATAAAATAAAACAAGAAGAGTCTATCGTTATAAAAAATGGAGGTTTTTTTTATGAAAAAAGCAATATTGACGTTGGCATTGTTATTTGTTTTTACAAGCATGGCTTTTGCAAGCCCGCTGACCGATTATTCGGCAGAAAATACATCGATTGATATCACTTGGCGTCCTAATACGAGCATGACGAACAAGTATACGTCAGATATGTTTGGTACCAGTTCTGACACTTTTGACGGGAAACGCGGAATTTTTGACTGGAGTGTGACTACTGGATTTGGCAATGATTTCGCCATTCAATATTCTCAATACCGGCCGGAGGGAAGATATGATTATGGCATGAATACCAAGGAATTGAACGTGCTGTATAAAATGAACAAAAACATGTCTGTTTTTGCCGGTTATCACCGTGCCGGTTTCATCGGCGACTATGTAGATAACAAAACCAGCTGTTTGCAGGCTGGTATCATTGCTTACAATAAGGTAGCGGAGAAAACAACTTTGTACGGTCTTGTTGGCGCCGGGGAAAAAATGCTCAACTGGGAAGTCGGCGTGTCGCAGGAAGTTGCCAAAAACTTGGAACTGAATTTCAACTATCGTTATAAACGGGTACAAGACTTCAGCACGGAGTATTATGGAACTACTTACAAGGAAGATATTATCGCCAAAGGGTTTGGTTACGGGGTAACGTATAAATTCTAACAAGTGAAATTGTTTCATAGGGTATTTTAAACAGAAAAAGGATCCGCAACTATTTCTCAGATGATAGTTGCGGATCCTTAGTTTTTTGATCGAATAAAAAACAGATCAGGGGATAAAATAAAAGATTTGCACGAAGTCGCCGGGGACTAGACAGTCAAAACCAAAATCGACTGCGTCTTCGGTTATGGTATAAGTACATTTATCCTGCAAGCGGCCTTTTACGAAAACCTGAAAGATACAATCAGTGGGATACTCTGCTTTGATAATGCTGGTGCGGGCTGCAGTGTGAGCGGCTTGTTCAACGATACGCATTGGATAACCCCCTTAGGTTGTTTTTGCTATTTTCAGACTGTTGCAAAAGGCCAAGCTGCGGCGGATTAACCTTTTTATACAGTCTTCTTTCCCGGTATTAATTTATTCTGTTTCTTTAGCCATTTTCCTTTTTCTGCAGCGGCGTATTTTGGGTGGATTATGAAAAAAAGCCCTGCAGCGTTTTGACTGCAGGGCTTTGATGGTAGGGGGATTATTTGCTGAAATATCTGGTCAACATGCCTTTAAATGCTGCGCCGTGGCGCGCTTCGTCTTTGCACATTTCGTGAACGGTGTCATGAATGGCATCCAAGCCGAGTGCTTTGGCTTTCTTGGCGATAGCCAGTTTGCCTTCACAAGCGCCATATTCGGCATCTACTCTTAGTTCGAGATTCTTCTTAGTGGAAGTAGTGACTACTTCGCCGAGCAATTCAGCAAATTTAGCGGCATGCTCCGCTTCTTCGAAGGCGATCCGCTTATAGGCTTCGGCAACTTCCGGGAAACCTTCCCTGTCTGCTTGACGGCTCATAGCCAGATACATGCCGACTTCGGTGCACTCTCCCATGTAGTTCATTTTCAAACCTTCTATAATTTCAGCGTCGACACCGGCGGCTACGCCGATTCTGTGTTCATCGGCCCAATTCATAGCGAGATCGGATTTTTCGATAAATTTAGCAGCCGGAGCTTTACACTGAGGACAAAACTCGGGGGGCGCGTCGCCTTCGTGAGTATAACCGCAAATTGCACATACAAATTTTTTCATTTGCAACTCCTCCTAATAATTATTATTAATTAATAACTCATGTTGTTATTATATCAAAGATCTAAAAAAATGCAACCCTTATTTGGATTCTTTTGTTAAGTTTGGGTGCATTTTTTTTCTTTTGCCACACAATAAGCAAGCGCCTGCCTGAAATCTTCCGGCAGAGGAGCTTGAACGGTAATTTCACGATCGTCTTTCAAACGGTGGAATGTAAGCGAGATTGCATGCAGGGCTTGGCGTTTCATCCAGGGCACGCGGACACCGTACATACCGTCGCCGATGAGAGGATGGCTGCTATGCGTCATATGCAGACGGATTTGATGCGTTCGGCCTGTTTCCAAAGACAATTCCAACAAAGAGATATCCCCCAACGTTTGGATTGTCCGGTAGTTTGTGACGGCTGGATCACCTTGGGGGCAGATAGAGCGTCGATTGGCCAGGGTTGGATGAGGGCCGATCGGCGCCTCAATTGTACCGGATGACGGATTGACGATGCCTTGTACCAAGGCTTGATAGGTCCGTGTAAGGATCCCTGTTTTTAGCTGCTGTTCCAGCAGGAATTGGCTGTAGGCGTCTTTGACGAACACGATGCAGCCGGAAGTATCCCTATCTAATCTGTGTAATGGGCGAACGGTGTTCGTACTGCCGCGTTGTTGCAGATGGTGGGCCAGGTAATTGGCTAACGTGCCGCTTGTTGTCCGCCCGGCGGGATGAACCAGCAGACCGGCCGGTTTATTTAACACCAACAGGTATTCATCTTCATAGAGGATATCGACGGATCCCGGCTCTGGGACAATGCCGTCCGGCTTTTCTTCCAATATGAGCACGTGCAAGACGTCCGCCGTTTTTATTTTTTTTTGCAGAAAAGCAGGCTTGCTGTTCAGGCGAATTCCTTTCAGGCGGGTAAGCTTTTGAATTTTCCGGCCCGAATAATGGAGGATCTGTTTCAGGTAGGCTTCGATCGTTAACCCGGCGTGTTCATTTGCGATAACGTGGGCATGAAATTTTTTCATTACAGCCTCCTTGTTTGGAAGTGGTTGAAGGACCTATTGCAGATTTTTGTCGGATGTGGTACTGTCAATCTGTTATGCTGTACACTATCAATGGATCTGGGGGAAATGACAAGATGAGAATTGATTATCACATGCATTTTGAATACGGCAGTTATGATTTGGAGTGGGTGAAGGGTTTTTTTCATCATGCCCGTGAACGAGGGGTCGATGAGATCGGGATATCCGAACACAGCCATACGTTTGTTGAATTTAAAGATTTGTATTTCGAAGAGTTGATTGTGGACGAATCTGAGATTGGCCGGTATCAGCGGCAATGGCTGGGGAAAAATAAGTTTCGCTACAGCCTGAACGATTATATGCAGTTTATGGGCGAATTGAAAGCCAAAGGCTATCCGGTAAAAACGGGGATCGAGGTCTGTAATTTCCGGAACCAGGAACGGGTACGGGAAATTTTAGCGCAGCACCAATTCGACTACGTCATTGGTTCTGTCCATTTTTTACGGGGCTGGGGCTACGATTTTTCGGATCTAAAATTCGTTTGGGATCGTTACCGGCTGGAAGATATCTATGATTGGTATGCTGCAGAGATCAGCGGGTTATGTGCTTCGGGAAATTATAATATCCTCGGGCATCCGTTCAATATCCGCTTGTTCAAGCATTTTCCCGATTTTGATGTTCAGCCGTATCTGGACCGGGTTGCCGCTGCGCTGCAGCAGGCCGGAATGACGATTGACGTTAATACAGGGACTTTGTACCGGTATCCGGTTGCTGAAATTTCTCCTTATCCTGCTTTTATGGAGACGGCCAGACGCTATGGATTGCCGATCATCACTTCATCGGATGCCCATCAACCGGAGGACTGCGGTCGGTATATCGACCAGGCGGAAGCGTATGCCAAACGGTTCGGCTATGAAGACGTGCAAGTGTTTACCGGCCGCAAAGCCGTACCTCACAAGTTGAAATAATGAGAAGCAAGGGGACAGGCACTTTGCTTCTCTCGTGAAACAGGAAGTAGGTCTTCTTGTTCATCGCTTTTCGATCACCAGGAAAACGCCTGCCATGATTAGAAGGGCTCCTGCCCAGAACGACAGCCCGACTTGTTCGCCAAGGAAAAACCAGCCAAGCAGCGTGCCGACCAATGGCTGAAAGAAGAAATATAGTCCTGCTTGTGAGGCGTCAACGAGCTGCAGGCCTTTGTTCCAGAAAAAGAAGGCGCCGGCGGTAGATACAATTCCTAGATACAGGATGCCGCCCCAGATGACCGGCTGGGAAAGCAGGGTAATTTCATTGAACAGAGTACTTTGTGAAATGGTGAATGGCGTCATCGCCACGATTGCCACGGCGATCGCGTAAGTGGTGATCACAAGCTGCGAATAGTGACTGGGAACCTTTTTGACCAGTACGGACATCAAGGCCCAGGTTAATGCTGCAATTCCCAGGATGATACCGCCGAGTTGGGAGGCGCTATTGAGATCGCCTACACCGACGATAAAGAGTACACCGACGGTTGCCAGACAGACAGACAATCCTTTTCGGACCGTGATGGGTTCTTTTAAAAGAAAACGGGCGAAGATGACCATGAAAGCAGGCGTTGCCGAGGTGATGACCGACCCCATTTGTGCAGAGGAAAGCTGAGTGCCGGCAAATTGCGCCCAAATGGACAGAAAATAGCCAATTAAGCCGATAGAAATGACAAGCGGGATGTCCTGCTTTCGCAGGGACCAGGATTGATTGCTGGCGATGCCTGCAATCACAAGAGCAACGAAGGCCACAATATAGCGGAGCCAGACTAATTCCAGCGGCGGGATGACCGTAAGGACGATTTTGCTGACAACGTACATGCCGCCCCAAATGCTGGCAGCCAGTGTTAGATAAATGGGTCCGAGATAGTTTTTTACCATTTGTTGCGCTCCTGTGAAATAATTGATGGTTGTTCTGACAAAAACGATGCTGTACCGCCTCCCATTCTGTTGTGAAAGTGGGCGGAGATACAACATCGTTGACGTATCGTCGCGAATGAATGGTTTGATTATACCATATTTCCCAGCACTTAACTCATTCATTTGCAAAAATCGTATAGGGTAAACTGGGAGTAATTATTTCCCAAACAAGGATAGTTACAAAACGTTACTAGTATCGTTTTGTAACTATCCTTGTTTTATCAAGAGTTAATACCGATTTGAAAAAAAGTGGTAACAAAATGATACTAAAATGCACCGATTCATTTTCTTTAGAATGAAATCACTTGTAAATAACAAATGGAAGCATTCATTCCGTTTTCAAAATGTTACAACAGTTTCAAATTGAAAACGGAGTAAAAACAGTATGATCAGTTTATCATTGTAACAAATTGAAACAATAGAATGCGAATAAAAAATAAATTCAAATTATTTTACAAAAACGGGGTTATTTGGCTTCGTTTTTGCTTTATATAAGGGTGAGTTGCGCAACTCAGGGAAATCGGTGAATGCCGCCATGAGGAGAGGGTAATTGATGAACAAACAGGATTTTCAGGTTGGGATTGTAGGCTGGGGACTTTATTTGCCGGAAAATTTCATTACTGCGGAAGAATTGTCACCGCAGATTCATATTCCGTCCCACATCATTCGTGAAAAAATGGGTTTTGACCGCAAACCGGTCGGTGGTCCGGAAGATCACTGTGTGGAAATGGGAACCAAAGCGGCCCGCCAATGCCTGAGCAAGACGGGCGTTGATCCGAAAGAGATTGATTTGGTGTTATGGGCCGGTGAAGATTATAAAGAATATGTTTGTTGGACAGCCGGAATCGCCGTACAGGAAAATATTGGCGCTTCGAATGCCTGGGCTTTTGATGTCGCATTGCGTTGTGCCGGAACGCCGTTGGCGTTGAAGGTCGCGAAAGATTTGATGTTTGCCAACCCGGAGTTAAAGACGGTTATGGTTGTTGGTGGAAACACGAATTGTTATTTGGTGGATTACCGTTGTCCGGAGCAATCGTTTATGTTTGATATGGCGCCTGGAGGATTAGCCATGATTTTAAAACGGGACTGGCCGGAAAATCGCATTTTGGAGAGCCATGTGATCACCGAAAGTTCCATGCATATGGATGTAATTGGCGCAAAAGGCGGATCCAAGAACCCGTTGGAAAAAGACGATGTGGAGAACAACGGCTGGAAGTTGATTATGCCGGATCCGGCCGGAATGAAGCAGCGTCTCGGCGATAAGTCATTGCCGGCATTTACTGGAGCGGTACGGGGTGCATTGGAACGAAGCGGACTAACACAAGAAGATATTGGCTACATTTGTCCGGTACACATCAATCCGAAGGGGCATAAAGCTATTTTAGCCGAGCTTGGGGTTGCCGAGGACAAGGGAGCCTATTTGCAGCAATACGGTCACTGCGGTCATGCTGATCAGATTATCGGTTTGGAGATGGGATTGAAGGAAGGAAAAATCACGGATGGTACTCATGTCGTTTTCCTTGGCGCCGGAACGGGATATGCATTTTCGGCGACTGTAATCCAATGGGGCGGAACCAAATAGGCTGAAGAAGGGAATGAAAACAATGTCTTTTGCCGAGTTATATAGACAGAAGTTAATTGCTGCTGAAGAAGCAGTAAAAAAAGTTCATAGCGACGACGAAATTGTTGTTGGTCTTGCGGCATCGGAAGCACCGGCTTTATTAAGCAAACTGCATTGTGTGAAGGACCAGGTGCAGAATGTATCGGTATTAATGACACTCACCCTGGGAGAGTATGACTTTTATATGAAACCGGAGATGAAGGGCCATTTTCTCTTAAACACCTGGTATCATGGCGCAGGACCTCGTAAAGCGCATGATTATGGTACGGTATCCTATAATCCGACCCACTTGCACAATGCGATGACGAAGCGTCTTACCGTAAAGAAACCCAAAATATTTTTCGGAACTGCGGCACCGATGGACCAACATGGATACTTGAATTTATCTTTGGGTCTGACGTATGAAAAAGAGGCGATTGAAAATGCGGATCTGGTGATTTTAGAGGTCAATGAAAATTTGCCTCGGACTCATGGCGACACGCATATTCATATCCGTGATGTGGATTATGTGGTTGAAAACACAAAACCGGTCCCTGCACTGCCGCCTGTCGAACCGACGGAAAAGGACAAGATTATTGGCCGGTATGTTGCAGACTTAGTGGAAGACGGGGCGACCATTCAACTTGGAATTGGCGGAATATCCAATGCGGCGGCGCTGTTTTTGACCGAAAAAAAAGATTTGGGCGTTCACACGGAAATGCTGTCAGATCCGATTGTCGACCTGGTGGAAGCCGGGGTGATCACCGGAAAGCGCAAAACGCTGTGGAAGGACAAAATTGTGGCCACCTTCGCTTTTGGTTCCAAGAAAATCTATGACTTTATTGACAACAATCCATCGGTCGAAATTCACCGGGGCTGTGTGGTGAACGATCCCAATGTGGTGGCGCAAAACTATAAAATGACGTCCATTAATACGACGCTGCAGGTAGACTTGTTCGGTCAGTGCTGCTCGGAAGCGATTGGCAGCAGGCAATACAGCGGCAGCGGCGGAGCGGCGGATACTGCAATCGGAGCGCAGCGTTCATTGGGCGGAAAATCAATCGTTGCGTTGTACTCAACGGCGAAGAAAGATTCCATTTCCTCTATTGTTTCTTCGTTGAGCCCCGGTGCAGCTGTAACCATTGCCCGTAATGATGTGGATTATGTAGTAACGGAATATGGCGTCGCGCATCTGCGCAGCTGCAATGTGCGGGAGAGAGTGGAGAAGCTGATCAATATCGCTCATCCCAAATTCCGCGATGCATTGAGGGAAGAGGCGGACAGGTTGGCTATCTGGTAATATGGCGCTCCAAAAACGGATATGAAAGGTGGGGGAAAATGAAAACGAAGCATAAAGTGATATCGGTGGTTATGTTTTGTTATTTGGTTGCCTGGTTGGACCGTATGGCTATTAGTATGGCCCTTCCATCCATGATGAAAGAACTGAACATGTCGCCGACCATGGCTGGGACAATTATGAGCGCGTTTTTCCTCGGTTATGCCGCTTTCCAAATGCCAGGAGGGATTTTAAGCGACAAAATCGGTCCGCGCAAGGTGATTACCGGTGCGTTGGCTTGGTGGTCGGTCTTCACTGCTTTTACCGGCGCCTGTACGTCGATGACATCCATGATGGTTACCCGGTTCCTGTTCGGTATCGGGGAAGGGGTCTTCCCCGGTCCGGTATGGCGTGTGATTGGCAATTGGTTCAGTAAAAAAGACCGGGCTACAGCCAATTCATTCATTCTGACTACGGTGGCTTTGGGGCCGGCGATTACGCCGTTGATTGTAGCGCCAATCCTCATTGCGTACGGCTGGCGGGTTATGTTCTATATTCTTGGGCTGGCAGGCGCTGTTTGTGTCGTAGCTTCCTGGCTCTATATTGCCAATACGCCGAAAGAACACAAACGGATTACACAGGCGGAATTGGATCAGCATAATGCTGAAGTTGCTGCCGATGCCTTAACTTCGGACAAGGTGATGGCCAAGGCTTCATTGGGTCAATTAATGGCTTCACCGGCAATCTGGATTTTGTTTATTAGCGTTTTAACGCTGACGATCACCATTTATGGCTACTTGACCTGGCTTCCGGCTTATCTTATCAAGGTGCGCGGGTTATCGCTGGCCAAAGCGGGCATCGCTGCCTCGATACCGTTTTTCTTCGCAGCAATCGGTATGGCAGTTTCTGGCTGGCTGTCGGACAAATATTTCCGTAATAACCGGAAATATTTGGTGATCGCTTCCGAGTTATTGGGCGCATTTTTCCTCTATCAATTCTTCAATGTCGCCGATATGGCGACAGCCCAAATCTATCAGTGTGTAGCTGCGTTCTTTCTGTATATGGCGTTGGGGGCGATATGGACCTTGCCGGTCCTGATGATCCCAGTGCATTTAATGGGTTCCGGATCTGGATTTGTGAACACAGGCGGTCAATTGGGCGGATTTTTGGCGCCGCTGGCGATTGGTTTTATGATTGATTATTTTGGCGGTGATTATGTGGCCGGTTTTAATGTGCTGATTGGATCATCCATCATTTCCGCCGCGATTGTGGCGCTGTTTGTCAAAGAAAAAAAGGAAGTTGTCAACGTGGTTGAAGAGACTGTCTAATTCAATACGGTTAGTGACAAAGCTGCTGCCCAATCATAGGGGCAGCTTTGTCGCGGATTCTTGCAAATCTCCGGTAAGGAAAGAGGAAAGGCCTCTAGTAAGGCCGAAAATAATAAAAATTAAGGCGGAGGAGTTGGCTAATATGAAGGCAATTGCAATTTGCGGCTCGCAGCGGGAGAATGGCAATACGGAATTCTTTTTAAAGACGATGCTGGAGGGGCTGTCGGAACAAGGAATTGAAACGGAGTTTATTTCTTTGCAGGACAAAACGATTATGCCCTGCAAAGGCTGTTATGGCTGTTTGGAGAAAAAACAATGCGTTATTGACGATGATTTTGAAGAAATTTTTGCCAAGATGATGACCGCGGATGGAATTATTGTCGGCTCGCCTGTGTATGTTGCCAGGGCATCGTCTCTTCTGTCGGCTTTGTTGGAACGGGCTACTTTCTCCGGGCGGGCTTCCGGCCGGATGTTATCCGGGAAGGTCGGCGCGCCGGTTACTGTGGCCAGGCGAACCGGGCAGGCATTTGCCTCGGCGGAATTGCTGCTCTGGTATTTTATCAATGACATTACTATTCCGGGGTCTATGTATTGGAATATCGGCGTTGCCGGTGCAAAGGGCGCCAAGGATGCTGCCAATGATTTGGAAGGCATTGAAATTATGAAATATTCGGCGGTCAACATGGCTCATGTGATGAAGGCGTTGCAGGCTTACCGGCAGACAAAACCGGAAAAGCCGGTGGATCGCAACACGTTGTTTTTTGACCCCGAAGCGCAAAAGTAAGCATATGGCAGGAGGTTCGTATCCATGGAGCAGGAAATAGCCAGACATGAAGCGTTGGAAGCCGTATTTGTTGAAAACGTTTTCCGTATTTTTGATCATATGCCGATCGGTATTAGCTTTGTGGATGCCAGTGGGAATGTTGTTCGTTTGAACAAGACGATGCTGGATTATTTCGGTCTGACCCACGAAGTGGAAGGGCGGCATATCACGGAAATTGAGCCAACTTCCCGTTTGCCGGTGGTCATGAAGACCATGAAAGCGGAGGTGGCTCATCGCCACCGGTTTGCCAATGGGCGCGAAGCGATTGTTCACCGCATTCCGGTCATTGACAACGGAAGGCTGATTGGAGCGATCGGGATTATTTTGTTTGGCGATCTGCAGGATATCTACATGCTGGCGGAAAAAAACAAGATCCTGCTCCGTAAACTGGCTGACTATGAGAAAGAACAGCGGCTGTATAAAACAAAATACAGCCTGAATGATATTGTCGGCACAAGCGATACGATGAAAGCCTGTAAAGAACAGGCCAAACGGATCGCCCGTTCCAATTCCAACGTGCTGATTACCGGCGAGAGCGGAGTGGGCAAGGAATTATTCGCCCATGCGATCCATGATGAGAGCGCGCGCAGGGAAGGTCCTTTCGTGCGTGTGAACTGTGCAGCGATTCCCGAAACTTTGCTGGAATCGGAATTGTTTGGCTATGAAGAAGGGTCGTTTACCGGCGCGAAAAAAGGTGGACAACCCGGGAAATTTGAACTCGCTGACGGGGGAACCATTTTTCTGGATGAAATTGGCGATATGCCCTATGTGATGCAGGCCAAATTATTGCGCGTATTGCAAGAACGGGAATTTGAACGTGTAGGCGGCAAGGATATTATTCGTGTAAATGTACGGGTGATTTCAGCAACCAATTCGGATCTCGAGAATTTGATTTCCAGCGGCGGATTCCGCAGCGACTTATTTTATCGGTTGAATGTATTGGCGTTAAAAATCCCGCCTCTGCGAGAACGGCAGGGAGATATACCCAATCTGATTTATCACTTTCTGAGTGTTTTGTATCAGGAAAATGGCTTGTACGCCACGCTTTCACCGGAATGTATGGCAGTATTGTGCAAGTATGAGTGGCCCGGAAATATCCGGGAACTCCGGAATGTGGTGGAAAAAATTGATTTGGAGGCGGAAGGGAGAGTGGCCGAGCTGGCTGATATCCCGCAATATGTTTTACGCAGTATCAATATTAAGAAAGTGCGGGTGTCGCCGGCAGCCGGTTTGGTTTCGGTATTGGAACGGGTGGAAGCAGAAGAAATCAAGCGGGCGATTGATTTGTGCGGCGGCAATAAAATCAAAGCGGCGGAATATCTGCAGATTCCCAAGGTTCGTCTATATCGAAAAGTAAAACGTTATAAAATTGATTAAAATTCAAAAAATTCCATAAACTATGATATAATATGAGTTGAGATTGCAAAAAGGGAGGAATCGTTTTGGAAACGAAAACTTTCGCTTTTCATGCCAATCATATGCTCATTGCAAATTTAATGGCGGCATTGGGGCTGTTTGCTATTTTTCTGCCGGAAATTATTGAATCGTGTGGTAACAGAGATCGTTGCTGAAGCAATGGAAGTCTCTGTTTTTTTTTGAAATTGTACGCAATAATGATCGTCGTGTTTTTCAAGCAATCGTTCTGCCAATCGGAAAGAGGTGGTGAAAAGCATAGTCCCTGCAAAAAAAATAGTAGGAGGGGAATTGTATGGGAGAAAAAGCGGTATTATTTGAAAAAAGCGGAGGTATAGCCACGATCACGCTGAACAGGCCGGAGGCCATGAATTCCATGAACCAGGCGTTGGTCGATGATTGGATCGAAGCTTTGGCGTTGGCACAAAAAGATTCTGAGGTCAGGGCAGTTGTCATTACCGGCAGTGGAAAAGCATTTTGCGCCGGCGGCGATTTATTCTACCTTGCAAGTCTTAAGGAACCGATTGCCGCCCGTAAGTTTATTGAACAGGCCGGTACAATCATCAATGGCATTATGGGGATGGATAAACCGGTGATTGCCATGGTCAATGGCGTAGCTGCCGGGGCTGCTTTTAATATTGCTTTGGCTTGCGATATTGTTTTCTGTGCAAAATCAGCGCGTTTTGCCCAGAGTTTCATTAAGGTGGGGCTAGTTCCCGACTGCGGCGGATTGTACCTTTTGTCAAGGGTCGTTGGGATGCATAAAGCGAAGGAATTGATGTTTACAGCGGATTTAATCGATGCGGATACCGCTTTGCAGCTGGGAATTGTCAATCAGGTGGTTGAGCCTGAAGTACTTGCAGCTGTGACCTATGCGTTTGCAGAGCGAATGGTGAATGCAGCGCCGGTTGCTTTGGGCATGATCAAAAAAATGATCAATCGCAGCGGCAATCTTGACTTGGAGAGCACGTTGGAATTTGAGGCGGATATGCAAACGATTTGCATGCAGACTTCTGATCATCAGGAAGGTGTAAAAGCGTTTAAGGAAAAACGGGCGCCTGTATTTAAAGGACAGTAAATGTAGACTTGCTTCAGGCGAAATTTTAAATAGCAGAAAACATTGACTATCAAAAAGAGGAGGGTTATGATGGACTGGAAAGCAATGTATCAGAAAAAATTGGTGTCTGTAGAAGAAGCGGCAGCTGTCATCAAATCGAATGACCGGGTTTGGTATCCTCCATGTGGAAGTGCTCCTGTTGACTTGATCAATGCGATCAGCAAGCGCTACAAGGAACTGGAAAATGTGACGATGACCAGCGCATTAATTCTTTCTCCTTTCGACTATTTAAAAGCGGAATGCATTGGCCATATCAAGCATCATACAACCTTTATGGGACCGGTAGAGCGCAAGTTTTATCCGCAAGGCAATGTCGATGTGACTTCCTACCAGTTTGCCCACACCGATTGGCTGACGGAAAACAGGACGCGCGCTAACGTGTTTTTGGCTGAAGTTTCGCCGCCTGACGAGAACGGCAATATGAGTTATGGTTCGATGGGGACTTTTAATGGCGCTACTGCTGCCAAAGTCGCCGGCACGATCATTGTCCAGGTCAATCAAGAGGTTCCTTATGTGTATGGCGGTCAGAAGTCGTTCATAAACGTGAAAGACGTAACCTATATCTGCGAGCAGGACCATAAAGTGCCTGAATTGCCGCAGCCGCCGGTAACCGATATTGCCAAAACCATTGCTTCGCATATGGTCGATTATATTGAAAATGGTTCAACCATCCAGATCGGGTTGGGCGGGGTAGCGAACGCAGTCGGTTTTTTCCTCGAACACCATAAGGATCTGGGTGTGCATACTGAAATGTTTGTGGATTCGATGATCTCTCTTGTCGAAAAAGGAGTCATCACCGGAGCCAAAAAGACGCTTCACCCCGGTGAAATTACCTGCAGTTTTGGCCTTGGGTCAGAAAAACTGTATCGGTTTATGCATAAAAATCCGATGCTCAAGACGTACCCGATTTCTTACATTGCGGATGAAAATATTATTGCCAAGAACAACAATTTTATTTCCATTAATAATGCATTGATGTGCGACCTTACCGGACAAGCCTGTTCCGAATCACTGGGCTTCGATCAATTCAGCGGCACCGGCGGCCAGCTGAATTTTGTCCGCGGAGCGGCGATGTCTCCAGGCGGCAAGTCTTTCCTGGCTTTCCAGTCTTTTGCCACGATGAAGGACGGTTCCTTGACTTCCAGAATTAGCGCTGTTCTACCGCCGGGTGCAGTCATTACGACTCCGCGTACCGATATCCAGTATGTGGTAACGGAATATGGTGTGGCCGACTTGAGAGGACAGAGCATCTCGGAACGGGTAAAAGAACTGGTTAAAGTTGCCCATCCGCAATTCAGGGAGGAACTTATGCAGGATGCGAAGAAGTATGGTCTGTTGAGTTAAAACGGAAAGACCCTGCAAGACCCCGCCGCTTAGGCGTGGTCTTGCAGGTCAATCATAATAACTAATAGGGGGAATACTATGTTTGACATGTCACTAACGGAAGAACAGATGATTTTGCAGCAAAATGTCCGTGAGTTTGTTCAGAAGAAGATTACCCCGGTTGCCAACAAATATGACCAATCCGGAGAATTTCCATGGGAAGTCATCAATGAGCTGATTGCCATGGATCTGCACTGCATGCCTGTCCCCGTCGAGTATGGCGGTCCAGGGCTGGATGCCGTGTCTTGCGCTCTTTTGGCGGAAGAATTAGGCAAAGGGGATGCCGGTATTGCGACTACGATCGCTGCCAATGGACTGACGTCTTATCCTGTTATGCTTGCCGGTACGCCGGAACAGAAAAAAATGTATTTTGATATTCTGATGCAAGGGAAATTGGCTGGTTTTTGTCTTACTGAACCAAACGCCGGCTCGGATGCCGGCGGCGTCATGACGACTGCTGTGCGTGAAGGCGACGAATATGTACTGAATGGCACCAAGTGCTTTATTACCAATGGCGGAGTTGCCGATGTATATACCGTTTTTGCGAATGTGGATATAAAAAAAGGAATCCGGGGTTTGAGCGCTTTTATTGTTGAGCGCAGCCGGGAAGGAGTTCAGGTCGGCCAGGAAGAAGACAAAATGGGGATCCGCACTTCAAACACCACGGAAGTCATTTTCAAAAATGTACGGGTTCCGGCTGACCATCTGCTTGGAAGAGAAGGCGAAGGCTTTAAAATTGCGATGCAGACGCTGGATGTCGCCCGTCCTATGGTGGGCGCAATTTCCGTCGGTTTGGCGCAATCAGCCTTGGACTTGGCGATAAATTATTCAAAAGAGCGGCGTCAATTCGGAAAACCGATTGCTTCGCTGCAAGCGATCCAATTTATGCTGGCCGATATGGCAATCCAGATCGAAGCGGCACGCAGCATGGTGTACCGTGCTTGTTACCTGATTGACGCGAAAAAACCTCATGGTAAAGAAGCGGCGATTGCCAAAGTATTCGCATCGGATATGGCCATGCAGGTTACAACCGATGCAGTGCAGGTTTTTGGCGGATATGGATACAGTCGGCAATATCCGGTGGAAAAATTAATGCGTGATGCGAAAATCATGCAAATCTTTGAAGGCACGAATCAAATCCAGCGAGTCGTGATCGCCGGGCAGATTTTGCGGTAAGCAAGATTTGCGTGCGGGTGTTTTGTAAAAATGATGAAATACACAAGAAGCGCTATTTGTCTGCAGACAAATAGCGCTTCTTGTTGTATTATAAAGAACGGGTTCATAAAGAATGAATAGGGAGAGAATAGCGTGTTAATAGAATTTGATGGAAAAAGACCGATCCTGGATCCCAAAACGTTTATTGCCGACGGCGCAAAGGTGATCGGTGCGGTTACGATAAAGGAATTTGGCAGCGTTTGGTTCAATACGGTGATCCGCGGCGATGTGAATACCATTGAAATAGGCAAATACAGCAATATTCAGGACAATTCCGTGATCCATGTGGCAGGCGCCTACCCGACGATTGTCGGTGATTTTGTCACTGTCGGCCATAACGTGGTTTTGCATGGCTGTGTGGTGGAAGATCATTGCTTGATTGGCATGGGTGCGGTGGTCCTCAGCGGCGCAGTGATTGGCGAAGGAAGCATCATTGCTGCCGGCGCGCTGGTTAAGGAGCGACAGGTAATTCCTCCGCACTCTTTGGTAATGGGACTTCCGGGGAAAGTCGTAAAAACGATCCCGGACAAGTGGAAGGAAATCCATGCGCAGGCTGTAAAATATAAAATGATATGGACGGAGCAGTACAGGATTATGCCTGATGCTGATGGTGAACGGTATAGCGGCGAAAAGATCGTGTAAGAGAATTATTTGCTGATGACCCCATTTTGTCTTGCAACTTTGCCTCTGGCCAAAGAAGCGAACATGCCGATGGCGCAAATGATGGTGAACACGATAAAGGCGTCGTGGGCGCTGGAAACCAGTGTTTGGCTGTCGGTGGAGCGCAGGATCGTATCGCTGGCATAGACGGACAGCAGTAACGTGATGATCGCCATGCTGATTGCCTGGCCGGTAAGACGCATGGTTCCTAATGTTGATGCCGCTACGCTGTAGAACCGTTTTTCAACCGATCCCATGATGGCATTGTTATTGGGTGAGGCGAATAAGGCAAAGCCCAGTCCAATCAAGGTTAAATTTGCGATGATCCTCCATATGGGAGTGTCGGGAGTAACGAAGATAAATAGAAACAGTCCCAATGTATTGAACCCCATCCCGCAGGACGCGACGATGCGGGGCTCAATGCGGTCGGAAAGTGCGCCGGCAAATGGGGAACAAAGCGCCATCAGCAGTGGCTGTGACAACATGATGAGGCCGGCGATTTGCGAATTGTATCCCATGACAACCTGCAGATATAAAGAGATAATAAAGCTGACTGCGAATGTTGCACAGTAGTTAATCATTGCCGCTAAATTAGAAAAAGCGAAAACCCGGTTGTCCCGAAACAGGCTGACGTGGAAAATCGGGAAACGAAGCTTGGACTCATAGTAGACAAAGAAGGCTAATAAAGCCAGGCCAATCGCCAATAACAACTTAGCGGTTATGTTATTGGAAATCGAGGAAAGTCCGTATAAAATCGTTGGAATGGTCACGATATACAGCAGACTGCCGATGATATCAAATTTTTCTTCTTTTGCATCGGCCCATTCCCCTTTCAATCGCCAAATAGCCAGTATGGCAATGCAGCCGGCGAGCAAACCAGTAAAGAAAAAGACGCTTCGCCAGCCAAACTGGTGAGTCATGAAACCGCCCAAGACCGGTCCCAATGACAGGCCGATATAAGTAGCGGCAGCGGTCAGCCCCATGGCGTGGCCGCGTTTGTGCGGCGGATAGACAGAGGTCAGGATGGCGATGCCGGTGCTGAAAATCATGGTACTGACGGCGCCATGGCATGTTCGCAAAACGATCAAGGCGGACATGGACCAGGCCATCCCGGATAAAAAGGCAAAAAAAGAAAACAAGATGAGGCCGGCAGCCAGCACTTTTTTTCTGCCGATAATATCGGCGATCCTTCCGACCGGCAGCAAAAAAGCGGCGGAAGCGAGCAAATAACTGGCGACCATCCAACTGAGATGCAAAGGGCTGCTCTCGAATTCAGCGCCAATGGCCGGGATGGCCAGGTTTGTCGCGCTGCCCATAAAAGGCGCCAAAAAAGAAGTGGTCATGACAACCAACAGTACTGCGTTTTCCAATGATAAGGTAAAGTTCATAAGGGCTCCTTTATTATGCGGTGTTAAGTCTTGCTTCAATTTATATTTTATGCCGAAGCGGCGCAGGATGCAATCACCTAACATTTTTTCATGATAAAAGAAAAGGTGTGCAATTAGTCGCTATAGGATGATAGAGGAAGATAATGCCGTAATAAATTTGTTTTATCGCATAGTCTGCTAGTTTAATAGTTTACCAAAATAAAGTAAAATGATTGCAGACTAATATCATGATATGGGGGTAATAAGAGTGAAGCGATTTTTAATGCTCGTGTTTGTCTTGGCTTTAGCCGGCTTGATGGTAGCAGGCTGCGGCGGACAGAAGAAAAAACTGGTGATCGGCCTGGATGATAATTTCCCGCCGATGGGTTTTCGGGATGACAAAAATGTGATTGTCGGCTTTGACATTGATCTTGCGAAGGAAGCGGCAAAACGGTTGAACATGGATGTGGAATTCAAGCCGATTGACTGGAACAGTAAAGAAGTAGAATTGAACAGCAAGCGGATTGATATGATCTGGAATGGTCTGACCGTTACGGAAAAACGGAAAGAAAATATCTTATTCAGCAATCCGTATATGGAAAACGGTCAAGTCATTGTTGTATTAGCGGCCTCTCCCATTAAAACAAAAGCGGATTTGGCAGGAAAAATTGTTGGTACGCAAGAAGGCAGCAGCAGCATAGATTCTATGCAAAAAGAGCCTAAAGTGTTCAATTCCTTAAAAGAACTGAAAAAGTATCCCGATAATATTGCCTCTTTCATGGATTTGACAAGCGGCCGGGTCGAAGCGATTGTTTTAGATGAGCTTGTTGCTCGCTATTATATCACTAAGAAGGCCAAAAATCCGAATGAATACAGAGTTTTGGATGAAAGTTTCGCTGCGGAGCAAATGGCTGTCGGGATGCGTAAGGGCGACACCGAATTGCAGGGTAAATTGCAAAAAGTTTTGGATGAAATGAAAAAAGACGGAACATCTGCCAAAATATCTCAGCAATGGTTTGGCGCAAATTTGATAAAATAAACGTATGTAGAGTGCCGTATTTTGATTGAGCCAATGGCGACCTGCCATTGGCTCTTGTTGGCTTGATGGATCATACTATCTGATATCTGTTGCTTTTCCAGCGGTCTTTAAGTGGCATAGAATTGAGGTATTTTGCATGGACTATGTATTAGAAATTCTTGGTCCCATGGTGGACGGATCGTTGATCACGATAAAAATGTTTGCGATTGTCATCGTATTGTCTCTACCGTTGGGCTTGCTCGTTTCTTTATTAAGAATATCCAGATTTAAACCGTTGCGATTCGCGGTCGGCACATATATCTGGGTCATGCGGGGAACGCCGTTGATGCTGCAGCTGCTGTTCGTGTATTACGGACTGCCGTTTTTGCCGTTTGGCGGAATTATGCTGACGGATATGCAGGCGGCTGTTTTTGCATTTACGTTTAACTACGCGGCGTATACGGCTGAAATTTTCCGGGCCGGAATCCAGTCGATTGACAAAGGACAGTACGAAGGCGCCAAAGCGTTGGGCATGACGTATATGCAAACGATGCGCCGGATTATTATACCGCAGATGATCAAACGGGTTTTGCCGCCGATCAGCAATGAAACCATATCATTGGTGAAAGATACTTCGTTAATCTATATTTTGGCGATGAATGATTTGCTGAGAACCACCCGGGCGATTGTGCAGCGGGATTTTGATACTACGGCTTTTATTGTGGCAGGGGTTTTTTATCTGTTGATGACGTTAGTGGTTACTTTTGTTTTCGAAAGACTTGAAAAGCATTATGCGGCCTATGAGGGATAGTGATGATGGATATGAAGATGATTGAAGTGCAAAGTGTATATAAAAGTTTCGGCAGTCTTGCTGTTTTAAAAGGCATTTCATTGGATGTCGCCAAAGCGGAAGTTCTGGCGATCATCGGGCCATCCGGTTCAGGGAAAAGCACACTGTTGCGTTGTTTGAACCGTTTGGAGGAAATCGATAAAGGAACGATCAAAATTGCCGGGCAGATTCTTGTGTCGGATGTTGACGGCGTCAGCCACTATGCGCCGCCTGCTGAGGCGTTGGCAATTTGCCGCCAAACGGGGATGATATTCCAGAACTTCAATTTATTCCCGCATATGACTGTTTTACAGAATGTCATGGAAGCTCCAATGACTGTAAAAAAGGTTAAAAAATCGGAAATATTGCCGGAAGCGGAAGAATTGCTGCGTAGAGTGGGGCTATTTGAAAAACGGAATAACTATCCATCCCAGTTATCCGGCGGTCAAAAGCAGCGTGTGGCGATTGCCCGTGCATTGGCGATGAAACCCGATATCATGCTGTTTGATGAAGCTACGGCTTCGCTTGATCCGGAGCTTACGGCAGAGGTTCTAAAGGTCATCGGCCAGTTGGCCGAAGAACACATGACGATGATTGTGGTTACGCATGAGATGGGATTTGCCCGTGAAGTCGCTCACAGGGTGATTTTTATGGATCATGGCGAAATTGTCGAAGAGGGACACCCCGATCAGATTTTCAGCCAACCTAAGCATCCCCGGACTCAGGCTTTTTTAAACAGCATATTGTAGCAGACTGTTGAAAAAGGCCAATCTGCGGCGTCACGCCTGCGTTTGCTTGCTTGCGTACAACTTAGCACGCGGCGCATCGCAAGCCTCGCCGTTCCTTGCATCTCGACCTTTTTGAACAGTCTGAATTATCTTATGTTGCAAAAGGCCAATCTGCGGTGTAACAACTATGTCCCCTTGCTTCGAGAGGAGCCGTCTAACGGCTTCTTTTTTTTGCGTGTAAGTGTTAATGAAAATGATTTACTTTTTTTAAAAAAAAGAAAGAAAAACCAGAAAATTCTTGCAAAAGAAGGAATTATGACTTATTTGTGGAATTTATGAAGAATAATAATGTATGGATAACCTTTCTATATAGAAAGGAAAGGGGAGGGCATGTATGCGGCGATCAAAAAAAAGTATTGCAATGATTGTTTTGGCGTTGTGTTTAACTTTTTTGTTTACTGGTTGCGGCTCCAGGCAAACTGCGGTTGAAGATTTGAAGCCTGCACCAACAGTTGCCGTTGCTGAACCAACCGTTGTTTTGCAGGCGCAAACAGACGCATACCTAAAACAAAACCGGCTGCTTTTTGTTGAACCTCAGGAAATTTTGGAAAAAGCGGTAACGTCTGGTGATCAAAGCTATTATCTTGTGGATATCCGGAATGACGATCATTACGCCAACGCGCACATACCGGGAGCGATACATATCGCCTACGCCGATGTCTGGCGGCAGAATAAAATAGAATATTTGCCGAAGGACAAAAAAATCATCATCATTGATTATTCCGGACATACCGCCAGTCAAGTCGCTGCTTTCTGGGGGATGCTCGGATTTGATGCCGTGGCCATGAAAAACGGAATGGCAGGCTGGACTCGCGAGAAGGAAGTGATCGGCGGAGCAGCATTGCCGTGTGAAGCGCAAAATTATCCGGTTGTAACGCTGGCTGCTGCCGCGCCGGTAGAAGAGTTTCTTCTGCCCCAATGGGAAACAAAAGCGACAAATTTTACAGAACTATTGATCAGCAGGTCACAGGAAGCAACAGGGATTTTACCGGTCATTCAGTCCAAGGATTTTAAGGATAATATGAAAAAATATTCTATCATCGATATCCGGCAGCCGGAACATTATGCCGCGGGACATGTTGAAGGCGCTGTAAATATTCCTTTTCGTACGATTGCTGAAATGCAAAATTTAAAAAAACTTTCTCCCGATAAGGAGATTGTTGTGATTTGCTATGACGGGCATGCCTCCAGTCAGGCGGCCAGACTGTTGAATCAGCTGGGATATCATGCCACAGTGCTGAAGGATGGCATGAGCGCCTGGATTGCTGACGAAAAGGTTATTGGTGCAAAGCCGATTGCCTGCAATATTGCCGAGAAGCCGATTGTCAAGTTGAATGCGCCATTGGAGGCCGGACCTTCAATGGCTGCAACCTGAGGGTGATCATAGTGCAGTCAGGTCTGGCTGCGTAAAGACAAACGGAAGGTGATAACGATGTGGAATATTAGCAGACGAACTTTTCTTAAGGCAGGGATTGCTGCCGGTGCAGCCTGTGCAGCGCCGGTTGCCTTTGATTTCAAATCGTTTGTAAAAGGGTCGGCTGAAAGCCAAGTTGATCGTATTCCATCGACTTGCAATGGTTGTTCAAGCAATTGCGCGATGTTTGTTTATGTGAAAAACGGACGGTTGTGGAAATTGGAAGGAATTCCAGGGGCGATGAGAAACGAAGGCACTCTTTGTGCCCGTGCTTATGGTGTTGCCGCGGATATTTACAATCCCGACCGGATAAAACAGCCGATGAAACGGGTCGGTGAAGGCAACCAGTTTGCGCCAATCAGTTGGGAACAGGCATTTAAAGAAATTGCTGAAAAACTGACGAAAATCATTGATAAAAATACCGGGAATTCGGTTGCCTGGATGGCTCACGGGGGCAAGGAAACATATGCGCAGATGCTTCTTGATGAGATTGGCGCGGCGACCTATATTACCCATTATTCGACCTGTTTTACGGCAAAAACAAATGCCTGGGACAAGATGATCGGCGCACAACTCACTTCGGACATGGACCGGTCGAATTATATGCTGTTTGCCGGACGTAATTATGCCGGCGCCGTTATGCCCGGCGCCATGCGCAGGATCATGCGGGCTAAAAAACGGGGCGCTAAAATTATTGTGGTGGATCCACGCTTGTGTGAGTTGGCAAAAGTCGCTGATGAATGGATCCCAATACGTCCGGGTACCGATCTTGCTTTTTTTCTGGGATTGGCGCACACGCTGATTATCGAGAAATTATATAATGCAGATTTTGTTGCAAAATTTGTTTTTGGGTTCGAAGAATTTTGGAATGCCAACAAAACGTTTACCGCTGACAAGGCGGCGGCAATCTGTGATATTCCGGCGGATAAAATCCGGTCGATCGCCAGAGAAATGGCTCGTAATGCGCCGGCTTCTTTCTTGGAACCGGGATATCATGGTTTGCACAACCATTATGTCAGCAGTACGCAAATTGCTCAGGCGAATGTGATTGTGAACGCGTTGCTGGGTAACTTTTATCAGCATGGAGGGTTGATGCCCAGCGCTGCTCCCAAATTCGGCAAGCTATCTTTGCCTAAGAGACTTCAACCCGAAAAAGGTCCGCGGGCGGATGGCGCCGGGGTGAGAAATGAATATCCAACAGTGGAACCTGGTCGGGGAATTGCCCAAAATATGCCGGAATTAATTGCTCAGGGTAAGATAAAAGCGGTTTTCATTTATCACTATAATCCATTGCGAACTGCTCCCGACCCGGAATACCAGAAGAAAATCGCCAATGCGGAATTGGTTGTTTCGATCCCGATCGATTGGAATGAAACATCGGTGTACGCAGCTCACTATATCTTGCCCGAACATTATTTTTTGGAGCGGCTGGAAACTCCCAAGTCACTTTCCGGAAATATTGCCTACGATTATCCGCAAGTGGTTATGCGCTTTCCTGCCATCAAACCGCTGCATGATACCAAATCGCTGCTGGATATTCTAAAAGGACTTACTGCCGCAATGAAAATTGATGACCTTTTTCCGTTTACCGTTGAGGAAGAGGCGGAGGCGATGCTGCGGCCGCTGAATATAAGTATCGCCAAGATGAAAGAAACTGGTTGTTATGAGCTTCCGGATCCGGTCCGTCCCGGCTTCCCTATGATCGATGGAAAACCGGCTGGCAATTCGACGACCGGAAAAGTGGAGTTTTCCATCGGAGCATTTAAGTTGCACGGCCGTCAGGGAGTTCCGGTATGGATCCCGCCGCTCGTCAGTCCCAAAGAGGACAACGAATTCCGGCTTATCCATGGAAAACAGCCTTGGCACTCCCATTCAGTTACAAGTGATAGCCGGTATTTGATGGCTATTTCCGATAGTTATCATGGCAGTTGGCTGTGGATGAATTCCGTCCGGGCGGAAAAACTGGGGATTAAAAACGGCGATACGGTAACCGTTGAAGCCAATATTCGTTATGGTGAAACGTCCAGAAAGGTCAGCAAAACAATTCCGGTTAAAGTCACGGAAATGCTGCACCCGGAATGTGTCTGGGTTCCCTCTGGGTATGGAAATTTCTCGCCGCAAGCGAAATTTGGCTACCAAAAGGGGATCAATTATAATGATTTTGCTGCGGCCAGAGTGGAGCCTCTTTCAGGCAGTTGCATGGTACAAGAAGTCATCGTAACCATCCGGAAGGGAGGAAAATAAAATGCCGCATTATGCTATGCTGATTGATGCAGCGCGTTGTACGGGATGTGCGGCCTGCCGGATTGCCTGTCAAATGCAATGGCAACTGCCGCCGGAAATTTTTTTCAATCGACTGGAGTTTCGCGAACAGGGAAAATATCCTCATGTCCAGCAGGAAATTGTGCCTGTGCAGTGTATGCATTGCGATCATCCGCCTTGCGCGACAGTATGTCCGACACAAGCTACGTATAAACGCGACGATGGCCTGGTGTTGATTGATGAGTCGAAATGCATAGGCTGTAAATACTGCGTTGTTGCTTGTCCTTATGATGTAAGGCAGGTCAATGAACGGGGGATTCCCGAAAAGTGCCGTTTCTGCGCCGGCCATATTGAAAATGGCGGTCAGCCTCCATGCGTCACAACCTGTATGAATACGGTCCGGGTGTTTGGAGATTTGGATGACCCGGACAGTGAGATCAGCCGGCAGATGAAGGAAAAAAATGTTTACCGGCTGGCGGAGTATAAAGGAACAAAACCTCGTGTGTTCTATGTTAAGAACGGGGGGTGAGATCAAATATGCGAATGTTTGAACGATGGATGGCAATACCGGGCATTTTGGCTGCAATCGCTTTTGCGGGCGCGATTTACAAATGGGTCTATGGGGAACATGCATTAGGGACTTCGGCTGTGGTGCCATGGGGAAGTCTCATTGCCGGCTACGCATTTTTTGCTGCTGCTGCCACGGGAGTTGGATTAATTGGCGCTGTCGGCCATCTTAGCGGGAAACCGGCATTGGCGTCACTGGAAAAGAGAAGCTTGTTTCTATCGCTGGCGTTGTTACTATCCGGTTTTGTCTTGATTGGTGTGGAGCTTGGCAACCCTTTCCATTTAGTGTATGTTGTTATTTCACCGAATTTCCAATCTGGGATATGGTGGATGAGTTTTCTGTATACGATTTATCTGGTTCTTTTGTTTATCGAATGCTATTTCAGTCAGGTGGATCCTGCAAATAAAAATCTGAAATTGGTCGGTGTGATTGCTATTGTCAGTAAAGTGGCGGCAGTATGCACTCTGGGGGCGATTTTTGCACTGGCGTCTACGCGCATTTTCTGGTCCGGCATTTACTTCCCGCTATACATATTGCTGACAGCTGTGCTTTCCGGAGCAGCTGCGCTGATACTCTCCCTATATCTTACGGGAAACGGCAAAGGGAAAACAGTGGACAGCCATGTTATGGCTGCATTAAGCAAGATTATGGCTGTAACGATTGTCTTGGCGCTGCTGTTTACTGCGGGGAAAATTCTTTACGACAGCCGGTCGGGCATTTCCGCTTTGCAAGATGCAGCGGCGGTTCTTGTCAGTGGTCCGCTTGCAGTGCGTTTCTGGGGCATGGAGGTCGTGGTCGGAATGCTTATTCCTCTAATGCTGATCTTCCGTTTTAATCTGACAAGAGTAGTCATTGCGGCAATTGCAGTATTGGCTGGCGTTTTTTTCATGCGGGTTGATTTCATTATGGCGGGTCAAATCGTACCGCAAGTAGTGGTGGAAGGTGTCCAGCATGTTGTTTATCACAGTTATTCAATGACATGGACTGAATGGGCTCTGATTGCCGGAGCATTTGCCGCCAGTTCGCTCATGTATACCTTTTTTGAAAAAAAATTCAATCTCGATGTTGGTAAATAGGAAGTTTAAGGGGGGATCGGTTTCGCTTATTAGGGAAGTTTAACTTAAGATTACAAATATGAGAGGGGAATGAACTATGTTGAAACAACGTATCACTTCTTTTGTTATCACGTTGATGCTATTACTTGCTTTTTTGGTTTCCGGTTGTGGTTCTCAGCAAACGAAAGCTCCGGAAAAACCGGCTCCTGCAGCAATTGACAATGTTGCAGTAACAAAGGAAGCGACTTGGGATGCTTACAAGAAAGTGGTAGCCGATGTTCAGGGCAAGACGTTTCCTCTTGACGCTGTTAAAGCCAAAGAATTGCTGACGGGCAATGAAAGCAAATATTTGATTATCGACATGAGATCGCCGGAAGATTATGCTCAGGGACACATCAAAGGCGCGGTCAATTTATCGGGCGTCCAATTGGCGGATTATCTGGACAAACTGCCTACGGATAAGACCTTGTTGCTTTATTGTTATACAGGACAAAATTGCGGTTTAGCAATGGTGCCTCTCAAAGCGTATGGCTACAAAGCGATATCTATTTCCAAGGGGTTCCCGGCTGTCCAAACTGCAGGCTTTGATTTGGACACGGCAACTGTCGCTTTTAAGCCGGCTGAAAACAAAGCTCCGGCAGATCCAAAAGTCGCTGCGGCTTTGACTGGAATAAAGGAAAATTATTCGGCTATCGCTAAGCAGGCTGCAGCTAAGACACTCATTCTGAAGGTATCGGATGCCAAAGCTTTGGTGGATGGCTCTCCGGATAAATATGTGTATATTGATCTGCGAAATGCTGAAGACTATGAAAAAGCAAAGGTGAAGGGCGCCATCAGCGCTCCATTAGCGGATCTTCAGGCCAGGATAGCCAGTTTCCCGAAAGATAAGACACTGGTTTTGTATTGCTATAGCGGTCAGACGGCAGCAATGGCAACCGCACCTTTAAAAGCGGAAGGATTTAAAATGGTGTCGATTTCAGGCGGTTTCCCACAGGTAGAGGAAGGGAATTTGCCGATTGAAAGAAAGTAGCGGATCAATTTGTGCGGGACAACGAACCTGTTCCATTGTCCCACAGATCTCACATGTCTCACATGAAAGAAGCCGTCTAACGGCTTCTTTTTTTAAACCGATTCGCTGATTTCTGAATATTGACAAAAATGGTCTTGACAGACGGATGATCTCGTTATCTAATGAAATTAACAAGGGAGGCGGAAAAAATCATGGCAACCCGATGGCTGTCCTGGCTAGCGGCGGATGATTTGCCGCAGCCTCGTGCCGATGCAGCTGCAGTGGAACTGATTGATGTGCGTAAGGTTTACGTCACCGGCGCAGGAGAATTCGAAGCGTTGCGCGAGGTGAATTTTCGTGTGCGCGCGGGAGAATTTGTGGCGGTAGTCGGCAAGTCCGGCAGCGGGAAATCGACGCTGATCAATATGATTACGGGCATTGATCGCCCCACGGAAGGGGAAGTGTGGGTTGCCGGTACGCCCATCCATTTGTTGACGGAAAACCAGATTGCCATTTGGCGGGGCCGTACGGTAGGGGTAGTATTCCAATTTTTTCAACTTCTGCCAACCTTGACTGCACTGGAAAATGTGATGCTGCCGATGGATTTTTGCAATGTAAATCCTCCATCAGGCCGGTCTCAGCGAGCCTTGGAACTATTGGAAATGGTAGGGGTAGGGAACCAGGCGGATAAATTGCCGGCCAAATTGTCTGGAGGAGAGCAGCAGCGCGTTGCCATCGCCCGCTGTTTGGCCAATGACCCGCCGCTGATCGTAGCGGATGAACCTACCGGCAATTTGGACACGCAAACTGCATCTGCCGTGATCGATCTATTTGTTGAGCTGGCTCAAAAAGGGAAAACAATTTTAATTGTGACTCATGATGAAGACATTGCGCAGCGCGGCAGCCGGATCGTGGTTGTATCGGAAGGAAGGATTGTAAGCTCCGCCGTTGCCGGGGAGGCTAAATCATGAGTTCTTTGCTAGGGATTAGTCCGCGCTGGCATAAAGTCTGGGCGGATTTATGGGGCAATAAGCTCCGTACAGTCCTGGTCGTCTTATCCATTTCGGTTGGTGTATTTGCCATTGGCATGTTATATAGCTGTTATCTGATGTTTGAACGCGACTTGACGAATAGCTGGAGATCGGCATCTCCGGCAAGCGCTAGTTTATACGCAGATCCGTTTGATGAGGAGCTGGTTGACAGCATTCGAAGTTTGCGGGGCGTCAAAGAGGCGGAAGGCAGGCGAAATGCCGATATTCGCGTCAAAACTGCCGACGGAGAGTGGCGGCAAATGTTTTTGACCGCCATACCGGATTATGTCAAACAAAAAGTAAATATTGTACGTCCTCAGACCGGCGCTTGGCCGCCGGGAGACGGTGATGTGCTGCTGGAACGCTCGTCTCTTCAGAACCTGGGAATTGCTCAGGGTGATACGATCCTGGTCGAAACGCCTGCCGGAAAAAAGAGGGAGATGAAGGTAACCGGCGTGGTGTATGATGCCAGTCAGATCCCCAGTTTGTTCAGCGGCCGCTATTATGGCTATATCAATATGGATACCCTGGAAAAAATTGATGCGAGCCGGCAATTGGATCAGGTGAATTTTGTCGTTCAGCCATGGGTGCTGCAAGGCCAGGCAACCGAACCGATCGACGCAGTGGGACGAAAGGCATGGAGCAAGCTGGAACAGGGGAATACGACGGTCTTTTGGCTGCAGGTCAACAAGCCGGGGGAGCACATGCTGCAGAGTGCGATCAATGCATTGATTTGGTTGCTGGCGGCGATGGGAGCGCTGTCCCTAATCCTCGGGACCTTTTTGCTGGTCAATACGGTATCCGCCATTTTGGCTCAACAGGTTCGACAAGTGGGCATTATGAAGGCGATCGGCGCCCGTAAGGGGCAAATCTTGCAGATGTATTTGACATTGGTTGGGTTATATGGAATTTTGGCATTGTTTGTTGCGGCGCCGCTGGGAGCGGTAGCGGCTGATGCAGTTACACGTTTTATTGCCGGGGTCTTCAATTTTAATTCCGGTGGCTTGGCATTGCCTTGGCAGGTCATCGCTCTGGAGGCGGGAGTAGCCCTTTTGGTGCCATTGATTGCTGCATTGTGGCCAATCTGGCGAGGGACGGGTGTGACGGTCAGGGAAGCGGTCAGCGATTATGGTATTAGCACTGTTGAAGCCAGTGGATGGCTGGACCAACGGGTGGACAGTATTCTGGAGCGTCTCAAGAAGCTGCCCCGTCCGGTGTTGCTGTCGTTGCGCAATACGTTTCGCCGCAAGGGCAGACTAATTCTTACGCTGCTGACCTTGACGCTGGCAGGAACTGTATTTATGGCTGTTTTTTCCGTTCGGTCATCTTTGTATTCGACATTGGATGAAGCGATGGATTATTTTCATTATGATGTTTCCATCGGTTTTATTCAAAACTACCGGGCAAGCCGGATTGAACAGGAAGTGATGCGGGTCTCTGGTGTGAAAACAGTAGAGGCCTGGGGGATGACTTCCGGACGGGTACTCAGGGATGAACGCAAGGAGTCGGAGGATGAGGCGAGCAAGAATGTGTTTATTTTGGCCCCGCCGATTCAAACAACGATGGTTAAGCCCCGGATTGTTGAAGGGCGATGGCTTATTCCCGGCGATGAGAGCGCTTTGGTAGTAAATACAGAGGTTGTCAAGGACAGTCCGCAGTTGAAAGTGGGCGGCCCGGCAGTGATCAAAGTGGGAACCCGAAGGCTGGTGTTCACAGTCGTTGGTGTTGTGCAAAGCACTTTAACCGGCCCGATTGTATATGCTCCTTATGACTGGCTTACCGCTGCAGTTCAGGAGGCGGGACGCGCGCGGTCAGTGCAGGTGGTGGCCCAGTCTGCAGATCCTAAGGAACAAAGCGTCTTAGGGCGAGCCTTGGAAGAACACATGAAAAAAAACAGCCTGCGCGTTCAAGAAGTCAATGTTATCTGGGAACTGAAACAACGGATCCGGGCACAGTTTGATATTATTACCACCTTTTTATTAATCATGGCGGTTTTGCTGGCGGTAGTCGGCGCCCTTGGATTGACGGGCACGATGGGGATTAATGTGCTGGAGCGGACGCGGGAAATCGGCGTGTTGCGGGCGATTGGAGCTTCCAGCCTGGATATTGGCAAAATCTTTGTCATAGAGGCTTTGTGTATCGGCTTGATCAGTTGGCTGGCCGGTTTGATTCTGGCATTGCCGGTGGCGGCTGTTTTGAGTTATCAGGTTGGCGTTCTGTTTTTACAAAATCCGTTGACTTTTTCTTTTAGCTTTCTGGGAGTGGCCATATGGTTGGTATTGTCGCTTCTTTTATCCGTGCTGGCCAGTCTTTTGCCAGCCTGGAACGCATCGCGGCTTAGCGTCAAGGATGTGCTGAGTTATGAATAATAATAATACTGGAAAACGGAGGTGGCAATGAAATGCAAAAACGACACTGGTTGGTACTACTCCTTCTCTTGCTTGTGGCTGCAAGTGGTTGGTGGTTCTGGAACAACCGGCAGGAAAAAGCAAAGACATTGCCGCCGGTGAAGGCGGACAGCAGGGTTCTGGCTGAGGGAATGATCTTTCCTGTCAAATATGCTCAATTAGTGATGCCTGTGGATGGCAACATTGGCGAAATTTTGGTGACGGAAGGCGAGCAAGTGAAAGTCGGGCAGCCGTTGATCCGGTTGATTCGTCAAGACTATAAAGCCCGGGTAGCCATTGTTCGCTCTGATTTGGCGCGAGCATCGGCAATTGTAGAACAGGCAATAGTGAACTTGGCAGATACAGAGCGGGAACTGCAGCGACAGCAAAGGCTCGATGAGATTGGAGCTATCCCGCGGCAGCAGTTTGATCAGGCACAGACGGCAGCCGAGCGCAACCGGACAATTTTAGCGCAGGCGCAAGCGGAATTGCAAACGCAAAAACAAAGACTTTCTGAGACGGAAAGCCTGTTGGATAAAACGGAGCTGACTGCACCGATTGAAGGTACAGTCATGTATTTGGATGTGAAGCCGGGGGAACATGCGTCAATTGGCACTGTTCTGGTGCGGATTGCGGATGAATCGTCATGGGAAATTCGCAGTGACGATTTGACGGAATTGGTTGTAGCGAAAGTGCGGATAGGCGATAGGGTATCACTGACATTTGATGGCTTGCCAGGAGTGGAAATTCCGGGCAAGGTTAAATTTATCCGCCCTTACGGAGAGAAAAAACGCGGCGATATTACGTATACTGTGACCATTGCTCCAGAACGTTGGGATGACCGGCTGCGCTGGAATATGACAGCGCAGATTGCGATTGAACCAATGCAGTAATATCAAGCGCCGCTATACATCGGAACGTGGCAGGATTAGTATGATTGCCTGTAGAAAACTAAGTACGGTAGAAAGAAATTAAAATCTCATTTGATTAGGTGATAAAATTGACGGTAGAGCAAACACATTTGATCTTTGACACAAAAATCGGCGGAACGAAGCCAGTCACTCTCAGCAACAGGGAAATTCAATGTCCGTTTTGCCATCGCCATCTGTTGGATGGTATTATTGCAGAAGATGGACCTGTTATGTTATTGCACAATAAATATCCAGTATTAAAGGATGCAGTTCAGACTGTGTTGATCGAAACCTACGACTGTACTTCTGAATTATCGACGTATTCGAAAGAACATCTGTATAAAGTCATCCGGTTCGGCGTTGAAAAATGGCAGGAGATGATTGACAGCCACGAATTTTCTTCTGTAATTTTTTATAAAAACCATGGTCCGTATTCGGGGGGGACGATCTGGCATCCGCATATGCAAATTGTCGGGCTGAAAAATATCGACTACACGAAAAACATTTCAGTGGAAAGTTTACGCGGCGATATTATTTTACAGGAGCCGGGGATTGAGTTAAATCTTTCCGACAAGCCTAAAATTGGGTTTTTTGAGTTTAATATCAATTTAGAAAATCCGGCATACATTAATAAATTGGCGGATTATATTCAACTGGTCGTGCGGTATACGCTGCATTATTTGCATAGAAGCTGCAATAGTTACAACCTGTTTTTCTATCAGATTAACGGCCGGATATCTGTGAAAATTATGCCGCGCTTTGTTACATCTCCATTGTTTATCGGCTATTCCATTCCGCAGGTATCGAACCGGGGAGCGGAGGTTATTCAGGAAGTCCGCAACTTGTACAAAACGTAATTTTATCCTTCGCACAGCCTGTAAGACCCCGACCTCTTAGATCGGGGAGCCTGTACCCGAAGGGTGAAACAGGCTGTAGCTCGAAGTAAATTCGGCTAAGCTTCAGATGGAGTAATACCCAAATGGCACAGGCAATTCCACCTGAAGCAAGTCTATATTTATGGCGAAACAGGTTCGTCGAAAGAGAGGAAGCAGTATGCGTATTGCGAAAGAAGACTCATTGGTCCTGGTGGTTGACGTACAAGAAAAACTTGTTCCTCATATGCATGATAAGGAAGCGGCGGTTTCGAAAATGGTTACCCTTGTACGGGGCGCAAAGGTGTTGGATATTCCTGTTATTGCCGCCCGCCAATATCCTCAGGGCTTGGGCGATATTGTGATGCCGCTTCGTCTGCAACTTGCCGAGTATCATGATAAAATGACATTCAGTTGCTGTGGGGATCCTTTGTTCATGGACGCTATCCGAAACAAGGGCAAAAAAAATGCAATCGTTATCGGTGTTGAAACGCATGTCTGTGTTCTGCAAACCGCCATTGACCTTAAAGCCGCCGGGTTTACGGTAATTGTGGCCGCTGATGCTGTCGCTTCGCGGTTTCAGCGGGATTATGAGATTGCTTTGAAACGGATGGAACAGGAAGGCATTCTTCTTACAACGACGGAGTCCGTGTTGTTCGAATTGTGTCGTCAGGCGGGTGGCGAAACCTTTAAGACTATTTCTAACTTGGTCAAATGAATGTAGACGAAAAAGGAACGTCCCCGGCTGTCCAACTAAAAGGCTGAGATGCTAGGAACAACGAGGATTGCGAAGTGCGCGTACTTATTTGTACGTAAGCAAGCAAACGTAGTTTTGACGACGCAGATTGGCCTTTTTCAACAGTCTTTTAAGAGATCAAGCGTTTTTCCATTAATCGGATCGGCAACGGTAAGAGAAGTGCGCCCATCGCGGCCAGGATGCCGGAATGAACCCAAATGCTGGCCGTTACTTGGCCCAGCGCCAGGGCGCGGCATACCTCCACACTGTGGTACAGCGGGTTGAGCCAATTAATGGTTTGTGCCCAATCCGGCAGAGCGCTGACGGGAAAATATAAGCCGCCAAAGAGAAAGAATGGCATAATCGCCAGGGTAATATAATAGTTGATGTACTCGATATTACTGGTCACACCGGTATAGCACATGGCCAGAATGGCGAAAACGGCGCCGGGAAGCAGCAAAAAGAATGGAATTGCCAGTGCTGTGACCGAATGGATTTGACCGAGTGCAGCGACGACAATCAGGATGACCGTGCCGAACAGCACGCTTTTTATCAGACCAAATAAGATTTCGCCAAGTACGATATCTCGTACCGTGACGGGGCCGGCCAGCATGGCGTGAAAAGTTTTTTGGTAATGCAGGCGGACGAAGGTGCCATACGTGCATTCAAATGTGGAGGAATACATGGCAGAGAGGGCGACCATGCCCGGCGCGATAAATTGCATGTAGCTCATGCCGTCAATTGACTGGACAAACGCCCCCAATCCGAAGCCCATGGCAAATAGATAGAGCAGCGGTTCAAGTACGTTAAACATCACATTATGCTGCCAGGTGCGGGCAAATACTTTCAAATGCCGTTTTACAACCCGGAAAGTATTCATCAGCGTTCCACTCCTTTACCGGTCAATTTTAAGAACACATCTTCCAGATTGGCTGGTCTTGAAAAACATGCTTCCAGGGGAACGCCAAGGTTGCCCGCAGTATCAGAAAGTTGGCTTTTATGGTGGGAATAGAGAAAAATTGCGTCTACAATCTGCAGCGCTTCAAAACCGGTTTTGTTGGCTTTTGCCATAAAGTCTGCAGGCAAGGCATGGATTGGCAGGCGGATTTCCAGGACATACGGCGGTATGTATCGCTCAATCAGTTCTTGGGGGCTGCCGGCAGCAAGGATCAGTCCTTCATGCATGATCACCAGCCGGTCGCATAATTGAGTGGCCTCTTCCATGTAATGGGTTGTCAGGATGAGAGTAACACCTTCATTTTTGAGGTCTCTGAGTTTTTGCCATACCAGATGGCGGGCATGCGGATCCAGGCCGGTAGTCGGTTCATCCAGGATGATCAGCCGAGGATCGTTGATCAACGCTCTGGCGATTACCAGGCGGCGTTTCAGTCCGCCGGAAAGGCTTTCTACACTTGATGCTGCTTTTTCTTCGAGACCCATCAAAGCAAGCAGCTTTCGACCTTTCGTTCGCGCTTCTTTATGGCTCATCCCGAACAAGCCGCCGTAGACTTCCAAGTTTTCCAGCACGTTCAAATCAGGGTCCAGGTTGTCTTCCTGGGGAACAATTCCCAGGAATTTTTTTATTTCCGGTGGCGTGAGATGGATGGGGCGGTCAAAGATGCGCAGGCATCCTTCGTCAACAGTTGACAAGCCATAGATCATGCGCATAGTTGTCGATTTTCCGGCTCCATTGTGGCCGAGAAATCCGAAACATTCGCCTTCCTGTATATGAAAAGAAACATTGTTTAATGCCCGAAAAGTTCCATAGCATTTGCCAAGATGGTCAGCAACGACGATATCGCTCAATTTCAGCACCCCTATTTTTGGAAAGTATATTATAGGTATTGTACCATAACTTCACAGTGACAGATAGAAAACATCGCAGATGAAAACAAATAACAGAAAATTGCGAAAGAACGCAATATCAAAAAGTCATAGTGGTATAATGGAGTTATAAGTTTGTGCTTCCGGTTGTGAGTGAGGAGGTCGATTTGATATGGAGGAAATGATGAATGCCGTTACTCATGGCATCGGCGCATTATTTTCATTCGCCGGCTTCGTTGTGCTTACTGCTTCGGCATATATGTATGGAACCGTGTGGCATTTGATTAGTTTTGCTGTCTATGGATTTTCTCTGTTTTTACTTTATCTTGCATCTGCGCTGTACCATAGTTTTCGCAATGAAAAATTGAAATATATCTTCAGAATTTGCGACCATTCCGCGATCTATTTGTTAATTGCCGGCACCTATACGCCGTTTAGTTTGGTCTTGCTGCATGGATTTGTGGGTTGGATCATTTTGGGCGTGGTGTGGGCCTTGGCGGCGCTTGGCGTGATGCTCAAAATATTTTTTGGTGCGCGGTTGAAAGTGATGTCTACCATCTGCTATCTGATCATGGGCTGGTTGATCGTGGTTGTGATCAAGCCGATTGCTGCAGTTTTGCCTGCGGAAGGGCTTTTTTGGCTGGTAGGCGGCGGAGTTCTCTATACGATTGGTTCATTTTTTTATCTGAACCGCCGCATCCCTTATCATCATGCAGTATGGCATTTGTTTGTACTGGCAGGCAGTATTGCCCATTTTGTTGTTGTATTTTATTATGTTCTTCCTGTTTCAATTGCTGGATAAGATAAGGTATACCGGGATATTTCGGGCGATACGGAAGTTTGCTGTTGAAAAAACGTTCTAAAGGTGCTATGCTTGATAACAAATAGAATAGTGAGGCAGGGGAGCTGGAGAGGCCGGCTGAGATATAGACCGTATTCGTTTATGACCCTTCAACCTGATCTGGGTAATGCCAGCGTAGGGATAAGCTTGACGTTATAAGGCATTGGTGAAGCGTATTCCGGACAGGGGACGCTTTTTTTCTTTGGGTTGCTTGCTGTCTCAGTATTTTCCCAAAAAAGGAGGATTGATTATGCAGGTACGAAAACTGACTTTTACTGCGTTATTTATTGCGATTGGTGTAATTTCCGCTCATCTGATCTATATTCCGGTCGGGGTTTCCCGCTGTTTTCCGGTTCAGCATGCAATCAATATTCTTTTGGCCGTGCTGTTGGGAACAAAATACTCCGTTAGCGCCGCCTTTGGCACTTCTGTGTTGCGAAATATTTTAGGAACAGGCTCATTGCTGGCTTTTCCTGGAAGTATGATCGGTGCGGCGTTATCGGGGTACTTGTACAAGAAAACAAATCATATTTTAGGGGCTATCGTTGGTGAAATTGTCGGAACTGGCATCTTGGGCGGAATGGTGGCTTTTCCCATTGCCAAATATTTGATTGGTTCACAAGTCGGAGCATTTTTCTTTGTGGTTCCGTTCCTGGTTAGTACGACTGGCGGAAGCATTATCGCCTATGTATTGTACAAAACACCGATTACGGCGTTTTTTCGCGAAAAAATGAATTAAGGTTCTACAATTTTCAACTATAAAAACCTGGTAAGGACAGGATTGAAATCCTGTCCTTACCAGGTTTTGTTTTTTTATAGGTTGCGGCGATAGCAAAAGAAGTAGGCGAATTGGTAATATCATGGTACAATAAATATATTTAGGCCTATTATGTGTTGCCTTGAGAAGGGTGAAATTTTGGAAAGATGGCAGAAAAGTTTATGGACTTTATGGGCATGTGTCCTTTTGTCAGCGGCAAGTTATACAATGGTTGTTCCGTTTCTGCCGCTTTATTTGCTGGATTTGGGCGTCAACTCCGCCAATATTAATTTATGGTCGGGAGTCGTTTTCTCGGTAACTTTCTTGATTAGTTCATTAATGGCGCCGTACTGGGGCGCGCGCGCCGACAGATACGGCAAGCGCAAAATGGTGATCCGGGCCGGCATTAGCTTAGGCGTTGTATATTTTTTAGGGGGTCTGGTCAGGACTCCGGAACAATTGTTTCTGGTGAGGGCATTGCAGGGGTTTGCCAACGGTTTTGTTCCGGCCTCTTTATCAATCGTTGCCTCTTCTGCGCCGGAAAACAAAATGGGTTGGAGCCTGGGCATCATGCAAACGGGGCTCGCGACCGGCGGGATACTCGGTCCGTTATTGGGCGGCGTTCTGGCGCATTTGTTCGGGATGAGGGTTTCTTTTGCGATTGCGGCAGCCGCAATTCTTTTGGCGACGTTGGCTGTTTGGTTTTTTGTGGAAGAAAAACAATCAGAAACGCAACCGCAGGCCAGTACAATCCGGGATGATTTGAAAACAGCAGCCGGAAATACTCCGTTATTGGGAATTTTGCTGTTGCTCATGACCGTTCAAGTCGTTGTCATGATATTGCAGCCGTTGATTACTCTTCATGTAGCGCATTTACAGGGATCGCTTGAAGGCGCTGTACTTTCCTCCGGAATTATTTTTTCCCTGACCGGCGTGGCTGGGATCCTTGCCGCTCCCTCTTGGGGCAAGTTTGGCCAGAATGTGGGTTTTTACAAAGTTTTATGCATCGCGTTATTAGGTGCAGGCTTGATGAATAGTTGTCAATTTTTGGTCAGTAATATTTGGCAGTTCAGCATACTGCAGTTTGTTTTTGGGCTTTTTATTATTGGTGTGTACCCATCTATTAATACGCTGATTGTCGAGCACACGGATTTGCATTTCCGTGGCAGGGCGTTTGGCCTTGCTACCAGCGCAAACCAGATGGGTGGCATGATCGGTCCTTTGCTGGGCGGAATTGCCGGGTCTTGGATCAGCGTCAAGTACATCTTTGTGTCTACGGGAATATTATTATTGGTATCCTCTTTTCTTATTTGGAAGAAGGCGCGCCATGAAAAATAAGTGGCATCCTTTTTAAACAAAGCATTTTTGGGAATAAACTTTACTCTTGCATATCGAAAAAATCATTGTAAAATAGATATGGGTCTTCTTTCGGGCGAAAATATGCCCCGAGCCTTCTGGACAAAACGAAATTTAATTTTTTGGGTGAAAAAATGAAAAGAAAATTATTCATAGTTGGAACTTTTATTGCCTTAATCGCTTTAATCGGTGTGTTTTATCAGCAAGGACGCACGCCTGACCAGCAGTCGAAGCCGGGTGCAGCAAGCATTGTAATGAAGTCTTCCCCGTTTGCTGAGGCGAAAGCTTTTCCACCGGGCGTACCGGTGCTGATGTACCACAGCATTGGCGAAGAACCGAATAATGACGCTGTGATCAGTAAAGAACGGTTTGTTGAACAAATGAAATATTTGCATGAATCTGGTTATCATCCGGTTTCCTTAGACGACTTGCATGACTATCTTGCTTTGAAGAAGGAATTGCCGCTCAAACCGGTAGTCATTACGTTCGATGACGGGTACCGTGATACATATGAAATTGCTATGCCGGTATTGAAACAATATGGTTTTCGAAGTGTTCTCTTTTTCCCGGTCGGCAAGGATGGCGGACGACTTAGCTGGGCAGAACTGCGGGAAATGAAAGCGTCCGGCATGGAGATTGCTTCTCATAGCTATAACCATCGCAGTATGGACGGTTTGTCCCGCGCGGAGCAAGCTCAAGAGATCCAAAATTCGAAAAAAACATTGGATCAGAATTTAAACCAGAATACGCGCTGGTTCTGTTATCCGAATGGCCGCTATGGGCCGGAGACACTTGAACTTCTGAAGGCCAACGGTTTTACGGTTGCGGTTACAACAGAACCCGGGTGGGTGAAGCCGGGCGATCATCCTTTGACGTTACGCCGCATTTGGATGGGCAATAGTGTTGATTTAAAACATTTTGAAGAACGCTTAACAAGGGAAAAATATTCCATATTATAGTGAAAAAAGCAATAGATTTTGATTAAAATTGAAACGAAAAAGCAAAGGGGACGAGGAATGGCTGCATTATCATCCATAAAAAACAATGTGTATCTTCGTATTGTGGCGATTAATCTGATCATTTTTTTTCTGAGCGCTCCATTATTAATCTTGTATGGTCCGTTTAAAAATATTCGCAGCAGTGTTGTCGGCGCTATTATGACATCAAGACATCCCCATTACATTACCTGGCTTCTTTCCGATCAAGAGATCCAGGCAATTGCAAAAGAAGCAGGCGGGGCAGGGAATGTGCGGCAGGATATTTTTAGTTTTGCCAAAAGTAATGATGCAAAACTCCATTTGACCAATATCAAAAGCAACCGGTTTCATGGCTATTTGCTGGAAGTGCCGGACCCTTCCCGGGTAAAGGTGGCGACAGCCCGTGATCTTCAAGAAAAGGGAGATACGGTCAGCATGATTGCGTTGAATAACAATGCGATCGCCGCGATCAATGCCGGTGGTTTTTACGATCCGGAGGGAACAGGTGTGGGGCGTCTTCCATATGGAGTAATTGTGCAAAATGGTAAGTTTATTATCGGCGGCGACATTAACGAGCAAGTCCCGTTCGTCGGATTTACCAAAGCAGGAAGTCTGGTTGCCGGGAATTATACGGCAAAAGAAATGCGGAATATGAATGTAGCAGAGGGAGTGACCTTTGGGCCGCCGCTGATTGTTAATGGCAAAAAAATGATCACCAGCGGGGATGGAGGCTGGGGCGTGGCGCCGCGGACGGCAATCGGGCAGCGTAAAGATGGCACGGTGCTGCTTCTGGTGATTGATGGTCGTCAGCCTGGTTATTCGATCGGGGCCACTCTTTTGGATGTGCAGAACATTTTATATGAACAGGGAGCTTATATAGCGGCTAATTTGGACGGCGGTTCGAGCGCAACTTTGTTCTACAATGGCAATGTAGTGAACAAGCCGTGCGATATGCTGGGGGAAAGAATGATCCCAACGGCTTTTGTCATTAAATAGCAAGGAGGAACACAGTTGAAGATATCCCGCAAAATATTAGCCGTTATTGTTATTGGTATTATGCTTCAGGCGAGCGTTTATATCTACTTGGATCAGGTGCTGCTGGCTCCGTCTTCTTCGTTTCAGGTTACTGAGGCCGACCAGTCTCAGGGACATATTACAGGGAAGGCGTATTATTCCTTTGATCGCCGGTTTATGGCAATTACTAAGGAGAATTCTGTCGAAATTTACAGTCTGCCAGGGAAAATGCTGGTTCGGACAATCACGCTGGAAAATCGGCGCGTTTCGTACTTCAAATGGTTGGATGACCGCAATTTGGCTTTGCTGGGAACCTATCCGACAGGGAGTTCAACGACGAACAATCAAGTGATTTTGGCGCAAATTAACCCGTTGACGGAAGGTCATGAACTTTCGACCAAATTGACCAATCTTCCTAAAGACAGTAAAATTACGGAAGTCGCTTTTTCAACGGCTACGAACGTAATTTATATGCAGGTACAGGTTTCGGCCAATCCGGACCGTTATCGGATTTACCGCACGGATGCGAACCAGGAATTGGCCCGCATTTATTTCAATAACAACAATGTCGGTCGTATTGGCGTGCTATATGATCAGGATTCGCTGATTTTCGACAATTTGGATGACAATACGGTGATGGTGCGGCATGGAAATGGGAGCTGGAAAACAATTTCGCCGGCAAAAGGGAAGTATCGTCTGGTGAATGTGGATGGGAAAAATGTGATCCACATAGCGAAACTGAATGCCAACGGATTAGCGGATGAAATTGTTTTATTGAATGTAACCGGCAATGTGCTGGAAAAAAGAACATTGCCAACGCCGATGGATATTGCGCAGCTGAGAATCAGCACACTCAACAAGTAGAGAGGCTGTTGAAAAAGGTCAATCTGCAACAAACGGATAATATCCAACGCTTCGACTCTATCGCTTGACCTCCGCTTTTGGATAATTATCCGTTTGTAGCTTCAGGTTTTTGCTCGCGTCGCAAGCCTCGCTGTTCCTGGCATCTTAACCTTTTTGAACAGCCTTCTTTACTATGATGTTGTTGAAAAAGGCCAATCTGCGTTGGTAGAATGATATTCACACAAAAAAGCGTCTGGGGGAATTTTCCCCAGACGCTTTTGGTTTTTATTTTTTCTTTTTATCCAGTTCTTCCGCCAGGATATCGGCGACGTGTTTTACTTTGATATTCGGCGCTTGTTTGTCCAGACCGCCGCGGATTTGCATCATGCAGGCCGGGCAGCCGACGGCGACAACTTCTGCGCCGCTGTCTTTGATGTTTGTGATTTTCTGGTTTAGGATCGGGATCGATAAATCGGCGTGCTTGACGCCGAAGGCGCCGGACATCCCGCAGCATTTATCGCAGTCTTTCATTTCGACCAGTTCGTAATCGGAGGTGGAGCGCAGCAATTTGCGGGGCTCTTTGAAAATTCCCAGCACGCGCCTCATATGGCAGGAGTCATGGTAGGTCACTTTCTTAGCGCCGGCGTTTGCTTCACCCAGACGCCCGGCTTTTTCATACTCTTCGGCGACGAAGGAGGTGAATTCGCGTACTTTGGCCGCGATTTTTTTGGCCCGTGCGTTCCATTCCGGGTCCTCGTGCAGAATTTCGGGATAGGTTTCTTTCCACATTTCTGCACAGGTAGGGCAGGCGGCGAGGATAATATCCGGGTTTACTGCTTCAAAGGCAGCAATGTTCGCTTTGGCCATTTTGCGGGTCGTTTCTATATCGCCAAAGCCGATGACCGGTTTGCCGCAGCAGCTTTGGTCTTGCGGGAAGACAACGCTCATGTTGAGATCGTTGAGAACCTTAACGACCGCTTCGCCGGTTTCCGGGTAGACAAAATCCAGGCTGCATCCGCTGAAGAAAGCGATCTTTTTCGTCGGATTTTGCGGGTTTTTAGCGACCTTGTCAATCGTATCCCGAAGCGGTGTCGGAGCGATTGCCGGCAGACTTCGGTCTTTAGCCAGGCCGGCCAGGAACAATGGCAGGTGACGAATCAGCCGGCCGGTTTGGAAAGGCATTTGCCCAACCTTGGCTAAACGGAGCAAGGTATGGAATACTTTGCGGTTTCCGACGATTTCAAAGATGTTTTTCATGGCAAACGGCAGGCCGTTTTCTTTTGCATTTCGGATCCGCAGTTCTTCTATCAGGCCGGGGATGTTGATTTTTCCCGGACAAACTTCCGTACAACGCCGGCAGCCGATGCACAGTTCATTGATTTTTTCAAAATCACCCATGCTGTTTAAGAATGCGGTCAGGATGGCTCCAATCCCGCCGGCATATATATGTCCGTACACATGACCGCCAACCAGGGCGTAAACAGGGCAAACGTTGAGGCAGGAGGCACAGCGGACGCATTGATAAATTTCCTTGAATTTTTCGTCATGGGCGGCTCGCAGACGGCCGTTATCAAACAAAATGATATGAAGTTCTTTTTCCTGCTCTGTCCATTGGCCGTCTTTCTTTACCATGACAGGCGTGGGGCCGCAGATCATGCTCATATAACTTGTCATCAACTGGCAGGTGGCATTGCGCGGCAAAGTCCGCAAAATCGGCACCGCGTCTTTTAAGGTGGGTATCAATTTTTCATAACCAATGATGACCACATGAATAGGAGGAAGCGAAGTTGTCAGACGACCGTTGCCTTCGTTGGTTACCAAGCCGACTGCGCCATTTTCCGCCACGCCAAAATTGGCTCCGGATATGCCCATATCGGCCTGCAGAAATTCCTGACGCAAGTTTTTGCGGGCTACTTGAACCATTAATGGAATATCAGGTGGAATATCTGTCTTCAATTCCTTGGAAAAATACCCGGCTACCTGGTATCGGTTCAAGTGGATTGCGGGCATAACCATATGGGAAGGCTTATGGCCGGCAATGGCGATGATCCATTCGCCCAGATCTGTTTCACGAACCCGCAGCCCGGCGTCGATCAGATCTTTGTTTAAATGAATTTCTTCTGAAGCCATGGATTTTGATTTGACGATGCGTTTAACGCCTTTTTCCCGGCAAAGATCCAGAAGATATTTCTTTAGGGCGGGTCCATCCGCCGCTCGAAAGACTTTGGCGCCCCGTTTTTCGGCTTCCGCTACAAATTGGTCCGCAACTTCCTCAATTCTGGCTACGGTGTCCATTTTGGTCTGTTTGACCTGGTCGCGCAGCGCTTCAATATCTTCGACATTTTCATAAGCTTTGAGGCGGGAGACCGGGTAGGCTTCGGCAAAACGGCCGAGAGCGCCGCGCAGCACCTCATCTTTTAGTTTTTCTTCGATTTCCTGTTGGATATTTCGGTTACTGCTTTCCATTAGGCAACACCTCCGCTTACGGGTTCGTCTACGGCAATGACGATAAACCGGCTGGGACCATGTACGCCGATCGTCAGGACCCGTTCGATATCGGCGGTGCGGCTGGGCCCGGTGATCAGACTGAGATAGCCGCGCTGGAAGACTTGCGAAAAGACGTCAAAAGCCTGCTCAACGCCGGGAACAATTCGACTGCTGGGCATAAAAGCAATATGAACCGGTGGCAGCATGGAAACCAAACGACTTTCAATCGCATAGGCGTCTTGACATACGCTTCCGGTTTCGGCGATCCCGAACTCCACTCCGGAAATTCCGATATCCGCTGTTTCTGCATGCTCTGCAATGTCGTTTTGGCTGGTATACAGTTCAATTCCCATTGCTTGTAATTCCTCATTGACACCGGAAGCCTGCTGAAGTACATTATCAACGGAAACTACTTTTTTTGCATTGGTAAATTTAATGAGATTTGTGATGATTTCTTTTGCTTCGACAGGAGTTTTCACGCGGAAGATTTCCGCCGAAGCTTGCTTGGCCTTTGCCTCGAATTCTTCGAAGTACTCCGGTCCGCAGGTCGTCGTCAGTAAAACTTTTTCCCAGTTTTCACAGACTTTTTTCATGACATCACTCCTCAGAAAATAATAAGAATCAATGAATACAGTAGGTACAACCGCTTTTAATGATACTATTTCGAACCAGAGGGGAAAAGTCCTGCATTTTCTGCAGGAAAATAAGTATTTCCATGGAATATCTAGATAATTTGCAGCGATATGCAAATAAAACAGAATGAATGGACTGAAATGAGGTGCTTTTATGAAATCAGGGTATATTGTGTTAGCGCATGGCAGTAATGCCAGCGTCAGTGAAGCGAACCAGATCGCGTTTGAGATTGCTGCTATTTTGCGGCAAAAATCAGAGGGTGTGTTGATAGAAACTGCTATTTTGAACCGGGATTCCGGATTGCCGGGCATTGAAGAATGCGTTGAACGGCTGGTCGCAGCCGGGGTAGAGGAAATCATCATCGCACCGTTGTTTTTGTCCGGCGGGATGCATATCCGAAGCGGAATTCCGGAAGAGATTGCCCGTTTGCAGGCGCGTTATCCAATGGTTCCGATCCGGATGACCGAACCGTTGGGCGCTGATCCACGGCTGGCTGATATTCTTTTGGACCGGATACGGGGTTTGGCGGATCAGAATGAATGAGAGTTTGAAACAGGAGGAAAACGATGACGAAGAAATTGGTATTGGTGACAGGCGGCGCACGAAGCGGCAAAAGTAGTTTTGCAGAAGAATATGCAGCAAAGTGCGGTGCCTGGGTGGAATATATTGCTACGGCACAAGCGGGCGATGAAGAGATGAAAACCCGTGTAGCTCTCCATCGTCAGCGGCGTCCGGCTGGCTGGAAAACGATTGAAGCCCCTTATGATGCTGTACCTGCAATGAAAGAAGCTGTTCAAAGGGCGGATGCCGTGTTGTTCGATTGTCTTACGTTGTATATCAGTAATTTATTGTTGGCGCCAAAGATGCCGTCTGATCCGTTGAAACGTTCAAAGATCGTGCTGGACCGGTGGAAGGATCTGCTGTCGGTTGCAGCGGCTGGAACAGCCAGCGTGATCATTGTTACGAATGAGGTCGGCTGCGGCATTGTGCCGGAAAATGCGCTGGCCAGAGAATTCAGGGATTTGTCAGGTTTTGCCAACCAAATTGCGGCGAAGTGGGCGGATGAAGTATATTTAATGACATGCGGTCTGGCCATAGATGTCAAAAAAATGGCTGTGAATAGCAAATGCGATTGAAAATTGGCAGGACATGCAGTCAGGAGGTCAAGAGGTTGAATTTACTGCAGGATGCAATCCATAAAATTCAATGTCCGGATAGGCAGGCAGAGCAACGGGTAAAAGAAGCTTTTGCCCAGCGTGGGGGAAAGGCGGATGACTGGGGCGAAATAGCTGATTTGACAGCTCGTTATGCTGCTGCGAGAGGTTGCTCGCGACTCGCAATTCCCCGCAAGGCGGTTGTATTGATGGCTGCCGATCATGGTGTCGCTGCCAGGGGGGTGAGCGCTTTCTCGCAAGAAGTGACTGTTCAGATGATTTGCGGTTATTTAGCCGGCTGCACAGGGGCAAATGTGATGGCCCGCCATGCGGGCGCGGAGTTGATTATTGTCGATGTTGGTGTAAAAGGGGATTTGCCGCCGGACCCACGGATTATCAATCGCAAAGTTGCCCGGGGAACAGCTGATTTTGCTTATGGCCCGGCTATGTCGCGCGCAGATGCCGTGAAAGCATTGGAAGCAGGGATTGAGGTTGCGTATGAATGCGCTGCGAATGGAGTTCAGTTGCTGGGCTTGGCGGAGATGGGCATCGGCAATACGACATCCAGTGCGGCGATTGCGTCGGTGATGTGCAATCTGCCTGTAGACCAATCGGTTGGCAGGGGTTCCGGCATAGGCGATCAACGGCTGCAAATAAAAAAACAAGCGGTTTTGAGTGCGCTGGCGGTTAATAATCCCAATCGTTCAGACGTATTGGACGTGTTAAGTAAAGTTGGCGGTTTTGAAATCGCAGGGCTGGCGGGAGTCATCTTAGGCGGGGCAGCTTGCAGGGTTCCTGTTTTTGTAGACGGAATTATTACGACTGCCGCTGCGTTGATTGCGCAAGGACTACACCCGCTGGCGTGCGAGTATATGCTGGGATCGCATATATCTGCGGAACCGGCTCACCGAGAAATGCTGGAGACCTTAGGGGTGTCGGCGCCGTTGAATTTGGGAATGCGTCTGGGTGAGGGTACCGGGGCATCTTTGGGAATGACTCTGTTGGATGCCGGCATTGGAATTGCCGAGAATTTATTTGGAAATGGAGAGGCCGGTGTGGTTGGCTATGAAGAGTAGTATTCGTGATTTTATTACGGCACTGCAATTTCTGACGTGCATTCAAGTCGGCCCTCCCGGTGAATGGTCGGCAGAACAATGCGGGCGAAGCGTGCGTTATTTTCCGTTGGTCGGTGCAGCAATCGGTCTGGTATTGGCGCTTGTAAATTATTCACTTTCCCATTATTTGCTGCCGCATGTTTCGGTTATGATTCTGCTGATTACGGAGATCTGGTTAACGGGCGCCTTGCACTTCGATGGCTTTATGGACACAGCGGATGGGATTTTTTCTCATCGATCCAGGGAGAGAATGCTGGACATTATGAGGGACAGCCGTGTAGGGGTGCACGCTGTTACTGCGTTTGGCGTACTGTTGTTATTAAAATATTCGCTGCTGCTGGATTTGGCGCCGGGGGCTTTGCCCAAAGCATTATTTGTGATGCCGATAGCCGGACGGATGGCTATGGTCATTGCCATCACCAGTTTTCCAATGGCGCGCATAGACGGCTTGGGAAAAGCGTTTTCGGAGTGTTCCGGGCGCTGGGCATTCCCCGTGGCCGCTTTGCTTACCTTTGCTCTTGTGGCGCCGCTGGGGTGGCTGGCAATTTTAACTTGCTTGTCTGCTTGTCTGCTTGGTTTTGGACTGGCGCGATGGCTGTCGGGAAAATTAGGTGGACTGACTGGTGACACGTACGGGGCGGTTAATGAAGTAACGCAGGCAGCTGTACTGTTGTTCTGGCTGTTTTTTTAGTATCTGAAGGAGGACTGGATGAATACAATTGTCAAGATGATCAATACAATTCAACCTCTTGATGCGCAAGCAAGCGCGATGGTCCGGCAACGCTTTGATTCTTTGATAAAGCCGCGGGGCAGCCTGGGGATATTGGAAGAAATGACGGCGCAAACAGCCGGGATTAGGCAGGCAGCGCCGCTTTTTTTGCTGAATAAGACAATCATCCATGTCGCTGCGCAACAAGGACTTCCTGCGCCGTCTTTTATTTCTTCGCCTGCAATAACAACAGTTTTACTGCCTTTATTGCAACAAGACCAATTAAAAGACGGGACGGTTCTGCAATTAATCCGCCAAGGAATAGCTGCTGCATCTTTACAGATAGACCAAGGCGCAGAGATGTTGGGGATTAGTCAGGACGCGATCACGGATAAGAGCGTTCAGAGCTTGGCAGGTGAGCTGCTGATGATGCAAGGACAGGGAAAAGAAGCCTTGGACAAGCTCGTTTGCTTGTTGGAACGGTGCGAAAACCATCCGGTTGCTGTTTTGCTGGGGATTATTCTGACCGGTGCAGCCCGGCGTGTTCCTGTTGTGCTGGACGGATTGGCTACGGCATGCGCTGCGTTGGCGGCCTGTCGGCTTAATTCAAACAGCGGCGGATACACCATCGGGGTGTATTTGTCTTCGTACCCTGAGCATGAGCAGATTTTTGCGATGCTCGGGCACAAACCCGGTTTGCCATTGAGATTGTCCGTCGGCAGCGGCATCGGAACGATTTTGACACTGTCATTGCTTGATGCTGGGATTAAGGCATTGACAGAAATGGGAACATTTGATGGAGCCGGAGTCTCCGCAGCGTTGCAAGATTTGCCGCAACGGCAGGATTATTGATGAATAACAGGGAATAGTTCTTTGCAAGGAAGAAGATTTAAGCGAACTTAAGTTTTTGTTGGGGTGGTAGCAGAAAATGACGCGAATTGTTTTGGTTCGGCATGGGCAAACCTTATGGAACTTGGAATTGAAGTACCAGGGACATGCAGACATTGGGTTAAGTCCTGCAGGGTTGGAACAAGCAGCCCAAGTTGCCGGACGCCTGGCCGGGATCAATCCGGCAGCGGTTTACTCAAGCGATCTTAGCCGCGCCTTTCATACAGCCCAAATTATTGCCGCAAAGTACGGCCTGCCGGTAAACAAGATTCCGGATTTGCGGGAAGTTAATTTCGGCGAATGGGAAGGCAAAAATTATGAATCGATCAATAGCCAATGGCCGGCGCTGATGGGAAAATTATTTACTCATCCGGATGAGATAGAAATTCCTGGCGGAGAAACGTTCCAGACATTGCAGGACAGGGCGATGAAGGCAGTGGACCATCTGGCGTCCCGTCATGCGGAGGAAACAATTGTTGTTGTTTCACATGGCGCAACAATTCGGGCAATCTTATGCGCAATTTTACATATGCCGCTGAAATATATTTGGAATATTAAACAAGATAATACAGCGGTAAATGTCATTGAAATTTATCCGAAGCGGGCGATTGTTTCTTTGGTGAATGACACCAATCATCTGACGCCTTGAGAGGCTGGCAGACAAAAAATTTTATAAGGAGTCGACTATGAACAATATGGAACAACAATTGTCCGAAGAACGGTTTGCGGTTTTGGTCGATGGCGATAATGCCCAGGCTTCGCTGGTTGTTGAAGTCTTAAAGGAAGTTTCGAAATATGGGAAAATAACGATCCGTCGGGTCTATGGGGACTGGACGACGCGTGAAATGGAATCCTGGAAAAAATATTTGCCGCAAAATGCGCTGCAGCCGGTTCAGCAGTTTCGCAACACGACAGGGAAGAATGCCACTGACAGTGCGATGATTATTGATGCAATGGATATTCTGTACGGGGGAAATGTTGATGGTTTTGCCATTGTATCCAGTGATAGTGATTATACCCGCTTGGCAGTTCGCTTACGGGAAAATGGCAAAATGGTCATTGGATTGGGCAGAAAACAGACTCCGGAGCCTTTTGTACGGGCTTGTGATTTGTTCGTTTATACGGAGAATTTAATCAAACAGCCAATCGCGCGAGGGTTGCTGAAACCAAAGGAAAAGCCAATTGCAGAGCGCAAACAGGATAATAACAATAAAGTGCCTAAAGAATTGGACGCCGATCTGGAAAATGAACTTTCTTTAATTGCCCAAGCGTATGAAATGGTAGCGCAGGAAGATGGATGGGCCCGGTTGTCTGATCTTGGCAAAGCTCTTCACAAAGTGGACCCGGCTTTTGATTTACGGACGTATGGACAGTCGCAGCTTTCGAAAATGATCGAAGCACATGCGGATCTGTATGAATTGGAGAGAGAAAAGAAAAAAGGTCCGTCGCAGATTTATATTCGCCGGCGGGAACTTAAGTAGCGTTGGAACTGTAAAACAATGTACCGGAAAACCGGGGGCGGAAGATGCAGTTGACCGCTTTTCTTAACAGGAATATAATGTAATTATTAGAAAACCCGGCTTTCGCCGAGCGTTTATAGCGACGGTGGAAGCTGTTGGTTGCCCTTATGTCACAGAAAGTAGTTATACTTTCTGTAAGACAAAGGAAAAACAGGCGGAAGGAGAGATGTTTTTGAGCGATATTCAAGAAATGTTGAAACTGAAAACTTGGGCGGTAGTCGGAGCGACGGACAACCAAGAAAAATTTGGATACAAAATTTTCAGGTGTATGAAAGCAGCAGGCTACGAAGTCTACCCCGTGAATCCCGGGGTTGAAGAGGTCATGGGAGAACATTGCTACCCAACCTTGGCTGATCTGCCGGTTCGTCCGGAGGCTGTTGATTTAGTCGTTAACCGCCGGGTAGGCGTTAAGGTCGTTGAACAGTGTGCAGAGCTGGGCATTGAAAATATTTGGATGCAACCGGGGGCGAATGCGGAAAATGTGGTTGCTTTGGCCAAGGAAAAGGGCCTGAAAGTAATACATGATGCTTGCATTATGACCGAGATTCTTTATCAGAAGGGGTGAGTGAACATGGCAAATGTCATCGAAGTGAATGAGAAGAATTTCCGTGAAGAGGTTCTGGAAGCGGATATGCCGGTTTTGGTGGACTATTGGGCTACCTGGTGCGGTTATTGTTCACGGTTGGCTCCGGTTCTTGATGAATTAGCGGCAGAAATGGGAGATCAGGTTAAATTCGTAAAGGTGGATGTGGATCACAATCGTTCTTTGGCTCAGGACCAGAGTGTGCAGGGGCTGCCAACGATGATCCTTTTCAAGGATGGCGAAGCGGTTGAAAAAATCACCGGGTTCATGCCTAAAGCCAGTATCCTAGCGAAGATTAAGCCATTATTATAATCAGGAAAAAGAAAACAGCACGCCGGGCGAATTCTCCGCCTGCGTGCTGTTGCTTTTTTCTATTATGCTTTTTGAACGGCTTTGTTTAGGTCTGCAACAAGAGCGTCTACATCAATGCCATGGCCTTGAGCTCCCTGCTCAATATTTTCAAACCGGGCGGCGACGCAACCGAGACAGCCCATGCCATAGGAAGCAAAAACCTCTATCGATTGCGGGTATTTCTGGGCAACTTCAATAATGCTCATATCTTTGCTGATGATTGTCATATTCCTAACCTCCTTATTGTATCGTGCAACTGTGAAAATCAAAGACAGTATATCACAAAAAGGATTTTTTGACTATATTCTCAGATTATTTTTAACAGGGCGTATTTTGACTGGAAATTTAATATGAAAAGGGGTAAAATAATACCATTGCACACAAACACTTCACTTGGGGCAGTCTACATTGATGTTGTTAGAGGTTGATCGGCAGTAATGGAAAAAATCGCTTTTTTTATTGGACCTTTGCCGTTTTATTGGTATGGGTTGATATTGTCTTTTGCTATATTGGCGGCCTTGTTGGTTACGGTATGGCAGGCTCGTCTGCGGCGGGAAGACGTTCGACGGGTTTTGGATTTATTTTTATATGGGATACCGATTGGCTTTTTTTTCGCTCGGCTGTACTATGTATTTCTGAATTGGCAGTTATATGTTGCAGAGCCGGCAAGAAGCCTGTCTTTGGCGAGCGGCGGCTTTGTCTTGGATGGCGCTTTGGCGAGCATTGTTGTCTTTCTTTATTTTTATGCGAAACGGCATCGACTATCCGTTGGGCGCTGGCTTGATATTGCCGCTCCCGGATTGGCTCTTGGTCATGCGATCGGTTTATGGGCAAGAATTATGAATGAGGAAGGCTTTGGCCGGCCGACCGATAGTCCCAGAGGGTTTTACATCGACTTTGCCCATCGGCCCGAAACGTATCAGGAGTTTGATTTTTTTGAGCCAGTCTGTTTGTATTCTTCCGGTTGGAGCAGCCTCCTCTTTCTCTTCTTGCTTGTCGCTGTCTTTATTCAGATCCGTACCGGGCGTTTGAAGCCGGGAAGCATATTCTTGCTGTATATTGTCCTGTTTTCTTTGGGACGCTTTATTTTCGAAGGCTTGCGTCTTGATCTGGATTACGTTGTTGGGTTGCCGGTTACGCAAATTTTCAGCGGAATTCTTGGTTTTGGCGCCTTAGCATTGTTTTTATGGCTGCATTATCAACCGGTCTTTTCGAATGAAAGGCCGCAAAGGTGGTCTGGTTTATGACGCCAGCATTGGCAAGAGTAGAAAACTTTATCAGCAGTTATCCTGATTTGAAAGTCATTCTATTTGATAGCAGTACGCATACAGCGGAGTTAGCGGCTCAGGCGCTGGGCGTAACACCGGGGCAAATTGCCAAGACCTTAGTCTTTTTGGCGGATGCCAAAGCGGTTATCGTGGTTACTTGCGGCGATAAGAAAGTCGATACGAAACAGTTGGCCAGGTCATTGGATGTGAAAAAAGTGAAATTTGCCGATGCCGAACTGGTTGCTGAGTTGACAGGGTTTCCGCCGGGCGGAGTTTCACCGTTGGGGTTGACGAAGGAGATCCCTATTTATTTGGATCAAAGCTTATATCAATATGATACGGTGTATGCAGCGGCTGGAACAGCCAATTCCGCATTGCCCGTCCGTCCGGACCGGCTGAAAGAAATAACAGGCGGATCGTTGGTTTCCGTATGCAAATAAGAGGGATGATGTATGAAATCAGGGCATAGACAAACCTGCACCTTAATCGCTGTGATTGTGATGCTGCTTTTTATCGCCTCGACTGTCGCCGGAACGAGGGCTGTTGTGGCGGGCCGCGATCAGGATAAGCCGCCGAGTATTGTGGATATTCCGATCTTGAATTACCATAAGGTCGATACGATCCACCATTCTTTGTCCGTTTTGCCGGAAAACTTTGAGAAGCAGATGGCGTACTTGAATGATAACGGGTTCCATACCATCACGCCGGATCAACTAATGGCTTATCTTAAATTTGGCAAGCCATTGCCCGAGAAGCCGGTGATGATTACATTCGATGACGGATATCTTGACAACTATGCGAATGCTTTTCCCAGTATGAAGAAATATGGCTTTACCGGGACGATTTTTCTGGTCACCGCGAAAATCGGTCAGGATCAACGGTTCATGAACTGGGATCAAGTACGTGAGATGCAGCAGGCAGGCTTTGTGTTTGGCTCGCATACGGCAAACCACACGGCGTTGACGAAAGTGGATGCAGCGCAGGCAGAGGCGGAACTGGTTGGATCGCGCGATGAAATGGAACGGCAACTGGGCCAAAAACCACGCTATTTTGCGTATCCGACCGGAACGTATAATTTGCAGATTGAACAGGCGGTACGTCAGGCTGGGTATCGGGCGGCATTTACCGTTCGATACGGGCAAGTGGGGCCTGACAGCGATCTTTATGCATTGGAACGCATTCCGATTTTTCAAAGTGAGAACACATTTCGCAGTTTTTTTATCCGGCTGAACGGCGCAACATTGCTGGAACGGCTGGGAATGATACGAAATTAATTTTTTCAAAATCCTTCATTTTTTAGAAGGATTTTTTTTATTTTGCGCGAAAATCTATATTAAGTGGTGTAAAGTGGCGCAAAGTGGTGAATGAAGGCGGTGAACGGGCTTTGTTTATGGGTGAATATCAACATAACGTTGATAGCAAGGGACGTGTTATTTTGCCGGCGAAGTTCCGCGAACTGCTGGGCGAAATGTTCGTCGCCACAAAAGGCCTTGACCGGTGTTTGTTCATTTATCCCAAAGAAGAATGGACGATTTTAGAGGAAAAGCTGAAAAAACTGCCGCTGGCAAAACAGGAAGCGCGCGCTTTCGTCCGGTTTTTTTTCTCGGGAGCGGCAGAATTGGAATTTGATAAACAAGGACGGGTGCTTCTGCCCAATAATTTGCGTGATTACGCTGGGTTGGAAAAAGACATTGTTGTCGTCGGTGTTTCCAGCCGGATTGAAATTTGGGACAAGCAAGCCTGGATTGATTACAATAACGAGATAGGTCCGACCGTGACGCAGATCGCTGAAAATTTGGTTGATTTGGGAATTTGATGAGGTGATCTTCTTTGGAAGAATTTTCGCATGTGAGTGTCTTGTTCCATGAAAGCCTGAACGCTTTAATAACAGATCCGGAAGGGATTTACGTTGACTGTACATTAGGAGGCGCCGGCCATTCGGCTGGTATTGCCGCTCGATTGCGGCCCAAAGGCAGGCTGATTGGAATTGACCAGGACCCGGACGCGATCCGGGCAGCCCGTGAACGGCTTTTGGCCTTTCCTTGTCAGGTTGATATCGTACAGGAAAACTTCCGGTTTTTGCCTGCTATTCTTGACCGTCTGGGGATTAAAGAGGTCGATGGAATATTGTTTGACCTAGGTGTTTCATCGTATCAGCTTGATCGCCCCGAACGCGGGTTTTCCTATATGCAGGATGCTCCGTTGGATATGCGGATGGACCCGGGAGCGGCATTGTCCGCTTATCAGGTTGTCAATGATTATTCGGAAGAAGAATTGGCGAAACTGATTTTTCGTTATGGCGAAGAACGCTGGGCGAAGCGCATCGCAAAATTTATTGGTGAGAAACGAAAAGGGAAGCCGGTTGAAACAACCGGTGAACTGGTAGAGATTATAAAAGCCGCTATTCCGGCCAAGGCTCGCCGGGAGGGGCCTCATCCGGCTAAACGGACTTTCCAGGCGATACGGATTGAAGTAAATGGGGAACTGGAAATTCTGGAACAAACGTTTATCGCTGCTGTTAAGCGTTTGAAACCTGGTGGCCGGTTGTGTATTATTACCTTTCACTCTTTAGAAGATAGAATTGCCAAACACACTTTGAAATCATTAGCGCAGGGCTGTATTTGTCCTCCTCATTTGCCGATATGCAATTGCAAGCATCAGCCTGAAGTGAAAATTTTCGGTAAGGCTATCGCTCCAACCGCTGAGGAAATTGAGAACAATCCCCGGTCACGCAGCGCGCGGCTTCGGGTTGCAGAGAAAATAGTGTCAGGCAAAGTTGCGAACTAATTATAAAAAGGGGGGGCCATGAAAGAATGTTAGCAAAGAGAAAAGAAGAATGGGATTTTTATGTGGAACAAACGGCTCCGGATGTTTCCGCCAAGGTAAAGGAAACATACCCAGTTCGTCAATTGCAGACTCGATTTTTTGGACTTATTCTTTTTTTGGCTGCAATGGCGATGATCCTTACGCTTCAGAATTCATTCATCGTAAGAAACGGTTATGATGTTGTGCAAGTAAAAAGTGACATTGTTAAAATGGAAAAAGAAAATGAACTTTTGCAGTTGGATATTGCAAAAATGAAGTCTCCGCAACGAATCCAGGCGATTGCAGCCAAGGATCTGGGGATGATTTCGCCGCAAAATATTTATCATGCGTCTGCCGGTTCACAGAAGGCAAGCTATGTGACGATTGCACAACAGCAGCAGTCGAAAGAAAATCGGGGCGCAGGGATTTTTGCCTTCAATAAAACGGAAACGAAGAACGGATTATAGGTAAGATAAGGTACCGGATAACGCAGCAGCAGCCATTTTGGCTGCTGTTTTGCATAGAAAACGGTTCACCCTTCTGCGTCATGCTTTATCCTTCGCACAGTCTGGCAGGTCTGCATTCATGTTTTGCGGGCAACAGACTTTTTTGCGGAAAGAGTTGCAAAAAGGTCGCCAGAGTGTAAGAATAGAGAGTGTGTTTTAGGGTGAGTTTTAGGAACGGAAGGGATTTTCCTGAAGAGTATTGGAGGTGGCAATATGGCTAAAAGTTTACAGGAGTTGACATCGTTGTTGCCGAATGCCGCGGTTGACGGAGACATTGCAATTGAAATTACATCGATAACCCATGATTCCCGTGAAGTCGTTCCAGGTACTTTGTTTGTATGTCTTACGGGAGCCAAGGCGGATGGACACGATTATATTGCCCAGGCGAGGAAACAAGGCGCAGCAGCTGTTTTGGTTGAAAAACCGGTTGACGATGTGGACGGACTTACGGTAATTACCGTGAAAGATACTCGCAGTGCGATGCAGATAACCGCCCCGGCTTTTTTTGATTATCCGGCCCGGAAAATGCGTCTGATTGGGGTTACCGGTACCAATGGCAAAACGACGACGACGCATATTCTGCGCAGTATTCTAAGCAACGCCGGGTTCAAGGTTGGATTGATCGGTACAATCCACACATTAATTGGGGATCAGGTTTTCCCAATGAAAAATACGACACCGGACGTAATTGATTTGCAGGCGCTGTTAGCTAAGATGGTTGAAGAGGGGATGGACTATGCGGTGATGGAAGTTTCTTCGCATGCTGTTGCCTTAAACCGCATTGCCGGCTGTGAATTTGATGTTGGAGTATTCACCAATATCACTCGTGATCACTTGGATTTTCATCAGACCTTCGAAAATTATATAGACGCCAAGGCCGGTTTGTTTCGGCATTTAGGCGCAGCGGGCTCGGTCAAGACAAATAAAATGGCAATCATCAACATTGACGATCCTGCAGGAGCCGTAATGCAGGCGAATTCGTCCTGCAGCATAATGACTTATGGATTAAGCGAAAAGGCTTCGTTGAGGGCCGCCAATATCCATGTACATGCCGATGGCGTTTCGTTTTCTGTGGAAGGATCCTTCGGCAGTATTCCTCTGCAACTGAAGATTACAGGTATTTTTAATGTATATAACGTATTGGCGGCCGTTGGCGCCGCGTTGGCTGAACAAGTAGGCTGGCCGTTAATCAAAAAGGCCTTGGAGGAATTTGAGAGTGTACCGGGCCGGTTTGAACTGGTGCGGACCGGGTTGCCGTTTAGCATCATTGTCGATTACGCGCATACCCCGGATGGGTTGGAGAATATTTTGAAGACCGCGCGTGAATTTGCCATTGGAAGGATCCTGATTGTGTTTGGCTGCGGCGGAGACCGGGATCGGACCAAACGTCCGATCATGGGACAGTTGGCAGTCAAATATGCCGACATTGCGATCGCGACTTCGGATAATCCCCGGACAGAAGACCCGGCAGCAATTTTACAGGAAATCGAAGTAGGCATGAAGCAGGGCGAAACAGATGAGAAACAATATGAAATTATTATTGATCGAAAATCGGCAATCAAGAGAGCTCTTCAACTTGCCGGTAAGCAGGATATTGTCATTATTGCCGGCAAGGGGCATGAAACCTATCAGATACTTGGCAATAAGACCATTCATTTCGATGACCGTGAAATGGCTCGACAGCTTGCTCAGGAGGTGGTGTGATGGCGTCATTTACTGTAGCGGAAGTGCTTGCGGTGACCCAAACCTTGCTGGACGGAGCTGTTTTTCAAGAGACGTTTTCTGGAGTATCAACAGACACGCGAACGCTGGAACCGGGAAATTTATTTATTGCTTTGTCCGGTGACCGGTTTGACGGTCACCGTTTCCTAAAACAAGCTGCCAAAGCCGGAGCGGCCGGAGTATTGATCAGCATGACGGCGGCGCTGCAAGATTTACCGGCTGGTATTACGGTGTTTCGTGCAGCGGATACGTTGGCAGCATTTCAGGGACTGGCAAAATTTCATCGACAGAGGTATACTATTCCAGTGGTAGCAATCACCGGCTCCAATGGCAAAACAACGACGAAAGACTTGACGGCGGCAATATTGGCCAGCCGCTGGCGTGTTTTAAAAACGGAAGCGAATTATAACAATGAGATCGGGTTGCCGAAAACGTTACTTTCCCTTGCTTCAGAACACCAGGCTGCTGTGCTGGAGATGGGCATGCGCGGAACCGGTCAAATTCGGGCGTTATGTGAAATCGCGGCGCCTACAATTGGTATTATCACGAATGTAAGTGAAACTCATATTGAATTATTGGGTTCTCTGGAAAATATTGCAAAAGCAAAGCGCGAATTGGTGGAATCAATTCCTGCAAGCGGCACGGTTATTTTGAACGCGGATAATTCTTATGTATCGGCAATGCGGGAACAGGCAGTTGGCCATGTAGTGACGTATGGTCTGGGGTTGGATGCCGATGTTCGGGCCGAACAAATTGAAACCGGGCAGGAGACGACAAAGTTTGTCTGTCATACGCAGCAGGGTGAATTTGCTGTTGTCCTTCCTGCGATCGGGCGGCATAATGTTTACAATGCACTGGCAGCGATAGCGGCCGGTTTGGCGATGGGGCTTGTTCCACAGGAAATTCAGGCTGGAATCAGCAGTTTTGCGACGACTGCTATGCGTTTGCACAAGATTGCTGTGGGCGGCTGCACCATATTGAATGATACGTACAATGCCAGTCCTGCGTCGATGGCTGCAGCGATCGACGCACTCGTCAGCATAGCGGTTGGCCGGCGAGTAGCGGTGCTGGCCGACATGCTGGAATTAGGGGATATTGCGATAAGTGCGCATCGCCAAATCGGCGAAAAGCTGGCGAACGAAAAAATTGATGTGCTGGTTACAGTTGGAGAATTGGCGAAGCATATTGCCGCTGCCGCCAAAGAAAAAGGCCTTGTCGGCGCAGTGGCTTGTTCGGATCATGCGGCGGCTCAGAGAGAATTGAACAGGCTGTTGAAGCCTGGAGATACGATTTTGGTAAAAGGTTCCCGGGGAATGAAAATGGAGCAGATTGTTGATTATCTGTCAAATATCAGTACCGGGACTGCATCATAGTGCGAACAAGCTAATGGAGGATTTGTATGCAGGAATTGTTTTATGCTGCAGCGTTGTCATGTACTGTGGCTTTGGTGTTGGGACCATTGATCCTTCCTGTCTTGAGCAAGCTTAAGTTTGGGCAGAGTATCCGTGAGGAGGGGCCGCAGGGGCATTATGCGAAGGCAGGAACGCCTACAATGGGCGGGGTAATTATTCTGACGGCGCTTACAGCGGCTTCGCTGTTTTTTGCAGGCGGCAGCAGGGAATTGTGGTTGGTTTTATTTGTTACCGTCGGACATGGGGTTATTGGCTTTCTGGATGATTATATCAAGGTTGCTTTAAAACGGTCATTAGGACTGAAGGCAAGGCAAAAATTGGCTGGACAAGTCCTGATAGCAGCAGTATTGGCATATGTGGCAACTGTTTTTTTTGGCCGGGGGACAGATCTTTGGATCCCTTTTGTGGGGGCCCAGGTTGAGTTAGGGTTCTTTTATTACATTTTGATTTTTTTGGTGTTAGTCGGTACAACAAATGCGGTGAATTTGACAGATGGATTGGACGGCCTTGCCGCCGGCACCGGCACAATTGCGTCACTGGCATACGCTTGCATTGCATTTTTTTTCGGACATGCGGAATTAGCTGTTTTTTGTATGGCTCTGGCCGGCGCTTGTTTAGGTTTTTTACGTTATAATGCCCATCCGGCAAGGGTTTTCATGGGAGATACCGGCTCGTTGGCGATTGGCGGCGCCCTGGCGGCGGTCGCAGTGATGACCAAGACGGAATTACTGCTGGTTGTCGTTGGCGGAGTCTTTGTTGTAGAAGCATTATCCGTAATTATCCAAGTGATTTCGTTTAAGTCGACTGGAAAACGGGTTTTTCGGATGAGTCCGATCCACCATCATTTTGAATTGTCTGGATGGGCGGAAACAAAAGTCGTGAAAGTATTTTGGCTAGCTGGCGCAATTTGTGCGTTGCTTGGATTATCGATGATGATCATCAGCCGGTCGGGAGGAATATGAAGTGAAATTTGCGAATAAAAAAATCGTAGTATTAGGGGCGGGGGTCAGCGGCATTGCTGTAGCCCTTATTTTGCAGCAAGAGGGCGCGAACGTGATTCTTAGCGATACGCGTGCCCGGGAACAATTGCGTCATGATGTGGCCCCGCTGGAAAGCGCAGGAGTAACACTGATACTTGGCGAACAGAGCGCGACATTGTTGTCTGCTGTTGATTATCTGGTATTATCGCCTGGAGTGTCCGTATATCATCCTCTGGTCGAGGAAGCCAGAAAGCGTGGCATACTTGTCATGAGTGAAATTGAAGTCGCTTATCATCTATGCCGGGTACCGATTGTGGCGATTACGGGTACGAATGGCAAAACGACAACGACAACCCTGGTAGGTGAGATGTTTCGGAAGGCGGGAATTCATATTGCTGTTGGCGGCAATATTGGCGAGGCGTTATCGCAAGAAGTGCGTGATTTATTGCCGGGAAGCGCTGCAGTGGCGGAAATATCCAGTTTCCAGCTGGAAGGTGCGATCGATTTCCGGCCACATATTGCCGCTATACTGAATATTACACCGGACCATATTGACCGCCATCGTACACTGGAGAATTACCGGGCAACGAAAGAGAAAATTTTTGCCCGGCAGACTCCGGAAGATTTTCTTATTCTGAACTATGATGATCCGACAGTACGCTCTATGGCGGAAAAAACTTCTTCCCAGGTTTTTTTCTTTAGTCGCCGGCAGATACTGCCATCAGGTATTTTTTTGGATGGGGATATGCTTCGAATCTGCTGGAAGGACCAGGACCTTGTTGTGTGTTCAGTAGCGGATATGAAATTATTTGGAGCCCATAATGTGGAAAATGCTTTGGCCGCCTGTGCCGCAGCGTATCTATACGGCATCGGAGTGCAGGATATGGCGGCAGTATTAAAAACGTTTGCCGGAGTGGAACACCGAATTGAACCGGTAGCTACGCTTGGCGGCGTAACTTATTACAATGATTCCAAGGCCACTAATCCGGAATCATCGATAAAGGCGCTGGAAGCTTTCGAAGGACATATCATTTTGATTGCCGGCGGCCGGGATAAAAATACGGATTTAACAGAATTCATGAAATTAGCCGCCGAAAAAACGGATGCATTGATTTTACTGGGTGAAGCAAAGGAACGCTTTGCCGAGGCTGCGGCTAAACAAGGCGTTCAGCAAATTCATCATGCCGCTGATTTTCCGGAGGCGGTGAAATTGGCTGCGCAGTTAGCCAAACCGCCGCAAGTCGTCTTGTTGTCGCCGGCCTGTGCGAGTTATGACATGTTTAATAATTATGAAGAGCGCGGCAGAGTCTTTAAGGAATTGGTGCGCTCATTGACATAAATGAGCTTTGAAAGTAAGGAGGATTTTTTGTGCGGATTATCATGGTCGGCGGGGGTACCGGCGGACATATTTACCCTGCCATTACGATTGCCCGGGTCATGCAGGCCGAGGCGCCAAACTGCGAAGTGCTGTTTATCGGTACGGAGCAAGGGTTGGAAGCTGATATTATACCAAAAGAAGGATTTGATTTTGCTACCATTGATATCTGCGGGTTAGAACGTAAAATCTCCTGGAAGAATATAAAGACATTAGGGAAAATAGTAGGAAGTTTATGGCAATCATGGAAAATTATTCGCAAATTCCAACCGGATTTGCTGATTGGAACCGGCGGTTATACTTGCGGACCGGTGTTGCTGGCAGGGAGCTTAATGAGGATCCCGACGCTGATCCAGGAACAAAACGTGATTCCTGGAATCACCAACAAAATCTTGGCGAAGTTTGTGAGTCGGGTTGCTGTGGGATATCCGGAAGCGGTTTCGGCTTTTGACGATGAAAAAAAAGTAGTCGTGACCGGCAATCCTATCCGGAATGACGTTATTTCCGTCAGCAGAGAGGAAGGGTTGGCGGCTTTCGGGTTGGATCCTGCCAAACTGACGGTGCTGGTTTCCGGCGGCAGCAGAGGAGCCCGCAGTATTAACCGGGCGATGGAATTTGTCTGTCGGCAGATTGCCGAACGAAACGATGTTCAAATCTTGCATGTTACCGGACAAAGCGAGTATAATGATGTGGTCGGAAAATATAAGCAATCGAATATTGACGGCAATTCTGCCGGCAATATTGTCGTAAAGCCTTATTTGTACAATATGCCGCTGGCATTAGCGGTTGCAGATGTGGTTGTGTTCCGGGCTGGGGCCGTTGGGTTGGCAGAGATTACGGCGCGCGGTATCCCATCGATTTTGATACCCTATCCCTATGCGGCGGAAAATCACCAGGAGTTTAATGCCCGGGTATTGGAAAAAGCGGGTGCAGCCGTGATCATCCGTGATTTTGAGTTAACTGGTCCGTTATTACATGCAACCATAAAGGAATTGTTGGAAAACCGGGATCGGTTAGCCAGGATGTCAGCTGCCAGTAAAAAATTAGGCCGTCCGCAGGCCGCCCATGATATTGTCCAGTCGGCCCTGCAACTTGTAGCGTCGTATGGTGTAAAGACGCCGGAGCGCACTGAATAAAGAAGAGTTTCGATACATGCAACAAAATGCGCAAATGACCGTATCAATTAGGGATGCGTTTTTGAAAGGGGATACTAGTTTGCTGGAAAAGTTAAAACATATTCATTTTATTGGAATTGGCGGGGCAGGCATGAGTGCGATTGCCAAGATACTGTTGGAGATGGGCTTCACGGTGTCTGGATCTGATTTGTGCCAAACGGATATGACCATGAAATTAGCGAAAGCGGGTGCGATGATTTTCACCGGTCATGCAGCTGAAAATATTGTTTCCGCTGATGCGGTAGTGATTTCCACTGCCATTCCGGAACAAAATCCGGAATTGAGGGCAGCGCGTGAACAAGGCATAGTGGTGTTTCACCGGGCTGATCTGGTTGCTGCAGTGATGAACCTGCAGTCAGGGATTGCTGTGGCCGGCGCGCATGGAAAGACCACAACAACTTCGATGATCGCTTTGATGCTGGAGAAGGCGGGTGTTGACCCTACGGTGATTATTGGCGGCGAATTGCACGATATCGGCGGAAACGCAAAGCTGGGAAAAGGAAAATATCTTGTTGCCGAAGCAGATGAAAGCGACGGGTCGTTCTTAAAATATTCTCCCCATATTGCCGTTGTGACGAATATTGAGAATGATCATATGGATCATTACAAAACAATGGAGAATATTAAGTTGGCATTTCGTGCGTTTCTTTCGCATATATCGGCGGATGGGGCGGCTGTTGTTTGCTTTGACAATGCGTATCTGCGCGAATTGGCCGCTTTGACGGATCGCACGTATTTTTCCTATGCGATTGATCATGAAGCGGATTATATGGCGAAAAATATCCGTACTTTTGGCGCTGCTACAATGTATGACGTGTTTTACCATGGCGCATTACTGGGAACGGTAAAAATTGATGTTCCCGGACGGCATAATATATTGAATTCTTTGGCGGCTTTAATCGTTGGATTAACTGTTGGCCTTGATTTTGACGTTGCCGCGGCGGGCTTGTCCTGCTTTACAGGTGTAAAACGCCGTTTTCAGACGAAGGGGCGTGTCAGTGGCGTCTGGGTAGTCGATGATTATGCTCATCACCCTACAGAGATCAAAACTACGTTAATGGCAGCCCGGCAAACAAATCCCGGTCGTCTGATTTGCGTATTTCAACCGCATCGCTACACGCGGACTGCATTCTTGCGTGAAGAATTCGGCAAGGCTTTTGAGCCGGCTGATTTACTGGTTTTGACGGATATTTATGCCGCAGGCGAAAATCCTATTGAGGGAATTAGCGGTTTGACGATCCCAGAAGAGGTCGAGCGCCAGGCCAAACAAAGGCCGACATATATTTCTGATCGTACGAAAATTGCCCGTTATTTGGCTGAAATTGTAGAAGAAGGCGATTTGGTTATTACGATGGGCGCAGGAAATATTTATTTGGCAGGGGAAGAACTGGTGGAAAAATTGGTGTCAACGCAAAGTGTAGCGCAATAAGCAAATAAGGTGTATGATAAAAAATACAATGCTGGATGTAAGGAAGGGAAAAGAATGATGCTAACTAAGCGGATCGGTGTTGTCATGGGCGGTCCCTCTGCAGAACGGGAAGTTTCTCTGAACACTGGGAAGGCTATTTTGGCAGGACTGCAGGAAAAAGGATATCAAGCGGTAGGAATTGATTTGGATCCGCCCCGTTTTTTTGAACAGATCAAAGAAGCGGGTGTCGACATTGTATTCAATGCGATCCATGGCGTATTCGGCGAAGACGGGCGGATACAGGGGGCTTTGGAATTGCTGGGAATACCGTATACAGGCTCCGGCGTTTTGGCCAGTGCGATGGCAATGGACAAGGGAATTTCCAAGCGCATGTTTGTATCCGCAGGAGTACCGACTCCCAAGTCGCGGTTGTATGACAAGAATATGATCGCGGTCGATTTTGCGTCGGCAGTAACAGCTGAATTCGGGATGCCGGTAGTTGTTAAGCCTGTCACGCAGGGATCCAGTATTGGATTGTTTATTGTTGATCAGCCTGCAGAATTGCTGACAAGCCTCAAAGAGGCGCTTCGCTACAGTGAGCAGGTTTTAGTGGAAGAATTTATTCGCGGCCGCGAAATCACAGTCTCCGTATTGGCGGATGACACGTTTCGCACATTGCCAATTATAGAAATTGTTCCTTGTTCCGGTCGCTATGATTACCATTCCAAGTATACGAAAGGTGCTACGGAATATATTGTTCCGGCTTTGTTGGATGAAACGGCTGCAGCCGGTGCACGGCAGGCGGCGATTGAAGCTTGCCGCGTGTTAGGTTGCCGGGGCGTTGCAAGAGTGGACATTATTCTCGATGAACAAGGTAATCCTTATGTTCTGGAAGTGAATACCATTCCTGGCATGACGGCAACGAGCCTCGTGCCGAAAGCAGCTGCTGCAGTCGGTATTTCGTTTGCCGATCTTTGTGAGCAAATTTTACTGATGGCTTTATTAAATAAATGAAGACACCTGATCGCAAACCAGGTTTGTAGGCAGGAAGCGGGATGCAGGGGTGAAGAAGAATGGAAAGCAAAGAGCAATATCAGTCGGACCGGGATTGCCCCTCAAAGCCGCGGGGCGGATCAGGTCTGTTGACGTTGTTATTCATTGCGGTTGTAATGGCAATGGTTATTTTTGCTGCCAATTCGAGCCTTTTTGTGGTTGGATCAGTGGTCGTTGAAGGAAGTTCGACTATTACCCAGGAAGAAATATTACGGATTGCTGGTGTTCCTGAACGATACAACATATTTCAGCTAAACACGCGCGATATTAAGGAAAGATTGTCCGGAGATTTGCGCATTGCCAATGTCGATGTTTCCCGCAGCTTTCCGTCAACAATCATCATCCATGTCATGGAACGCAAACCGCTAATTTATGTGGCAACGAATTATGGATTTGCTGAAATGGACAGGACAGGCCTGATATTGGCCGCTTACAAAAACCTTCGAAACGTCAATATTCCCATCCTTACAGGCGTCACTCTGACGAACCAGTATGTGGGTGATCCGATCCCCCCGGGGCCGATCGGAGACGTATTGTTTTTTTTGGAAAATCTGGATGCCGACACATTCAATCAAATATCGGAGGTCAACATTCGTGCGGATGGATATCTGTCCGCCTACACCACGCATCCGATCCAAATCCGGCTAGGCGGCAATGAGCGCTTGGCAGACAAAGCAAAACTTACGATCGATATTTTACAGGAAATTAATCAGAAAAAATTAGCGATTGACTATATCGACATGAACTCTGCAGCGCCGATTATCAAGGCTAGAAAATGATGTTTTAGGTGACGGAAGGAGCGGTACATTTTGTTTGCGGTTAAACAGGGACAGATTGCTTTGGCCTTGGTCTGTGTGGTTCTTGGGGTGATGGTTGCTGTGCAGTTTCGTACTACGCAGGATATCCGAAGTACGGTTCCTTTTCAGCGGGTTGAAGATTTATCGCAGCGGTTAAGTCAAACGGAAAAAGAGCGGGATGCGCTGCAGCAGCAGGTGAAAGAGCTTAGCCAATCTTCGCATTCTGAAGCGACCTCCAAAGAACAGGAACTGGTGAAAATGGGAGCCGGCGTCGTTGCGCTTCAAGGTCAAGGGATACTTGTTTCGATTGATGACAGTAAGCGAGCTTCAAAGCCGGGTGAAAACCCAAACTTATATCTGATTCATGACGATGACATCTTGAAGGTCATTAATGAATTGTGGGCGGCAGGAGCAGAAGCAATGTCGATCAATGAGCAGCGTTTGATCGCCAGTTCGGAAATCCGTTGCGCAGGACCGACTTTGTCGGTAAACAATACACGCTATTCGCCTCCTTATGAGATACGTGCGATTGGCGATCCGCAGACGTTGGAAAATTCTTTGCGGATGCGGGGCGGCGTGGTTGAAACCTTGCAGTTTTGGGGAATTCAGGTCACAATTCGGAAACAGGATATGGTTACTGTACCTGCGTATAAAGGGACTTTTCGCTTTGAATACGCTACCCCGGTGAAAGGAAGTGGGAAATAATGCTGCTTCCTGTTATCGGTATACTAATCGGTTTATTGATCGGGATGTATTTCCCGTTTAGCATCCCGGTGGAACATGCGAAGCTTTTGTCGGTGGCTTTGCTCGCCGCCCTTGATTCGGTATTTGGCGGTCTGCGGGCGACGATGGAAGAAAAATTTGACAATACGATCTTCGTCACCGGATTTTTCACGAATGCTTTGTTGGCGGCCGGATTGGCTTATATAGGCGACCGCTTAGGAATTGATTTATATTATGTTGCATTATTGGCGTTTGGTTTGCGAATTTTCCAAAACTTAGCGATCATCCGTCGTTATTTTTTAAAAAAATAGTCATAAAAAGAGCTCTTACCCATCTTGGTGAGAGCTTCTTCTTGCATTGAAAAACATTTTTCGAAACAAGAAGGGAAAATCCAGTTTTTGTTGAAGTTAAGCTTGGTAACGAATTAATCTGTTTGGGGGGTCCTGGATGGAAACTCCTGTTGTACTAGGTGTTGATCTTGGCACAGCGGCAATTAAGGCTTTTCTTGCCGACACGAAAGCGAATAACACGATAACGGTTATTAGCAGTAGCGCTGTACCTACTGTTGGCTTTGAGAAGGGAGCATTGACCGACGCTCCTGCTTTGGCTATGGCGGTTAGGCGGGCTGTGGATAATGCGCTTGCGGCGGCTGGGGTTCCTATGCAGGCAATTTTTTTGGGCCTTGGCGGGCTTGATATTCGTTCCTTTAACAGCGTTGGGAGCATTGTACTGGAACCGGGGCGTCACATTGCTCAACCGGAGATAGACAAGGTGCATTTAGCAGCTGTCAATGCCTTGCTTCCGGAGGATTATTCAGCGCTTCATATTCTGCCGCTGGAATATTGGGTTGACGGACAGAAGCAATCTTCTGTTCCGCTGCGTTCCACGGGCGATCGTCTGGAAGCGGAAATTCATGTTGTTGCCATAGCTCAAAAGACGATCAAAGAACTTACGGATGCCCTTCAGATCGTTGGCATATCTGTAGACTCTGTAGTTGCGAATGCGATTGCCGATGCGCAGATTTTGCACTCCCAGTCTCTCCTGGATGATTGTTTGTTGATGGATATCGGCGCCGGGACGGCTGACATGGTGATTTACCACGGCGGGAAAGTGCGGATGTCTGCAACGCTGCCGATCGGCGGTGAGTATATTACAACAGATTTGATGCAGGGACTTCAAGTAACACGCCCTCATGCCGAAGGGATTAAACGTTATTATGCGAAGTTGGATCAAGGGTTGTTGGGACAGAAGGCACAATTGGATTGCAACGATCCTGGTACAACGGGCAAGATTTTCCCGTATGATTTACTGTACAATATTGTAGAGAGCAGGGTGGAAGAGATTTCTTCACTGCTATTCGAATTTGCTCACCCCTTGCTCGTAAAATATCATATTGACCGGATTTTTCTTACCGGCGGATGTGCAGTAATGCCAAGTATTAGAAACAGTGTTGAACGCATCTTTGACATGAAAACAGAGCTTATAGAGGCGCAGGGTTTGCCGGAGGAATATGTTCATCCAACCAGTACTGCTTGCTTTGGCATTCTAAACTATGCAAAGCAGAACCGGCCGATAGCGCCAATTGCTCCACCACAGTCTTGTCAGGGGCTATTTCAAAAAATAAGAAAATTTTTTTAACGCTTAAAAATAGAGTGTGAACATTAAGGAGGAACTCAACCAATGCTTGAATTTGATATGGATTTGGATCAATTCGCCGCGATCAAGGTAGTGGGAGTCGGGGGAGGCGGCAATAATGCGATTAATCGAATGATCGCGACCGGCCTGCAGGGAGTGGAATTTGTTGCCGTGAATACGGACGGACAGGCTTTATTGCAATCTCAAGCGGCATATCGAATTCAAATCGGGGAGAAGTTGACGAAGGGCCTGGGAGCAGGTGCTAACCCGGATATTGGACAGAAAGCCGCCGAAGAGAGCCGTGACCAAATTATGAATGCGCTGAAAGGCGCTGATATGGTTTTTATCACTGCAGGCATGGGCGGCGGTACCGGAACAGGCGCAGCGCCTATTGTTGCAGAATGTGCTAAAGAATTGGGTGCATTGACTGTTGGTGTTGTCACCAAGCCGTTTACGTTTGAAGGCCGCCGGCGTCATACTCAAGCCGAATCGGGGATCACGCGCCTGAAGGAAAAAGTCGATACGTTGATTACTATTCCGAATGACCGCCTGTTGCAGGTGGTTGATAAGCGAACGCCAATGATTGAAGCTTTCCGCATCGCTGATGATGTGTTGCGGCAGGGCGTACAGGGGATTTCGGATTTGATTGCTGTCCCTGCGATGATCAATCTCGATTTTAATGATGTGAAAACCATTATGATGGAAGCCGGGTCGGCGTTGATGGGCATTGGGATCGGCAAGGGCGATAACCGCTCTATGGACGCAGTGGAAGCGGCCATTAAGAGTCCATTGCTTGAAATGTCGGTTGATGGCGCCAAGGGTGTTTTACTTAGTTTCACCGGCGGACCAAGCACTACGTTGTTTGAAATCAATGAAGCGGCTGATATTATCGCTAATGCGGTAGATCCGGAAGCGACGATTATTTTCGGTGCGGCAATTGACGAAAAATTTGATGATGACGAAGTACGGGTAACGGTAATTGCTACCGGATTTGATCTAAAAACGCTCAAAATCCCCACAAAGCAGAGCGGTTCCAATTCTAATTCCAAGTTGAATTTCGAACCGTTTGGCGGAATTGATCTCGATATTCCGCCTTGGATGCGGAATAAGTAAGCTGAATTCGTATAAGCGGCTTGCAGGCGAAATTTCGCTGCAAGCCGCTTTCTGCAGGTCCATCAGACCAGCGGTTTATGCCATCGCTTGAAAGCCCGGCGCAAACCGGTTTTTCTAAATTGTTGGTAATTCCGTATGTAACTGTAGCGGAGCGTAAAAGGTTTGTGGTAAAATTATGAATTAGGTATACAAATTTTTTCAAAGGTGGTTTGTGCATGATCAAAGAATACAAGGTAAAGTATGGTAAAAGTGAAATCGAGTTTGACCTCGATGATTCGTTGGTTCTTGGTGAACTAATGATTAAAGACTCTCCGGTACTGGATGATCCGGCAGCGGCTATTCGCGAGGCTCTTGCTAATCCAATCGGTTCCAAACCATTGCGTGAAATTGTAAAGGCCGGACAGACCGTAGCGATTATTGTCAATGACCCTACACGGGTTGCCAATAGCTATGTGTTTTTACCGATTTTGCTCGAAGAGTTGAATGCGGCCGGAGTGCCGGATCAGGATATTCGCATTGTTTTTTCATTGGGAATGCATCGGCCAATGGACGAAACAGAAATGATCGAAACCGTTGGAGCGGAAGTTGCCAAGCGGATCAAAATGCACAACAGTGATGCGAAGGATCAAAGCCAGTTCCAGTTTTTTGGCACAACTTCCCGTGGAACGCCGGTTTATTTCAACAAGCTGGTTGCCGAAGTTGACCATATCATCTGCACAGGCAGTATTGTTCATCATTTCTTTTCCGGTTTTGGCGGCGGACGCAAGGCGATGCTTCCAGGCGTAGCTTATTGTGAAACGATCCGGCACAATCACAGCATGATGTTTGATCCGAAGGCATCTATCGGCCGGTTGGAAGGCAATCCTGTTTACTTGGATCAAGTGGAAGGCGCGGAAATGTGCCGACCGTCGTTTCTGTTGAATGTCGTACTCAATGACAAGAAGAAATTTTTAAAAGTATTTGCCGGTGACTATGTTGAAGCGCATAAGGAAGCCTGCAAGTTTGTTGATGAGGTCTATGGGGTACCCATTGATCAACAAGCCGATCTGGTTATTGCCAGCTGTGGCGGATATCCCAAAGATATGAACGTATATCAGTTGCAAAAGACGATGGATAACGCCTGGTGTGCAGTACGTGAAGGCGGGGTAGTGATCATTATCGGCGAATGTGTTGAGGGTTCCGGGTCCGCTCTCTACGAAAAGACGATGGAGGAATATAAGACGCCTGAACGAATTGAAGCTGAATTGCGGGCGAACTTCCAAATTGGCGCTCACAAAGCTTACGCTGTTACTCGTTTAATGAAAAAGGCGGAGTTTATTTTGGTGTCTTCGCTTGACCGGGAGTTAGCCCGTAAACTGCTGTTTACCCCTGCCGCAACCATGAGAGAAGCATTACAGTTAGCCTATGGGAAACTGAAACCACGACGAAGCATCATCGTGATGCCGATGGCAAGCTTGACGGTTCCGTTGCTAAAAGAAACCGACAAATAGAATATGGCTTGCATCGCGCAAAAAAGACGACGTTCTCATTCGAGTTCGTCGTCTTTTTTTGCGCGATGCAAGCGGGTTTTCTAATTTTCTGTTTTTTGTGGCAACACTTTACAGGTGTACTGAAAATTATGTCGAATATATTGCAAAAACAAACGCATTGCAAGGGAGAACCTTTGTAGAAAGCCGCAGACAAGGAAGGAGAACTTCATGAGCGCTGCAGAGAGCAACGGAAATTTTAGCAGAATTAAAGTCGTCGGTGTAGGCGGGGCTGGCAATAATGCTTTGAACCGCATGATTGCATCAGGGTTGCAGGCGGATTTTATTGCTGTCAATACGGATGTCCAATCACTAGCTCTATCTAAGGCTAATCGTTGTATACAAATCGGAGAGCGATTGACAAAGGGTCTGGGAACCGGAGCGGATGCGCGGCTTGGTGAGCTGGCCGCCATAGAAAGCCGGGACAAAATTAAAAATGCGCTTATCGGTGCCGATATGGTTTTTATCGCCGCCGGGATGGGCGGCGGGACCGGAACCGGCGCTTCACCGATTATTGCCGAATGCGCCCGTGAAGTTGGCGCTTTGACTTTGGCTGTGGTGACATCCCCTTTCAAGTTTGAGGGCCGGAAACGTTTGAAACAGGCAGAAGAAGGACTGAAAAAATTATCAGCGGTTGTCGATTCTTTTCTTACGATAGCGAATGATCGTTTGTTTTTGGTCATCGATAAAAGAACGCCGGCTTTGGAAGCGTTCCGCATTGCGGATGACTTACTGCGCCAAGGAGTGCAGGGGATTTCTGACCTGATTGTCAAGCCGGCATTGGTAAATCTCGATTTTGCCGATGTCAAGGCGGTGCTGAGCGGCGGTGGACGGACGTTAATGGGTATTGGGACAGGCAAAGGAGAAAACCGGGTGGTTGATGCTGTGCGCTCTGCGATCCAAAATCCTCTGTTTGAGACGTCTATCCATGGCGCCAAGGGGATTTTGGTGAATGTCACCGGAAGCAGCGACATCACCTTGCCGGAAATAAATGAAGCGATGGCGGTCGTCAATGATTGTGCTGATCCGGAGGCGAACATTATTTTTGGCGCTGATATTGATGAAGCCTTGTCCGATACTGTAAAAGTGACGATTATTGCCACAGGGTTTCAACAGAGCCAAGTTTCTGAGGGATTGTCGGCAGTTGGACGTCAGGATGTGTCAAAACAATCTGCTGTCAAGCCGTCTAACCATTCCGGGGATGATTTTAACGTCCCGTCATTCATGCGTCACAAACGTTGATGATGAAAATAAAATGAGAGGATCGGCAACGCCGATCCTCTCATTTTATTTTTACGAATGGATAATTTGAAACAATTGAGAAATTTCACTGCTGATCATTGCGGAAAATGTGTCAAGCGTTGACAGTGCATCGGTTCCATCCGGGCGGGACACCGTTTTATCGGCAATATAGGTTCCGGTTGCTGTGGAAAAAGCTTTTAGATCAAAAGAAACATCGATAGGACGGATGGTGAACAACATCACATAATTTACATGAGTTGCCTGTGCGTATGCAGCCAGTGAAGAAGGAGCAGCCGACGCTGTGCTGGTGATACCCACCCGGTTCAAGTCCCGCAGAACTTCGTTGCCTGAATGAACTTCGCTGCCCAGAAACAGAGCGTTAATTTTAAAGCGGATAATTTCATTCAAGGCTTTATTGAGAATGTCTACGCCGGGAACATAGTGGCCCGAGGTGTCAATATACAAAGCAACAGCAAACATTGCATTGTCATCGGAAGGGGAAGCCAGGCATACCGGGCCGATGAAAAGTAACAGCAATAAGGTAACAAGCAAACATTTTTTTACCAAGAACAAGACCTCTTTTCTTCTATCTAACGTTGATCAAATGCTATTATATCACATTACACGAGCTTTTTCTGGAATTTTATGATGCTAATTGTCAGTGCGGCAATGAGGAAAGTAGTTAAGGCGAAAACCTGTGTCCAGAGAAAATTGAGACCAATTCCTTTGAGAATGATACCGCGCATGATCTGAAGGTAGAAAGTCAGCGGGATCAAGTTTCCCAGCGCGTAAAAGAAGTCAGGCATGGCTTCACGGGGAAACATGAAGCCGGAGAGCAGAATACTGGGCAAGAATACGAAAAAAGACATTTGCATGGCCTGCATCTGCGTTTTGGCGATGGTAGAGATTAATACTCCCAAAGAAAGAGAAGCGATGATAAATAATGAGGTTAAGATATACAGCAAACCAATATTGCCGCGAATAGGCAAGTCGAAGACGAGGATTCCAACCATCAGGGCAAGCGTCATTTGCACGTAACCAACGAAAATATAGGGAATGATCTTGCCTAACATCAATTCATGCGATTTCATTGGTGTAACGATCAGCTGTTCCATTGTGCCGCGTTCCCGTTCGCGAACAATCGCCATGGAAGTAATCATGATCATGGTCATGGTCAGAATCGTTCCCAATATTCCGGGGACCATGTAAAAAGCAGAAACAAAATCAGGGTTATACCAGGGGCGGATACGGATATCATAGGGTAATGCCACTTCTTTGCCCGTCGTGCTTCGCAATCGTTGAAACAGGATCTCTTGAGACTTTAATTGACCAATAATTTGGGCGGTGCTGATGGCGGATGAAGCGGCCAGAGAATCTGAAGCATCGACGATTACCTGGATGGAAGCGCTGCGCCCATGATGAAGATTCTCTGATAAGTCAGGTGGAATGATGATCCCGACTTTGCTTTTCCCCTGTTCTACGGAGGAATTCACCTCGTCAATGTTTTTGGCGGTATACCGGATATCAAAATAACCGCTAGCCTCAAATGAAGCTAATAAATCCCGGCTTTCCTGATGAAGAGACTGGTCCAATACGATGGTTGGCAAGTGCTTGACATCCGTATTGATTGCAAATCCGAACACCAGCAGTTGGATGATGGGCAGGACAACCATCATGGCAAACGTAAGACGGTCGCGTTTCATTTGGATAAATTCTTTGATCAAGAGAGCTCGCAGGCGTCGCATGGCGTCAACTCCTTCGGCGTGATTTTACATAATGAACAAATACATCTTCCAGCGATGGTTCGATCCGGCGTTGCTCATATTCCGCATAGGAAGCCAGCTCTTCCGGCTTGACAAGAAGATGGAGGCAGGCTCCGTAAGGATATACATCCAAAGAGGATAGGCCCCGCTCCTGGAAAGTCTGCATCAGAGCCATTGGGTCGGGCGAAGGGATTTCCAGGAGAATGCCAGGGATCACTTTCTTTAAATTATCCGGTGTGTTGTCAGCGATGAGTGCGCCTTCATAAATGAAACCGATCCGGTCGCAATGTTCCGCTTCGTCCATAAAGTGAGTCGTCACCATCACTGTCGTTCCATCCAAGGATAGTTTGTAGATGATATCCCAAAATAACCGGCGCGATTTTGGGTCAACTCCGCCCGTTGGCTCATCCAGAAACAAGATAGGGGGATGATGAAGGATTGAACAGCCCAAAGCCAGACGCTGTTTCCAACCGCCGGACAGGTTCACGGTCATTTCATTTTGACGGTCCTGCAATCCGGCCATACTAAGCATAGCGGCAATTCGCTCCTCTTTCTTTTTGCCGAATAAATCATACATGCCAGCATAAAATTCTAAATTTTCTCTAACGGTGAGATCGTCATACAAACTGAATTTTTGTGACATGTAGCCGATTTTGGTTTTTATCGGTTCGCTATCGCGCACTAAATCCAGGCCGAGGATGGATCCACCGCCCTCGGAAGGGCTGATGATACCACACAGCATCCGGATGGTGGTCGACTTCCCTGACCCATTGGGGCCAAGAAAACCATAAATACTGCCAGCTTCGATTTTCAAATTAATCCGGTCAACGGCGGTAAACGCCCCGAACCGGCGAGTTAGATTATGGGTTTTTACGGCAATTTGCGCCATCAGTGATCACCCGCCAGTTCGACGAATACGTCTTCAAGCGTGGGAGCAATGACGCGCAAAGATGTGATAGGCACGTTTGCATTGGTTAATGCAGCAGTTATAGCAGGAGCGGCAATGGCTGCATTTTTAACGATCAGATGATATTTCGCACCAAATGGATTGCTATCCAGGATAGGGCAATTTTGCAGGTAGCGATTGACGTCTTTTGCGGGTGTAGATAATTCAAGGATCTGATGCGGGTAAGCGGCGCGCAGTTTTGCCGGAGTATCACAGGAAACTATTTTCCCATTATGCAAAAAAGCGACTCGGGTGCAGAGTTCCGCTTCATCCATATACGGGGTCGAAACGACAATAGTCATTCCGTCTTTGTTCAGTCTATAAAGCATTTGCCAAAATTCGCGCCGGGATACCGGATCAACTCCGGTTGTCGGCTCATCGAGAAAGAAAATTTCCGGTTTATGCATCAAGCCGGCGGCTAACGCCAGCTTTTGCTTCATGCCGCCGGAAAGCTGATCGGCCAGTCGGTTTTGAAAAGGAAACAGATTGGTGAAACGCAGGATCTCCTCGCCGATGGTGGCAATTTGTGCACTGTCGGCGCCGTACATGGCACCGATGAATTGAATGTTCTCCCGTACGGTCAGATCCCCATACAAGCTGAATTTTTGGGGGATATAGCCAATACGGTCTTTGATTTGTTCTATATTTGGAGTGTCCAAGACGGTGATCGTTCCGGAGGTCTTGCTGATGATGCCTGTGATCATGCGAAGCGTCGTTGTTTTTCCCGCGCCGTCCGGGCCAACCAGACCAAAAATTTCGCCTGTCTGGATCAGCAGTGAAAGATGATCGACGGCGAGATGACCGTTGTATTCTTTGCAGACATTTTCCAGCGCGATCATTGGATCACCACATCCGCCGGCATTCCCGGTTTCAGAAGTTGCTGGGAATTATCGATCTTTACTTTAACGGCAAAGACAAGATTGGCCCGTTCTCGCTGGGTAATGCTTTGGCGGGGAGTGAATTCGGCTTGTTGACTGATTTCTTTTATGGTTCCGCTGAAGGTTCGTTCCGGAAAAGAATCAACGCGGACAGTGGATGTTTGACCGACTTGGATCAGACCCAGCTGGGTGGAGGAAATATACACTTTGACCCAACAGTCGTTCATGTCGCCAACAGTCGCAATGGCGCTGCCGCCATTCACGTATTCGCCATTCTCAAAATTTTTTGTTAAGACCAATCCCTTAAGCGGACTTACAATCACCGTGTCATCAATCATGGTGCGACTGGCGTCGAGGATTGCCTGCGAACGTTTGACTTCCGATTGTTGAGCGGCAATTACGTCCGGGCGGTATCCATCTTCGAGCAGGCTCTGCCGGGCTTGGGCAGAGCGCAGACTATTGTAGGCAACCTCATAATTTGAACGGGCGCTGTCTAATTGTTGTGCGGAAATGGCGCCGCTTTGAAACAAAGTATTGTACCGGTCATAATCAGTTTTTGTTTTGTCATAAACAGCCTGTGCAGCGGCCAAAGTTGCGGCAGCATCCGTTAATTCCTGACTGCGGGCGCCTTTTTCCAAATCATCCAGTTGTATTTTGGCTTTTACTAACGCCGCTTCATCACGCAGAACTTGCGCTTCAAGATCCGGGCGGCGGATGCGGCATATTACTTGGCCAGGTTCGACAATGGATCCGGAATCTATCGATAAATCTGCGATATAGCCGTTGAGTTTGGGAGTAATGTCGGCGCGAGTGATCTCGATCGTGCCGCTCGCGGTGATCCCGCTTTCCTTCGGACCCAGCAGCTTATATGCGGTTGCACCGAGCAAAACAAGAAAGACAACGATTCCTGCAATGAGCCGTTTATCGAGCTTCATTTGTTGATCACTCCATTCAAATAAATTTCCAACGCCTGCATAATGTAGGCATGGTCCAAATTTTTTGCCGGAGGTAAAAACGTGCTGACCAGCGGCTTGGTCATGAAATAGAAATTGATAATGCCGGCAAGCGATAATGCCGCATAGTCTGGATCCAAATCGGAGCGAAAATCACCGGTTTCGATTCCGTTTGCGATTGCAGCATGGAGAAAATGATAAGCGGAAGCAATATGTCTGCTGACGACCGTTTCAAACCCGACGGAAGGGTTCGCTACCTCGCGTTGTATGTAGCGCATAAGATGAGGGCACTGCTGGTGGATGAGAATGGCGTTCTTTCCATAATAACGGATCCGTTCGATCGGCGAGAGACTGTGGCTGTTGGAAACAGCGGTTGTGATGCGGGAAAATTGAAAATCCAATACGGCAGTGTATAAACCTTCTTTATTGCCAAAATAATAAGAAATCAAAGCGCTATTGGCGCCTGCTTTTTCCGAAAGTTCCCGAATGGAAACTGCATTAAAGCCCTTTTCGGCAAATAGAGGAATTGCGGCTTCCAAAAGACGTGACCGCGAATCTTTTTCCACTTTATCGCCTCTTCCTGTATTAATTAATCGATTGATTAATTAATACCATAAATTAATTGCATTGTCTACATTTTCCGTGCAAAAAGGAACATTTTTTAGTTCATTTCGACGGTCGTAATACCCGGAAGTTTTCGTAACTGTTCGATTAGATCGGATCGGTCGTTTTTGCCTAACGGGTCAATGATCAGAGACAACGCCACTTTACACTCCGGTTTGTCTTCTACAGTAATGTCGGTAATGCTGAAGCCTTTGTGGCCGATGCAGGAGGTGATTTTTCCTATTTGCCCCGGAGTATCAACGGTAATAATATATAAATGGAAACTATTAAAACATGCAATTCTCGCTTCCAGACGGGTGAGCGCAGTCAGCGTGACGAAGGCCAGCAGCGTGGCGATCGAAGCGCTGATGAAATAACCAAAACCGACTGTCAGGCCAACTCCCGATACGGTCCATAGACTGGCAGCGGTGGTCAAGCCTCTGACGGTTAGTCCTTCTTTAATGATCGTTCCGGCGCCGATAAAGCCAATACCGCTGACAACCTGGGCGGCTAAACGGGCCGGGTCGGCATTGGTGTTTCCTTGAACACTGTAATACATGTTCACCGATAAAGTCATAATGAGGCAGGAACCAAGGCAAACGAGGACATGCGTTCGAAATCCGGCGGATTTTCTTCTTGCCTGGCGTTCATAACCGATAATTCCGCCAAAAATGCAAGCCACCAGCAGACGCAGAGCAATGTCGATATCGCTTAGCATGTCAATGCCTCCTCTATATATTTTGTAAGCAAAAGCCCGATCACGCCGCCTAAAAACCGGTACCGCAATCGGACTTTCTTCAGCCAATCAGAGCCACTCTAATATTACTAATATTTCCATAACGGCTTTGAATATCCTGCCGGGTTTAAGATGAAATTTACTGTTTTGGCTTAAAACCAGGCAAATGTTGAAAAATGCTGCAATGCGTGATAGACTAAAATAGTAATAATATCAGTAATTTCCAGGAATTTAGTAATAATCTGTTAATTTGGGTTGTTGCTTTTAGGAGGTCTTGTCTATGGAGTTATGGATGACGGAATTTCAAACTCAAAATTTGGGCTTGGCATGTCGGATTAAGGAAACTTTGTTTAGCGGACAATCTGACTTTCAGGAGATCAGTGTAGTCGACACGGTCGAATTTGGCCGGATGCTGGTATTGGATGGTGTTTTTCAAACTTCGGTATTTGATGAATATATTTATCATGAAATGATTGCTCATGTGCCGCTGAACGTTCATCCCCGGCCGGTCAATGTTTTGGTTATCGGCGGCGGAGATGGCGGCTGTGTCCGTGAAGTTGTAAAGAATCCGGCTGTTCAGCAGGTTGATATGGTGGAAATTGACGGTGTTGTTGTTGAGGTCAGTAAAAAGTACTTGCCGGAAATTAGTTCTGCGATGATTGATAAACATCCTAAGCTAAATCTGCGGATTGGTGATGGAATCAAACATGTGCAGGAAACAGAAGGGCAGTATGATGTGATCATTGTTGATTGCTCTGATCCGATCGGACCGGGCGAAGGGCTGTTTACTGCTGCTTTTTATCGCGATGTATACACAGCGTTGAAACCAGATGGATTGTTTGTTCAACAAACGGAATCCCCTTTTTATCATCAGCCATTAATTCGCAAGTCTTATCAGGATGTGAATCAATTGTTTCCAATAACGCGGCTATACTTGGCGAATATTCCGCTCTATCCGGGCGGGCTCCACTGCTTCACGATCGGTTCTAAAAAATACGATCCGCTGAAGACCGATGTTACGAAACCATCCATTCAGTCAGGGAAGTATTATAATCCAGGAATTCAAAGGAGCTGTTTTATTCTGCCGGAATTTATCCGGGAGCTTCTGCAAAAAGACTAAAAAAGATCCCCCGCGAGGGGGATCTTTTAGATTAGATGTTCAGGATTTAACTTTTCTAATTCAGGAATGACAAACCGCCCGTCTTTGCGGATTAAACGGTCGTCAAACCAAATTTCGCCTCCGCCGTATTCCGGACGCTGGATGTTGACAAGATCCCAATGGATGACAGAACGGTTGCCGTTATCCGCTTGTTCGTAGGCGCTGCCGGGAGTGAGGTGGAAACTGCCATTGATTTTTTCGTCAAACAAGGTATCTTTCATCGGCGTATTGATATGAGGGTTCAGACCAAGAGCAAATTCACCGATGTATCGGGCATTCTCATCGATATTCAGCACTTCATTAAGTTTTTGCGTATGGTTTGCGGAAGCTTCGACAATTTTGCCATTTTCAAAGCGGAGGTAGATATTTTCATAGGTTACACCCTGATATACGGTTGGCGTATTATAAGTAATATTGCCATTGACCGAATGGATGACCGGTGCGGTATAGACTTCTCCGTCCGGTATATTGCGAAGGCCCGCGCATTTTACGGCTGGGATTCCTTTGATGGAAAATAGTAAGTTTGTTCCCGGACCGACAATTTCCACTTGGTCTGTTTTTGCCATTAAGTCGATCAGCGGGTCCATTGCTGCCGCCATTTTTGCATAATCTAAATTGCAGACCTGAAAATAAAAATTTTCAAAGGCTTCTTGACTCATATTGGCAAGTTGTGCCATAGAAGCATTTGGGTACCGGAGGATACACCATTTGGTGTGAGGAACCCGGATATCCGAGTGAACCGGTTTGGACCAGTTTTGCTGGAAGGATTGGATTTGCGGCTGTGGAACATCGGACATCTCGCTGCTGTTTTCACTGGCCCTGATGCCGATGTATGCATCCATGCAGCGCATTCTTTCCGCTTCCCAAGCAGCGTTGAGTTTCAATTGTTCGGGAGAGGATCCTAATAAGATCGCTCGCTGGATTTGATTGTTTTTCAACGATACGAACGGAATCGCATCAGCACAGTAGGTTTCTTCAATTAATGCCTTTGTCAGAGGTAAGGCATTGTCAAATACTTCAATAAGGATTTTTTCGCCTGGTTTGAGATCTGTCGAATAATGGATTAAATGATAAGCTAATGTTTTTATTCTTGGGTCCATAAAACACGCCTCCTAGTCAATGTCACGTCTTACTGTATTACACAAGCTCGGGGAAATATCCTGCTCAGGCACAACTGCTCTAAGGGGGAGGATATGAAAAAAAGAAGCTCTTTTGCTGTAGAGCTTCCTTTTGTGCACGGAGATGGTGACCCGTGGGGGATTCGAACCCCCGAAGCCGCCGTGAAAGGGCGGTGACTTAACCGCTTGTCAAACGGGCCGGTTTGGCTCCTCGAGTAGGACTCGAACCTACGACCATTCGGTTAACAGCCGAATGCTCTACCAACTGAGCTATCGAGGAATGACATTGTGTATTATAAATGTTATTGTATAATGATAATGCATTGCTTTTTCGACAAAATTCGCCCAAGGAGGCGGTTTTTTCGGTCAATGCGGGGGAAGGATGAACTGTATGAAACTATCGCAAAGTGCATATGCCTGGATAAAGAGCTTGATTATCGTCGGCATTCTGATTGTGTTTATGGGGATGTTGATGTATTATTTTAAGGCCCGCTACGAAGCGGTCGTCGTTGACCAGCGTCAACTTGTCACCCGGGTTGCAAACCGGCTTGAGTTGTATTTCAGCGGTCGTTTGCTGGCTTTGCAATTCATTACAGCAAATCCTGATATCAAGTCGCTTGACCCTTCAGCGATGCATTGGCATTTGGGCCAGGCGGTTGAGTTGCTGGGTTTGTCCAATGCGGCAGTGATCGATTCCGCGGGCAATATATTGGCAACTGTGGAAGGTGATAATGCTTTCACTGGCTTCACAAAAGAAATGAAGCAGTCACGGGCATTATCCGGCCAGCCCGTGATTTCCAACAGCGGTGTGATGGCGGGAGAAATGAGAGCTTGCATTAGTATGCAGGTGCCGATCTACGGTCAGGATGGAACCGTGGTAGGGGTATTCGCAGCGGGCGTACCGATGACCGAAGTGGCTAATGTAGTTGAGGCACAGCCTATGCCCGTGGATGAGTACATTTTTGTGATGGATGAAGAAGCCTATCTGATCTATCATCCTTGGGAGGCAGACAACAGCGGGAGTACGGATCAAGTTTCTCATCATTACGCCCCCAGTTTATTTCAGAAGAAAACCGGGGATCTGCTTGTCCGGTCTGTCTATGATGAAATTGACGAATTGAATGTCTATACCGCAATGGAAAGAACGAATTGGCGGATTGTTGCCGCCATGCCGGTCGGGAGAGTATATGCGATTATTCTTGGCAAATCACTTCCGGATATGGTTATTTTTATTTTGCTTTTGAGCTGCATTATCTTGTTATACCGGACTTTGGTGCAGGCAAAACGCTATCAAAAAGAGCGCGAAACATTGCGGCTGCAGCGCTTGTTAAGCGTTAACCAGCTGGCTGCCGGCATTGCGCATGAGATCCGTAATCCGCTTACGTCCATCAAAGGGTTTATTCAACTCATGGCCATGAAATCTGGACAACCGCCGGCTGCTAATCATTTGGAGATCATTCTCGCCGAGATTGACCGAATTGAAAAATTGGTCAGTGAATTCCAAATGTTATCCAGGCCGATTAAACCGACGCCGTTTCAAGAGGTTGATCTTGCCCGAAGCCTCAATGACGTGATTTTGCTCATGGCAAGTCAAGCGCTTAGCAAAAATGTGAGCTTGGAGTTTTTCATGCAAAAATCTTCTGCCACGTGGCCTTTCGGACCGGAAGCGTATTGCGTTTCCGGCGACGCTGCACAACTGAAACAAGTATGGATCAATTTGGTGCGCAATGCACTGGAAGCAGTGGCAAAAGGCGGCAGGGTAAAAGTAAATTTGCTTCGGCAGGACAATCAAGTGGTTGTGGTTGTCGAAGATAATGGGCCAGGAATAACGTCGGAAGTGATGGCAAAACTGGGAACTGCCTTTTATACTACCAAAGAAAACGGAACCGGCTTAGGGCTATCCGTATGCTATAATATTATTCATAACCACGGAGGAAAAATGGAAGTAGACAGCAACCCTGGTGAAGGCACCAGGTTTACCGTACTACTTCCATGCATCAAAAAAACAGTTCGAGTGAAACGTCAAAATGGAATTGCTGGTTAAAAGCCCAATTCTTCGCCGATAATGAAGATATGCATATCGGTCAGGCTTGGTTTCTTGTGAAGAATAGTTGTTACGTTGCAAATTCGGTTTGGGCTGGAACAATCCATGCATTCACCGGTTTTCACACACGGGTTGGGCCGGTTGATCCGCTTGTTATTGATTGGCGCAGCGTACAGTTCGATGCGGTTTTGCGCTTCGGTAATATCGCGGGTAATCTTATTGACGCCAGCGATGATGATCACTTTTTTCGGTCCAAAGATCATAGCGGCAACGCGGTTGCCAACACCATCGACATTGACCATTTCCCCGTTCAGGGTGAGTGCATTGGTGCTGGTGATAAAGACATCGCAGGACAATTCTTTGTGGCGGATTTCTGTCGCTTCTGCCGGGCTTAGTCCGGGCTTGCCGTGATTAAACATGGTATTGCCGCGGCTTTCGAGCGCTTTGTCCAAGCCGATTTCCTGAATAGTCCAGGATCCTCCCACTCCTACTGTGGCCTCAACCGGGATTAAATCGGTAATTTGGCGGAGCGCTTCTTCACGGTTTTTTACATACGTGGCGGTAAAGTTGTTTTTTGTTAATGCTTCTACAGCCTTGGCTCCTAATGTGTCATTGTGCCATTGTTTGAATTCATTCACAGGAAGACCTCCTTTGGTATGATGATATTACCACTATTTGCTTTCGACATGACCAGGGAAAACCCTTTCTGCCTTTGGCAGGAAAATCCTGAATGGAAAAGGAATCTTTCCCATATACGATAAGGTAGGTGAGGATCATCGTTTTTCAGCATATGAAATTAGCAATCATATTTTTGGTCTGCGTCATTGGCATAGGGATGATGGGCTTTATGATATTGGAGGATTTATCGGTAACGAATGCCGCCTATCTCGCAGTGACGACGGTTTCTACGGTCGGATATGGGGATATTACGCCGCATACAACTGTAGGCCGATGGTTCACAATTGGCTTAATCATTGTCGGCGTTGGTGTAACCTTCTATACATTTACCTTGGCGGTCAGCCTGGTAATCGAAGGGCGATTTAAAGATATTTTGGGGAGGCGCGGTATGCAGCGGCGAATAGCGAATTTGAATCAGCATGTTATTGTTTGCGGGGCCGGTAAAGTCGGAACAAACGCAATCTTACGGCTGCAGCAGGAAAAGGAGCCGTTTGTGGTGATTGACAGCGATCCGGCTATTTGTGAACGGCTCGAACAGGAGAAAGTGCTTGTCATTCATGGTGATGCCACGATGGATGAAGTGTTGATTTCTGCTGGGTTGCAGAAGGCGAAGGGCGTTATTGCAGCGTTGTCGAGCGATGCCAATAATGTGTATGTCACTTTGACTGCCAAAAGTATAAAACCGAATGTATTCGTCGTTGCCAGGGCCGACCGGCGGGAAGCGGAAGAAAAAATGCGGCGGGCCGGAGCGACTTCAGTGGTTTCACCGGCAGTTATGGGAGGGCGGCATATGGTCAACGCGATGACCAGGCCTTTAATCATGGATTTACTGGAAAATGTTTTTTATAATCAAGAACTTCACTTGGATATGGCGCAAGTCATTGTTCGGCCAGGATCAAACTTGGCAGACAAAAGTCTGGCCGCCAGCGGAATCAAAGCGCGATTTGATTCGATTGTTATTGCAATTCAACGCGGTGAAGAGATGGTTACAAATCCAAAGGCGGATGAAGTGATCCGGCCAAACGATATTTTAATTTTATTGGGGCATCGCAAATCACTCAGCGAGTTGAACCAATTGGCAGGCAATGAAGTGTCAGACCAGTTATGAGAATGAGGCGGCAGTTGTCCAAATTTTTCAGATGTGTCGTTTTCGGTTCTATGGTGTGACATGCATTGTGCAATAATAGCGGGAATGGTATACTGATGCTAATATTGTGTCGGAAATGAGGAACAAACGGATGGGGATTATCGGTCTTCTCTTTGGCGCCATGGCTGGGTTTTGGGTATACCGCGATGCGAAACGCAGCGGACAAGACCGGAATGCTGCGTTGGCGTGGTGTTTAGGGGTAGTGGCTGCGGCGACGATTAAGCTGCCATTATTGTTGCTTGCATTGGTCGCGTATTTTCTGGTCGGCCGCAAAAAACAGTTGGCGCAAAGGCAAAATGATGTCGATGTTATTGACGTCGAAGCGACAGTTGTTGAGGAAACAGGTGCGGATTGCCCCTCTTGCGGACGTAAAATGGAGGAAACTTTTACTGTTTGCCCTTACTGCGGCTGTACGCTTCCTTTAGGATCGAAGTCAGCGAAGACAAAATAAGAAAAATTGGTAAGAGCATTAGACAGTCTATGCGGAGTGTGCTATAATGCAATAGTGACAAAAAAAGCGCCCGTAGCTCAGGGGATAGAGCACCGGCCTCCGAAGCCGGTGGCGTGAGTTCGATTCTCGCCGGGCGCACCATAGAAAAATCAAGCTTTCCAGCGATTTTGCCGGAAGGCTTTTTTAATGAAACAGACCAACGCTTCAAAAACCTTCCGACGGCTTAACTTGGAAGGTTTTTTGCTGTTTGTGGGCGAAGAATGAAATGATAAAATAAAGACTATATCCAATGCGCTAACAATCGATTTGCATAGAGTTACAAGAGGGGGATATCCTGTATGAAGTCATTGGGCATCTGTTTGGGAGCATCTCGGATCAGTGCGGTTTTGGCTGCAAAAGATAGTATGGGCAATTATATAATTGATCAGAACATATCAGAGGCACATGACGGTGATGTCAGTACTTCTTTGAAAAATTTATTAAATCATTATGATGCAAGCCATATTGGCATCACTGGACGGAAGTTTAGAAATCTTATTTCAGTTCCATCTATTTCTGAAGCGGAGGCAGTGGAAATTGCATATGCCCATACCAAAAGCAAATACAAAGATTGTGATACCATTGTTTCGGCTGGCGGCGAAACTTTCTTAGTCTACAAGCTAGATCAAAAAGGGCGAGTTTCTACCGTTTTTACTGGCAATAAATGTGCATCAGGAACGGGTGAATTCTTTCTGCAGCAGTTGAAACGCATGGATGTGTCTGTGGATGATGCAATGAAAATTGTCGATAAAGACGCACCGTATACTGTTGCAGGTCGTTGTTCCGTATTTTGCAAGTCCGATTGCACTCACGCATTAAATAAGGGGATGGAAAAAGGCCGGGTCATTGCCGGGCTTTGCCAAATGATGGGTAATAAAATCTTGGAATTGCTTCATAAAGGTCAGTCCCGGAAGATTTTATTTATCGGAAGTGCGACAAAAAACCATACCATGCTTCATTTCATCAAACAGGAATTAAATGATACCGCTCAGGTGGTAGTTGCCGATGAAGCAACGTATTTTGAAGCGCTGGGAGCCTCTATTTGGGCAATTGAAAATGGCTCTGTTTTTAGTAATAAAGAAACCATTTTGAAGGAAAAAAGTGCACAAAAGTCATTTGTGTTTTTGCCTGCCATTAAGGATTTTGAAAACCAAGTGACTTTTAAAAAGATGCTTCGCGTGGCAGCGGAACCAAAGGCGGAATATATTGTTGGGCTGGATGTCGGGTCGACAACGACAAAGGCTGTTCTGATCAGAAAACGCGATTCTGCGCTTTCTGCTTCGATTTACCTTAGGACGAACGGCGATCCAATCCTTGCTTCACGCCAATGTTATGCTGAACTTTTAAAGCAGATTGCGGTTCCAATTCAGATTGCCGGTGTTGGCGTAACGGGCTCTGGACGGCAAATTGCGGGCATTCACGCTCAAACCGATGGCGTCGTGAACGAAATTATTGCCCATGCCACAGCCGCCGTGCATTTTGATCCTGAAGTGGACACGATTTTTGAAATCGGCGGACAAGATGCCAAGTATACTTATATAACGAACATGGTTCCGTCGGATTATGCCATGAATGAAGCTTGCTCGGCGGGGACAGGATCCTTCCTGGAAGAAGCGGCAAAAGAAACGATGGGAATCGATATGCTTGAGATTGCCGACATCGCTCTCGGCAGCACGACTCCCCCCAACTTCAATGACCAGTGTTCCGCGTTTATCTCTTCCGATATTAAAACGGCGATCCAGGAAGGCATCAAAAAAGAAGACGTAGTTGCCGGACTGGTTTATTCCATTTGCCAAAACTATACCAACCGTGTTAAAGGCAACCGTTTGGTCGGCAAGAAGGTTTTTATGCAAGGCGGCGTTTGCTATAACCGAGCGGTTCCTATGGCTATGGCGGCTTTGACCGGCAAAGAAATTATTGTACCGCCAGAACCAGGTTTGATGGGCGCATATGGTGTTGCGCTGGATATAAAAAACAAACTGGAACTAGGCTTGTTAAAGGAGCAGTCTTTTGATTTAGCTGATCTTGCCAGCCGCGAAGTCAAGTATGACAAACCTTTTGTGTGCGCCGGCGGCAAAGAAAAATGCGACCGCAAATGTCAAATTAACATGATTCGCATTGACGGCAAGAAATATCCGTTTGGCGGGGCCTGCAATAAATACTACAACATTCGCAAAAATGTTGATTATAACATCGAAGACCTTGATTTAGTGGCGCTGCGTGAGCGAATGACCTTCGAAACCTATGCAAAGCCGGCAAGAGAATCGAATGGCAAAAAAATTGGCATCATTAAGTCTTTGCTGACGAATGGATTATATCCTCTGTATCATGCCTTTTTCAGCAATTTAGGTTATGAAGTTGTATTGGCCGATTACATTGACAATGATGGTGTCGAGCGCAAAGGTGCATCCTTTTGTTATCCGGTCGAACAATCGCATGGTTTTTTGCAGTCGCTCCTGCATCAATCGGTTGATTATATCTTTTTGCCTCATGTCATGGGTATGTTTGTTAAGAACGGCATTGAGTCAAGCGTAACTTGTCCATTTGTTCAAGGGGAACCCTATTATTTAAAAACAGCATTCCCGGAGCTTAAAAATATGAGTGTGCTCTCGCCGATGATAGACCTTTCCAAGGGAGTTGGCGATGTCAAGGATGTCTTCGTTGCCATGGGCAGAGAACTGGGGATTGCCAAGACTCCATGCGTGAATTCGTTCGAGGCTGCTAAGAAAAATTATCAAGCATATCAGCTGCAAATGAAAGCCATCGGGAAAGAAGTTCTGAACAAATTACATGAAGAGCCTGATAAAATTGGTATTGTTTTGTTTGGCAGACAATATAGCGCCTTATCGAAAAATGCCAATATGGGAATACCGCATAAATTCGCTTCGCGCGGGCAGCTTGTCATTCCGTGGGAATTTATCAATGTGGATGGCGAATCTCCGGTTCATCATATGTTCTGGTCTATGGGGCAGCTGCTTTTGAAAATGGCACAAATTGTAAAAAATGACGACCAATTATTCGGTACATATATTACGAATTTCAGCTGTGGCCCAGATAGTTTTATCATTGGCTACTTCAGAGATATTTTGGGACAGAAACCGTCGCTTACGTTAGAACTGGATGGTCATACGGCTGATGCCGGAATCGATACCCGTATCGAAGCATTTCTGGATGTTATAAAAAGCTATCGTGAATTAATCCATAAGAAACCGCTTGTTTCAGCCAATAAATATCGTCCGGCTGAACTGGTTGCAGAGAATGGCAAAAGCTTTGTCGTTACCTCAAATGGCGAAAAAATTGGTTTGACCGACAATCGTGTAGAATTGATTGTGCCGTCAATGGGCGAAATTGGCTCTCGGCTTTTTGCTGCAAGTATTCGTTATGCAGGGGTGCAGGCAAGATGCCTGAGCCCCGCTACGGAGGCTGATTTAGCTGTAGGACGGGCGCATTCCTCGTGCAAGGAGTGCTTGCCTTATATTTTGGTTGCCGGCAGTGTTTTGCGCGATATCGAAAAACGCCAAAATGACGAGGAACTTCTGGTTTACTTTATTACCGACAGCTCTGGTCCTTGTCGCTTTGGTCAATACCACATTGCAGTGAAGCGATTGATTCATAAACTCCAAATCAAAAATGTGGTTATTCTTTCGTTAACTTCAGATAACGGGTATGCCGGTCTTGGAGGCGATTTTCAGTTAAGAGCCTGGCAAACCATTCTTATTTCCGATGTTTTGGCGGATATTTACAGTGCGTTATTGGTGATGCCTACGGACAGCGAACGCGCAAATATTCTTTTTCAGCGCCAACTCGATCTTATTGAGGCGGCAATTGAAAAAGGCTCTTGGCGACAGGTGAAGCGGAGCCTGGAGCATTGTTCGCAAGAATTGGCAAAAATACCGGTAAAACAAAAGATAGAAGATACCGCTTCCATTGCACTGCTCGGTGAAATTTTTGTGAGGATAGACGGCTTCTCACGTAAATATCTGGTAGAAACAATGGCGGAAAAAGGCATTATTGTAAAAGTTGCCCCTGTAGCCGAGTTTGTGTATTTCTGCGACTTCCTTTTGGAGAAAGCGTATTACCATGTAAAAAACTCGTTTGTAACAAGAACGATGTCGATCGTTAAAAGCTATTTTAAAAAGAGCTGCGAGAAGCAGGTCAAAAAAATATTGATGACGTCTGGGTTCTATCAATATCATCTCATTGACATTGCAACGATCACAGGCAATACGGAACATCTCATTTCGCCTCGATTTACTGCAGGCGATGCCACGTTAACCGTAGCAAGCGCTTTAAATGAAATCATTGATGAAGTGGACGGCGTTATTTCTATTTCGCCGTTCGGCTGCATGCCGAGCCGCATTGCCGAAGCGATCATTTCAGAAACAATCAGTCAGGAAAAAGCGAAAATTACCCATGATCCGGGGCTTGTGGAAGTGGTACTCCAAAATCATCCTGCTCTGCCGTTTTTGTCTATTGAAAGCGACGGAAATCCTTTCCCGCAAGTTGTTGATGCCAAACTGGAGATTTTTTGTCTGCAAGTGATGCGTATTCATGATACCGTACTTGCTCATCGCAATAAAAAAGCTTGAACGTCACTATAGGCAACCAGAGAAAAACTGCGGACGAATTTCATGATGAAGTCATGTTGACAGAAAACCGGCAAGAGGGTACGATAAGATTTTGGAAACAACGAAAGTATAACGTAAGATATAAGGTCAATGAAAGAGAAAAGAGCTGTCATATGAAAACAAAAACCATTCAGCAAGTACCGGCGGAACCACTTGGCAAAAACCATTTACAGATGGGGCTATCGGCAATTATTTTTACTACAATACTTTGGGGCTTATCATTTGTCAGCATAAAAATAACAGTCGCTGTTATCCCGCCGATGACTTTAGCGTTGCTGCGATTTTTAATTGCTTCCGGGATTCTTTTGTTTTTACTGAAAAAGGTAGAACCTAGCGCTCGCTTGAACCGGAAAGATATCCCATCGATGGCCGTGTCTGGTTTGCTTGGCGTGACAGCCTATTATTATTTTCAAAACAATGGTGTTAAAATGACCACAGCTTCAGCTGCATCCATGATTATTGCAATCATACCTATCTTAACGTTAATTGGAGATTTTTTGATTTTCAAGACAAAGCTTTCTCTGGTTAAGATGCTGAGTGTAATACTGTCGTTAGGCGGAGTGTATTTGATTGTTTCTGCTGCCCCGCCAGGATCACAAGATAGTTTGATTGGCAATTTGTTCATGTTAGGTTCGGCTTTATCATGGGTAGCATACACTTTAATCACAAGACCTTTGAGTGCACGGTATACTCAATTGGCAGTAGTTACATACCAGACTCTCTTTGGGACCTTGGCATTGATTCCTTTTGTTTTCTTTGAAACGTGGGAGTGGCAATTGGTAAATGATTTAGTAATTCTTCATTTAATTTATTTAGGAGTGTTTTGTTCAGCATTAGCCAATTATCTTTATGTGTATGCGATGGGCGAATTAGGGGTTAGCAGAGTTTCCGTTTTTATTAATTTTATCCCTGTTGTTTCCGTACTGAGTGGATTGGCTTTTTTGCATGAAACGGTAAGTGAATTGCAAATTTTGGGTGGTATTGTTATCTTATTTTCCGTGTACTTAGTTAACAGGAGATAAACGATAAATCAATTGGCCATTGCACCGTGTTCATTGCACAAATAATATTTGCGGCAGTATGGAAGGATTAGGAAAATAATGAGCGAACTATTTATCGAACATATAAGGGTGAGATGGTTTTGCGAAGGGTATATCGAGAAGCAGTAATTTTGAGCACTGGAGAGGATTACGATGTCCAAAGAAGAAATTTTGCTCATTGCAGATAAAGTAAATTCAATATTAGACGATTTTTTAGTTCTGGAAGAAAAAATTTTCGGAAACCCAAGTTTTCTCAAAACGCTAAAAAATCTATTTAAGAAAAAAGTCGGTTTCAAGGAATGTTACGAACAATTGCAGGTGATGACATCTGACTTGGATAGTTCCTTGGAGGCCATTCGCGGCTTTGTTGCAAGTGATGAACAAGAACGTGGTTTCAAGCAAATCCTGGAGACGTACACAATAGCGTTAAAAGAAGCAGGCGCCAAAGCCACGGTTGTAGCAAAGATCCTTTCAGTTAAAGCGGACGGAGGAAGCATTTCCTGGTCTTCATACAAGGAACTGATAGACGATTACAAGAAGGCGGAGCAACAATATGTGACGCTTGGACAGGAGCTTACGAGGCAATATCAGGCTTTGTATCAAATTTATCTGCAAACAGAAAACCAGTGACGATGAACAAGGAGTATTTTTATCTAAGATGTGTTTTGCAGAAAAAGGATTATTTTCAAGGCAAGGCATCATTGCTTTGTCTTTCTTGTTATAGAAAGTGCAGCGCTGCTGGAGAATTTGTATAGAGGTGAATTCGTATGATCCGAGAGTATTTGAAGAATAATATTCTGATAACAGATGGCGCCATGGGTACTTATTATGCCGAAATTACCGGCCAATATTCTGTGGTTCCCGAGATGGCAAACATCGACGACCCGGAAACCATTGAAAAGATTCATAAAGAGTACATTGCTGCCGGAGCAAAACTGATAAAAACAAATACTTTTTCAGCAAACAGCATTATTCTGGATATTCCGAGAACAGAAGTTGAAAAACTCATTGTTGCTGGATTGGAAATCGCAAACAGAGCTGTTAAAGATAAAAATGTCTTTGTTGCGGCAAGTATTGGCCCAATACCCGAGATGATTGGCAAAACGGATCTTGATCAAGCAGTTGTCATCGATGAATACAAATTCATAGTGGATATTTTTCTTAAAAGAAATGTAAAAATATTTATTTTTGAAACTTTTAGTGAGTTTGCATATCTTGAAAAAATCACGGAATATATTAAAGCAAAAGATGATTCGGTATTTATAACAACGCAATTTGCAACAACACCAGAAGGCTTTACCCGAAAGGGCATCAGTATCAACCGCATCCTTGATAAAATAAAAATGAGCAAAAGTATTGATGCTTACGGGTTTAATTGCGGTGTTGGACCGGCTCATTTATTTAATGCACTAAAGAATATTGATTTTGACAATGATATTATTGCTGTTGCACCGAATGCCGGATATCCGGAAATTATTCATGAAAGAACGGTGTATGTTACTAATATTGGTTATTTTGCTGAAAGAATGAAAGAAATCAGTGAACTGGGTGTAAAGATTTTAGGCGGATGCTGTGGTACTACGCCCGCGCATATAGAAAAATTGGTGAGTTTAATTAAACCGGAACAAGCAATCGTTATTTCCAAGCGGGAAATAGTGACAAAAGCAGCGGTACCTCTGAAAGCGAAAAATGGAGATGATTTTTCGAGAAAAATACAGGATAACCAGTTCGTGATCGCAGTAGAATTAGATCCGCCATTCAATGCGGATACCCAGATCATTATGAAGAATGCCCAAATTTGCAAAAATCATGGTGTTGATGTAATTACGCTGGCCGATTCTCCAATGGGAAGGGCCAGGGTAGATTCCATTATGCTTGCGGCAAAAATCAAAAGAGAAGTCGGCATTGAGGTTATACCGCATATTTGTTGTCGTGATAAAAACATCAATGCGTTAAAATCAACTGTTTTAGCTGGGTATATCGAACACATCAGAAATGTGTTGGCAGTAACCGGCGACCCTGTTGCGATGGCTGACAAGAATGATATTAAAGGAGTATTTAATCTTAATTCTTTAAAATTTATTGAGTTTTTATCAACGATGAACAAAGAGATTTTTACACAAGATCCGATCCACATCGGAGGGGCATTAAACCTGAATTTAGCGAAGCCGGAAGAAGAATTAGTCAGGATGCAAAAAAAGGTTGAGATGGGAGCCGAATTTTTTCTGACGCAGCCTATTTTTGATGAGCGTGCTATCGCTTTCTTACCTCAAGCCAAAAACCATAAGAATGTAAGGGTGCTGGGAGGGATCATGCCGCTGGTCAGTTATAGAAACGCTCAATTTTTGAATAATGAAGTGGCAGGAATTCAGATACCGGAAAAAATTATCAATCAATTTATTCGCTGTGCGGACAAAGAGGAAGCGGAAAATTTAGGCATTGAAATCGCTGTGGAACTTGCCAACCGGATCAAAAAAGATGTGCATGGTTTTTATTTTATTACCCCTTTTAACCGGGTTGAAATGATCATCAAAATCATCAGAAAGCTTGGTCTGTAACATGATCGTTGTCCCGACTAAAGATTTTTTTGCAGGAGGACTTTATTGTGAGCAAATATTGGAGTAAATTAACCCAATCCCTTGAACCCTATATTCCGGGGGAACAGCCCAAAGACAAAACCTACATTAAGTTAAATACCAATGAAAATCCTTATCCCCCATCGCCAAAGGTGCTCGAAGCAATCAAACAGGCGGCGAATGAACAATTGAGATTGTACCCCAGTCCTACTTGCGATGATCTGCGGGAATGCATCGCGCAATATCATGGTCTTACGAAAGAACAAATTTTTGTCGGCAATGGTTCGGATGAATTGCTGGCCTTGGCTTTCTGGGCATTCTTTGATCCAGGCAGGCCGGTTCTGTTTCCTGATATTACATACAGCTTCTATCCTGTTTATGCGAATTTGTGTCATATTGATTATAAGCTTGTTCCATTGGCCGAGGATTTTTCCATTCCCATCGATCACTTCTCTTGCGAGAATGGCGGTATCATTTTCCCTAATCCGAATGCGCCTACTGGGAAATATATAGAAATTGCCGGAATTGAATCGATACTGCAAAAAAATGCAGAACAAGTAGTGATCGTTGACGAGGCTTATATCGATTTTGGCGGAGAGTCAGCCGTTCAAATGGTTCACAGATACCCGAATCTGTTAGTTGTGCAGACCCTTTCCAAGTCTCGTTCACTTGCCGGTCTGCGTGTAGGGTTTGCAATGGGTAACCAAAATTTAATTGAAGGCCTTGACCGGGTTAAAAATTCGATTAATTCATATACACTTGATCGCATAGCGCTTGCCGGAGCAGTCGAGGCGTTTAAAGACGAGGAATATTTTCGTGATACTACCTTGAAAGTGATCAATACCCGGAAAGAAACAGTCAATAGTCTCGAGAAAATTGGCTTTACGGTGATTCCTTCGCAGGCCAATTTTATCTTCGTCAGTCATCCGTTTGTTTCCGCTGTCGATCTCTATCAACAGCTAAAGGGAAAAGGTGTTCTCGTGAGATATTTCAATAAACCAAGAATAGATAATTTTTTAAGAGTCAGTATAGGGTCGGATTCAGATATGCAATGTTTTTTGGAAGCATTGACTGAAATTATCTACAAATGGAAGGTTTAGTGTGGTTAATATCGAAAGAATTTAAAGTATAAGGAACACTGTTCATTACAGATATTATTATTATGTGAAGGTGAAAAGAATGTTTCCAATTCGAGACAATATCCCTTCGCGTTCGACACCGTTTGTCATGTATGGGATTATTCTATTCAACGCCTGCATCTTTTATAACGAGCTTGTGGTCAGCGATGCCGAGCTTGAGAAGATGGTGGGCTTTTTTGGCTTGATACCGTTTGAGTTTATGCAGGGATTATCCGCGAATCCTGTCAATATATTTGTGTATGTGCCACTGATTACGAACTTGTTTCTGCATGGCGGATGGCTGCACATCATTGGCAATATGTGGTATTTGAAAATATTTGGCGATAATATCGAAGATCGAATGGGACATGGCATGTTTTTCCTTTTTTATATTTTATGCGGTGTTGTCGCGAACATAGTCCAAATCATAGTTGATCCCGCTTCCCAAATCCCAACCATTGGTGCAAGCGGTGCAATTTCCGGAGTGCTTGGGGCCTACTCCGTATGTTTCCCTTCGGCTAAGGTTAGTACTGTTGTGTTTCTTTTTATTTTCCTTACTGTAATAGAGATCCCTGCGCTGTTGTTTTTGGGTCTTTGGTTTTTCATGCAACTGCAAAGCGGCGCTGCATCTCTATTTATGGCAGGGAGTAATGTTGCTTGGTGGGCGCATATTGGCGGTTTTCTGGCGGGGATGGCGCTGGTCAATCTTTTTCCGAAACGTCAGTCATATTAATAACGAACCAGATGGGTGCGCACAAAAAACTTTCACTTTTTAAGAGTGGAAGTTTTTTGTTGTTTTCTGCGAGCTTAAAATTAAATGCGAATTTTAAATATTGTCTGAAAATTTTATTGCGCCTTCGCAGGATTTACGAATTGATAAATGAATGTTTATAGTATAAAGGTTTTTCTTCACGCTGCAGTAAGGAGGGCCGGAAAATGATCCAGTTCCAATATGAGGGAAGCAAGGTGCCGGTATATTCTTGGACGAACGCAATAGAAGCGACGGCCAGGGAACAAATAGAACATTTGTCAAAACTGCCCTTTGCCTATCATCACATTGCGATCATGCCGGATTGCCACAGCGGGTATGGCATGCCGATCGGCGGTGTGCTGGCTGCGGATCATGCGGTAGTTCCCAATGCAGTAGGGGTTGATATCGGGTGTGGAATGGTAGCGGTAAAAACGACGCTGCAGAATATTACCGCCGATCAAATTAAGCGAATCATCGGCAAAGCGCGCGATATCATTCCTGTTGGTTTTAACCATCATAAAAAGCAACAAGAAAGTCCGGTGTTTGCTTCCGTACCGGACGTTGAAATCATTCATATAGAATTGGAATCCGCGCGGCATCAGATTGGCACGCTGGGTTCGGGCAATCACTTTGTGGAAATTCAAAAAGGGGATGACGGTTTTATTTGGCTGATGATCCATTCCGGCAGCCGGAATATCGGCAAAAAAGTGTGTGATCATTATAATCAAAGAGCGATTGATTTGAATGCTCGGTGGAATGTGACTGTTCCCGCAAAATGGGAGTTGGCCTATTTTCCGGTTGATATCCCGGAAGCTCAGGAGTATCTTGCGGCAATGGAGTTTTGTTTGCGCTTTGCCAAAGCGAACCGGTCCCTCATGATGAAACGGCTCAAGGAAATTGTGTTTGAAGTGGCCGGAGGGAGCCAGCAGTCGAAAGAAATTTGTACGCATCATAACTATGCTGCGTGGGAAGTGCATTATGGCAAAAAGGTGCTTGTTCACCGTAAAGGCGCCATTCGGATGTTTGAGGGTGATGTTGGAATCATCCCGGGAAGTATGGGAACACCCTCCTACATTGTAGAGGGGTTAGGCAATCCGGAAGCATTTATGTCAGCCTCTCATGGGGCCGGCCGGAAAATGAGCCGGGCGGAAGCGGATAAAACAATTTCTGAAGAACAAGCCAATAAGGCAATGAACGGCATTGTTTATGGGCGCTGGAGCCGTGATCGTAAGGGGCGGTTGGACGTATCGGAATGTCCCTTGGCGTATAAGGATATCGAAGAGGTAATTCAGCAGGAACTGGACTTAATCAAGCCGTTGGTAAAGCTTCAACCTCTTGGCGTGCTAAAGGGGTGAGGAAGAAGACGAATTTTTTCCCATCCCACACTCGCTGAGTCGCTCAATAATTTGTTTTTTTACCTGAAATAACTTCAGTCGAGACAACTCTGTTGAGGGGTGCCTTTTATGGATATGGTAACGGGTTTTTTTGAGTACCTTTGGGCTGTAAGGACCGAGATGGCGCTGTTGACAGTACAACACTTGCTGCTTTCGACCGTGGCCATATTCTGTGGCGCAATGATCGCAATTCCCGGCGGGATATTCATTTCCCGCTATCCATCTTTGGGAATGCCCCTGCTTGATGTGACCGGTATTCTCTATACGATTCCGTCGTTAGCTCTTTTGGGTTTTTTGATACCGTTTTTGGGGCTTGGAATAATGACAACGGTCGTTGCACTTACGCTTTACTCCTTATTGCCTTTATTGCGTAATACTTATGTAGGGATTAAAGAAGTAGACGTCTTCATTAAAGAGGCGGCAATCGGAATGGGGAGCACTCGGAACCAGTTATTATGGAAAGTCGAGCTGCCTTTGGCATTGCCTTTCATTATGGCGGGCTTGCGGACTGTAACGGTAATGACTGTCGGAATTACAACGCTGGGCGCCTTGGTAGGCGCTGGAGGGCTTGGGGTTTTGATATTTCGGGGAATGCACATGTTGGACAGTAACATGCTTTTGGCGGGCACTTTGCCGGTTGCAGCTATGGCGATTGTTTTTGACAATTTATTGGCCTTTGCAGAACAAAAAATTCGACAGTTCATGGGAATTTTAGACACGAATAAATAAAATTTTAGGAGGCTGTTTTGAATGAATCGTAAAAAAATCATTTATCTGATTTTTGGAATTTTTATTAGCGTAATTTTTTTGCAAGGCTGCGTAAAAACAGATAATACTCGCTCTGAAAAACAGGATGCCCCGATTGTTATTGCATCCAAACCTTTTGCGGAACAGTACATACTTGCTTTTATGGCTGCAGAACTGATCAAAACGAAAGCCAACGCAACCGTGGACACAAGTAAAATCGGGATGGGCCCCAGCGAGTTATTGCATCCGGCGGTGGAAAAAGGACAGATCGATATTTACCCCGAATACACCGGAACTGCCTGGATCGCAATTCTCAAACAACCAGTAGAGTATGACAAGGATGTGCTTTATAAAAAAGTGACGGAGGCCTATAACCAAAAATTCAAACTGGATTGGCTGCCTTCTTTAGGGTTTCAGAATACCTTCGCACTTGCGGTGACCAGGGAAACTGCCGATAAAAACAATATCAAAACAATTTCTGACTTGGCTAAACTGAAAGACTTGACGCTGCTTGGAGACGCTACCTCGTTCACCAGAGAAGATGAATATCCCGGTCTGAAGAAAATATATGGGCTTGAAGGAAAGCAAAAAGTAGTGGATGTAAATTTTTACTATGAAGGATTGAAACAAAGGCAAGCCGATGTTGCACTGGTTTTTTCCACAGACGGTCGTCTAAAACAATATAACTTAATTATTTTGGAAGATGACAAGCATTTTTTTCCTCCATATGAAACAGGGTTTATCGTGCGCCAGGAGGTTGTACAGAAGCACCCGAAAGTGAAAGAGGCCCTTAGTTTGTTAAATGGAAAAATTAACGAAAAAACGATGATTGAACTGAACTACCAGGTAGAAGTTGAGAAACGGGATCCGGCCGAAGTAGCCAAAAAATTCTTGAAAGAACAGGGACTGATTCCTTAAGTGTGCAGGGAGGAGCCTGTAAATGGTAGAAATGGAAAACGTATCAAAAAAATATGGCCCAGCTGAGGTTGTTTCTAATGTTACGCTGCGGGCAGAAGCAGGGGAGACTTTGGTGATTATTGGACCATCTGGCTGCGGCAAGACGACTGTCCTTAAGATGATTAATCGAATGGTAGTAAATTCATCGGGATCAATCAAGGTAAACGGTATAAACATCAATCAAGTAGATCCTGTCGAACTTCGTCGAGGAATCGGTTATGTGATTCAGCAGATCGGCTTATTGCCGCACCTTACAGTGCAGGATAATATCGCTTTTGTCCTCCAGTTGATGGGCGTGTCGAGATCGATACAAGCTGAAAGAGCCAAGGAACTGATCCGACTGGTGGGCTTGCATCCGGAATACTTGCATAAGCGTCCGCAGCATCTGAGCGGGGGGCAGCAGCAACGGATTGGCGTGGCTAGAGCATTGGCGGCGGACCCTTCAGTTGTCCTTATGGATGAACCCTTTGGAGCGGTAGATCCAATTACCAGGCAGCAATTGCAGGAAATGGTTCTTGCTTTGCAACGGGAGATGAGAAAGACAATCTTATTTGTTACTCATGACATTCAGGAGGCTTTTAAATTAGGCAGTCGAATTGCAATTATGAAGGAGGGGAAAATCGTCAAGATCGGTACGCCGATAGAATTGATCCGGGAGAAAGACGATTTTGTACATCGCCTTCTGGGACGGAGAGCGATTTTTGATTTTTTGGAAAATGTACCTGTCAGCGCAGCACTGGATCCTACTGTACCCGTTTTTACGCTCGGACAAAATGTTGCGGTTAAAACAGAACGGTGGGAGTATGGTATGGCTATTGACTTTGAACGCCATTTTCTGGGGGTAGTGGAAAAAAAACATTGGGGCGGAAGCGATAACAACTTTAATCATTGCGGTGCGGATTCATGCAGATTGACAATCAAACCGGAAGTTTCCGTAAGTGATGCTATTCAAATTATGCTGTGGGAAGGATATCGCTGGCTTCCGGTCGTGCAAAACGAAATTTTTATTGGCGTTGTAACGTTTGAGTCTTGCGCTAAAATGATGCGCGAATGAGGGGGTTAACAGAGTGGAGCAGGGGATTATGGGATTGTTGGCAAGCTATGTCGTGACGAAGTACGATGTTTTGTTGTCTGCACTGGAATTTCAACTATACTTGGTAATGTTGTCAAGCTTGATTACCATAGCGGTGGGAGTCTCTGCAGGCATTTTAATGACGCGGTTTCCGGGTATGGCTGGACCGATCTTGAAAATTGCATCTACTCTCTACACAATTCCTATCTTGGCTATGTTTGCTTTACTTATTCCGCTGTTTGGAATTGGCGAACTACCGGCAATTATCGCTCTGGTGATCTATGGGTTGCTGCCAATCCTTCACAATACATATGCGGGCATTAAGTGTATAGATCCTTCTATCGTGGAAGCTGCGCAAGGGATGGGGGCCAGCGAATGGCAACTTCTCAAACGGGTGGAAATACCTTTGGCGCTACCCAAAATTGTAGCCGGTATCCGTACTTCCGTTGTTATGAATATTTCAGTAGCTACGTTTGCAGTATTTATTGGCGCCGGCGGACTTGGAACGATTATTCTTCAGGGGATACGCACGTTTCATGAAGGAATGCTTATTGCCGGGACGATTCTTGTGGCCTTGGTGGCTGTTATTTTTGAACGTCTGCTGAATTGGCTTGAAAACAGGGTGAAGATCATCATTCTACGATAAAAAGGAGAGATGATCTACTGTGGCAAAAGCTTATTGCATAGCTATCAACCAATATTATTTAGCCGTTGAGCCATTGGATGACCTTTTAAAGGTGGGAGGGAGAAACTGTTTGGTCATTTTTAGTTCGATTTCCTGGCCATTGCGAAGCGCTGTCAGTCGAATAGTCGTGCCGGCTTCCCCGGTTTGCAGCAATCCATTGATCGCGTCGTCTTCCAGCGTCGCCAAATCAAGACCGTTAATTTTTACGATCCGGTCGCCGGCCAGCAAGCCTGCCTTTTCTGCCGGCTTATCCGGCCATACTTTTAAAACGAGAATTTCTTTTTGTTTCAATACATAATTGAAACCGTACAGATAAATGCCGTTAAAGGTTGCCTTGATGGATCGAAGTGAAGACGTAACAATTTGGCTGCCGGCTTCAAGGTCTTCTTTGTAAGGCGGCGGATAGGCGCGGGCATTCTCGATGGATGCAACGTGAACTTTTTCATCCGTTGATCCCGGGTTGCTGATGATTTGAAGTTCGCAGCTTACAATCGCGTTTTCGTCCAGTGGAGCCACATTAAAAATCAGCATTACCTTGCTGTTGGTTCCCCAGTTTACGATGAAGGGCATGCTTTTTGTTCTGGTATCTTCAAAAATCAAGGAATAGTCGGAAAGCGTTTGCAGCATAAGTCCTTTCTTCAGGTTCTCCGTTAGAATATAACCATAAACGTCTCTTTGATTTGCATTTTTCAGAGTCAGTAATTCTGCCGCCTGTGCCTGGCTGGTAAAGAACGCCAACATCGTAAAGCACAGGATAAAAAAGGATAGGTACAAACGTTTCATCTTTATTCCTCCGTTAATTGCATGATTTTTGCTTATATCTATTGTTACGCTGCAGGAAGTGGATATTCCTGCTAATCATATGTTTAGAGAACGCGTCGAATAGCTTCGCTTTAATCTTATTTTGACAAAAGGTAAAAAGAAAAGTACAATAAATAGGGCATATTTTCTTCGGGTGGCCGCTAAGTGTATCGTCATTCATGCATGCCTGCGGTGTGCTGGAGGGTAATAAAGATTTTTAACGGTCTGGCATGCCTGCGGCGTGCTTTTTTTCTATAAGATATATATGAGAAGGTGAATACAAGTGATTGTTGCTGTCATTGATGGAATGGGGGGCGGTTTGGGGGTGCAGCTTGTTACCCAAATGGCCGCTCAGTTTGGTTCGCAGGTGGAAATCATCGCCTTGGGAACGAATGCGCTGGCGACCAACAGCATGGTCCGGGCCGGAGCGGCGCGCGGCGCCACTGGAGAAAACGCAGTTCGGGTTACATTGCGGCGAGTGAATATTGTTGTGGGTCCTTTGGGCATTGTGATCCCTAATGCTTTGATGGGGGAAATTACTCCGCAAATTGCAGAGTTGGTTGCAAGCTGTGACGCCAGAAAAATTTTGGTGCCCGTAAATCAAAGCCATTTTGAGGTCATCGGATTGGAAAATCGTTCACTGGTCAGTTTGATTAAGGAAGCGGTTTGTAGAGTTGCTGAACTATTGCCCGGAAAAGAGGAGAAATAAAATGGTTGTTATTCAGGACCGGGTGCGCTTTGTTGAAACGGATTTGATGGGAGTTGTGCATCATTCCAATTATTTTCGCTGGTTTGAAATGGGAAGAGTGGAGTATCTGCGGCAGGCAGGTGTTTTTCTTACCGATTTGCTGGAAGAAGGAATTATTTTTCCCATCCGGGATGTAAGTTGTCAATATCGATCGCCTTCCCGGTTTGATGATCTGATCCGTATTGAAACAACTATGGACGAGTTGTCGCCTGTTAAGATGGTATTCGGGTACCGGATTGTGAAAGTAGACGATGATGTTCTTCTGGCCTCTGGTAAAACGATGAATCTATTTACAAATTCGACCGGGAAAATTATTCGTTTGCCCGGGAAATATTATGAAAGATTGCAAGCCTTTACTGATGGTTCGCAGTCGTAGCAGTTTTAACGATTAAAATGATAGTCAGGGGATGGGTAAGATGAGAACCGACGCTCCGATCGGAGTTTTTGATTCCGGGATCGGTGGACTTACTGTTGTCAGCGAAATGCTGAAATTGATGCCGGAGGAAAGGATCATTTATTTTGGTGATACTGCGCGCGCTCCTTACGGATCCAGATCCGCTGAAGAAATTAAAGAATTTATGTTTCAAATATTAGCTTTCTTCTCAGCTCAGCAGGTCAAGATGGCTGTTATGGCTTGCAACACGATGACGGCGCTGGGGCTGAAGCTCGCTCAGGAAGCCATGGCTTTTCCGGTGGTAGGAGTTAATACCGGGATCCATGCTGCTTTGCAGGCAAGTACGAATCATCAGATTGGGGTAATTGCCACAGAAGCAACCATTGCAAGCGGCAATCATGCCAGGACGCTTCAGTCTTTGGAACATGCAGCGGTGTTATACCCGCAGGCTTGCCCCAAATTTGTGCCGCTGATTGAAGCAGGGGAATTGATCAGTCCCCGTACTGAAGCGGCTGCGCAGGAGTATCTATTGCCGTTGCAGAAAGCGAAAGTGGACAGCCTAATTCTGGGGTGCACCCACTATCCGTTTATAGGTTCTTTGCTTCGTCAAATTATGGGTCCCAATGTTACCTTGATTGATCCGGCAAAAGAAACGGCTGCAGACGCATACGCCATTCTGGCTCAGCAAGGAATGTTGGCTAAAACTGGATCAGGCAGCCGCCAGCTTTGTTTTTCGGCGGATCTAAAAAGGGCGCAGCGCATGGCAGGCCATGTGATGGATCTAGAAACGGTCCAGTTTACAAAGATTGATTTGCAGGATTTTGTAGGTTATCATAGAGAAGAAGACTGTGTAGGATAAACATTTCACAAGAGATTTGGGGGCTTTGTTGTGGGTATGGTAGGAACGTTTTTTTGGGGCATTGTGTTGCTGGCCGCACTGTTGGCGTTATTGGTGTGGGTGTATATCCGCCGGCAAGGGAATGAAAAAATCCGTTTTGATATCGGACAGCGCAGCGATTGCGTGTTGGAAACGCTGACAGAAACCACGGCGGTGATGTCATGCAAGGTACCGTTTCGAAATACGGGCAGCCAGGATGGTACGGTTATGGATGCGTTTCCGAGAGTATTGCTGCCTTATGAGCAATATGACGCAGTGGAAGTATCTGCGCGAATGATGCTGGAAACGGCTCCACGGGTTGATGGTTATTGGGAAGCGGTTATCATCCCTAAACACACTGGCGGAACTGTTGTTGTTGCCATTCAATTTGTTGCCAGACAAGGCGATATTCGTACGGCGCTGGCTGAAATGGTGGACATGCCGATTGATCTTGTATTGCATATTGTCAGTCGTTCTTTGGCTTATCTTACGAAACAGCGTATCGTGATTACGTCAGAAGAAATAGCAAAAGCATTGGAGAGTCAGTCCGGTGCTCAATCGGAGGTCCTGTAAGATGGAAGAACTAGAATTGATACCGGTTCGAACCCGGATATTGACAGCGAAAGATGATATTGTCGATGCAATTGAAAAATATACAAAAGAGCAGGTAGGTCCGAATGATGTGGTCACGGTAGCGGAAAGCGTTGTTGCAATCACGCAAGGACGGTATCTGTATCCGGATGATATGGATCCCTGTTTCCTGGCCAAAATTCTGAATCGCTTCGTGCCCCAGAAAGGAAGTCTGTCCAGTGTATATGGGATGCAGGCTGCCATGGATGCAGAGGGAAAATGGCGAATATTGTTTGCCATGCTGGCCGGAATGGCAGCTAAGGTGTTTGGCCGCAGCGGCGTTTTTTATCAACTAGCCGGTCGGCAGGCGGCGCTGATTGATGATATGACTGGAACGATGCCGCCGTTTGATAAGTATGTTGTTTATGGGCCGAAGGATCCTTACGGAGTTGCAGCAGCGATTAAAGAACGAATGGGCTGTTACGGAGCAGCTGTTGCTGATGTCAACGACTTGAAACGGGCTTTGGTGGTCGGAATTACTCCCGGCTTGGAGACTCAGGAATTATCCCGGATTTTGATCGATAATCCGTTTGGCAATGCCAGCCAAAAGACTCCAATCGTAATTATTAAAAATTATGCTCAAGCCAAAGAAAAACTTGCAGCTTCATCGTAAAAACGATTGCGGAAGAGGATAGATCATATACTATCCTCTTCTTTTCTAGGCGGAATTTTACCAAATAGAGGTGAAATGAAATGGCGCGTATCGGTATAACAACAACGGTGCCGGTGGAGATTATTTTGGCGGCTGGGCACACGCCCGTTGATTTGAATAACATATTTATTGCTGATCAAGAGCCGAACCGCCTCGTAGAGATGGCGGAAGATGCAGGTTATCCCCGCAATATTTGCGGATGGATCAAGGGTTTGTATTCGATTGCTGCCGAACCAGGCTGCGTCGATATGGTCATTGCCGTTACGCAAGGTGATTGCAGCAATACGCAGGCGTTGATGGAGACGCTGGAAATGGCCGGTATGGAAACAATCCCGTTTGCTTATCCGTTTGACAGAGATTATGATATGCTGCGGCTGCAAATGCAGAAGCTTGCCGCGCGGCTGGGCGCCAATTGGGCCGATGTGGAAGCGATGAAAGTTCGTCTGGATAAGGTGAGGAGCAAGGTCGCGGAACTGGATGAATTGACTTGGAAGCAAAATAGCGTCAGCGGCTGGCATAATCATTTATATCAGGTTAGCTGCAGCGATTTCAACGGGGATGTCGATCAATTTGAGCGCGATATTGATTCATTCCTGCTCCAGGCGAGAGAAAAGCTTGAATTTCAGGAAGATCTTCGGTTGGGTTATATTGGCGTTCCGCCGATGTTTACGGATCTTTATCAATATATTGAAAGAATGGGAGCAAGAGTTGTCTTTAATGAAGTGCAGCGGCAGTTTGCCATGCCGTTTGCTGTTGACGATATTGTGGAGCAATACCGTCAATACACCTATCCTTATGGAGTTTTTGGCCGGGTGGATGATATCCGGCGGGAAATCGAACGCCGAAATTTGGATGGAGTGATCCATTACGTGCAAAGTTTTTGCTTTCGTCAGATTGAAGACATTATTTTTCGCCAAAAACTAGAGATTCCCATTCTCAGTATTGAAGGGGACCGTCCGGGTCGAGTCGATGCCCGTACAAAACTGCGTATTGACAGTTTCCTGGAGATGCTGCGTTAATCCCTGGCCAAAGCGGACAGGGGTTATAGATGATGTGCAGGATTATAAGAAATGGGGCCGGTGATAACATGTTTTGCGGCATTGATTTGGGCAGCCGGAGTGTCAAAGTGGCTGGGCTGAAAGATGGACAGCTGGTTGTCTCCAATGTGATGGAAACGGTTCAGTTTTACCGTGCTTACGGACAGAGAACAGAACAAGGATTGGCTGTGGATTATCATGCGTTAGGACTAACAGGTACAAAGCGGGTTGTGGCAACGGGTTACGGACGCAACACGATCCGTATTGCCGGCGCTGTCGTAATAGCCGAGTTAAAAGCTCATGTGCTGGGAGCAATTTGGCAAACCGGCTTGAAAAACTTTACTCTCTTGGATCTTGGCGGGCAGGACAGCAAGGTAATTAAAGTGAAAAACGGGAAAATGATCGATTTTCAGACCAATGACAAGTGTGCGGCCAGTACCGGGCGCTATCTGGAAAATATGGCGGCAATTTTGGGATTAAGCCTGGAAGAACTGGGTCAGTACAGCGAACATCCGGTTGAACTGAATGCAACTTGCGCTATATTTGGTGAAACGGAACTGATTGGCCGGATTGTGGAAGGATACAGTGTACCGGAATTGGCTGCTGGAGTAAATTATACAATTTTTAAACGCATTCGCCCGATGTTGACCGCGCTCGGCGGAGAACCAATTGTGTTTACCGGTGGCGTTGCGCGGGGAGCTGCTATCGCAGAACTCTTAAAACGGGAATTGAAAGTTGCGGTAATTGTTCCAGAACGGCCGCAGTTGAACGGTGCAATCGGTTGCGCGGTACATGCGATGGAAATGGGGGATACACATGTGGCTGGGAATTGACGTAGGCGGTACGTTTACCGATGCGGTTGTCATTGCCAATGGTGAGATCCTGGCACAGGCCAAGGCGCCGACTACGCATACGGATTTGCTGAGTGGGATCCTTGCGGCGGTCGATCTGGTCATGCATGGTATGGTCTGCTCCGGAGTTGAACGCGTGGCGCTTTCCACTACGATTGTTACGAATGCCGTCGTACAGGGCAAAACAGATACGGTAGGGTTGCTTCTGCTGCCGGGCCCGGGTGTCAATCTGAACAAGATGCTGCCCGAATTGCCGATCACCCTTGCCGGTTATGTCGATCATCGCGGGCGGGAAACATCCCTGCCGGATGAAAAGGAAGTGATCAAGGCGTGCGAGCAATTGCAAGACCGGTCAGCCTTGGCGGTTGTCGGCAAGTTTGCCGTACGCAATCCCCGTCAGGAACTGCAGGTTGCCCGATGGGTGAAAGAGCAACTGCCGGGGCGGCACGTTACAGCGGGATCGAGTATTTCCGGAGCGCTGAATTTCTGGCGCAGAACCAATTCTGCTTATTATAACTCGGCAGTTCATCGCCACTTCGGCGAATTCTCGACTGCGATTACAACTGCCCTGCAGCAACGGCAAATTACTGCACCGGTTTTTGTACTGAAGGCCGATGGGGGGACGTTGCCGCTTGTCGTTGCGGAGCAAAATCCGGTAGAAACGATTTTTACCGGACCGGCCGCAAGCGTATTAGGCATCATGGCCATGACAGCGCCGTCCGGAGAGACGGTTTCCCTTGACGTTGGCGGAACCACTACCGATATTGCCTTGTGGCAGGATGGATTGCCTTTGTTTGCTTCCCGTGGCGCTAGGATTAATGGATTTCCCACTGCGGTAAGGGCCTTTTGGATGCGCTCCGTGGGAATAGGCGGAGACAGTTTTGTCCGCTGGGAAGGCGAGCAAATAAAGGTGGGTCCGATGCGTCTCGGGCCGGCCATGGCACTGGGCGGAGAATATCCAACGGTATCTGATGCATTGATTGTTGCCGGGCATGTGCATTTTGGCGATCGCGCTGCGGCAATGAAGGCGATGGAAAAATTAACGCGTAATGGCGGATCATCTGAAAATACCGCTGCCTTGGTGCTGGAAGCGGCAGCGACGATTATTCATCAAGAAATTGATGCGATGATCCTTGAACAAGCGGCGGAACCGGTGTACAAAGTGGATGATATTATTAATGGGCGGCCGATTGCGCCGGAATTATTGATTGGCGTAGGCGGAGCCGCACCCGGATTAGCGCCTTTAGTAGCTAAAATAAGAGGAATTGACTATCAAACGCCGCCCGGAGCCATGGTGGCGAATGCTGTTGGCGCAGCGGTTGCCAGACCGACTACGGAAGTGACCTTGCGTGCCGATACATCACAAGGAATTTACACCGTGGCTGAACTGGGATTGCGGCAAAAATTGACCAAACGAAGCTTGACGCCGACGGATGTACGCGATTTGGCCAGGCAGCATCTGAGAGAACGCGCTGTGCAATCAGGAATCAACTTTGAAACTGCGGAAGTAGTCTATGAAGAAGAATTCAATTTGGTGCGGGGCTTCAGTACCATCGGCAAAATCCTAACCTGTCGTCTGCAGGTAAAACCCGGAGTTCTCCGGGCAATTTGCGGCAAGGAGGGAGTTCTATGAGCGGAAAGCCTTTGGGATTGGTGTTTTTCCCTGCATTTGACTGGGCGATCAGTCCGACACATCCGGAACGTGAGGAACGGCTTCTCTACACACGTGACCAGATTGTCGAAGAAGGCCTCCTGGATATGGATACGATCCGGGAGTATAAACCGAGGCTGGCTTTACGGGAGGATCTGGAGCGTGTTCATGTCTGCGTTCCGAACATCATGTCGCTGATTACGGATGCCCACCGGGTATCGGCCGGCGGCGCAATTACTGCGGCAGAAGCCGTGATGCGCGGCGAAACGGCCCGTTCTTTTGCTTTGGTGCGGCCGCCTGGGCATCATGCGATGCGGGTGGTGCATGGAACCAGAGGATTTTGCACGATTAATATTGAAGCGATTATGATTGAATACCTTCGCCGCCACTACGGAATTGGAAGAGTAGCCGTTGTGGATACGGATGTGCATCACGGAGACGGAACACAAGATATTTTTTATCATGATCCGGACACATTGTTCATATCTTTTCATCAAGACGGTCGCACTTTGTATCCGGGTAGTGGTTTTACTAATGAAATGGGCAGTCCACCGGCTTTTGGCTCAACGATCAACCTGCCGTTGCCGCCGGGGACAAATGATGAAGGATTGCACACGATCCTTGATGAATTGATTTTGCCGGTGCTGGCGGATTTTCAGCCGGATTTGATTATCAACTCGGCGGGTCAGGATAATCATTACAGCGATCCGCTGGCCAATATGGCGATTACGGCCCAGGGGTATGCCCGCTTGGCAGACAAATTGAAGGCGGACATTGCAGTACTGGAAGGTGGCTATTCGATTGAGGATGCGCTGCCTTATGTGAATGTCGGCATTATTCTGGCGATGGCTGGAATGGACTACAGCAAAGTGATTGAGCCGGATATCGCCAACAGTGTTCGACATCAGGCGGACAGTACGACCGCATACATACGGAACCTAATCGCGGATAGACGAGCTGTCTGGAATGCCAGAGACAGCCTGCAAAAAGAAGCCATTCAAAAAGCAGGGAACCTCTGGCGGCGTCAAAAGGGGATTTACTATGATGACAGCGGTATTCAGGAACGGCAAACCGAATCGGTCCATATCTGTCCGCATTGCCGCGGGTACCTGACGATTGCAACAGAAGCGCAAGGTGGCCGATTTGCTTGCCAATCAGCCTTTATTGCAGTGAGCTGGCGGGATTCATGCGGGCGCTGTCGTGCGGCGGCCCGTGATGAAGTAATGCAGGCAAAAAAACAAAGACAATATCAACATTATTTTCTGCAAGATTTGTATCAGGATACATTGGAAAAGATATAAGGGGGCAGTAACAATGGCAAGAACAGATGGCCGATCTGCGCTGGATATGCGGCAGATCAAGATTACACGCAATTATTTAAAATATCCGGAAGGATCCGTGTTGATTGAAGTCGGCGATACAAAAGTGATATGCGCCGCAAGCATTGAAGAAAAAGTACCGCAGTTTATGAAGGGCACAGGACAAGGCTGGATTACGGCGGAATATTCCCTTTTGCCGCGTTCGACGCAAACGCGAAATATTCGCGAAGCTGCGAAAGGAAAGATGAGCGGCCGGACCCACGAAATCCAGAGACTGATCGGCCGGGCGCTGCGCAGCGTGGTTGACATGAAAGCATTAGGAGAGCGAACCATTTGGATCGACTGCGATGTGATCCAAGCAGACGGTGGGACCAGAACCGCTTCGATTACAGGCGCTTTTATCGCCTTGGTTGATGCTGTGAATTCCATTTACACCAACATGGATAAACCATTTCCGGTACAGGATTTTTTGGCGGCTGTCAGCGTCGGGGTAGTAAATGAAGAAGTTTTGCTGGACCTTTGTTATACGGAAGATTCGAGTGCAATTGTCGATATGAACCTCGTCATGACCGGTTCACAGCAGATTGTAGAAATTCAGGGAACCGGTGAAAAACGTTCCTTCACCAAAGCGGAAATGACCGCGATGCTGGCTGCGGCGGAAGAAGGGATCGCTGATTTGATTAATTATCAAAAAGAGATTTTGGGACCACTGTCCTGGCGGATTGGGCACGCGCCATGAAACAGATGGTAATTGCAAGCACCAATCAAGGGAAAATATCGGAAATTCGTGCGGCATTTCAAGGGTTGCCGGTAGAAATTCATTCCTTGGCGGAATTTGGAACAATCCCGGAAGTTGAAGAAACCGGCAAAACATTTGCCGAAAATGCGCTGTTGAAAGCCCGCTATTATGTCGAGCACACCGGCATGGCTTGCTTGGCGGATGATTCCGGGCTTGAGGTAGATGCCTTAGCAGGAGCGCCCGGCGTATATTCGGCGCGCTTTGCCGGTGATGCGGCATCAGATGAAAAGAATAATCAAAAACTCCTTGCGGCGTTGTATGGCATTCCGGAGGCGCAGAGAAGCGCGCGTTTTCGCTGTGTTTTGGCATTTCTGGATGCTGACGAAGCAGTGATTACTGCGGACGGCACGTGCGAAGGAAGAATTTTGGAAGCGCCCCGGGGCAAAGGCGGCTTTGGGTATGATCCGTTATTTTATATGCCGAAACTTGACGCTACATTATCGGAAATCTCCATAACGGAAAAAAATGCAGTGAGTCATCGGGGACAAGCGTTGAAGGTTATGGCAAAAAAACTGGCAGAGTATTTTGCTCAAGAGGAGGCGTAATCAGGATGCAGGGAGATGGTTCAGTATCGAATTCAGGCGGTGAGTGGGTTGCGACGCCGGCAAGCCTTGTTCTTCGTGTCGCAGCCACAATTGTTGATTGGTTCATTTTGTTATTTTCCAGCGCTTTTTTATCTGTATTGCCGGAAGCCACTTTGCAACATGAAAATACGGTTTTGTCAATTACAATGGTTGCCAGTTTTATATACTATACATTTTTTGAAGGAACATTTGGCGCAACTCCAGGAAAAATGCTGGTGGGCCTTAAGGTGGTTCGAGGCGATGGAGAGCGTATTGGCTATAAAGAAGCTGTTATTCGCACCGTTATGCGTCTGATAGACATGTTGCCGGCTTTCTATATTGTTGGGGTCATATCGGTATTGATGTCTTCACGAAACCAGCGCTTGGGCGACCGGGTGGCCGGAACATTGGTTGTCAAAGGAATTTGGTTGAAATTCGGTAAAAAAAGCTGAAGCGGTCAAAAAAGATTTCATCCAATTTGCTATATCTTGGCCTTCTGTACTATTGACATCCCGCTAGAGAATAAGGTATAATACAATTCGTGGTTGACGGGGCGTGGCTCAGCTTGGTAGAGCACCTGGCTTGGGACCAGGGGGTCGCAGGTTCAAATCCTGCCGCTCCGACCAGAAATTTAGCGGATATAATGATATATCGGTCAAGACGCGGGTGTAGCTCAATGGTAGAGCGCTAGCCTTCCAAGCTAGTTACGAGGGTTCGATTCCCTTCACCCGCTCCATTTTGTTAACAGGCTCTTGTATTTCCCAGGTTTGTCCCTGGAAAATGCAGGGGTTTTTTGTATTGCAAAAAATGCAGAGAGTTACATTTTATAATGCGTAAATTTGCTAAGAAATCAAGATAAAAATAAACGATGAAATTTAAAATATACAGAATACACAAAAAACGTTAAAGGAATTTTCGGAATATTTATAGAAATATTTATTTGATTTTACATTTAGAACGATGTTCTGCTGTTGGAAACGATGTTGTTTAGAAGCTTTAAATGTGCAATCATGGAAAGATAAAATTGGAGGGATATGAAGTGGCGGACGTAGTTTTTGAGTTTGGTTATGGACATGGCAAAATGGAGCTCGCTTTACCGGAAGAAAAAATTATTAACAATGTGTTGGGCAAACCCTGTCCAGCCATTGCGGATGTGCCTGCGGCCGTACGGGACGTACTCCGTAACCCGATTGGAACACCGCCGCTGCAAGAGGTTGTTAAACCAGGCGATACGGTCGCCATCGTTGTCAGTGATATTACGCGCGCCTGGGTTAAATTTGATCAATTCATCCCGGTAATTCTGGATGAATTGAATGAGGCAGGAGTTCCTGATCAAAATGTATTTGTTGTAGTTGCTCCCGGAGCGCATCGATTGAACACAAAAGAAGAGTTTGTCATACTATGCGGTGAAACGGTTTGCCATCGTGTTGAAATCTATAACCATAACTGTCATGATGAGAAGGAATTGGTGTATACAGGCAAAACACCGGGCGGGGTCGATTGCTATATCAACAGGAGAGTGGCGGAAGCTGACAAAATGATTTTGACCGGCGGCATTGTGCATCATCTAATGGCTGGGTTCGGGGGCGGACGAAAAGCGATTTTGCCAGGCATTAGCGGGTTTAAGACGATACAGGGCAATCACTTGTTCTGCATGAATAAAGAGGTAGGCAAAGGCTTGAACCCCAACTGTGTTTCCCGCAAGCTTGAAGGGAATGAAATGCACGAAGATATGGTTGAACAAGCGAAACTGGCAAAGCCTGCCTTTTTGCTGAATGCTATTTTTACGCCGGAAAACAATTTTGCCCGTTTTGTCGCTGGACATTGGAATGAGGCGTGGCTGGCCGGGACAAAAATGGTGGATGAAATTTACGGCGTTACGATCTCTGCACAGGCGGATCTTGTGGTAGCCAGTTCCGGCGGTTTCCCGAAAGATATCAACTTGTATCAGGGCGTAAAGACAATTGACAATGCGTATATGGCAACTAAGCCGGGCGGAGTGATTATTTGCTTCCTGGAATTGCCCGATATTATGGAACCGGCTGAATTCAGCGATTGGTTCAAATTCCCAACGATGCTGGAACATGAAATGGCCTTGCGCAAAAACTTTACTATTCCGGGATTCTTGGCTTATAAATTATTGGACATCGCCCGTCAGGTTTCGTTGATTATTGTTACCAAAGAGGAAAATGCCGATTTTATTCGTAAGGCAGGAATGATTCCAGCGGTTACGGCTGAAGAGGCTTTTGCCATTGCCAAAGAGAAATTAGGAAAAGAAGACTATACGATTACGATTATGACGGCTTCCGCGAATACCGTTCCCGTGCTGGAATAACCAACCAGATATCTTTTGTGAAAAACAAGAGGGTGAATTGACATTCAGGGTATGACGATGTTATAATACTTCTTGTTTCAATGTGACCGGAATAGCCGACGCATTGCTTCCAATTTCATTGCGCTTGTAGCTCAGGGGATAGAGCAACGGACTTCTAATCCGTTGGCCGTAGGTTCGATTCCTACCAAGCGCACCAGTAAAATCAAGGGTTTGCAGCGATGCAGACCCATTTATTATGTAAACTGTGGTGTTTATTTTTTCCTTGGCTTTTTCTTTAGATTTTTCAATTGCCGTATTTATTGTAACATGTCTGCCCAGTTCTTTTTCACGTAATTGAATTTGCTGTCTCAACGGTGGCCGAGTGATATGTAGCCGTTTAGAAGCCTTTGTTATTTGTCCTTCTTCGGCGACAGCAAGAAAGTACTTAAGTTGACGAATGTCTATGTGAATAACTCCTTACTGCTTGATATTCGGAATTAAAATATCAGGCGGTTTAATTTTAAATATTTTTAATATGTCTAATACGGTGTTATGATTATACACACTCGAAGTAAATTCATCAACAAGATGAGATGATTTTATTATGAGCAATCTTGGAAAAAGGTGGAATTATATCCATTTTGTTTTATAGTTAACGTGAGTATAATTCTTTTGGATAAGTGGGTTTGTAATTTTTCAAGGTTAACTAGTTGGGCCCTAGAAATGCATTTTAACTTGACTGCTTACACTTCCCTTAAAATGGCTGGCTTTTTATTTAATTTTCACAAAAACGTCACAAATTTATCACATATTTATGTTATATTAAAAAAAACGATCACGATTGGAGGCTACAAAATGCGTAAACTTGTAATTCCGTTGCTGGTATTGTTTGTATTAAGCATGACTTCTGCAGCATTTGCTGCCAATAATGGGAAAGACGACGAGCATTCAAAACATAATAAACAACAGCAGCAACATCAGGAGAAGCAAAACCATAACCAGCAGCAGCATGAAGATCAGCGAGATTATCAGGAAAGACATCATGACTGGTCACATTCGGCATACAATAATGAAAATTGGCGGCACTCAGAGAAGCAATTCGAAGGCTCATTTCCTTTTGGCTGGCATGATCCACACGACCGGTATTACGGAGATCGCGTTGATGATGATCAATGGGTTGGCAGATTTCCGGGATTGCGTCCATATCAATGGCGTGGAGAAGGTTTCTGGTACCATAATAAACACGTAACGGATGCAATGTTATTTTATAATGATTCAGACCAATTGGTTAGCGTAGGATTTATGCACGATGGCATATTCATTTTTATACGCGATGACGGACATAGTTATGAAAACCATGATTCGTTTTTCCTGGTATGGAGACATTAAAATTAGTATAAACTTTCATTGCTAATCTTATATTGGGCAAACCCGTCGAAAGACGGGGACGCAAAGCCATAAGTCTACAGACAGTAGTCTAAGACTGCCAGGTTGCCGCTTCAAAGAAGTGATTATTTAGGCACCAGCCTTCTTTTAAAGAAGCTTGGTGCTGTTTGTTTATAATTGGACATGGTGATATTGATGGAACTGAAAGGCGAACTTCGTATTTTAAGACAATGCCGCCGTTAAGAAACGATATATTGAAATAGTCATGTAAATATGTTAAAATAAATTCAGAATAATCACTTAAATTAATAAAACATGCAAGAATTGACCAGAGATTAACGAATAAAACAATAAAATATTAAATTTTTTGCAGTTTGAAAAATGCAGTATTGGCAAACTTACTGAAAGGTAGGGACGCAAAGCCGCGGGTCTAAAAGCCCGGGTACTGGGCTCATGGCTGCCAGGCCGCACCGGATTGATCCGGTGGTGTTCTGGCAGTTTTTTGTATTTCATGAAGAGAAAAAAACTTAAATAGATGAGTACTTGCCAAGATGGGAGTAAAACTATAAGATGATCAATTGCGGGTTGTATCATCCGCGCAATAAGCAACTGCTTCTGAAAGAAAATGGTTACATGAATTCTTCTGCAGCGTTACAGGGTGTGTGGTTGTCCTTTGCAGTTTTAAGGAGGTGTACACATCATGGATGACCAGTCCAAACGGTCTGGTGAGAGCAAATGTATGTCGCCCGAGGAATTGTCGCTGGAACGCACACTGATGTCGTCTGAACGAACATTGTTGTCCTGGGTTAGAACCGCCATGGCTTATGTCAGCTTTGGCTTCACAATATATAAAATTTTTGGGTCGATATCTGAGAAATTGGCGATGAGACCAGAAGTATTGCAACCTCGTCAGCTTGGATTATTTCTCATAATAGTTGGTACAATACCACTGGCGGTTGCGATGCTTCAATATTATAAAATGGTTATAAAACTAGGAAAGGCAAGAAAGGAAACCATTCTAAGTCCATCATTTTTCCTTGCATCTATAATCCTACTGGTTGGTGTCGTGCTTTCCCTCAATATCTTTTTTCGGTGGCATCTGATATAAAAGGAATGTGATGCACGTGTTTTTTCATTCCTATACTGTACTATGATTGCGCTGCAGGTATGTGTTAGCCGGTTTTTGTTTGATTGGCATGGCTTATTGGTGTAATGATTGATTTGCCGCAGCCGGTCGTTATTCTTTTGTTTGGGTTTGTCAGCGGTGGAGTGGTTTCAGTAACTGGCATTGTGGAGCTGCTGAAAGGCAAGGAAGGCAAGTTTATTCCCTTTCTGACAGGAGCGTTTAGTTATGCTGCACTCCAGATAATCAACCGATAGGGAGAGTGTATCTTGATGAGAAATATTTTTTTCCGAGTTCTAGTTATACTTGGATTTTTTATCGCAGTTGTTCAAATAGCTTGTGCTCAAAACGATCCACTGCCTTCATGGAACTCCGGTCCAGCAAAACAATCTATAATCGCCTTTGTCCAAAGAGTTACCTCTGAAGGCAGTCCAGATTTCGTTCCCGCAGAGCAGAGAATTGCTGTCTTCGACAACGATGGTACACTTTGGGCTGAACAACCGGCACCTTTTCAAGGGCTCTTTGCTTTTGACCGAGTCCGTGCCATGGCATCTCAACACCCGGAATGGAAAAATGCCCAGCCATTCAAGGCTGTACTCGAGAATGATATGCAAACATTTGCCGGCACAGGTCTGCAAGGCGTCATGGATCTTATGCTGGCAACTCATTCCGGAATGACTACAGAAGAGTTTGAAAGCATCGTTAAAAATTGGCTTATTACGGCTCGACACCCTAAATTCAATAAACCTTACACTGAGCTCGTATATCAGCCGATGCTGGAGTTGCTGACCTACCTTAGGGCAAATGGATTCAAAACGTTTATTGTCTCTGGCGGAGGCATTGAGTTTGTGCGCACTTTCAGTGAAAAATCTTACGGCATTCCTCCAGAACAAGTTATTGGAAGCAGCATAAAAACACAATATGAGCTGCGTGATGGCAAGCCTGTTCTTGTGCGCAAGCCTGAAGTGATTTTTATAGATGATAGCGCTGAAAAGCCAGTCGGAATAAATTTATTTATCGGTCACCGTCCTATTGCAGCATTTGGCAATTCCGACGGCGATTTTGAGATGCTTGAATGGGTTACGACCGGTGCGGGGCCTCGTTTTGGCCTGCTCATCCACCA
>JAGFZV010000049.1 GCA_017889545.1 Bacillota bacterium
TGTCTCTGTATCGCCGCAGTTTTTTGTGCATACGCTTTCCGGTGCCGACTGCTGCAGTATTGATGTTCCAACACGCGTTATTGGGATTGATCCTGCCACCGACACTTATATTAAACCGTGGCTGCCTGAATCCTATAGCGGCAGCTTGCCGGAAAGTAGTGTTATTCTTGGGGCTAAAAATGATTATGAGGGAGAACCACAAATCAAGATTCTTGGAAAAATATTCGACATTGCAGCTGTTGCCAAGGAAACCGGCTCATCTATAGACTATTCCATCTATATGAATATAGATACTGCCCGTCAACTGGCAAAAGACAGCGAATGGTTCAGTTCTATATGGACTAAGGCTGGACAACCGGAAAATCTTATATCGGTTATTCTCGCCAGAGTGGAAGAAGGCGCAGATATAAATTACATCAATGCCTATCTTGCCAAAACCGGAAGCATAAAACCGATTGTTGCTGTTGATGTAAAAAAAAGCATTCAGAGCCAAATGAATCTGCTCATTCAAATCATCGGTACGATCTGTTTTACCATTATCGCTACGATTATCTTGCAAGTATTTGCTAATTTTTATCTATCTATGCGGCACCGACGCAGCGAATACGGCATTTACCTTGCTATTGGCGCATCACGCTCTAAGATTTATACGCTGATTATCGGCGAAGCTCTATCTATTTCCGTAATCGGTGGATTTATTGGTTTGCTTGCCGGTATGCTATTGTATCATGTCTCGTTCAATTTTCTTGCCGCCTTGCGTTCTTATCCGCTGATTTCCCTTTCCGGCTGTGAGCTTTTTATAAGTGCCGTTATCACATTTACTGTCGGCGTATTGATTACAATTGCCGCGTCTGTTTTGCCGGCATGGCAGGCGGCAAGAATAGATCCAAGTAGTGTGATGGCAAAGGGAGAATATGATTGATGAAAAAAACATTGATTGAACTCAAAGCTATTCATAAATCATTTGGCAAAGTCGGCATTCTGGGCGGAATTGATTTTATTGCCACAGCAGGGACAACCACGGCTATCACTGGCAATTCCGGCGAAGGGAAAACTACGCTGCTCTCCATTATGGGGTTGTTGCAAAAGCCAACGTCCGGAAGCATCTTAATTGACGGGAAGGATGCTGCCAATAACGGTATTGCCGAACTTTCAAAAATTCGTGCCGCCCGCATTGGCTATCTTTTTCAAGCACCGCGCCTTGTGGGTTCGCTGACTGCTCTTGAAAATACGCTTGTCTGTACCGCGCTTGCAGGAAAAAGCAATATGCGAAAAAAAGCCGTTACACTTCTGGCCTCTCTGGGTATGAGTAAACGTCTTGACTATAAGCCGGAACAACTCAGTATTGGGCAAATGCGCCGTGTTGCCCTTGCTCGTGCACTTGTTATGGAAACAGATATCCTGCTGGCCGATGAGCCGACAAATGATCTCGATCTTGCGTTATCTCAAATCGTCACATCATCCCTCTTTCAAGCAGGAGCAAACGGAACTGCTGTTGTGATTGTCACACATGACCGCTCTCTTGCTGCCAAGACGGATTGTGAATATAATCTGGCGGACGGCATCTTACACCATGTCCGCTAAAATTAAGGAGGCTAAAAATGAGTAAAAAATTTATAGCTTTTTTGCTCGCGATCATGGTAACGACAGTTTTCGTTATGACTGGCTGTGGCAGTGACAAAAAAACTGCCGCAGATCAAGACAAAAACAAAACTAAAACAGAACGGGTTTATAAAATCGGTTATTGGGGCGGTACCTGTGAAGCGCCCATTTTTGCCGCTTACGAAAACAAGATTGCCGAAAAACTTGGTATCAAAGTTGAACTTGTACTTATGTCAGGCAGGAATACTGCTGAAATGCTTTCTACTGGTAAGGTTGATGCTGTCCTTGCATCTCCCGGTTCCTTTAAAGGTATTGAACAGGGAATGGATATGGTATTAGTCGATTCTGCACATACTGGCTGTATTCAAGCGTCTGCTCCTATTAATTCTCCAATTAATAGCGCCGCTGATCTCAAAGGAAAAAGAGTTGGTGTAGACGCCATGGGTGGCCCGTTGATGGCTTATCTCACCAATGAACTCAAGCGGCATGGCATTGACTCGAAAACAGACGTTGAATGGAAAGTTTATCCTCCGCCACAACTTCAGACCGCCATGGATAAAGGTGAAATCGATTGCTTTGGTACATGGGATCCGTTTCCTCAGATTCCAGTAAATGAAGGTAAGGCAAAAATCATATGGAGCAATACAACCATGTCTCCCTATAAAGATTACACCTGTTGCTTTGTAGGTGTTAACGGCAAAGTTGTTAGGGAAGAACCTGAAGTTGCCAAAAACATCCAGGCGTTTTTCAAAGCTGGCGGTGAATTTTGCAATACACAACCAGATGAAGTTGCCAAAATGATGGTTGAAAAAAAATATACCGGCGGTACGCCAGAGCTTAATGCACAGCTTATCAAAGACTATAAATGGTATTCTGATCCGGCACGTGGTTTAAAGGATTGGAAATGGCATGTCAAAATTTTCAAAGATGTTGGTGTATTTGATGCAGCTACCAATCCTGAAGAACTGATTCAAAAATCCTATAAGATTCTTGAATAAAGTCAAAAACTATGCAAACTTTAAAAAAACAATCCGCATTGTGGGCGCCGGTAGTAGCATTGATGATCACCCTAGTCATTCATATTGAAATGCCTAACAAACAACTGGCTAATTCCGGCTACTATACGATGCTCATTTCTTTCCTTACTTTTATATTCGCAGTTTGGGCTATCAGCTCAAACTTTAAGCAGAAATGGTGTGAAAAGCTTTCGTATTACTCTTTATTTATTACTGTCGTCATTCTTTTAACGCTGATCTATGAAATCATTACGTTGAAAGAAGGCTTGCTGCCATTACCGTTTTTCCCGTCTCCTGTCAAGATATTGGAAGCATATGTCACTGACTGGGCGGTTCTTCTAAAGAGTGTTGCCTATTCTATGCGGCTGCTGATTCTCGGTTATATTATTGGCATGATGCTTGGCATACCGAGTGGTTTAATGCTGGGCTGGTACAAAAAATTCGGTTATTGGATGAATCCGATTGTCCGCATTATTGGACCAATTCCGGCTACTGCTTGGATTCCTGTCATTCTGGTGGCTTTTCCGACCAGCTTTTCCGGGAGTGTGTTCCTTATTGCCTTGTCGGTCTGGTTTCCAGTTACAGTCATGACCTGTTCGGGTGTCTGCAATCTCAATAAGTCCTATTTTGAAATTGCCCGTACACTGGGTGCGGATGAGCGCTATCAGCTTTTAAAAATTGCGCTTCCCGGTGCGGCTCCAACTATATTTGTTGGTATGTTTATGGGGCTCGGCAGCGCTTATGCTACACTTATTGCTGCCGAAATGCTTGGATCGGATTCTTGTCTGGCAGAAAGGAACGGTAAAGTGGTAAAAGTAAAACAAGAATCCAACTTAAATGGGCAAATTTCCATCCGTAATGTTTCCAAAAAATTTATGGATGCAAAAAATACTGAAGTAAAGGCTCTACATAATGTCAATCTTGAAATCAA
>JAGFZV010000005.1 GCA_017889545.1 Bacillota bacterium
AGGCGGCTAACCATTCAAAGCACTTGCAAGTGCAGCCGGTAATAACCCCTTATAGGGGTGGGACAAGCCGCCGGCTAAGCCGGCGGTCCTGACTTTGCCAGGTTTCACAAAAACATGTCTTAATTGCTATATTTGAACTAGAATGATAAAATGTATATATTTGAAAATCTTTCTGTGAGGAGACTGCCATGGAACGTAGAATCATTATCAATGCTGACGACTTTGGCTTGCATCCTGCAGTGAACCAAGGAATTATTGACGGTTTTTACAATGGTTGTATTACGAGCACTTCCATAATGCCCGGCGGTGCAGCGTTTGATGAAGCGGTTAAATTGGCTTCTGTCCATCCTAAATTGGGTATAGGGGTACATTTAATGCTGGTTGGAGGAAGGGCCGTTTCTAAACCGGCAGAGATTCCTACGCTGGCTGATGCTCAGGGTAATTTATCACTGGACTATCCTGTATTTTTAAAACGTTATTTCACCGGAAAGATTAATAAACAAGAAATTCGACGTGAACTGACTGCTCAAGTTGGCAAAGTTGCCAAAACAGGGCTGGTCATTACACATCTGGATAGTCACCAACACATGCATGTTGTGCCGGGAATTATTGATATTGTTCTTGACATTGCCGCGCAATTTGCAATCCCTTCCATTCGCATACCGGCAGAGCCGTTGCTATTTCACGGCGGATATCCGCTGAAGTGTTCACGACTTATTGCCCGTACCGGATTATCGGTATTATCTGAAATTGCGGCCTGGAAAGTGCGGCAACGGGGACTTCGCGCTCCGAAACACTTTTTTGGCATGCTGGCTGGCGGCAATTTGCAATTGGAATACCTATTGACGATTATCAGACAGTTGCCGTCGGGTGTTTCAGAGATCATGATGCACCCGGGCGTCAATGATGTGATTTTGCAGAAGAGCTATCAATGGGGATATCATTGGCAAGACGAACTGCAAGCCGTGACTTCTGTTCGTGCGCGTAATTGTTTACAGGAAGAAAAGGTGAAATTGATTTCTTTTCGGGAGCTATGCGATGAATCAATTAACTAAACGTCTTTTGCTATTGATGATTTTGATTGCCGGTATTTCAGCGGGAGTTATTTATATGACGATCGATGCTGAAACCTTGCGTCATTTAAATGTCTTTCAGTCTTGGTCCTTGTTTGCAGCAATCCTGTGTATTGTTGTAGGGATGTATTTTGATGGTTCACGTTTGATGCATTTGGTTTGGATATCCGGAGAACGAATTACTTTATTACAAGCGGTGCAAGTGGTGTTTAGCAATTACTTTTTGGCATTATTAACACCAGGCGCCGCTGGCGGCGCTTTCGCGCAGGTGATGTTTTTGCGGCGGGCCGGTGTGACTACCGGGAAAGCTACGGTATTGGTTTTAGTCAGAACAATTTTATCCATTTTGTTTTTGCTTATGTGCTTACCGGTGGTGTTCTATTTTGACCCTGGTCTCTTTCCTTGGATTTCTTCAAAGGCATTGGTCGCAGGGTCAATTGCAATGATCGGCGGCATTGCGGCGGGAATTTGGCTGTTCCGCACATCGTGGCCTAAACGATTCTTGGTGATATTGACCAGGAAGATGAAGCATCGCCGGCGTAGAAAAATTTTTTTGCTTTATGCGGAAATGCGGGGAGCAGTGTTGCTGCTTTCCTCGTCTCCGGGAAGCATGGTGCGCGTTTTCGGTGAATCTGCTCTTAGTTTATTGGCATTGTATAGTATTGTCCCTATACTGATTCAGGGGCTGGGGATGCCGGCTGACTGGGGACAATTGCTGGGAAGAATGGTTTTTCTAAATCTTTTTTTATATTTTGCTCCGACTCCGGGCGGCGCTGGAATTGCCGAAGGCGGGTTTGTGTTATTATTTAATGAATTTTTACCGGCAGGCACAGTGGGTATTGTCGCTGTAGCATGGCGGATATTGACGGAGTATTTGCCGTTTAGCATTGGTTTATATTATACGGTGAAAGTATTTGGACATGATTTCCTGGCCAAAGTGAAATAAGGATGGAGGAATTGAATTGAAAATTGCAGTAACCGGCGGCGCCGGATTTATTGGTTCACATGTTGTAGAAAAATTGTTGGCTGAAGGCATTGAGCCCATCGTAATAGATAATCTTTCCAGTGGACGGCGTGAAAATATTCCTGCCGGAGCATCCTTTGTGAATATGGATGTTCGCAGTAAAACACTGCGGGAGTTATTTGCATTAGAGCGATTTGACGGTGTAGTGCATTTGGCGGCTCAGACTATGGTTCCGCAATCATTGCTTGATCCGGGTTTTGATTGTGACGTCAATATTCAAGGCACGATCAATGTTCTTGAAGCTTGCCGTGAGGGCAAAACGAAAAGAATTGTATTTTCATCCAGTGCGGCGGTTTATGGAGATGCCGATACTCTGCCGCTTACTGAAAAATCATCTCAGCAGCCTACTTCTTTTTATGGACTTTCCAAGTTGACGGCGGAAAAATACTTGGAGCTTTATTACCGGTTGTTTGGGATGGAATATGTAGTTTTGCGCTACGCGAATGTATACGGCGAGCGGCAGGGCGATGGCGGTGAAGGCGGAGTAGTTAGTATTTTTTCGCGTTTGATCCGTCAGGACAAATCGCTGACTGTTTTTGGCGATGGCGGGCAAACACGGGATTTTATTTATGTTGGTGATGTTGCATCTGCAAATTATAAGGCATTGCTGACTGAAAATCCAAATGCGATATACAATATCAGTACAGGTCTTGAAACCAGTGTTAATGATCTGATTGCTGTGATGGAAGAGGCGGCGGCTAAACCTGTTGCCAGAATTTATGCTTCGCCTCGCGAGGGCGATATTTATCGTTCGCGCCTGGATTGTCAGGCGGCGCTAACTAATTTAGGGTGGAAGCCATTCACTCTGTTGAGCAATGGGATCCAAAGAACCTATCAATCCTTGGGAGGTATTCCATGATTCCCTGCCCCAAAAAAGAATTGCTTTTCGTTATCGCTTTCACGGCTTTTATCATGTTTTTTAATTTGGGGGGAATCCCGCTCTTGGATCCCGACGAACCGGTTTATGCAGAAACCCCTTTGGAAATGATCGCTTCTCATGATTTTTTGTCGCCGCGTATTTATGGAGAGTATTGGTACGATAAACCGCCTCTTTATTACTGGCTTGTCGCCGGTGCATTCAAAGTATTCGGCGTGAGCGAGTTTGCCGCTCGTTTTCCTTCAGCGCTCTTGGCTGTTTGCGGTGTGGCATTTGTTTATCATTCCGGTTTGCAATTATTCAGCCGTGGAGCAGGAATGGCCGGTGCGCTGGTTTTGGCTACCAGCATCGAGTATTTTTATTTAGGAAAGGCGGCAGTCACTGATATTACATTAACTTTCTGTCTTACGGTAGCTCTTCTGTCTTTTTTGCGTAAAAAATATTATTTGTTTTATGCTTTTGCCGGTTTGGCTGTTTTGGCCAAGGGTCCCGTCGGCCTCTTGTTCCCCGGCGCGATCCTGTTTCTGTATATGGTAGTGACCAGGCAGTTCAGTTTACTGGGAAAAATCAAGCTGCCGGGCGGGATCGTAGTATTTTCCTTGATTGCTCTGCCATGGTATATCATGATGTATCAGGTTCATGGCAATGTTTTTTTGGACACGTTTATCGGGTTTCATAATGTCACTCGCTTTACGTCACCGGAACATCCGGAAAATGTATTGTGGTATTATTTTCTTCCGGTTCTTTTACTTGGTTTTTTTCCTTGGACTGCAGTATTATTCCAATCGATCTGGAAGTCTTTAACGGTTACCCGCAGCGATGAATTCAATACAATGGTGTTTTTGAACATTTGGGCGATCTTTATCTTTCTGTTTTTCAGTATTTCTCAGACAAAGCTGGTTTCGTACATTTTGCCTATGTATCCGCCATTGGCGATGATTGCCGGCTGGTATATCAACCGGGTGATCGAAATGCATAAGTCCGTGCGTCCATTGTCTTGGCCGGTTTTACTGACAGTATTTACTGTTTTATGGTCTGTTGGACTGTTGTTTGGATTAAAAAATATGCCGGAACTGGCAATGGGAGTTTGGGCTGAAACCGCTGTTTTGGCAGTGATGACGGCCATGGTATGGCATTATTACCGGAGCAAATCTTTTGCGCGGGCTTTTTGGATTCAAATCGCAGGCATGACGATTTTTGTCGTGCTGTTGGTCGGTATGCTGTTTCCTGCAGTAGCACCTCGATTTGCATCCACTGAAACTGCACAAGATTTCATACAATTCTATGACCGCCAGTCGCCGATCTATGTATTTAAGTTTTTGCGGCCAGGTTTCGCATTTTATTCCGGGTATTACGGCAATGTAGTTTTTACAGAAGCCGAACTGAACGACCGGATTGACAATGCGGGCAAAGCATATTTTGTTATCCGTCGCATTGAATATGATTATCTATCGGAACACAGACGCGCTTCGCTTTCCATATTGTCGGAACGAGCGGGTGGAATGTTATTGATTAAACAATAGGGGAGAGAAGGATGAAAAACAAACTTGTTTGTTTGGCTGTTTTTGCCGGTGCATTGATTTATTTCCTGTTATTTAATGCGGGAATTCCAATTACTGACCCCGTTGAGGCTAATTATGCTTTAACAGCAAAAGAAATGGTAGCTAGCGGTGATTGGCTGTCGCCGCGTATTTACGGTCAGTATTGGTTTGATAAACCGATCATGATCTATTGGCTGATTGCTCTTGCTTATAAAATCTTTGGCATCAATGAGTTTGCAGCCCGTTTTCCGGCCGCCGTATTTTCTGCTGCCAGCGTCGCTTGGCTGTTTTGGTTTGCCGATAAAATATACGCTTCACGCAGGACTGCTTTTTATAGCGCGCTGATACTTGCTACTTCGCTGGAATTTTGGGTTTTGTCCCGAATGATTATTACCGATGCCGTTTTATTTTTGTTTACCAGCATGTCTATAGCTGCTTTTTATTTACAGTTTATCAACCGTCAGTCGTCATGGTATGTTGTTGCGTATGCTGCTGCTGGATTGGCAGTCCTGACTAAAGGACCTGTCGGCATCGTGTTGCCGGGGTTGATCATTTTTCTTTACCTGATTAGCGGCCGCCGGTGGCAGTTGATTTCAAAACTGCAATTATTGCGGGGCGGATTAGTATTTTTACTCGTGGCTGTTCCCTGGTATTTCGCGATGTACATTCAACATGGTAATGATTTTGTGAATACCTTTTTAGGATTGCATAATGTTTTGCGGGCTACCGTTTCCGAACATCCGCAGGATAATGTTTTCTACTATTATTTGGTATTATTCCCGGTTAGTCTATTGCCTTGGGCAGGAATATTTTTTCTTTCGCTTTTGCGGGGACGAAAAAATCATGGGGCCCATTTCAGTTATCTCCTGGTTTGGATTGCCGGTTTTTTGGGGTTTTACTCACTGATGGCAACGAAGTATTTGACCTATGTATTCCCTGCTCTGTTTCCGGCGGCGTTATTAGCCGGCCGCTGCTTGCAAGTCATGGTACAGCAGGGCGGGAGAAGACAGTGGCTTTGGCTTTCTGGACCAACCGTTTTTTTGTTCGCCGTGTTTGCTGCGGCACCTCGTTTTTTCCCCTATTTAACGGATTGGACAAGCCTGTACGGCTGTTTGGCAATCACTTCTTGTTTGATTATCTGGCTTCAATTTCGCGGCAATGTTCGTTTGTTGCCGGAAAGTACAGCGTTATCGGTGATGGCAGTCAGTTTGGTTCTTATCTACAGCGTTCTTATGCCACTGGCTGATTCGCGATCGGCGCGGGATATCGTTCAGCATTTACCGTCGAAGGGCGCAGACGTAGCAATGTATGGCGATTATGCGACATCTGCGGTATTTTACAGTGGATATGAGATCCCGGAGCTGTTTTTGGAAGGCGGTAAAAAAGATACCAGCGGCGTATGGTCCGGGAAATATACAATGCCGACGGAAACGATCGATGATTTCACAGTGAGAACCAGGGATCGACAGGAAGTTTACATCTTGGTTAAGTCGGAAGAAAATCGATTTTTGAGCGAGCCGATCGCTGACCGGTTTCAATTGGTCGCGCGGTATGGAAGATTGACGTTGTTCAAACAACAGATTGGTCCATGATCTTTAATGCCATCCACCAAACACCTTAGTGTGTTAGGAATGGCATTTTTTCATTTCTTTAACAACTCATTTACACTTTGTCGTAAAAATACGGTTAATATTGTTAAAAAAATATACACAAATAGAATAAGTGTAAAAATAAATAATTTTCTGTTTATTTTGCAGGAAAGAAATGGTGGATGGCGAAGAGAATAAATATGAAATCTGAAAGATAATTTCCAAAAAAAGGAGTTGCTTTCATTATGACCACAGAAAATTACAATCCGTTACTGGTAGCGCAAAAACAAATTGCTCACGCAGCGGAAAAGCTGCAGCTGGATTTGCGGATCCTTGAAATGCTGAAAGAGCCGGAACGATGCTTGGAAGTAAGCATTCCCGTGAAGATGGACGATGGCATGGTGCAGGTTTTTAAAGGATGGCGTTGTCAGCATAACACGGCAATTGGCCCGGCCAAAGGAGGTCTTCGTTACCATCCGGACGTGACACAGGAAGAGGTTAAGGCTTTAGCCATGTGGATGACCTTTAAATGTAATGTTGTGGGACTTCCTTACGGCGGAGGCAAAGGCGGCATCCGGGTTGACCCGCGTAAATTATCTGTTGGGGAACTGGAACGAATGACTAGGGCCTACATTAATCTGATTGCGCCTGTTATTGGACCGACCAAAGACATTCCAGCGCCGGATGTTTATACGACGCCGCAGATAATGGGCTGGATCATGGATGAATTTAGTAAAATTAACGGATGCAATGTTCCTGGTATAGTGACCGGTAAGCCAATTATTGTCGGCGGGTCGTTAGGACGCGATAAGGCGACAGCCCGGGGCTGCACAATTGTCATCCGCGAGGCGGCAAAAAAACTGGGTATTCCATTGCAAGGAGCTGCGGTTGCTGTGCAAGGGTATGGCAATGCGGGAAGCTTTTTGGCTACATTGCTGACTGAAATGGGCTGTAAAATCGTTGCTGTCAGTGACAGCAAAGGCGGTATTTATCATTCGGACGGCTTGAACGCACAGGCTGTGATTGATCATAAGGCTCATACCGGTTCTGTTGTGGGCTTTCCAGGCGCCAAAGTGATTACCAATCAGGAACTGCTTGATTGCGATGTTGATATTTTGGTACCAGCTGCATTTGAAAATCAAATTGATGCCGACGTTGCGGCTCAAGTAAAAGCAAAAATTGTAGCTGAGGCTGCCAATGGACCGACGACTCCAGAAGGAGATGCGGTTTTGTACGATAAAGGGGTATTGGTTATTCCTGATATTTTAGCAAGCGCCGGTGGTGTAACAGTTTCTTATTTTGAGTGGGTGCAAAACTTGGCAAACTTCTACTGGTCATTGGAGGAAGTCAACAACCGACTGGAACATATCATGGTGAATTCTTTTGCTGCAGTTTATGCAATGCATCAGGATAAAGGCGTCAGTATGCGGGATGCAGCCTATATGGTTGCAATAAACCGTATTGCAGAAGCGATAAAAATCCGGGGTTGGATATAAAGCCATAGAGTTTTATAAAATCGGGCATGAATAAGCGTTGGATCCTGCTATACTGTTTAGCAGGATCCAACGCTTATTCATGCCTGAAAAAACATATCGGTACTGATTATTCACCTTAGCTGAACACCGGTTCAATGCTTGCAGGCGGAGCAATGGGAACTGTTTCGGTTTGTCCATAGGCAGTTAATCGGCATGGTTTGGGAAAAGCATCGTTTCATGATAACGGCGTGCTTAAAAGAATAATTGGATAAAGATAAAAAAAGGTAGAATTAATACTACATATGGATTATAATAGTCTTGTGTGTACAATATATAGTGATTGGGGGGCTGACCGGTGCGATGTCCGTTTTGCGGTTTTCTGGAAAGCAAAGTCATTGATTCTCGTGCGACGGAGGAGGGCGGTTCCATTCGCCGGCGTCGTGAATGCTTGCATTGCGGGCGGAGGTTTACTACCTATGAAGTAGTGGAAGAAATGCCGCTCATGGTGATTAAGAAAGATGGGCGACGAGAACTTTTTGACCGGTCAAAACTGCTGAATGGATTATTAAGAGCGTTCGAAAAACGGCCAGTTCCGCTCAGTATGATTGAGTCGCTGGCGGATAAGGTGGAAATGGAACTTCGCAACTCAATGGAAAGGGAGATACAGACTCGTCAAATTGGAGAAACAGTGATGCGGTATCTCAAAGAAATTGATCAGATCGCTTATGTCCGGTTTGCTTCTGTGTATCGACAGTTTGCCGATGTCGAAAATTTTAAACTTGAACTTGAGGCGCTGATAAATTCACAAAAAAAATAACGGCTATTGCTACGAAAGGTGAGGGTACTGATGTTTACAAAAATTAAAAAGCGGGACGGCAGGGAAGTACTGTTTGATGAAGCGAAAATTACGGAAGCAATTTTTAAAGCCGCTAAAGCGGTAGGCGGGGCCGATAAGCAAATGGCAATGGAATTGACTTTGGATGTGCTGCGCTTTCTTAAACAGAAATATAATGGCGGTATCTTTAATGTTGAAGATGTTCAGGATGCAGTAGAAAAAATATTGATTGAAAAGGGCCATGCCCGAACCGCAAAGGCTTATATTTTGTACCGTTATAACCGAACGCGGATGCGTGATGCGAAATCGGATTTGATGGATGCTGTGGCGGATATTTTGATCGAGACCAGTCGTGAAAATGCAAATGTTTCCAATTCCCCTTCGGCAAAAATGTTGCAGATTGCCAGTGCAGCCAGCAAGTCTTATTATTTAAACCGGTTGATTCCGGAAAAATTATCGATCGCCCACCGGCGCGGCGATATTCACATTCATGATCTTGATTTTTACGGTAAAACGTTGACCTGCGTACAAATCCCTCTTGGGAAATTATTAAATACCGGGTTTAACAATGGACACGGTTTTATTCGATCCCCTAAACGGCCTGCTTCGGCAACCGCGTTGGCGGCCATTATTCTGCAAAGTTCTCAAAATGATATGCATGGCGGGCAGTCGTTCGCTTTTTTTGACCGGGACATGGCGCCATTTATGGCCAATGCCGGTGAAGATGAAATTTATCAGGCAATGGAAGCCTTGATATATAATTTGAACAGTATGCATTCCCGGGCCGGAGCACAGGTACCGTTCTCCAGTTTGAATATTGGCAGCGACATATCTCCGGCTGCCCGAGCGGTAACCAGGAATATTCTATTGGCTTATGAAAAAGGACTGGGCCGCGGCGAAACGCCCATTTTCCCGAATATTATCTTCCGTCTGAAAGAAGGAGTTAATTTCAATCCCGGTGATCCCAATTATGATTTGTTCCAATTAGCGATCAGAGTAGCAGCGCAACGGCTAAATCCAACTTTTAGCTTTATGGATTCTTCCTTTAATAAAGAATACGGCGACCAGGTCAGTTATATGGGTTGCAGGACACGGGTCATGGCTGATCGGTTTGGCGAAGCAGTGACCGATGGCCGGGGAAATCTGAGTTTCACTACTATAAACCTGCCCCGGTTAGCGATCAATGCAGAACGAAACTTAATGAAGTTCTATCAGAGTCTGTCCGAGTTGATCGATATGACGTGTGAACAATTGTATCATCGTTATGACGTTCAGGCGAATTTGAAAGTGAAAGATATGCCGTTTCTTATGGGTCAGCATCTTTATCTGGATTCGGACAAATTGGGGCCGAATGACAAACTTGAACCGGCGATCAAACACGGTACGTTATCTGTTGGTTTTATCGGCTTGGCAGAAACGCTTACTGCACTGACTGGTCATCATCATGGACAAAGTGAGGAAGCGCAGGTTCTTGGGGAAGAGATTGTCGCGTTTATGCGGAATAAGATTGACAAGGCGTCTGAACAATACGATTTAAATTACACGTTGCTGGCAACTCCGGCGGAAGGCTTGTCAGGACGATTTGTGAAAATGGATCTTAAAGAATATGGCATCATTCCTGGTGTTACCGATAAGGAATATTACACGAATTCCTTCCATGTCCCGGTAAACTATCCAATCAGCGCGTTCGACAAAATCCGTCTGGAAGGAATTTACCATAAGTACACCAATGCCGGACACATCAGTTACGTGGAGTTTGCGTCACCTCCGGCACATAACTTGCAGGCAGTGGAAGATATTCTTCGCTTTATGGCGAAAAGCGATATGGGTTATGCTGGAATTAATTTCCCGGTTGATTTTTGTGATGAATGCGGGTATTTGGGCGTTATTGATCAGGATAATTGTCCAATGTGCGGACAGACGGCGATTAGACGGATCCGTAGGATTACCGGCTATTTAAGTACAATAGAGCGTTTTAATGATGCGAAATGTAAAGAATTGGATGAGAGGGTAGCTCATTTTTAAGCAAGAGGCTGATTGGAGGGGTAACATGATTAAGTATGCGGACATTGTTAATGAATCAGTCGTAGATGGATTAGGTGTTAGAGTAACCGCTTTTTTGCAGGGTTGTCCGCGACATTGTCCAGGCTGTCATAACCCTCTGCTATTATCCTCGGATGGTGGTACTGAGATCGGCGAAGAGGAGTTGGCCGATTTATTACTGGATAGAATATCGCCCATTCATCGGGGAATTACGTTCAGTGGCGGTGATCCGCTGGCACAGCCGGATGCCTTGTTAAATGTGATTTTTTTAATCCGACGGCGAAATCCGGCATTGGATATTTGGGTTTATACCGGATATGATTTTGAACAGGTAAAAAATCTACCGGTGATGCGCTTTATTGATGTATTGGTCGATGGGCCGTTTATTCAGGAACAAAAAGATTTACGGGCACCCTTCAGGGGATCGGTGAATCAGCGAATAATCGATGTACGTAAATCGTTAGAGTCAAATGAAGTGACTGAACTGGTAATATGAGCAGCGGGAGTATTTGGATAGGCAAAGGACCTGGCTTAAGCCAGGTCCTTTGCCTATCCAAGGCAGGGATATCCAGCTTCTTGTCGAATGTGGGTTTCTATAGTTTGTAGGAGAGAGGAGAAGTGCACGAGGCATTTGCCCGGGCACAAATTTCTTATGACTTGGCAATTGAAGCAAAATTTACAAAAAGTGCTGGCTGGAGAAAAAGGAACGCAGATTTTTCCGCCTGGCTCAAGAAACGGATTTGTATTGGCTTATCCAAACAGTTATCATGTTGGTATGTCTAATCTGGGTTTGCATATTATTTATCGTCAAATCAATTCCAGACAGGATACGGCTTGTGAGAGAGTTTTTCTGCCGGAAGCCAAACTATTGTCAGAGTATGAAAAAACGCACACACCGTTATTGACACTGGAAACTCAGCGGCCTTTGAACGAATTTCCATTGATTGGATTTGCTGTGTCTTTTGAAATGGATTATTTTCATGTATTAACCATGTTGAAGTTGGGCAGAATACCTTTATTGGCAATGGAACGGGATGAAAATGATCCTCTGGTGATCTTTGGAGGACCATGCGCAACATTCAATCCGGAACCATTGGCAGATTTCGCTGATCTCGTTATTGTTGGCGAAGGAGAAGAGGTTATTCATGAAATCCTGGATACTTATTATCTGGCGAGAAAAGAACGGTTGGTCCGCCGCGATGTTTTGTTGAGATTAGCACAGATTGACGGCGTATATGTTCCGCGTTTTTATCAGCCAGTGTACCAGGACGATGGCGAGATAAAAGAAATTATACGTGTTGATCAGGTGCCGGAAAAGATTCAACGCCGCTGGATACGAGACTTGGACCGGTATCCAGGCCAGACTGCGATTATTACTGCCGACACGGAATTTCGCGACATGTTTCTGATTGAATTGGCACGAGGCTGCGGTCGTCAATGCCGGTTTTGCATGGCTGGATATTGCTTCCGGCGGCCGAGGGTAAAATCCTTGGAGAGCATTGCAGACGCTCTCGCTGCCGCTCCTTTCGATGCAAAAATTGGTTTGGTAGGCGCAGCGGTATCGGATTATCCGGAAATTGACCGTTTTTGTCGGGAAGTGCTGCCTAAGGATAAGGTTTTTTCAGTAGCTTCTCTGCGGGCGGATTCTTTAACGCCCGAATTAACGGCATCGTTGGCGGCATGCGGCCAAAAAACCATTACGCTGGCCCCGGAGGCTGGCAGTGAACGGTTGCGTAAAGTCATTAACAAGGGGATCACCCGGGAACATTTGACTTCCGCCGTCACATTGGCTATCAAAGCCGGTATTTTCAATGTGAGATTGTATATTATGATTGGCTTGCCTTTTGAAGAAGAGGCAGATATTCAAGCGATCGTTTCCATGGCGCGGGAGATAAAACAGCTTATGGCGACGTTAGGCAGCAAAGGCAGGCTTACGTTAAGCATCAATCCATTTATCCCGAAACCGTTTACTCCTTTTCAATGGGTCCCCATGGCCGAAGAACGCGTAGTAGAAACGCGGTTGAAATATATACGCAGCGAGTTGCAGAAAGATAAAGGGGTTGCAGTGATTGCAGAATCCGTGCGGGAGGCATATGTGCAGGGTATTTTAGCGCGTGGAGACAGAAGGTTATCGTCAATTTTAATGGCGGCAGTTCAGAAAAATGGGGCAAAAGCTTTCCGGTTAGCGATGAAAGAACGTTGTATGGAAGAACAATTTTATTTGTATCGGCAGAGAAGACTTTCGGAGATTTTGCCATGGGACAGTTTGGATATAGGGGTTGCAACCTCGTATTTGATCAATGAATTGCACAAAGCGGTGCAAGGGGAAAGTACTTTACCTTGCATGCCGGGCTGTACACGCTGCGGTGTTTGTAATGCCGGTGAACAGGAGTGGAAAAATGAACGAGTTTTTCTTAAAGAAGAGTAAAAATAACATCTGGTATGGATTGTTTAGCCATTTTTATCATGCCGGAATCCGGCATGGGATTTCCACTCGCTTGGGCGGAGTCAGTAGTCTTCCTTATATGACTCTCAATCTGGGCATGCATACGGGAGATTATCCAGTGAAGGTTCAGACGAACCGGCAGTTGTTCTGCAATGCGGTGGGTGTAAATTATCGTTCTGTTGTCAGCGCTCAACAAGTTCACAAGGATACGATTGCCATTGTTACACAGGCTGATGCCGGTAAGGGTGTTGACTGTTATGCAGACGCTTTATGTGAAACCGATGCGTTAGTTACGGCAAATCCGGATATTCCATTATTATTGCTCTATGCCGACTGTGTACCGGTATTGTTTTTCGATCCGGTTCAACGTGTTATAGGTGTTGCTCATGCGGGCTGGAAAGGCACAGTAGCACAAATTGCCGTAAAGACGCTTACAACAATGCAGGAATGTTTTGGAAGCCGCAGTGCGGATTGTCTTGTAGGAATTGGCCCTTCTATCGGGCCATGCTGCTATGAAGTGGATGATGGTGTAATCAATCCCTTGCGTGCCGGTTTTCATGATTGGGAGGATGTTGCTGCCATTCATGGTGAGCGTCGATGGATGTTGAATTTGTGGGAAGTTAACCGGCGCCAGTTGCTGGAAAATGGTGTTTTGGCGGCAAATATTGCGGTTGCGGAAGTTTGCACTTCCTGCAATAATGAATTGTTTTTTTCTTATCGGGCGGAAGGTGGCTGTACCGGGCGCATTGGAGCATTGATTAGCTTATAAGAAAATTGTAAAAAAAGTTACTGCGAGCTGAATTTGCAAGAGGAAAAATTTGTTTGCAGGCGAATTAGACATTGATGGGGGAATCTGTGATGACGATTGCTGATAACATTAGCGCCATCAGGGGTCATATTCAAGAAGCGGTATCGAGACGTTCAGTTCTGGGCGCTCCTGGTCCTGTAACACTCGTGGCCGTGACCAAAAACCAAGGTATTGCCGAAATGCAAGAAGCATTGTCTGCTGGGATCGGTGCGGTCGGTGAGAACCGCATACAAGAAGCAGTGGGTAAATATGCAGAATTGGGCGATCTGCCGGAATGGCATTTAATTGGCCATTTACAGACTAACAAGGTTCATTTGGCAGTACCAATTTTTCATCTAATTCACTCTGTAGATAGTGAACGCTTGGCTAGCGAAATCAATCGGGTTGCCGGAAAAATTGGCAAACGCCAGAATATATTGTTGCAGGTAAATGTAGCCGATGAAGAGACAAAGTTTGGCATTGATTCAGATCAAGCAATTGATTTAGCTTGGAAAATCAGCGGGTTAGAACATCTTTGTTTACGTGGGTTGATGACAATCGCCCCGTTTTATGACGATAAAGAAAAAACCAGGCCAATATTTCGTAAATTATATGAAATTTTTTCTGCTTTACGGAAAGCCGCACCACCGAATACATTCATTGATTCTTTATCAATGGGAATGACGAATGATTATGTAGTGGCGGTGGAAGAAGGAGCCAATATTGTAAGAGTCGGTACTGGAATTTTTGGAGCACGCAAATACTGATAGAAAGGATGCGTAAATCATGAAAATTTTGGAAAAAGTGTGGGGCGGTCTTGGTTTGCTTGAACCTGTCGACGCCGAAGAAGAGCAGGTTCGGGGGGAAGATACGGAACAAAAAGGGAAGAAGAGCGTTAATATTGTCAATTTACCGACAAACCCAAAACAAATGAAGGTTATGGTTGTTGAACCATTTTCTTTTGATGATGCTCAACAGGTATCTGACCACTTGAAAAACCGTAAACCGGTTGTGGTGAACTTTGAAAATACGGATAAAGAGATTGCAAAAAGGATGATTGATTTTATTAGTGGGACAACTTATGCGCTTGGCGGGTCAATTCAAAAGATTGGGACTCATATTTTTTTGTGCGCGCCGAATAACGTGGATGTTGCTTATACCCCGCGTGAAGATGGCATGAATAAAGAATTTTTACCGTGGATGAATAAATAATACTCAAAATAGATGAGAGTGGCTTTTCGGGAGGTCTATATGCTAAAAAATAAAAAAATTACATTTATTGGCAGTGGAGCGATTGCGGAGGCTTTAGTTGGAGGCATCATCAAGGCGGGCTTACTTTTACCCAGCCAAATCACTGTGTGTGATATTTCGCCGGAACGCCGAATTCATATGGAAACGAAATTCGGCGTAGCTTCTTCAGGAGATGCATCTGCGGCTGCGCCGTTGGCCGATATTTTGTTTTTGACTGTGAAACCTCAAGTTATTCATACCGTGCTTGATAGCCTTACCGGTGTGGTTCCTGTAACGACAACCGTTATTTCTGTTGTTGCCGGAACCGTTATTGATACTCTGCAGCAGAAGTTGCCGCAAGTACCGATTGTCCGGGTTATGCCGAATACTCCGGTTGCGGTTGGGGAAGGAATGGCGGCCATTACATTAGGTAAATATGCCGATGAACAAGCCGGAGAAATGACAACTATGCTTTTCGCGGCTGTCGGTCGTACAGTCATGGTTGCGGAAAGTGCGATGGACGCAGTAACCGGTCTTTCCGGCAGCGGTCCAGGTTATGCCTATGTGATGATTGATGCATTGGCGGATGCCGGAGTCCGGGTTGGTTTGCCCCGGACAGTGGCTGTAACTTTGGCAGCGCAGACATTGCTTGGCGCTGCCCGCATGGTTTTGGAAACTGGCGAGCATCCGGCTAAACTTCGCGATATGGTTACTTCGCCTGGCGGCACAACGATTGCCGGTATTCATGTCTTGGAACAGAATGGTGTACGGGCCGCATTGATAGATGCAGTAGTTTGCGCTACCGAACGATCGCGGGAAATGGGTCGGCATTGATGGCGGAACGGGATAAAATATTACGGTACTATCGTGCCAGCGGCGAAGAGGAGATTGCCACTCGCTTACTGGACGCAGCCGAGGCCGCAATACGGAACCGCAAGTACAAAGTCAGTGATTTTTTGGATCCATTTGCTTGCAGTGTAGCAGAGACGGCAGCCACCCATTATGACCGCCTGGAATTGGTATTGGAAGGCGGTTATCAAGGCGCGGAACGACTTAAAGCAGCTTTTGTTTCAGAAGATTTTAAAGGAGAGATCGATTTTGCTATAGAAGCGATTGCTGTTTCATGGGATAAACGCTATTATCAGCTGTCGCATAGGGATGTCCTTGGCGCTTTGATGGCTCTGGGCATCAAGAGAGAGACTTTCGGTGATATTGTAATGACTGCCGCCGGTTGCCAAATACTGGTCGGTCAAGCGCAAACAGAGTATGTATTGGCGAATTTAACTCAAATCGGTTCAGCTACAGTATCGTTAAGTCGTATTCCGTTAACGGAGATTGTTGCCCGGGAAGAGAAGGTTAAAGAAATTAAAACAACTGCGGCGTCTCTTCGATTGGATGTTGTGGCTGCAGCCGGCTTTGGTGTTTCGCGAACCAAGATGGCCGAAGATATCACAGCAAAAAAACTAAAAGTAAATTGGCAGGATGCAAAAAGCAGCTCGCAAGCAGTGAAGCCTGGCGATATATTTTCGATGCGGGGCCGGGGCCGGGTAGAATTTTGCGAAGTGCTTGGTCAAACCAAAAAAGGGCGGATCAGCATCGTGTTAAAACGGTTTTACTAAATTGACCGTCATCCCCAGTTGATCGTGTGAGTGTTTTTAAGGAGCTTGGAGGTGGTTGGATGTTGACGCCGATGGATATACATAATAAGGAATTCAAACGGAGTTTTCGCGGTTATTCAGAACGTGAAGTGGATGAGTTTCTGGATTTATTGTTATCCGATTATGAAGGTTTATTGCGTGAGAATATGGAGCTTAAAGAAACGATTCAGCAATTGAACACAAAATTAGAATACTATCAGCAAATGGAGAGCACCTTGCATAATACCTTGGTTATTGCTCAAGAAACTGCTGAAGAAGTGAAGCTTAGCGGCAAAAAAGAGAGCGAGTTAATTATCAAAGAAGGCGAAATACGCGCTCTTCGCATGGTAAATGAAGCAACGGAGAAAGTGCGCCGGATGACGGCTGAATACGACGAATTAAAAAAACAAATGGCTGTTGCCCGCTCGCGAATGAGAAACCTTCTTTCTGCTCAAATGGAATTGCTCAATACGACGGAAGAGGATGAAAGTTGATTCATACGGATGATTTGCAGTTGGTGGAAATCCGAAGCATGCCAACGGGGATAACTGTTAATATCCGGGTTCAGCCGCGTTCCAGCCGCAACAAAATTACCGGGGTTTCTGATGGTTCCTTAAAAATCAGTCTGACTTCTCCACCGGTGGATGGTGAGGCGAATCAAGCGTGTATTGCTTTTTTTGCCGACGTTTTAGCAATTGCTAAGAGCCGGATTGCGATTATTAACGGTTTTAAAGGCCGAAATAAAACGATCGCCGTTAGCGGCATGAATAAAGAAGATTTCCTGACACTGATCAGATCGGTGCTCATTCGCTAATTTACGATAATTGATTATTTATCATAAACACTTTAGTACAATTGACTATTGTTTTGCGAATATGTATAATGTTAGCTATATCATCATGACAACATATGACAAAGTAATGATGGAGGCAGTAGCCGGGACATTGCGTTTCTCAGCGAGCCAGGAAGTGGTGTGAGCCTGGTGGAGCGTGTCGATGGTGAAAATCTCTCCGGAACTGCGAACTGAAATTTAGTAGGATTCGCCGGGTAACGAGCGTTATTTCGTTCAGAGTAGCTGCTTGGCGGTTATTAGGGTGGTACCACGGGATTAAAAATCTCTCGTCCCTTTTTAGGGATGAGAGATTATTTTTTTGGAGGTGTAAAATTTGGATTATAGTAAAACATTGAATTTGCCGCAGACAGATTTTCCGATGCGTGCAAACTTGCCGGAGCGGGAACCCCAAGTGCTGGAATTTTGGCGTGACCACAAAATCTATGAAAAACGTATTCAGCAATCTGCGGGAAAACCAAAATTTATTTTGCATGACGGCCCCCCCTATGCAAATGGCAATATTCATATTGGCACTGCATTGAACAAAGTTCTTAAGGACATCATTATGAAATACAAGTCTTTGCGTGGCTATGATGCTCCCTACGTGCCTGGCTGGGATACGCATGGAATGCCGATTGAGCATGCGGCGATTAAAATCCTCGGACTGAACCGTCACGAGTTAAACCCGTTGGATTTGCGTCGTGAATGCAGGCAGTACGCGTTGCAGTGTTTGGACATGCAACGGGAAGATTTTAAACGTTTAGGGGTTAATGGAGACTGGGATCATCCTTATATAACACTCGAACCTGCTTATGAGGCGAAACAGATTGGTGTTTTTGGCACGATGGCTTCTAAAGGCTATATTTTCAAAGGACTTAAGTCGGTATACTGGTGCCCATCATGTGAAACTGCTTTAGCTGAAGCTGAGATTGAATATGCGGAACGAAAATCGACATCGATTTATGTGAAATTCTCATTGGTTGATGCCAAAGGCCGTCTGCCGGAAAGTGTTGATCCACAGAAGGTATTCGCGGTAATTTGGACGACGACGCCTTGGACGATGCCAGCGAATGTTGCAATAGCTCTCAATCCTGAGCTTAAGTACGTCTGGGCGCAATTTGGCGATGAAGTCTATTTACTGGCCGCTGATTTGGTTGCGAAGGTGGCCGAAGATAATCACCTTGGCGACTACCAAATCGTAGGGTCTGCGATGGGTTCAGAACTGGAGGGTGTGGTTTTTCAGCATCCGTTTTTGGATAGGGAGTCTCCAATTGTTCTCGGCGGGCATGTTACATTAGAACAAGGTACCGGTTGCGTTCACACAGCGCCGGGTCATGGACAGGAAGACTTTGAGGTTGGTGAAAAATACGGCTTGCCGATTATTTGTCCGGTTGATCACTCAGGTCGTTTTACTGAAGAAGGCGGAATATTTGCCGGACAATTTGTTTTTGATGCCAATGTTCCGGTCATTAAAGAATTAGCAGCCAAAGGAAAATTATTGGGCAAAGGGTCTTTGAAACACCAATATGCCCATTGCTGGCGTTGCAAGAGCCCGATTATTTATCGTGCGACTGAACAATGGTTTGCTTCAGTGGAAGATTTCCGCAAGGAAGCGTTAGAAGCCATTAAAAATGTGCAATGGATTCCTTCATGGGGTGAAGAACGTATTCATAATATGGTGGCGGACCGCCATGACTGGTGCATTTCCCGGCAACGGGTCTGGGGAGTTCCTATTCCTATTTTTTATTGTGAAAAGTGCAATAGTGAAATTATTAATGAAACGACGATTGCCGCGGTACAGGAACTTTTTGAACGAGAAGGTTCAGATGCTTGGTGGGCAAAGGATGCTGCTGAGATTCTGCCCGCCGGTTTTTCCTGCCCGAAATGCAATCACGAAAAATTTCGCAAGGAAACAGATATTATGGATGTCTGGTTTGACAGCGGATCAAGCCACGCGGCTGTGTTAGAGGTGCGAAAAGAATTGCATTGGCCGGCTGAAATGTATCTGGAAGGCAGCGATCAACATCGCGGATGGTTTCAATCATCTCTGCTGACATCTGTAGCGACGAAAGGTACGGCGCCGTATAAGGCTGTTTTGACGCATGGCTTTGTGGTTGATGGAGAAGGCCGAAAAATGTCTAAATCGGTAGGAAATGTAATTTATCCACAAGAAGTGATTAAAAAATACGGGGCGGATGTCTTGCGTTTATGGGTCGCATCAGCCGATTATAAAGCGGATATAAGGATTTCTAATGAAATATTGAAGCAATTGTCAGAAGTATACCGGAAAATCCGTAATACATTCCGCTATATTTTAGGAAATATTTATGATTTTGATCCGGTTGCTGACCGGGTCGCCTATGATGATATGACGGAACTGGATCGCTGGGCGCTGATGCGCCTTGAACAAGTTCGGGAACGTGTACAGCAAGCTTTTGAAACGTATGAATTTCACCTTTTGTATCACACTGTGCATAATTTTTGTGCGGTGGATCTGAGCGCGTTTTATCTTGATATCTTAAAGGACCGCTTATATGCTTCCGTGCCAGGTTCGCTTGAACGCCGGTCGGCACAGACGGTTATGCATGAAATACTGAGCACGTTAGTCACCCTGCTTTCCCCAGTGCTCACGTTTACAACGGAAGAAATTTGGGAATATATGCCCAAATTACCAGGCATGACGGAAAGTGTTCAAATGGCAGCATGGCCTGATCCGCATCCGGAGTATTTGGATGAAGCTTTGGCCGCCAAATGGGATGCAATTTTGGAGCTGCGAAGTGAAATCACAAAGGCGCTGGAAAATGCCCGACGTACGAAACTGATCGGTCACTCCCTTGATGCAGCTGTGGAAATTTTTGCTGATGGCGAAGCTTTTCGTCGCTTAAACGAAGTTAGCGCGGCTTTAGCACAAATTTTGATTGTTTCGCATGCAACGGTAAAAGAAGGTTCGTCATTGGCATCAGCCAATGCATATAAAGCGGCGGACTTTGGTTTGGCTGTTGATGTGAAACCTGGCCATGGCGAAAAATGCGAACGTTGTTGGATCTATAGCGATACCGTTGGGATGGATCATGATCATTCCACGCTTTGTAATCGGTGTGCCGGTGTTGTAAAAAAATTATCGTAGAGCAAATCGCAGCAAAATAGGGTATTGTTTTTTCGCGACGCTCACCTTTCAGGGTGAGCGTCTTGTATTCTACAGAAATCAACCCAATGAATATTTTCCCTGTTATTTGTTTTTGCCAGCAGGAAACTTGAGTAGGATTGTATAAGATATAAAATGAGGACAGGGGATGATTATGGTATGAATACAGCGAAAATGAACGCCGCCATTGGTTTTGTAACAGTATTTGCCGCTGGCTTGCTATTGTATTTACAGGAAGATACAAAGTTAATGCTGCCTGATGTCTCGTCGGCATGGATTGCCGGTTTCGTTTTTCTATCGATCGTACTTGGAATGATCTTTTGGCGGAATAACAATCAGCGTCAGAACAATTCAACGATGAAAACCCGAACAAAAATGAAAAAACGCTGATCCAGCGGGGGCGAGGAATATGGCAGCATCAACAAGCAAGGTTTTGGTTTTCATTAAGCTTGGTGTCTTAGTCCTTGTGCTTTTTATTTATTTTCTGGTACCTGGGGTTCAAGAATTTGTTGCGACGATTACTGCTTATTTGCGCAACCGTAATTTTGATGATCTGAGACAATTTATTTTGTCTTACGGAAATTGGGCCCCGTTGGTCAGTATATTGCTAATGTCGTTTCAGTCAACTATTCCATTGGTTCCGGGCTTGTTTTTGACGATCAGCAATGCCTGGATCTTTGGGTGGATGTATGGCGCACTTTATTCATGGACAGGGGCTTTGCTTGGCGCGGCTTTGGATTTCGGCATTGCTCGCTGGTATGGACGTCCTTTAGTGGAAAGAATAGTGAATCCGCGACATTTGACGATGATTGACCGGTTTTTTCAGCACAATGGAGTTTTAGCTGTTTTTATAACCCGATTAACACCGGTGATCCCGTTTAAGGCAGTTAGTTATGGGTCGGGATTGACTTCGATTCCCGTATGGCATTTTCTGTTGGCCACCGGAGTAGGCCAAACACCGGCGATTATTTTATATTCGGTTCTTGGTCAGCAGATAACAAAAAATATTCATAAAATGGTAGCCATCACTACATTGATGGCGCTTGCGGGTCTCTTGCTATTTTTTTATTGGGAAAGGATTGAACGTTTTTTTCATATGAAAAAAAAGTAGATTTTGTAACTTTAGTAAATATGTTATAATAACTTCATGGAAGATGGGAGGTGAACAACCATGTATGTAATTAACAGCGAATGCATTAAATGCGGTGCATGTGCCGGAGTCTGCCCGGTAGGTGCGATCACTGAAGGAGACACACAATACAATATCGACGAAAATTGCGTCGATTGCGGAACTTGTGCCGATACTTGTCCGGTAAGTGCGATCAGCGCGGGCGAATAAGGGTAAAAGAGCTCAGGACATCGCTCCTGAGCTCTTTTTACCTGGTTCATAAATTTGTTATATTTCTGATCAGTTCAGGATTTAATGAAAATACAGTTTCCCGCACAGGAAATAAGGAGAGGGAAAAGTGCCGGTATTATTTTTGGCTTTTATTGTTATAGGCATAGATCGTTTATCAAAGTATTATGTTGAGACTCATATGTCGCTTGGTATGTCCATCCCGGTTATTCGTGACTTATTTCACATTACATATATTATCAACCCGGGTGCTGCTTTTGGGATTTTAGAATATCAAACCGGATTTTTTATTGTTGTTTCCGTCGTCATGATAGCAGCGGCAATTTGGTATGTTCCTCGAATTCCGGCTCGATATCGCTTACTGCGGTTTGGGATCGGTATACAGGCGGGTGGCGCTATCGGTAATTTGATCGATCGGATCCGCTATGGTGGTGTGGTTGATTTTTTGGATTTTCGCATTTGGCCCGTATTTAATGTGGCTGATATGGCGATTGTCGGCGGTGTAGGCTGCATATTAGTTACCCTTTTATACGTGATGCGCAAAGAAGAGGAAAAACAATGGCTGTAAAGAGTTACGAATTTTTGGCGACTGACAAAGAAAAGGATTTAAGAATAGATGTATATTTGACTTCCGTAATGAATGAATTTTCGCGGTCTCATGTTCAAAAATTGATTGCTGCCGAACAGGTACAAGTGAATGGGAAAATAATTCGGGCTAATTATAAATTGCAAAATAATGATCGTATTGAAATGACGATTCCAGAGGCGTGTCCGGCAGAAAACAAGGCGGAAGATATTCCGTTGTCAATTTGCTATGAAGATGAAGATGTGATTGTTGTCAATAAGCCTCGTGGATTAGTTGTACACCCGGCAGCAGGCCATGAAACGGGTACTTTGGTTAATGCTTTACTTATGCATTGCCATGATTTATCTGGAATTAATGGAGACTTGCGCCCTGGCATTGTCCATCGACTGGATAAAGATACCTCTGGTGTTATGGTAGCTGCGAAAAATGACCGGGCACATATGAGCCTTGCTGCGCAGATCAAGGCCCGGACAGCCGGCAGGCTGTATTATGCGATTGTTCAGGGTAATATTAAGGAAAATGAAGGTGTCGTTGATGCGCCGATCGGGAGACATTCTACTGATCGAAAAAAAATGGCGGTTACCTTTAAAAATAGCAAACCAGCAACAACGAAGTTTCGCGTTTTGGAACGGTTCGGAGACTTTACTTGGGTAGAATGTATGCTGCTGACCGGACGTACTCATCAGATCCGCGTTCATATGGCCTATATCGGTCATCCGGTAGTAGGGGATCCAAAATATGGGCCGCGACAATCTCTTTTCTCCATAGCCGGACAGGCATTGCACTCGGCGGAACTTCATTTTTCTCATCCGGCAAGTGGCAAAGAAATGGTTTTTCGCGCCCCGTTGCCGGAAGATATGATGAATATACTCTTAATGCTGCGCGCTAAGAAAAAGCAGTGAGTTTTGAGTTTAAATGAGAATATAGTTTGATAATACGATAAGAGGTGACATGATGAAAAAGACAGTTGAAAAAAAACTAATCATGGACAGCCAAGCGATGCGGCGGGCGTTAATCCGTGTAGCACATGAAATTGTTGAAAAAAACAAAGGGATCAAGGATTTGGTTCTCGTCGGTATTCGAACTCGAGGGGTCCCTTTGGCAGAATATTTGGCGGCGGAAATTGCCAAAATTGAAGGAGTGAAAGTCCCTGTAGGTATTTTGGATATTACTTTGTATCGTGATGATCTATCAACTTTGAGCTATCAGCCGGTGGTTCACGGCACGCATTTTCCGTCGAATATCAATGGGAAAATATTGGTTTTAGTGGATGATGTACTGTTTACCGGACGAACAGTAAGGGCTGCATTGGACGCCATTATTGATATCGGGCGGCCGAAATCCATCCAACTTGCCGTTTTGGTGGATCGCGGTCATCGCGAACTTCCTATTCGGGCAGATTATGTCGGGAAAAATGTGCCAACATCCAGTCAGGAAATTGTCAGTGTCCAATTGGCAAGTATCGACGGGAATGAACAGGTTGTTATTGAACAAATTATTGAATGAATAAACGTTTAGAGCCGGGCGCAATTATCACGCGCCCGGCTCTAAACGTTTATTCATTTTTTCTTTAATAATGCTTGGACTGTTGTTTCGTCTGGGGTCACAAACAGGGTTGTTTGATGATCATAGATCACAAATCCTGGTTTGGCGCCACTGGGTTTTTTAACATAACGGCGTCGGGTATAGTCAACCGGCACATTTGAAGAAGTGCGGCTTTTGCTGAAAAAAGCCGCTAATTGTGCCGCTTCAGTTAGTGTCTCCGGAGAAGGTACTCGCGACCCGGTCTGCAGAATAACGTGAGAGCCGGGAATATTCTTTGTATGCAGCCAGATATCATCCGCGTGCGCATGTTTAAAAGTGACCAGATCATTTTGCCGGTTGTTTTTCCCAATCAAAAAAGGAGTTCCATCCGTCGTTTTTCCGCTCAGAGGCTGGGAAAGAGGAGCTGATGACCGGCGTTTCCCGGTTGCTCGTATATAGCCGGCCTGGGTTAACTCCAGCCGAATATCTTCCACATCGATTCCGGTAACCGTTTGTTCCAAAGCAACAAAAACAGTTTCTAAATATGCTTTTTCTTTATTGCATTGTTCTAATTGATCAGCAAGCAAATCTTGAGCCCGTTTTTGTTTATTATAACGGTTATAATAATGTTGGGCATTTTCAATCGGAGTTAACAGGGGATCAAGAGGAATCGTGATTTGATCTTGCTCCGGGTTGGCTCCATATAGATCCGGCAGAATGATTTTATCACTATGGGGTTGAATGGCTGTCAGATAAGTCATGATCGTATCGGCGCACTTTCGTAATTCATCAGCGTTTTGAGCGATCGAGAACTCGGTTGTGAGAATAGTAAATTTACGTTCGACACGAGTCAATTCTCCGCTAACAAGCTTTAGAAGAAGATCTTTTTCAGGAACATGCCGATGGCCTGTTCGTGTTTCGACATATTCGACCGCCTGGCTCATGGTGGGAAAATGATGTTGACTTTCAACAGGTAAATGATCCAGAGGAAATGCAGCAATACCTGTTACCCGGTTGTTGCCGTCTACCGCTACGGTTGGTATAGGCTGGCCGTTTTTTAGAGTGGTGACAAAATGTTGAATCACAGTCCTTAATTCCAGGATATCGGAATCGTCGAGTTCCGCAAGGGTTATATTTGACGGAAATCCTGAGCGGTACACAATTTCCCGGGCGGTTACCGGTCCAACGCCAATGGCAATAGCGATAAGAGCTTTCGTTAGCAAACTGGTCGGTGGGACATCTAATAGAGTTTTGATAAAAATTTCAGTTCCGGTTTCCAATAGGTTCAGACGAAATTGACCGGGTGGAAGAGAATAAGCAAGACCAGGCAGTACTTGACGTTGACGGCTGATACCGAGTCCCACCCGTTTGATGGCGTCGATGATGATGCCATTTTTCGTTAGGATTAAATTGCTATGTTTGCCCATTAATTCTGCAATGATACATTTTGTAACTATCTCCCCATGCTCGTCGCGATGATCAATATACAGTCGAACAATCCGGTCCAGACTTTCTTGTTCCAAACCGGATATTCGCCCTCCTTCCAGGTGTTTGCGAAGCAGCATGCAAAAAGCCGGCGGCATTTCAGGATTTTCCAACGCTTTTTCGGTTATTTGAAGGCGAGGGTGATCAGGCGATGCCGACAATAATAGGCGAACGGTTTCATTTGCCAATCGGATCGTCAGTAGTAATGTTGTTTTTTGCGGCTGAAATATTTTATCGATCCGACCGCCAATGAGACGGTTATGAAGCTCTTGGACCACAAATGATAAGGATAAACCGTCAAGGCTCATTTTATTTCCTCCCGTACAAGTTGGCTTTAGTATATCATTTTTTCTTTCTCAGGGTCAAACCAGCTTGACAGATCTCTTCAAAATGGAATTTACTTTAAAAATATCCGAATATCTCGTCTGGTCTGTGTTCAGCGGACTATATTGATGGTATAATGATGGATAATGAAATTACAGTGTTATGCGGCTGGGAGGAATGGAATATGCAATTTACGAAAGTACATGGACAAGGAAATGACTTTGTTCTGGTTGATGGTTTTCAAGAACATATTACAGATTATCCGCAAGCGGCAATAAAAGTTTGTGATAGACATTTTGGCATTGGTGCCGATGGCTTAGTATTGATATTGCCTTCTGAAAAAGCTGATTTCAAAATGCGGATTTTTAATTCGGATGGAAGCGAAGCAGAAATGTGCGGCAACGTGACCCGTTGTGTTGCGCGCTATGTGTATGAACATGGCTTGACGGACAAAACAAAGATTACGTTGGAAACGTTGGCGGGATTCATTAAACCGGAATTGATATTTGATGGAGACGTTGTTAAAACAGTACGTGTCGATATGGGAAAACCGAAATTGCAACGAGGCTTGATTCCTATGACAGGCAATTCAGAAGAACAGGCAGTCAATATTCCATTGGAAGTCGCAGGTAATATTTATTTTGGAACTTGCGTTTCAATGGGAAATCCTCATTGCGTTATTTTTGTTGAAGATATGGGGAAAATTGATTTGGCTGGAATAGGACCGTTTATTGAAACTCATTCGTTTTTCCCAAAAAAAACGAATGTCGAATTTGTTCAAGTATTGAATGATCAAGAGATGCAGATGCGGGTTTGGGAACGCGGCGCGGGGATTACCATGGCTTGTGGAACAGGGGCAAGCGCAACGCTGGCGGCTGCTGTTTTAAATGGAAAAACCGGCCGGAAAGCCACCATTCATTTGGATGGCGGAGATTTGGAAGTAGAATGGGGCTTGGATGATCATATATACATGTCGGGGCCTGCTGTCGAAGTATTTCATGGAGAATATCCGCTTAACTCGTAAGAAAATTTCTTGAGCATTGTCTTTCAAAATTCGGTCCATTCCGGACCGAATTTTTTGACGGCATTTCACAGTGCTTGTTTGTTACAGCGCAACATTTCTTCTCTACCCATGAAAAAAGGAATTAGACCGCGCATGGAGAAGTATTGTTGAAATATAAGGCAAAAACTTTTATTTTTTTGTATTTTCAATAGTAAAGGAAGGTGTTTTCTACAGTGCTGAAAAGCATGACGGGTTTTGGGCGAGGCGAATATCTCGATGAAAGCCATCGATTTATTGTAGAGATTAAAGCAGTTAATCATCGCTATAATGAGGTTATTATCCGAATGCCAAAAAAATTCGGCAGTCTGGAAGATAAGATCCGGAAACAAGTAACAAATTCGCTATCGCGTGGTCGCATTGATGTTTTTGTAACCACTGATGAGTATAGTGAAGGAAAACGGACGGTGCGGTTGGATAAGGAATTGGCGATGAGCTATCATTACGCCTTGCGGCAGCTAACTGAAATGCTGTCGCTTCCTCCTCATGAAAACGTAGCATTATTAACAGGGTTCCCTGATGTTTTAAAAGTTGAAGAAGTACATGAAGAAGCGATTGCGCTTTGGCCGAAATTTCTGGTTGCCGTGGATGCTGCGGTCAATAATTTAATGAATATGCGGCAAGAGGAAGGCGCGAATATTCATCGGGATCTAATGATGCGAATGGATAAATTGCAGGCTTTTGTAGCACGGGTGGAACAAGATGCGCCGCGCGTGTGGAAACAATATCGAGCTTCTTTATTGGATAGGATGCGTGATTTGATGGCTGAAATCGGTGCTGAGCCTGATGAAAGCCGTCTATTGCAGGAATGTGCCCTTTTCGCTGATCGGACGAATTTTACTGAAGAATTGGTGAGACTTCAAAGCCATTTTAACCAGTTTCGTTCCAGTTTAGATCTTGATGAACCGGTAGGACGAAAACTAGATTTTATTGTTCAGGAAATGAATCGGGAAACCAATACAATTGCTTCTAAGGCAAATGATATTTCAATTGCCAATACGGTGATTGACATTAAAAGTGAAATTGAGAAAGTCAGAGAACAAATTCAAAATATTGAATAAACACGTTCAGTGTTGTTTTAACCTTAAAAATAATGGGAGGATTTGATTGAATGGATATTAAGTTAATCAATATTGGTTTTGGAAACATCGTATCAGCCAATCGCATTATTTCAATTGTGAGTCCAGAATCAGCGCCAATTAAAAGGATTATTCAAGAAGCTCGTGATCGCGGCATGCTGATTGATGCGACATATGGACGGCGAACCCGTGCCGTTATTATTACAGATAGCGATCATGTGATTTTGTCGGCGGTTCAGCCAGAAACGGTCGCTCATCGTCTGGCAAGCAAAGAAACCGTCGAAGAGGCGGCAGAATAATGCACAAGTGGGGAGTAATTTAATTATGGCCCAGCAGGGAAATCTTATCGTTTTATCCGGTCCATCCGGCACCGGCAAGGGAACAATTTGCAAAGCACTGTTACGTTCTAACCCGAATCTGCAGTATTCGATTTCTGCTACAACTCGTTCTCCACGCAAGGGAGAACAGCATGGCGTGAATTATTGGTTCTTTTCCAAGGAACGTTTTCAAGAAATGATTGAAAACGATGAATTATTGGAGTGGGCGGAGGTTTACGGTAATTATTATGGAACACCGTGGACGTATGTTGCAGAAATCCTGGAAAAGGGACAGGATATTGTTTTAGAAATTGATACTCAGGGCGCATTGAAAGTAAAAGATAAATTTCCACAAGGTATATTTATCTTCATTGTACCGCCATCGTTGGATGAATTGGCTGACCGTCTTTGGAAAAGAGGGACGGATAGTCCTGAGGTTATTCACACACGGCTGCAGTGCGTGAGGGAAGAATTGAAAATGGCGCCAAATTACCATTATTTAGTGATTAATGATCGAGTTTCTGATGCCGTGAACAAAATTGCGGCAATTATCCTGGCGGAAAAATGCCGCATGGAGCGTAATGCCCAAATCATTGACAATATTTCCAGTAGAGGTACTGTTGAGTAGAAAATTTGTTTTTTAAGGGAGATGTAGATATGATAAAACCATCATTGGACATGTTGATCAAAAAAGTGGATAATAAGTACACATTGGTTGTTTTAGCTGCTAAACGGGCTCGGGAAATTATGAACGGATCAACAGTGCTGGTTGAAACTAAATCAAATAAACCGGTTACTATTGCACTCGAAGAGCTGGCGGCGAATAAGATTACCTACGAGCGAACTAAAATTGGGATTAAATAGGAGGCCGCAACGGTGAAAGGAAAGCATATTGTTGTGGGGGTCACAGGCGGAATTGCTGCGTATAAGGCGGTTGAAGTTGTCAGTCGCTTAAAGAAAGCAGGCGCTTCAGTTCATGTCATCATGACAGAAGCGGCGAGCCGCTTTGTAACCCCGCTTACTTTTCAAGAAATCAGCGGAAATCCGGTGGTTGACAGTATGTGGTCGGAAGTGAAGCAATGGCAGATTGAGCATATTGCCTTAGCCAATTTGGCGGATCTTTTTGTAATTGTGCCCGCTACTGCCAACATTATTGGCAAAATTGCCAACGGCATTGCTGATGACATGTTATCAACAACCGTCATGGCGACACGTGCTCCGATCGTATTGACTCCTGCAATGAATTCAGCAATGTATTTAAACCCGGTTGTTCAGAAAAATCTTGAAAAATTGCGTGGCTTAGGTTATTGCATTATGGATCCGGACTCTGGCGTACTGGCTTGTGGAGTAGATGGTCCTGGCAGATTGCCTGAACCAGCGGCTATTTTACAATTTTTACAGACGTTTTTTCAGCAAAATACATTGTTTAGCGGAAAACGATTTTTAGTAACTGCCGCCGGTACTCGCGAACCGATTGATCCTGTGAGGTATATTGGCAACCGTTCCAGCGGCAAGATGGGATATGCGATTGCAAGCGTTGCTGCGGAACAGGGCGCAGAGGTGATTTTGATTTCCGGCCCAACAGGGCTTTCCTGTCCGCCTGGGGTTACAAGGCATATGGTGGAAACGGCTGCTGAAATGCGGGAAGCGGTTTTAGCCGAATATCCGAACGTGGATGTAGTCGTCAAGGCGGCAGCAGTAGCAGATTATCGGCCCCGAATTGTGCATTCGCAAAAAATCAAAAAGTCCGGGGAAAACATGGAATTGGTTTTGGAGAAAACGCCGGATATTTTATGGGAACTGGGCCAACTGAAAAAACAACAGATTTTAGTTGGTTTTGCGGCGGAAACCCAGGAATTATTGTCTAACGCCAATGAAAAGATGGTGCGAAAAAATCTGGATATGATTGTTGCCAATGACGTAACGCTGCCCGGGGCAGGATTTAATGCGGATACCAATATTGTGAAAATTCTTTTGCCGGGAGGATCTTGCGAGGAATTGCCGCAGCTGCCCAAAAATAAGGTTGCAGAAATTATTTTGAATAAGATTCATGCTTTATTGACAAAATCAATTTGAAAAGCTTGATTTTCATTGTCGATTCGATTATAATTTAGTTTATTGTTAAAAGCATATTTGCTCATCAAGAGTTGGTCGAGGGAGAGGCCCGATGAAACCGCGGCAACCATTGGCTATGGCCAAAACGGTGCCAATTCCTGCGATTTTCGCAAGATGGGAGAGTATTAGTAATGCCTCCTCCTGCAGGGGGCTTTTTTCATGGTGTCATGCATCATGCACGTTCGCTATGGTTGTTTATTCAAAAGGGGGGGTATTGCTATGAAACAAAAACGAATGTTCTTTACATCAGAGTCAGTGACGGAAGGGCATCCGGATAAGATTGCCGACCAAATTTCGGATAGTATCCTGGATGCGATTTTATCGCATGATCCAACTGCGCGTGTTGCCTGTGAAACTCTTGTGACGACCGGATTGGTTCATGTTGTAGGCGAAATTACTACCGATTGTTATGTCGATATTGCCAAGATTGTGCGACAAACAATCAAAGATATTGGCTATACGCGGGCGAAATATGGATTTGATGGCGATACCTGCGGTGTGATGACTTCTATCGATGAACAGTCAGCAGACATTGCCCTGGGAGTAGACAAAGCGTTGGAAGCGAAACGGGGCGACGAAGATTCTGCGGACGCGATCGGTGCCGGAGATCAGGGCATGATGTTTGGTTATGCGACGAATGAAACTCCGGAATATATGCCGCTGCCGATTTCTTTGGCTCATAAATTAGCCAGACGCTTAGCCGAAGTTCGAAAAACAAATGAAATTCGTTACTTGCGCCCGGATGGAAAAACACAAGTTACTGTGGAATACGAGGGGAATATCCCTTTGCGTGTTGACACGATTGTGGTATCGACGCAGCATAGTCCGGAAATCGAACTGGAAACAATTGAAAAAGATATTATTGAAAAAATAATTAAACCGATTGTTCCGGCTAACTTACTGGATGCCAACACCAAATATTATATTAACCCTACCGGACGGTTTTCCGTTGGCGGACCGCAAGGTGATGCCGGTCTTACCGGCCGTAAAATTATCGTAGATACTTATGGCGGGATGGCCCGACACGGAGGCGGCGCTTTTTCCGGCAAAGATCCCACAAAAGTTGATCGGTCAGCCGCCTATGCAGCACGGTATGTAGCAAAGAATGTCGTGGCTGCAGGTTTGGCAGATAAATGTGAAATTCAACTGGCATATGCGATCGGTATCGCAAAACCAGTTTCTATTATGGTTGAGACGTTTGGTACGGCCAAGGTTTCGGAAATTTTAATTGCGGAACTGATTGCGAAACATTTTGATTTGCGGCCGGCAGGAATTATCAAGAAACTCGATTTACGGCGCCCTATTTACCGTCAAACCGCTGCGTATGGACACTTTGGAAGGACAGATGTCGATTTGCCTTGGGAACATACTGATAAAGCGGAACTATTACGAAAAGAAGCCAATTTATAACTCGGCCTTGAGTCATGAACGGGGACATCACATCATTGATGGACCCGTTTTTTTCTCAGTTCGCAGGAGTGTATAGTGGCTTTTTTAGATATGCAGCCGATCCGGTTTCGCTGTCTGTGCAAGCATTCTGATTATATGAGGTGGCGGATTATATGGGTTTAGTAGCCCAGGTAATTATCAATATAACAGTAAGTAGTATTCAAAAAGCGTTTTCTTATGCTGTTCCTGACGCACTGGCCCATGTCGATGTTGGCTGGCGGGTGATTGTTCCTTTCGGGTCGCGTTTATTAGAAGGTTTTGTTATTGAGGTGACAGAGGAAGATACTGCAGAATTAAAATCACTTGTTGACGCATTGGATGATGGTCCTTGGTTTGATAAACATATGATGCAAACGGCGAAATGGATTCAAGAGTATTATGTTTGTTCTGCAGGAGAGGCATTGCGTCTCTTTATTCCCGGTAAATCCGGGTTAAAAAGTACGGTAGGATATTGCCTTCGTGAGAATACGGACCATATGGCAAAAGATCATTTTTTTGAAAAAGCGGACATATATTGGCTGGTATACGATTATTTGTTTCAAAAAGGAACGGTTTCGGAAAAGGTTTTAACGAAAAAATTTGGCAATGAAACCAAAATGGCGGTTCGTTACCTGCTGCGGAATAAGTTAATTCGTACGGCGACAATCAATCGCAGTGCAGCGGATTATCGTTATCAGACGATCGTTTCATTGAATATCAGCCGAATAGAGGCTGAAACGAAAGTAAACGAACTTTCACAGCAAAAACAAAGTCAGAAACGTTTGCTTGCCGCTCTTCTTGAGAAAAATCCGCTGACAGCAACGGAACTGCGAAATCAAAAAATCACGATGGATACTGTTTCCCGGCTGGAAAAAGCTAGTGTCGTACACATTGACAAAGTACGGGTGATCCGTGACAGTTATTCTGACATTGTAATGACAGACACAAAAGTAGAATTGACTGAAGAGCAAAAAACAGTGCATGCGCCTGTATACTCTGCAATCAGCGAGAAAAGATATGCATCTTTTCTTTTACATGGGATAACGGGCAGCGGTAAAACACAGGTGTATTTGGAAGCAGTGGCGGCAGTCCGCCGGCTTGGCCGCCAGGCTATTGTCCTTGTGCCGGAAATTGCGTTAACCGATCAAATTGTCCGGCGCTTCAAAAACCGTTTTGGCGCTGACGTAGTGGTGCTGCACAGTAAACTGTCAGCCGGCGAACGCTTTGATACTTGGCAAAGGATCCGGCATGGAGAAGCCGGAATAGTCATTGGCGCCCGTTCGGCCATCTTTGCCCCTGTTCTCGATTTAGGAATTGTAGTAATTGATGAAGAACATGAATTTACCTACAAACAAGAAGAAACACCACGTTATCATGCCCGAGAGGTTGCACAAACGCGAGCGCGCTTGAGTAATGCCGCTGTTCTTCTCGGCAGCGCTACACCGGCGATCGAAACTTATTATCAAGCACAAAAAAATATCCACACTTTATTACGGCTGACCAAACGGATTGACGGGGCGTTCTTGCCGACCGTAAAAATTGTTGATATGCGGGAAGAATTGCAGCGTGGAAACCGCTCTGTAATGTCTGCCGCTCTGCAAGCTCTGTTACAGCAGACCATTGCCGACGGCAATCAAGCGATTATTCTTTTGAACCGCCGTGGCTATTCGACTTTTGTCATGTGCAGGGAATGCGGACGTGTTCTTCAGTGTCGACATTGTGCGATTTCTTTGGTGTATCATTTGACTGACAAGAGTCTGCGCTGTCATTATTGCGGCAGCGGTTTTGCCGTTCCTAATGTATGCCCGCATTGCGGCAGTCGATACATTAAATACTTTGGTACCGGCACACAAAAAGCGGAAGAAGAATTGATCCGTTTTTTGCCTGATGCCCGTGTCATTCGTATGGATCAAGATACTACCGGAAGCAAAATGGGGCATGAAAAAATTATTCAACCTTTTGCAGAGGGAAAATATAATATTTTGCTGGGTACGCAAATGGTCGCCAAAGGGCATGATATTCAGAATGTTACAGCGGTAGGTATTATTTCGGCAGATACGGCGCTGAATTTACCTGATTTTCGGGCCGCAGAAAAAACGTTTGCCTTAATTACACAAGTTGCCGGCAGGGCCGGACGGGGCCGAAAGTCAGGAGAAGTAGTGGTTCAAACCTATAATCCTGAACACTTTGCGATAAAAACCGGAGCGGAGCAGAACTATGAAGCTTTTTTTACAACGGAATTGACTTGCCGCGCAGAATTGCGTTATCCGCCGTTCAGCAACTTATTAAAAATTCTTGTTCAGGCAAAGAACGATGGACAAGCCCGCAAGAATTCAGAAGAAGTCGCACAAACGCTGCGAGCAGCAGTTGCGCATTTTTCCGGCGTTGAAATTATCGGCCCCGTTCCGGCAATTATCGCGCAAATTAAAGATGTCTTCCGGATGATTATTATCGTGAAGGCGCAAGACTTGACGGAAGTGAAACAAGTCTTGCGAAAGGAAGGTTTTGACTGCCGAACGGATATCACGATTGATATCGATCCTGTTAATATGATGTGATGGGCGTCTTCATGGATTTTTTTTTCTGAGTGTGTTAAAATTGTAAAAGGAAAATAAGTAGGAGGGGCTTAGATGGCTGTCCTTAATATACGAAAAGCTGGCGACATGGTGCTAAAAAAGAAAGCGGAACCTGTTGTCCGCATTGATCGAAAAATTAAACAATTATTGGACGACATGAGTCAAACTATGTATCATGCAGATGGAGTCGGTCTTGCCGCTCCTCAGGTCGGAGTATCGCAAAGAATTATTGTCATTGACGTTGGCGAGGGGTTGATCGAATTGATTAATCCTGTAATTACTGCCAGTGAAGGGTCATTGATTTCCATGGAAGGCTGTTTAAGCGTTCCTGGAATTTATGGTGATGTGGAAAGATGCACTACTGTAACTGTAGAAGGTTTTGACCGGCATAGAAAAAAAGTCCGCATTTCTGCAACGGACTTGCTGGCTAAAGCGCTGCAGCATGAAATAGATCATTTGGAAGGCATACTGTTCATCGAATTAGCGAAAACAATACACAAGGAACAAAAAAGCTGATGCGTAAATTGCGGATCGTATTTATGGGAACACCTGATTTTGCCGTACCCTGTCTTGAACGATTGGTGACTGACGGACATGAAATTGCTGCTGTAGTTACTCAGCCTGATCGCCCGAAAGGACGCGGCCGTATTTTGACGCCTTCACCGGTAAAAGAATATGCTCTCAATCAGAAACTGCAGCTCATTCAGCCGGAGAAGATAAAAAATGCCGACGTTATGGAACAGATTGCTGTTTTGCGGCCGGATGTAATTGTGGTCGTAGCTTTTGGACAATTCTTACCACGGCAGTTATTAGATTTACCGCCGCTGGGATGCATCAATGTACATGCCTCATTATTGCCTAAATATCGCGGCGCAGCACCGATCCATTGGGCAGTGATGAACGGTGAAACAGCAACAGGCGTGACAACGATGTATATGGATAGTGGAATGGATACCGGCGATATCATCCTGAAAATGGAAACACCGATTACACCGGAAGAAAACACTGGTGAAGTTCATGATCGCCTTAGAATTTTGGGCGCTGAATTATTAGCGCAAACCCTAGAGTTGGCGGCGGAAAATAAAGCGCCCCGCACACCTCAAAATGCGCAGGAAGCAACTTATGCTCCCCTTTTAACGCGTGAGATCGAAGCCATTGATTGGCAGCGGTCAGCAATGGACATTCATAATCAGGTCAGAGGGCTGAACCCATGGCCAGGGGCCTATTGCCTCTATAAGGACCGGATATTAAAAATTTGGCGGACCAGCATTCAAGAAAATAGAGAGATTTTGAAAAATCCAGGCTGTATTATTGCTGTAGAAAGCGATTGTTTATTCGTGGCGACTGGAAACGGGATTATTCGTCTTGAAGAAGTTCAACCACAAAACAAACGCCGCATGGGCGCTGGAATATTTTCGACCGGTTATCGGATAGAAGCAGGGGAGATATTAAAATAACAATGAGAAAGATGAGCGAAGTGATTCATCGACCGAAAAAACGCCTGTTTATTGCGTTGATCCTAATCAGCTTATTTGTGACGGCAGTATCGACTTATGGTATTTGGATGGTAAGCTTTCCGGGATTGAGCAATATTAGTACCCATCTGCCTCTGATACTGGGGTCTTTGTTGGCCATTGCGTTGTTTGCGATTGTCAGCGGAGTGGTTGGGATTGTTTTAGCAATTCTGGGTTTTCCAACCTTGCATTTTTTTCGGAGAATTGCCTGGTCGACGGTGAATATTCTTTTTCCAATGGCGACGATGATAGGGCGCTTATTTGACGTTGAAAAAGAAAAAGTGGAACGTTCATTTATTGAGGTCAGCAATCATTTGAATCGCCAGAAACATCATAAAATTGCACCAGAAAAGTTATTGATCCTCACGCCTCATTGCATTCAAAATGATGCATGCCTACATAAGATTACCCGTGACGCGGCTAATTGTCGTTCCTGCGGACGTTGTCAAGTGGGCGATCTTTTGAATTTAAGCCGTAAATATGGAGTGAATTTAGCAATTGTAACCGGAGGGACGTTGGCTCGCAAAGTGGTCAAATCCCTCCGTCCTCATGCCATTCTGGCCATTGCTTGTGAACGGGATTTGACAAGTGGAATTCAAGATGTTTTTCCGCTGCCGGTTATCGGCATATTGAATGAACGGCCGTCCGGACCATGTTGCAATACTCGGGTGGACATGGAGCAAGTTGAGCAGGCCATACGAGGTTTTTTGGAAGGAGACTTATAAGTGGAGGCAAGAGAATTAGCCCTAAAAATTATTAGTGAGATTTACAGCAAAAATGCATATGCAAATATTGTGCTGGTCAAAGAAATCAATACCCGCTATCTTGAGGATCAAGACAGACGTTTTGTTACTGAGTTGGTATATGGTACGATTAAAACCGGCGAAACCTTGGATTGGATTTTAAAGCATTATGTCGATCGCCCGTTGACGAAAATTCCGGGAGTAATTCTTAACATTCTTCGCCTGGGTATTTACCAGTTATTTTTTTTGTCAAAAGTTCCTGCTGCTGCAACTTGCAACGAAGCGGTTAAATTGGCAAAGAAATATGGCCATGGCGGTACGGTGAAATTTGTGAATGCCGTGCTGCGCAGCGCTGCTCGCAGCCCTGAAAAAGTAGTTTATCCGGATCGTCAGGAACAGCCATCACAACACCTTGCATTACGGTATTATCACCCGGAATGGATCATTTCACGATGGATCGAAAGATTGGGCATTGATGCTTGCGAAAAGCTGTGTCAGGCGAATAATTTGACGCCTCCGTTGTCTATACGGACAAATACTCTTAAAATTAGCCGAACAGAGCTTATGAAAAGGCTGCCTTCCGATGAGGTTGTCTGCGAGCCTTCTCAATGGTCGCCGGAGGGGATCGTTTGCCGGAAGTTTCCTTCTATGAACCGGCTTGCTTCCTTGCAGGAAGGATTGTTTCAAGTTCAAGATGAAAGTTCTATGCTTGTTGCCCATGTTTTGGATCCGCAGCCAGGAGAATTTGTTATTGATGCATGCGGGGCGCCGGGTGGAAAAAGTACGCACATTGCTGCATTGATGAAAAATATTGGCCGGGTTCTATCGGTCGACATTCATGATCATAAATCAGCGATTACCCGCCAAAATGCCGGCCGGCTGGGGATTACGATTATCGATGCCAAAACAATGGATGCGGAGCAATTAGATACGTTGTTTGCCGGACAGGCTGACCGGGTTTTGGTAGATGCTCCTTGTTCCGGCTTGGGAGTGTTGCGGCGAAAACCAGATTCTCGCTGGCGAAAAACGCCGCAAATGCTCATAGATTTGCCGATGCTGCAGACGAGCATTCTAAACAGCGCAGCAGATTGTCTCAAACCCGGAGGGGTCCTCGTGTACAGCACCTGTACGACTGAACCGGAGGAAAACCAGGAAGTCGTTTGCCGCTTCCTTGCGAGTCACCCGAATTACAGGCTGGAGGAAACCGGGCAATTTTTACCAGTGAAGCGTTCGGGAGAATTTGTTCAATTATGGCCTCATGTTGATGATGTGGACGGCTTTTTCATTGTCCGAATGGTAAAGGGAAAATAGTAGTAAGCATTGGTTGTGAGGTACATAAAATGAAAACAGAACTGTTTGGATTATTTACCCATGAAATTGCCGCAGCAATAATCCCTTGCGGTTTGGAACAATATCGAGCCAAACAAATTGGTGAGTGGCTTTACCGTCATGGTGTTGAAAATTTTATAGATATGAAAAATATACCGTTGACCCAAAGGATTTTGTTGGATTCGCAATTCACAATAATAAAGTCAAAAGTGCGCTGTGCCCAGCATGCTGCGGACAAGAGTACAGATAAGTATCTGCTGGAGTATCAGGATGGGGCTGCAGTGGAAACTGTACTTATGAGACACAAATACGGTAACAGCATATGTGTGTCTACACAAGTGGGTTGTGCAATGGGCTGCCGTTTTTGTGCATCGTCTTTACTTGGCAAAAGCCGTGATTTATCAACTGGCGAAATATTGCGGCAAGTACTTTTTATTCAACAAATTTTGAAACAAGAAGGATCGAAACTGCATTCTCTGGTCATTATGGGGACAGGCGAACCTTTGGAAAACTATGACAATGTCCTGCGTTTCATGCGTCTGTGTCATGAACCATATTGTTTGAATTTGAGCTATCGGCACATGACCCTATCTACATCCGGACTGGTTCCCCAGATTGATGCCTTGGCGGATGAAGGATTACCAATCACGTTGTCAATATCCCTTCATGCTCCTAATAATTCAGTCCGTTCTGAATTAATGCCGATTAATAAAAAGTATCCGATTGAGTTGTTGTTATCGGCTGCTGATCGCTATGCGGCTAAGACAGGACGACGGGTTACCTATGAGTATATTTTATTGCAAGGGATAAATTCTCTCCCGGAGCAGGCGCGTGAATTGGCTGTCTTATTGCGCGGCCGGTTAGCGAATGTTAACTTGATTCCTGCCAATCCGGTTCCCGAACGCGGTATTTTACGGCCTAATTCGTCGTCAGTTCGAGAATTCTTAACTATTCTGCAGCAACGAGGAATTACAGCCACCGTTCGCAAAGAGATGGGTTCGGATATACAGGCTGCATGCGGACAGTTGCGATATCAATCGTTTAAAGGTATTTCCAAGAGTGAATGATTCCAAAACTTAATAACCATAGAGATGAACATTAACCTGTATTGGGGTGTTTTGACGTGAAGTTTGTCCGCAATATAGAAAGCTTTTTTGAAAAACATATCGAAGGTTTTTTTGACAAAAAGTTGTCAGCTGAATTACAACCGGTAGAAATTGCTAAAAATTTGGCACGAATCATGGAGCAAGAGAAAACAATCGGTGTCTCTTGCATTTACGTTCCAAATGAGTATTGCATCTATCTTCACGCAGATGATTTTGACCGGATGTCCTCGTATCATCAAACTATTAGTCAGGATCTGGCCGTTTTTTTATTTGACGAAGCGAAAAAAAAGGGGTATGTTTTGACAGGGCCGCCTGTGGTTCAGATCAAACTTTCCGATGAAAATAGCCGAAACCGGTTTCGATGTCTTGCATCTTTCAGTGAGCCGTTACTTTTTCCTGATGATGCTGCGGCAATTGTGAAAAATGATGATAACCCTTCGACTACTCGTGTTTTTAATAAGGTGAACGCTCAAGTACAAAAGCCAGTTCCTTCTATTACCGGTAGCTTAACGGTAATAGAAGGGGGTGATATTGGGTTGAAAGTAGCGGTCGGGACTGGCCGTATCCATATTGGCAGGCGTGAGAGCAATGAATTGCCATTGACCGATATGAATACTTCCCGTATTCATGCGTATGTGGTTTTTGACGAAAATGCCCATGTTTTGCATGATGCCAATAGCCTTAACGGGACTTACGTCAACAATCATCGTGTTACGTTTATAGAGCTGAAGTCTAACGACCGGATTCGTATTGGCAATACCATCATCGTTTATGAGGTGAACTAGAGTGCCTGGTAAAGTATGGCTTATGAATGTTGCCGGTTTCATTTTACAATATGTATTTTTGCTCCTGATCTATTACTTTATTTACCGTATTGTGCGAATAATTTTTCAGGATCTTTGTCCGTCTGCTTTGCCAAATGACTTAAAATCGTCGAAAAAAACAGTAGAAGTTTCGGCTAGGTTGATTGTGATTGACACGTTTTCCGGTCATCTTGCCGGAGAAGTCATTTCACTGGGAGAAGCCATTGCAATCGGCCGGGGCGAGGGTAATGACATTGTAGTCGATGACAGCTGTGTTTCTCATGAACACTCCTGTATTACTTATTATAAAAACAATTATTGGCTAGCTGATTTGCGAAGTACGAACCATACTTATCTTAATGATCGGATTGTTACTGAAGAAGTGAAACTCAAGAGCGGAGATTTGATCAAGATAGGCAGGGTTACTTTTAAATTTGAGAGGTGACACGCGTTGCTGGCATTTGTGAAGTCGGATACAGGCATGGTAAGAAGAAAGAATGAAGATAGTTATGTTTTCAAACCTCCGCATTTATTTGTTGTCGCAGATGGAATGGGGGGGCATTTGGCGGGGGAAATTGCCAGCGATTTAGCTGTTCATTGCATTACGGATTATGTTGAAAAACATACCGGAGAAAAAAAACCGGATGTTATGCTGACGGAAGCAATTTACCTGGCCAACCGGATAATTTATGAAAAATCGTTGCAGCATAGTGATTATACAGGGATGGGAACGACTGTGAGTGCAGTTTATCTTGAAATGAATGAAATATACTGGGGTCATGTTGGCGACAGTCGAATTTATTTGTTTGAAAAAAATAAAGACAATTTGTTACAGCTTACTGCAGATCATTCTCTTGTATGGGAATTGGTCGAGCGCGGCGAATTGAGCCGTGAAGAAGCCGACAATCATCCTCGTCGCAATGTGCTGACCCGAGCAGTCGGGACGGGGGAAAATATCAGTATTGATACAGGAGTCGTACTGTGGAAACCGGGAGATGTTTTGTTTCTTTGTACGGATGGTCTATCGAATATGATCGATGAACCGGAACTGCTTTGCTATCTCAAGGAAGGGTATGACGATGGTGCGGCGACTATTGAACGTTTGGTCGCCAAAGCAAATGCGGTTGGAGGTTATGACAATATTACCGCTATAATGGTTCAAAACGAGGATTAGTATATGGATGCGGGAAAAAAAGAAAAAGTTTTACTGATTTTATCGGGATTGATCATTGGTTCGGGCGTTTTAACGGTGAGTTTGGCCCAGGGAAGCATTGATCCTATCGTTTGCGGGATAGTAGCTGGATTATGGAGCGTTTTTTTTCTGGTGCATGTTTTTTTGCGTTTTGCCAGCCATGACGGCGACCCGATTTTGCTGCCACTCGCATCCGTGCTCACTGGAATGGGATTGACTGTATTATTGCGGTTAAGTCCGGATTTGTTTTTTTTACAGGCTCTTTGGCTGGTTGTGGGATTGACAGGATTCGTAGTAACCGTGTTTTTATTTCAAAAACCAGGCCGGTTTGCTGACTATAAATATATTTTAGGCGGCGTCGGACTTGTTTTATTATTATCGGCAATTCTTTTCGGCGTTGAGATTGGCGGACATAGAAGCTGGCTGATATTGGGACCGGTTCGTTTTCAACCATCTGAATTTGCAAAATTATTTATTATTTTGTTTTTGGCAGCGTATCTTAGCGAACGGCGGGAAGTGTTAGCATTTGCCACTCGTCGTTATGGACCGCTGCTGCTTCCGCGGCTTCGTTTTATTGCCCCCCTGATGGCGGTATGGGCGCTTACGATGCTTATGCTGGTTGTTCAGCGTGATCTTGGATCAGCGTTGCTTTATTTTGGGATCACTGTGATTATGACCTATATGGCTAGCGGACGGTTTACTTATATTGCCTTTGGCGCTTTTTTATTTCTTTTCGGTTCGGTATTGTGCTATTATCTCTATTCGCATGTACAGGTTCGCGTAGACATCTGGCTGGATCCCTGGAAGGATCCTACTGGGAGAGCGTATCAAATTGTCCAATCTTTGTTCGCTTTGGGTTCCGGCGGCATTTTGGGCAGTGGGCTGACGTACGGATTTCCCAAAACGATCCCGGAAGTTCATACGGATTTTATTTTTGCCGCGATTGGTGAAGAATTGGGGTTCATCGGTTCTGCTGCGGTAATGATCATTTATTTGCTGTTTGTGTATCGTGCCTTTCGGATCGCTTTGAAGGCTGAACAACCATTCAGCGCATTGGTTGCTGCTGGTTTAGCTGTGTTTTTAGCATTACAGGTTTTTTTAATTGTTGGCGGCGTAACAAAATTCTTTCCACTTACCGGTATTACATTGCCATTCATTAGTTATGGGGGCAGTTCGCTGGTGGCGAATTTTGTGTTATTAGGAATGCTTTATGCAATATCTGAGGTGAAACCTAAACCATGATGAAAAATAATCTTTTAGGTAATATTCGCCGAACTGCTTGTGTATTGATGGGGTTTCTCGTAATTCTTATTGCTTATATTTCCTATGTACAGGTTATAGAACAGGACTTTTTGAAAGGACATCCTTTAAATCGCCGCAATATAGAGGCGGCGTCATCGATCCAACGCGGTCAAATCCTTGATCGCAATGGGGATAAATTGGCGACAAACCTCCCTAATAAAGATGAGAAAGGACGTTTTAAACGAGAATATCCGCTTGGTAGAATGACAACCCATATTGTGGGCTATGATAGTTTGCAGTATGGAAAATCAGGGATTGAAAGCTCTTATAATGGGTATTTGTCCGGGATGAGTAATCTCAGTCGTTCTTTTGGTCCTTTCACTCGTTTGTGGCAGGAAAATGCGGGCAACGATGTGGTATTAACGATTGATTCTTCTTTACAGGCTACCGCCTATCAAGCATTGGGAAACCATCGGGGCGCTGTAGTGGTGATTGACCCTCGTACCGGCGCAATCCTTTCCATGGTTAGTAAACCTTCCTTTGACCCTGCGGAGCTTGCTTCACAGTGGCAAAGTATTTCATCGGCTGCGGATGCGCCGCTTCTAAACAGGGCAACGCAAGGATTATACCCCCCCGGATCCATTATCAAAGTGATGGTTGCTGAAGCAGCTTTGTCAAAACGGATAACTTCTCCCAATAGTTCTTTTGACTGTTCCGGGACTTTGCCTATCGGCAGGGATTATACGTTGTCGGAAGATAAGCAAACCGCGCACGGACATCTTTCTCTCAAGGAAGCCTTGGCAGTATCATGCAATATCACGTTTGGCCGGTTGTCTTTGGAACTAGGCAGGAATAATATGGAAGACGTGTTTGAAAAATATGGTTTTCAGAAACCATTGACAACTGATTTGCAGGAAAGCGCCTGCCAATTACCGAAATTTAATAGTTTAAGTGACGGAGATTTGGCACAACTGGGAATTGGCCAAACCAGTCTTTTAGTTACGCCCTTACGAATGGCGGTATTAGCAGAAGTGTTTGCTAATCACGGAGTCATAATGAAGCCGTTTCTGGTTCAACGCGTTGTGACACCTGATGGAACGGTTATTGAGCAAAACCAACCGCAACAATGGCTGAGTCCTGCCAATCCTGGTCTCGCAAATCTAGTCGCTGAAATGATGGTTGAAGCGGTCGCAAATGGTACTGGCGGCGCAGCTCAGATCCGTGGGATTAAAGTGGCAGGAAAAACCGGAACGGCCGAAAATCCGCATGGAGCTTCCCATGCATGGTTTATTGGTTTTGCGCCAGCGGATAATCCCCAAATTGCGGTAGCGGTAATTATAGAAAACGGTGGTTCTGGCGGCGGGGTAGCAGCTCCGGTGGCTAGAAAAATATTTACACAGGCACTACATTAAGGAGGTGCGAACTTGCTGATCAACCGGACATTAGATAATCGTTATACAATTTTAGAATTAATTGGCGGCGGAGGAATGGCCGATGTCTACCGGGCCCATGATAAATTGCTGGACCGGTCGGTTGCTGTTAAAATTCTGCATAAGCAATTTACGCATGATGAAGAGTTTGTCAGCCGATTTCGGCGTGAAGCGCAGGCAGCAGCCCGTCTTTCACATCCTAACATTGTCAATATTTATGACGTAGGTCAAGACGATGATATTTATTATATTGTGATGGAATACATTAGCGGGGAAACATTAAAGGAAAAAATTGAGCGGGAAGCGCCGCTGCCTGCGGATACTGCGGTCAGGATAGCGCTTGAGATCGCGGATGCTTTGGGGAATGCGCATTCGAATAATATTGTTCACTGTGATATTAAACCTCATAATATCTTGCTAACCAAAGCAGGCCGGGTTAAAGTGACTGATTTTGGTATTGCCAGAGCTGTCTCCTCGGCGACGATTACTCAATCGGGGCTCATTATCGGTTCTGTACATTATTTTTCGCCGGAACAAGCGAAAGGATCATTTGTTGGCGCAAAGTCCGATATTTACTCTTTAGGCATTGTGCTTTATGAAATGTTGACAGGAACGGTGCCTTTTAAAGGCGAAACACCGATTAGCATTGCTATCAAGCATCTGCAGGAAGAACCGCTCATGCCGAGAAAAATTAATCCTGCAATTCCTGCATTGGCGGAGGCGATTGTTCTTAAAGCGATCGCCAAAGATCCGGAGCAACGGTTCGCTACGATTGCTGAAATGGATGCAGACCTGCATTTAGCTCAAAATTATTTGCGGGATGATCACACCCGGCGGCTTTCACGAGAAGATTTTCCGACTCAAATTTTGCCGAAACTGCCGATTCAGGAACCTATTGAACAAAATGTCAAACCGATACCTGGTGATGATAGAACTAAGTCAGTGATGACAAAACGAAAACAGATTATTGGTGTTTTTGCCTTACTTTTGATTGGTTTTGTTTTTGGCGCTTTTTTATCTTTTGGCAAGTTCTGGAGTCCTGATGATGTTGTTGTAGCCAATGTCGTCGGCAAGCAAGTTGATGATGCTAAAAATGTGTTAGTCAGTCAAAACCTTCGTATTTCCATATCATCTGTGTACGATGACAAGGTACCGGTAGGTCGGGTAATTTCTCAATCACCTGAAGCGGGTACTCAGGTAAAGGAGCAGAGAACAATTACGTTAATCGTCAGCAAAGGGATGGAAGTTACAAATGCTCCGGATTTACGCGGCATGAACCGGCGAGATGCGGAATTGCAGTTAAAAAACAGCGGACTAGCGCTAGGTACAGTGGAAGAACAGTTTGTGGCTGAGGTTCCGGCAGGCATGGTGGCAAGTCAGAATCCCAAACCGGGCTCTCAGGTGAATAAAGGATCAACAGTGGCAATTGTCATAAGCAAAGGAACTGGACCGCGAAAATTTGCTCTGCCCGATTTTCGCGGTATATCGCAAACTGCTTTAGCCGGGCAAATGGAAAATTTGAAATTAAAGATTGGCAATGTAAGCGAGTCGCCAAGCGACCGGTATTCTCCCGGAACGATCAGCGCCCAAAATCCGGCACCTGGAACAGAAGTCCAGGAAGGAGCAACTGTTGATTTTACCGTTGCAAAAAGTCCAGCTGCGGCAATACGCCGGGCTGCCGTGCAGTTTATTGTTCCTGACGGTCCGCTGCGTCAATCTGTTCAAGTTGTTGTAACAGATTCTAACGGACGACGTATTATCTACGAAGGCGTTCATAAACCGGGTGAGAGAGTTGACAAAATTGTTGAAGGGATTGGTCAATTAAGAATACAAGTATATGCAAATGGGACATTATTCCAGGATCAAATTCTTTAACAGGGGGGTGGTTAAGTGGGGCAGGGAACTGTCATTAAGGCCTTCAGCAGTTACTATTATGTACAGACTGACAGTAAGGTAACGATGTGCACTTTGCGGGGACGGTTTAAAAAGGAGAGGTTTTCCCTTTTTGTTGGAGACGTCGTAGAGTATGTGCCAGGTACAGCTGGGAAAGGCGTCATAGAAACAATTTTGCCGCGAAAAAGTCTGCTGAAACGGCCGACAGTTGCTAATGTCAATCAAGTTGTTGTTACCTTTGCAGCAGCCCGCCCTGATTTTAGCACTATATTGCTCGATCGATTTTTGGTATTGGCTGAAATGTCGCACTTAGAACCAGTGATCGTGATTAACAAAATGGATTTGGCTGATCGGGAAAAGATCGAAGAGATAGCGGATGTATACCGCAAGATTGGTTATCAAGTTATTCTCGTGTCAACTTTTACCGGTATAGGGATCCAGGAACTTGCGGAACTGCTGCATCATCGGATTACCGTTTTTTCCGGCCCGTCGGGGGCCGGAAAATCGTCTATATTAAATGCCATAGAACCTGGATTGTCCTTGGTTACGGGAGTGATTAGCGATAAAATCGGCCGCGGCAAACATACGACCCGTCATGCTCAACTGCTTCCTCTTGCCGGAGGGGGATTTGTGGTTGATACGCCTGGACTTGGTTTTACGGAATTTACCGATATTGAGGAAATGGAATTGATGCATTGTTTCCCGGAAATTTCAGCAATGGCTTCTGCTTGCAGATTTAGCAGCTGTCTGCATTATAAAGAACCGCAGTGTGCTGTAAAACAAGCGGTATTAACCGGTGAAATTGCTGAAGGCCGATATGGATCTTATCTCGCGATCCTTGAAGAATTAAAAACAAACAAGAAAGGATTTTAAACATGATACGAATTGCCCCTTCCATGTTATCAGCTGATTTTGCCAATTTACAGAATGAAATTCTGCGCTCAGAGCAAGCAGGAGCTGACATGCTGCATATTGATGTAATGGATGGTCATTTTGTTCCGAACCTGACTTTTGGTGCTCCAGTTGTTGCAGCGATCCGCAAAGTGACGAAAATCCCTTTTGATGTTCATCTTATGGTGACTAATCCGCAAGATTTACTGGAAGCATTTTCCCAAGCCGGCGCAGATATCATTACTGTGCATGTGGAAACCGCCCCCCACCTTCATCGTCTTGTTCAAACCATTAAGAGCAAAGGGATTCAGGCTGGTGTGGCTTTAAATCCTGCAACTCCATTGAGTACGGTGGAAGAGATCCTCGAGGAATTGGATATGGTGCTCATTATGAGCGTGAATCCGGGCTTTGGCGGACAAAAGTTCATCCCGTCTGCAGTTAAAAAAATTAGCAAGTTAAAACAAATGATTAATGAACGTCAATGTTCCGCAACGATCCAAGTTGATGGCGGTATTAATGCGGATACAGCCAAACTTGTTGTTGCAGCCGGAGCGGACATTTTGGTTGCAGGATCTGCTGTTTACGGAGCAGCCGACTTATCCACAGCCATTCGCACCCTGCGGGGGGATTGATTTTTTTGCTAGTTAGTGGTAACATGTAAAAAGAAATTGAATAATTATGCCTTTGGGGTAAGGTGAAAAAGAGCAATCTTTTGATTCCTGACCGGCGGTAGAAGCCCGCGAGCCGTAATGGCTGATCCGGTTACATTCCGGAGCCGACAGTAAAGTCTGGATGGGAAAAGGCAGGTTTTAGGCCTCAGTATAGGCTTGTTACCTTATTTTCCTAAAGAACCGTTCTTTAGGATTTTTTATTTTTCAAACGCGATTAACCTTCAACGCAAGCCAGGTTTCTAATTTGGGAGGTCTTCATTTTGGATGAAAAATATATGGAATTGGCATTGAGCTTGGCTATGCGTGCAAATGGCCGGACGAGCCCGAACCCCATGGTTGGAGCTGTACTTGTTCGAAATGGCGAGATTGTTGGTGAAGGATGGCATATGCGAGCAGGGACCCCGCACGCCGAAATACATGCGTTGCAGGCAGCCGGCGAATTGGCTTATGGCTCGACACTGTATGTAACGTTGGAACCTTGTTCCCATCATGGCCGCACCGGTCCTTGTACGGAAGCTATAATTAAAGCGGGAGTAAAAAAAGTCGTAATAGCCATGGTTGATCCGAACCCCTTGGTTGCTGGAAATGGGATTAACAAACTTCGCCGTGTGGGAGTAGAGGTTGTAGAAGGAGTTCTGGCAAAAACAGCGGCTCGTTTAAATGAAGTGTTTCTTAAATGGATTACTACCCGAATGCCGTTTACGGTGTTGAAAACTGCGATGACGCTGGATGGAAAAATTGCTACCAGCAGCGGTCATTCCCGGTGGATTACAGGCGAAAACGCCCGTCAGCAGGTACATAAGCTGCGTGATCAATATGACGCCATTCTGGTGGGGATTGGAACTGTTTTGGCAGATAATCCCGCACTTACGACCCGTTTGCCGTCGGAATGCCATCATCCAGTCAGGATTGTAGTCGATAGCCTGGCACGAACGCCTTTGGATTCTCAGCTTGTGAATGACGGTTTAGCACGTACTATTATTGCGGTGACTAAAGAAGCTCCTTCCGGCAGGATTGAGGCTTTAGCTGCGAAAGGCGTAGAAGTGCTTGTCGTGCCGGAAGACAATGCGGGTGTTGATTTGCGGCATTTATTTCAATTACTTGGGTCGCAAGAAATTACCAGCATTTTGGTTGAAGGCGGAGCAATGGTCAATGCTTCTATACTCAAGGCGGGTTTGGCGGACAAGGTGTGCTGGTTTATTGCTCCAAAAATTGTTGGCGGTCACGCTGCACCGGGACCAATAGGCGGCCCTGGGGCAACTTTTTTACATGATGCATGGCAAGTAAAAGATATGACTGCAGAATTTGCAGGGCCGGATTTAATGATTAGCGGGTATCTGCGTGATCAGGAGGAATATCATGTTCACAGGACTTGTTGAAGAAATGGGTAAGGTGAAGGATATCGCCCGCGGGGCGAAATCAATCCGTATCACAATTACCGCTTCCAAGGTGTTGGAAGGAACTGTTCTTGGCGATAGTATTGCGGTCAACGGAACATGTCTTACGGTCGTCGCCTATGGAACAGACTGGTTTACGGCTGATGTAATGCCGGAAACTGTAAATCGTACTGTTTTAGCAGGACTTAAAGCCGGCGACGAGGTGAATTTAGAACGAACTTTGCGGGTCGGCGACCGCCTTGGCGGACATATTGTCAGTGGACATATTGATGATACGGGGAAAATTAGTGAGAAGCAAATCAATGACATTGCGGTCATTGTCAAGATATCTGCGACTCCGGAAATCCTTCGCTATATCATTCAAAAAGGGTCTATTGCGGTGGATGGAATCAGTCTTACTGTTGTTGATTGCGCTCAGGACTGGTTCACGGTTTCCCTTATTCCGCATTCGGCGGAAATGACAACTTTGGGGCGCAAAAAAGTTGGCGATGCTGTAAATCTGGAAGTGGATATGATTGGCAAGTATGTGGAAAAATTACTAGGGCTGAAAGCATCACAGCCAAATGTCAAATCGGACTTGTCGCTTGCTTTTTTACGGGAACACGGATTTTAAACTATAAATAGGGAGGCTTTTTGGTATGAAGTTTAGCAGCATTGAAGAGGCAATTGAAGACATTAAAAATGGCAAGATGGTTGTTGTCGTTGATGACGAGGACAGGGAAAATGAGGGAGATTTGGTCTTTGCGGCAGAAAAAGCAACTACGCAAATGATTAATTTTATGGCGACTCATGCCAGAGGACTTATTTGTATGCCGATTATTGGATCCCGTCTGGACGAACTGGGAATTGGCGCCATGGTCACTGAAAATACTGATACTCATGGAACCGCATTTACGGTATCCATTGATGCGAAAAATGTCACAACGGGCATTTCCGCTCATGAAAGGGCATTGACGATCCAGACCGTACTTGATCCCGAAGCAGGACCTGGGGACATTCGACGTCCAGGACATTTATTTCCGCTGCGGTATCGGGAAGGCGGCGTTTTAAGGCGTGCGGGACACACGGAAGCGTCAGTTGATTTGGCAAAACTGGCCGGACTGTACCCAGCAGGTGTCATTTGCGAAATTATGAATGAAGATGGTACGATGGCTCGTGTTCCCCAGTTGATGGAGTTTGTTGAAAAACATGATATGAAGATTATATCGGTTGTCGATTTGATCAAATATCGGAAATTGCATGAAAAATTTGTAGTGCGGGCGGCAGAGACAAATCTACCGACGAAGTATGGAGATTTTCGTTTGATTGCTTACGAAAGCGCATTGGATCATCTTTGTCATGTAGCTTTGGTGAAAGGCGATATTGCAGGGAAAGAAGATGTCTTAGTCCGGGTTCATTCAGAATGTCTGACAGGAGATGTTTTTGGATCACTGCGTTGTGATTGCGGTGAACAACTAGGTACTGCTTTGCAGAGGATTGAAAAAGAAGGCACCGGCGTATTGCTTTATATGCGGCAAGAAGGCCGGGGAATCGGTTTGGCAAACAAGATCAAAGCATACGCTTTGCAGGACGCAGGGAAAGATACTGTAGAAGCGAACGAAATTCTTGGCTTTGCCCCTGATTTGCGCGATTATGGAATTGGAGCACAGATCTTGGTTGATTTAGGTTTAACAAGTATCCGGCTTTTAACGAACAATCCGAAAAAGAGAGCGGGCTTGGAAGGGTATGGGTTAACGATTACCGAACGCGTACCATTGGAGATTATACCCAACTGTTTCAATCAACGCTATTTATCAGCAAAGAAATCAAAACTCGGACATTTACTGAAGAAAACAATATAAATGTAGACTTGCTTAAGGACAAAGGTTTTAACAAAAAGAGGAGGCATAAATAGTGGTTATGACGTTAGAAGGAAAGTTAGTTGCCAAGGGGCTTAAATTCGGGATTGTTGTGGCGCGTTTTAATGAATTTATAACAAACAAATTATGCAGCGGTGCGATCGATACTCTTGTGCGTCATGGAGCAGCAGAAGAAGAAATTGAAATCGCATGGGTTCCGGGCGCATTTGAAATTCCCTTGGTGGCCCAAAAAATGGCCATTTCAGGCAAATATGATGCTGTAATTTGTTTGGGTGCTGTGATTAGAGGAAGTACGCCGCATTTTGACTATGTTTGTGCGGAAGTGGCTAAAGGTGTTGGGCAAGTTGGTTTAAGCTCCGGTGTTCCGACAATTTTTGGTGTTATTACTTCCGACTCCATTGAACAGGCCATTGAGCGAGCGGGTACAAAAGCTGGCAATAAAGGCTCGGATGCTGCTATGTCTGCTATTGAAATGGCTAATTTGTTAAAAGTTTTGTAGTTCTAACCTTGTTGCAGACGGATTAGAATGAGAACTGAGTATATAAGAATTGGCACAGTGCTATATGCAGCCTGTGCCAATTCTTTTTCGCTTAATCAAATTAAAAAGGACTTGGTTCTTTTAACCAGTCCTTTTTCGTACTTTTTTGTTCTACACTGCACGAGATACTTTGTTTGTGCGAAGACAGCGAGTACAAATGTTGATTTTTTTAATTTCACCGTTTACGAGTGCCTTGACTCGTTGAATATTTGGTTTCCAAACGCGTTTGGTTTTTAAGTTCGAGTGACTGACGTTGTTACCAGTAACCTCACCTTTACCACAAACTAGACAAACGTTTGCCATGTAATCCACCTCCTTTTAAGAAGGACAAAATATCCTTATCACGATACTATTATAACAGTGATATTTTATCATATTGCTTGACGTCATGCAATAGAAAGGAAAATAATATTTATAAAGAGAGATGGCAGGATTCCAAGTCGCATTATGGAAATACTGTTACTATTATATCATTTTATAGCTGGGAGGCGATAGAGCTTGATCACTCCAAATACTCCTATTATTGACGTTTTGAGAGCTTATCCTCAAGCACGGACGTTGTTTTTGCGGCATGGTATGGCTTGCGGAGGTTGTATGGGTTCAACAATAGAAACAATTGAGAATGGCGCCCGTATGCATAATATTGATCTTGCAATTTTAATGAAAGAATTGCAAGAAATAGAAAAAGCAAATGGCTAACGACATAATCGATGTAAATTATCGATGTTCGACAGGCAAAGTGCATTCATTGCGCTTTGCCTGTCGCTTCTTGAGCAATATTCATTCGCTGAATAAGTTGCGACAGTTGAGGTGAGATTTTATGCAGCAATGGCTGTTTAACCGTATAGACACATTGAAGGGAGTGGGTGCTAAAACTTCAGAGAAACTAGCGGATTTGCAACTTGTTACGCTTCAGGATTTGCTTCATTATTTTCCCCGTACTTATCTCGATTACAGTCAATTAAAGCAAGTTCGAGATTTGCAAGCAGGAGAATTCGAGACTTGTCAGGTTAGTATGGTTCGTATCAGTTCAAAGTCCGGTTTTTACGGAACAGGGAAAAAAGCGCGCAGTTGTATTCTGGTATCCGATGATACGGGAAGCTTGGAAATTGTATCGTTTAATCCGTATATAAAATATGAATTTCGGGTAGGCAGGAAAATTTTGATATCCGGTAAAATAAAAAAAACGTTTAATAGCCGGTATCTTCAGATGGAAAATCCAGTAATAGAGGATGCAGAGGCGTCACAACATTTGCGTACAGGCCGTATTGTCCCAGTTTACGGTGGTAAAAAAGGTCTGCCCAAAAATTTGCTTCGATCGCTTATTTTTCAAATCTTAACCTTGTATTCAGAACATATAACAGAATGCATTCCTGCAGATATTTTGGCAAGCAATGATCTAATGGCACGGGCAGATGCATATTGGAATATTCATTTTCCCCAAAATGCGGACTTATTAGATAAAGCGCGAAAACGGTTAATCTTTGAAGAATTGTTTTTACTGCAATGCGGATTATTATCAATAAAAGAAAAAAACCGTAAATTAAATTATGGGATTAAACATTCTTCTGATGGAGAGTTGGTTTGCAAGATTACAGAAAAATTACCGTTTTCCTTAACTGATGATCAGCTGCGTGTATTGAGGGAAATTAAAAGTGATATGGAAGATATCATTCCCATGCGCCGTCTTGTTCAGGGGGATGTAGGTTCAGGGAAAACTGCTGTTGCTGCCATTGCATTGGCCAAGACCGTTGAAAACGGCTACCAGGGTGCATTGATGGCGCCAACCGAAATTCTTGCACAACAGCATTTTCAAACCTTGGCGAACCTGTTTTCCTCTTTTGGATGTCGAGTTGCGTTGTTATCTGCCAGATTGAGCCGCAAAGAACGCGGCTTACTGCTTGATGCGATCCGTAATCATCAGGTGGATATTGTAGTGGGAACACATGCACTGATCCAAGAAGATATTGATTTTTCTGCTCTTGGATTGGCAATAACTGATGAACAGCACCGTTTTGGGGTTGAGCAAAGAGCCAAACTGAAAGCAAAAGGGGAGAATGCAGATGTTTTGGTTATGACAGCGACGCCTATCCCAAGGACTTTGGCCCTTACTGTATATGGAGATCTGGATGTTTCTATTATCCATCATCTTCCGCCTGGCCGTAAACCTGTGCGAACGCTGCTTTACGGATTTGAAAAACGGGAAGAGATTTATGCTGGAGTTCTGAGGCAGATTGCTTTAGGACATCAAGTATATGTCGTATGCCCTCTTGTGGAAGAAAATGAGAACATTGACGCCCGCTCCGTACATGATGTACATGCAGAATTATCTGCAACATGGCTGCGTGGTGTTTCCTGCGGCTTAATTCATGGCCGTTTGGCACCGGATCAAAAAGATCGTATCATGCAAGCTTATTATAAAGGGGATATTAGCGTTTTGATTTCGACGACTGTGATTGAAGTAGGTGTCAATGTTCCGAATGCGACTGTGATGGTAATCGAAAATGCAGAGCGTTTTGGGTTAGCGCAATTGCATCAATTGCGTGGTCGAATTGGAAGGGGAGGAAATGAATCGTTTTGTGTGTTGATTTCCGACATAAAACAGCAAAATATTCAGGAACGGCTTGCGATTATGACGGAGTGTAATAATGGCCTCTTGCTTGCGGAAAAAGATTTGCAGCTTCGAGGGCCTGGGCAGTTTTTTGGGCATAGACAGCATGGCTTGCCGGATTTAAAATTAGCCGATATTATTGGGGACATGGATGTACTGCTTTTGGCCAGGCGGGCGGCGTTGGATGTTGTGCAAGACAGAGAAATTCCGCTGGAACTTCAGCAAGCGATAGAGTGCCAGCTTGCTATTTGATCCCGTTGTTTTGCTGTGCAAAGGAACTTTACCGGTTTTTCCGACTAGTTGCCATTTGATAGTATTTCTAGTATAGTTATAATAATGGCCGGGATGCCAGAGATTTTTGAGGAATATTTGTTGTTGTAAGGAAGATAATTATGGGAAAATTATGGGGATGGTTGTTCATTTTTCTGTTAGGCGGCTTGGTTTATTATTGGCAGCCTGAATTTTTTCAACAAGCCTATGGAATTATTGAGCATGGTGATATTGCTGCGTTATCCCAATATTTGCGTTCGTTTGGAATTGGTTGGGGGATCTTTGTTACTCTGATCTTGTTCATAGTAATGACATTCACCATTGTTTTTCCATTTGTTATTTTATCAGGTGCAGCTGGGATTGTCTTCGGATTATTTTGGGGTGTTATAATATCTTGGACCGGCGAAATATTAGGCGCATTGGCTATGTTTGCTTTTGCCCGTTATTTTTTTCGTGGATCGGTTGCCAGCTGGGTATGTAAAAGCCCATATTTGAAACAAGTCGATGACTATAGTGCTGCCAATGGATTCAAGGCATTATTAATCGCCAGACTGTTGCCTTTGGCGCCGTCTGGGATCATTACTGCCGTAGCTGCTATTAGCCGGATATCGTTTCGGGATTTTATTTTAGCTACGATTTTGGGTAAACTGCCACCGGTGGTCATCAAAGTATTGATTGGACATGATATTGCGTTTGCAGGGGAAAATACGACACGTTTGGTCCTGGTTTTGAGTTTGGTGGTTGGAGTTTATCTTATCATGTGGTGGCATAAACGGGCAAAAAAACGAAAATTGGAGCAAGCTCGTTAGTCTATTGTCCGGCGCTAAATATTATAAAAAATAATTATAAGGAGGAATTACATTATGCCATTGGTACAAATTGATTTTCTGGAAGGCCGCAGTGTAGAACAAAAAAGGGCTATGGTAAAAAAAATCACCGAGGCAATTACTGAAACTGCTCAGTGCCCGCCTGATGCCGTAACAATTATTATTCGGGAAATGTCGCCGCAAAATCTTGCAAAAGCTGGTAAACTACGTTCCGATATGTGATTTTATAAGATGTAGTCCATTTCGTTTTATACGGAGTGGACTATTTTTAAAAGGAGAGTGGATGATTTATGGAATCAATGAAGATTGCCTGCGAATTAGAAACGGCACTACAGCGGCAGCTTGAATTGTTTTCCGGAGCTTCTTCGCCATATTTAACGCCTGTATTGCATTTTTTGATCGACATACAAGTCGAATTTGCTGAAAGTTTATCCGCGGCTGAGTATGTTAATGTTGATCTCTCCGGATATCCACCGTCTGGGGATCGGCTGCGTAATGCCAGCACTGATTGGAAAAAACTTGTGGAAGACAAATTGACTTTGCCGGCTGAAACGGGAGATATTGTACTTTTATGGTCTATTTATACAGCGATAGATCGAATGGAACAATTTTATCGTCAAGCTGCTTTAAATAGTGTGCACCCTTTGACACGCGCATACTTTGCTTCACTTGCAGAGGTAAAGATGCTTCTTCGACGTCGGACTGACGGTTTAATCCGTGTGCTTTACAATGACATATGGGGAAAAGTTGGTTTTGCTCCTTTTGCGTTAAGAAAAGACTAATTATTATGCTGAAGGTTGATAGTAAATAAACATTTTTTTAAAACAGCAATAAAGATGGTAGATTGAAGATTTCAATTGTGATATTATATGTAAAATAACTGTTTATTATTAGGAAAGGGGTTTAGCAAATGTTTGCAAATAAATTTGGTCCGGAAGGGTTAACTTTTGACGACGTTTTACTTGTGCCGGCAAAATCGGATGTTTTACCGCGCGACGTTGATGTAAGTACCCGGCTAACCAAAAAAATCCAATTATCTATTCCAGTTATCAGCGCAGGAATGGATACCGTTACAGAAGCCAGAATGGCTATCGCTGTGGCTCGAGAAGGCGGTATCGGAGTCATACATAAAAATATGTCGATTGAGAGCCAAGCCAATGAAATCGATAAGGTGAAACGGTCTGAACATGGAATAATCGTCGATCCTATTTTTTTAGGGCCGGATAATACTTTGCAAGACGCTCATGATTTGATGGAAAAATTTCGCATTTCCGGTGTGCCAGTTACTGAACATGATAAGCTTGTCGGTATTCTTACCAACAGGGATTTGCGATTTGAGACTGATTTAAAACAAAAAATTGGCGCATGTATGACGAAAGAGCATTTAATTACGGCTCCGGTAGGAACCTCTATTGATGATGCGAAAGAAATTTTACGCCACCATCGAATTGAAAAATTACCCCTTGTTGATGCAGGCGGCAACCTAAAAGGGTTAATTACGATTAAGGATATCGAAAAAGCATTAAAGTATCCAAATTCAGCAAAAGACAGTAAAGGAAGATTATTGGTCGCAGCTGCGGTCGGCACAGGTTCGGATTTTATGAACCGGGTTGCTGCGATTGTGGCAGCCAAAGTTGACGTCATTGTTGTTGATACTGCGCATGGACATTCAGCGGGTGTTATAAAAGCAGTTAAAATGATAAAAGAATTGTATCCGGATGTGGAATTGATTGCCGGTAATGTTGCAACGGCTGAAGCAACCCGCGATTTGATTGAGGCTGGTGCAGATGCGGTAAAGGTCGGTATCGGTCCGGGATCAATTTGTACAACCCGTGTTATTGCTGGAATTGGTGTCCCGCAAATTTCCGCAGTTTATAATTGTGCAAATGCAGCCCGTCCTTATGATGTGCCGATTATTGCTGATGGAGGAATTAAATATTCCGGTGACATTACAAAGGCGATTGCAGCGGGCGCAAATGTCGTTATGATTGGAAATATTTTTGCTGGTACAGAGGAAAGTCCTGGTGAAACCGTTATTTACCAGGGTCGAAGCTATAAAGTATATCGTGGAATGGGATCATTAGGCGCGATGGCCGATGGAAGTAAAGACAGATATTTCCAAGAAAATGTTGAGAAATTGGTACCTGAGGGGATTGAAGGCCGAGTTCCTTATAAAGGGCCGATCGCTGATACGATTTATCAACTAGTAGGCGGACTTCGGTCTGGAATGGGTTATTGTGGAGTGCATAATATCAATGAACTGATCAACAATACCTCGTTTATTCGCATCACTGGCGCGGGATTAAAAGAAAGTCATCCGCACGATATTAATATTACCAAAGAATCACCGAATTACAGCTTATAATTAAAAATGAAAAGCTCTGTCCGGGATAGATTACGGATGGAGCTTTTTATTTTTGATACTTTGTTCTTTGGTTTTTTACCGGCATTTATGGAACTTACTGCAAGCCAAGTCTTATTTTAATTGCCCGGATTTATATTATATGATACAATAATTCAGGAACATGATGTGTTTCACGAGAAAGGACGATTGTATCCAACTGTGGAAAAACGAATAACGGTTTTAAATGTAATGATTGATGCAGTTACAATGGATCAGGCTGTAGCCAGATTGGAAAAGTACATAGCAAATTTTGATCGTTGTCATATGATCGCCACTGCGAATGCAGAGATGGTGATGATGGCGGCAGAAGATCCTGAGTTACATCGTATATTATCAAATTCAGACTTAGTCGTTGCGGATGGCGCCGGCGTTGTTTGGGCGGCTCGCCATTATGGAAATCCGGTTCCAGAACGTGTTGCAGGTTATGATTTGGCGCAAAAATTGCTGGAACGGTCAGTGCGAAATAATTACAAGGTGTATTTTTTAGGCGGCGCACCAGGCGTTGCTGAACAGGCTAAAATAAAGGCTGAAAAACTATATCCAGGAGTCAATATTGTTGGGGTGCGCAATGGTTTTTTTTCTGAAATGGATGAAGAAGAAATTTTGAATGAGATTGCAAACTGTAAACCTGATGTTTTATTGGTAGCTTTGGGTGTCCCGAAACAGGAAAAATGGTTGTCAAAACATCTCTCCAAGCTCCATGTGCCGGTTGCTATTGGAGTTGGTGGTACATTTGATGTAATGGCTGGGATTATGAAACGTGCTCCACTTTGGATGCAAAAAGCTAATTTGGAATGGCTGTTTCGTTTGCTTATGCAGCCCCAGCGGTTTTTTAGAATGCTGGCTTTGCCAAAATTTGTATTTCGAGTACTTTTATATAAAAAAAATGAAACAAAATGATAGATTGGCCGTGTTGCAAGATGTTAATACAAATATGTGTTAACAAAAATGGGGCCGGTTTTTGTATGCAGTTTATCCTGCACCGTTGTTTTGTAGCCGGAGGTGAATAAATGGTTCGTGCGCCGATAGTGAAAGAAGGCTATATTTATATAGGAATTTTAGCACTGATTACGATAGTGGTAGTGCTGGCTGTTGGTCCTTACTGGGGAGTTGTTCCAGGTTTTTTACTTTGTTTCATCCTGTTTTTTTTCCGTAATCCGACCCGGCTTATTCCGAGTGATCAGCGATTGATATTGTCACCGGCGGATGGAAAAGTAATGAGCATTGTAGAAATATTCGATGATGAGTTTTTAAATGAAGATGCGATTAAAGTAACCATATTCTTATCCGTTTTCAATGTCCATGTCAATCGAAGCCCGATTGCCGGTGAAATTACATATCAACAATATACTTGCGGACGTTTTCGCCCTGCGTATAAAGATACTGTGGGATTTGAAAATGAGCGTCACTCTATTGGCTTAGAAAATCCCAACATGCGTATTCTAGTAACCCAGATTGCCGGGATTTTGGCACGGAGAATTGTTTCCTGGGTCACATTGGGAAATGTGTTGAAACCGGGTGAACGTTACGGCATGATTAAATTTGGCTCCTGTACAGAAGTGGTTGTCCCCAAATCTGTAGAAATTATTGTAAAAAAAGGAGACAAAGTTAAAGGTGGAGAAACGGTTATAGGGAGGTTGACAGCTTGAGTGTAAGGCTGATTATTCCTAACGCATTGACTGCAGTAAATTTGGTTTTCGGCATGCTTGCGATTATGTTTACAATACAAAATGATTATTGGAACGCCGGTTTATTTGTTCTTATCGCCATGGTCGCTGATGGATTGGATGGCAGGGTGGCGCGGGCATTGAATGCAGGCAGTGAGTTTGGCAAAGAACTTGATTCTTTATGTGATTTAGTATCATTTGGCGTTGCGCCTGCAATTCTTGCATACGTATTTTATTTAAAAGACTTTGGCACTGCAGGAGCTATCATTGCGATTGGATTTGCTACCTGTGGCGCCCTGCGTTTGGCGCGGTTTAATGTGAACACTTCCGTCGTAAAAGGGTATTTCATGGGACTGCCTATCCCAGCGGGCGGTTGTGTCGTTGCTACTTTTGTGATGCTTGGAGTTAAGCCTTCAGGATGGATTTTTCCAGTTATGGTTGCTATTTTTGCTTATTTAATGGTCAGCACTGTTCATTATCCTGATTTTAAAGGAAAAGGCGAACCCATTCATTTATTAGCGGTGATGATCACAGCAGCTTTATCCCTATATCTTTTGTTTCTGCTTCATAATGCTTTTTTCTTTGTTCCGTTTTTTGCTTATACTCTGTTTGGCATTTTGAATTCCCTTTTCAATTTGTTTTCCCAAAGATCTAAGTTGTGAACCATATATTCATGTTAGATCACAGTGTGGATGCGAAGTGTTTTTGACTTGACAATCCTGGCGACTAACTTTACAATTTAGTCTGGATACGAAAAAAAATGATGTGTTGAAAAAAGGTTCCTAGATAAGGAGAAGATCCATGAATACCATTTTTGATTATATAATGATTCCGATGCAATTAATTATCGTGTTTTTTACGCTCTATTATTTTATCATTGCATTTTTTGGCATTGTCCGAAAAAAGGAAATAAAGATATTAAAGCCAGAAAAAACAATGGCTGTGATCGTAGCTGCTCACAATGAAGAACAGGTAATTGGACATTTGGTAGATAACATCCATCTTTTAAACTATCCACGGGCGTTGTATGATGTATTTGTTGTTGCGGACAATTGCAAAGATAAAACCGCACAAATTGCCCGCGATGCCGGTGCAATTGTTTTTGAACGCTTTAACCTTGAGCAGCGAGGCAAAGGGTATGCGATGGAATGGATGTTTGCGAAACTTTTCGGTTTAAAACGCAAATATGATGCAGTTGTTGTTTTTGATGCAGATAATTTGGTTCATCCGGATTTCCTTTTAGAAATGAATAACCGATTATGCAAAGGCGAAAAGGTGATCCAAGGGTATTTAGATTCTAAAAACCCAAATGATACTTGGATTTCCGGAACGTTTGCCATTTCTTTCTGGGTCGTTAATCATATTTGGCATTTAGCCAAATATAACATAGGGTTGTCAAGCGTGTTGGGCGGCACTGGAATGTGTATTGCAACGGACGTTCTTCGTGAGCACGGATGGGGAGCCACTTGTTTAACTGAGGACATGGAATTTACAATGAAACTTTTATTGCGCGGCGTTCCTACGACATGGGCGCATGATGCAATCGTTTATGATGAAAAACCACTCACGTTTATGCAAGCTTGGAAACAAAGAAAACGCTGGGCGCAAGGTCATTTTGATGTGGCAGGCCGGTATATCCCGCGTCTCATAACAGAGGGGATACGTTTACGCGATGTAAGAATTTTGGACGGAATTCTCCACTTGGTTCAGCCATATTTTTTACTGCTTTCAACTGTTTTTGTGATCAGTTCTTATATTTATTCATTTGTTCCTTTTTACACGAACATTCTTTATTCCATATTGCCGGTAGAAGTGTGGTCGGTTATTGCTGTTGGGCAATATGTTTTCCCAATGATCATACTTGCGAAAATTAAAGCGCCTATAAAATCCTGGTTTTATTTAATTTTGTACCCGCTGTTTGTTTACAGCTGGATACCGATCACCTTCATTGGTTTTTTACATCGGCATGATCACGAATGGAGTCATACTGAACATACGCGGAGCATCACTTATCAAGATGTTTTATTGCGGCAGGCTGATGATTTTTCTAAGACAGGTCTGTTAAGCAAGCAGGCTATTAAATAACGCAGCGAGTTTGAAATGCGCAAAAGGTGAGCTGAATACTCATCTTTTTCTTTCATGTCATAGTAATTATCACGATGTTTTGATTACACATGTAATCAGAGGTTTGATAACATTCTAAAAATATTTAAATGCGCGGAAGGGAGCAAAGAAAAATGTTTGAATTGACAATCCTTGTTGATTTTGCTGCTGCGCACTGCATACCTGACTATCCAGGAAAGTGCCAACGGTTGCATGGCCATAATTGGAAAGTGGAAGTATCGGTGCAGGGAGATAAGTTGGATAATTTAGGTATGCTGGTTGACTTTAGTGAACTTAAACGCCGTGTAAACATGGTGTTGGAGACGCTGGATCATCATTATTTAAATGAGATAGAATCATTTCGACAGGTAAATCCGACGGCGGAAAATATTGCCTGCTATATTTATGAACAGTTAGAGAAGGATTTTTCAACTCTGGAGACAATTTCTGTTTCCAAAGTAACCGTATGGGAGTCGCTTCATTCTGCTGCTTCCTATAAAAAATTGTCTATATAATCATGATCGAATGCGATGATCGGGAGGCTTATCACATTGCATATATTGCTCACGAATGATGATGGAATTGCAGCGCCTGGAATCAAGGCGTTATGGGAAGAATTGTCAAATTTTGCAAAAATCACGGTGGTTGCTCCTGATAGTGAAAAAAGTGCGACCAGCCAAGCAATTACAGTTCATCATCCAATACGAGTTGATGAATACTTTATGGAAAATCCGGACATTAGAGCTTGGCGGGTAGGCGGGACACCAACAGACTGCGTTAAGCTGGCGTTGGAAGCCTTGTTGCTTGGTTACCCTGATTTGGTTATATCGGGTATTAATCAAGGGCCGAATTTGGGAACCGATGTATTGTATTCCGGTACGGTGAGCGCTGCGATTGAAGGAGCAATGCACGGATTGCCGGCAATAGCGGTTTCTCTGGATTCTTGGCATCCGTATGATTTTACTCCGACTGCCCGAATCATTGCCAATTTAATCAAAAAAATGGTTTTAGGTTCACTGCCGCGATATACTTTATTAAATGTGAATGTGCCCGCGATACCGGCTGATGAATTAGCTGGCATAACCATTACAAAATTAGGCGTTCGGCAATATGAAAATACATTTGAGCGCCGTCAAGACCCGCGAGGGCGTGTCTATTACTGGATGGGCGGCAAAATTATGGCCACAGACAATGATCCGGACAGTGATGTGATGACTGTGTCCAGAGGGGAAGTTTCCGTAACGCCAATTCATTTTGATTTAACAAATTATGAGTTGATGCATCTATTGACCGAATGGAAATTATAGATGGTGCGGGACTACTCTTCAAAAAGAGCGCAATCATGATGCATAAAATAGTCGGGGCATACAGCTTGCGAGAGTCGTATGCCTCTTTTCCCATATTAACGTAAGGAGGATTTTCGCTTGAAGTTTCACGGACTTTTATTTGATTTGGATGGCACAATATTAGACACTACAAACCTAATTCTTCAGTCATTTCAACATACTTTTCATATTCACTATAATCGGCAGATTGCACCGCAAGAGGTTCACCGGTTTTTTGGCAAAACATTGCGGGCTGCAATGGAGGCGTTGGGGCCGGATAAAGTGGAAGAACTGATTGCAACTTATCGCGAATTTAATTTGGCGCATCATGATGAACTGACATCAACTTTTGCAGGCATGCATGAAACACTGCAAAAATTGCATGAGGCTGATTTTCCTATGGCGATTGTCACGTCAAAAGCATCGGAAACGGCCTTGCGTGGTTTAAAACTATTTCATATGGATCATTTCTTTTCGGTTATTATCGGCGTCAATGAGTGCAGCAAACATAAACCCGATACCGAGCCGGTGCGAAAAGCGTTGGAGCAATTGCAGCTTCCCGCATCGGCCTGCTTGATGATTGGGGACAGTCCGTTTGATATTATCAGCGCCCGTGAAGCCGGAGCCAAGACCGCTGCTGTCCGTTGGACTCATGTTTCTTGGCAAGAGTTACTAACTGAAAACCCAACATATATTTTGGAAAAACCGCAGGATTTGCTATCTTTATGCGGGCTTAGAAGTTTGAATAAGAAATGATTTGGAGGTAGAAAGAGATGACACGGATTGCAATTATTGGCGGTACGGGAGTGTACGATCCCCGGGTCTTGGATAATGTACGCACATGTTCAGTTGAAACGCCTTATGGCGAAGTCGATTATACAATAGGAGAATTCGCTGGGCAAGAAATTGCTTTTTTGGCCCGCCATGGAAGTAAACATTCTATTCCGCCGCATCTCATTAATTATCGTGCAAATATTTGGGCGTTGAAAAAAATCGGAGTGGAAAGCATTCTAGCAACAACTGCCGTTGGATCGCTTGTAAAAGATATTCCTCCGGGTCAATTTGTTTTAATTGATCAATTTATTGATTTTACTCACAGCCGGGTGAATACATTCTACGAAGGCGGAGAGCGCGGAGTTGTTCATGTTGATCTAACAACTCCGTATTGTCCTGAACTTCGGAAGATTGTTGCTCAAGCCGCAAAAAATTCCGGTTTGCCAACAACAACATCCGGAACGTATGTCTGTACTGAAGGACCGCGATTTGAGACTCCGGCGGAAATTAGCATGTTTGCTAAATTGGGCGGTCATGTTGTCGGAATGACTAATATCCCTGAAGCAGTGCTGGCGAGAGAAGCAGAAATGTGTTATATGACCATATCGCTGGTAACCAATTATGCAGCCGGTATTTCTTCAATGCCGTTAACACATAGTGAAGTACTGGATATAATGAAAGAGAACACCGATAAATTGCAAACATTATTGCTGGGCACTTTACGTTTGCTCCATTTTCGTCAAAAGGATTGTACTTGTTATCATGCATTAAAGGAATATGGCGGGTTTAAACTATAGAAAGCGGTGGTATCATTGGTTTCATTACGATGGAAGGACGACTGCTTGTTTTTGCTCAATCAAGTCAAACTGCCAGGATCGGTGGAGTATATTCAGTGCAAAGACTACCGACGGGTAGCAGAAGCAATACGCCGATTGGAAGTGCGTGGAGCACCCGCTATTGGCGTAGCAGCCGCTTATGGCTTGTTGTTGGGCGCGGCAGAAATCAAAGAAACAGGAACTGGCTTCCTGGAAAAATTAGCAGAGATTGCAGAAATTTTGCGACAGACTCGTCCAACCGCCGTCAATCTTTCTTGGGCATTGGATAAGATGCTGGATGCCGCAAAAGAAACATCTCGTGAAAAGGACTCTCGTCCACAAGAAATTTTGACGGTATTGGAAATGACAGCCCAATTCATTATGAATGAGGATTCCAACGTAAATAGAAGGATCTCTGCTTTTGGCGCCAGCTTGTTTAAAGATGCGAAAACAGTTATATTGACTCATTGTAATGCCGGCGCTTTGGCTACAGTTGAATATGGTACAGCGTTGGGCATTATTCGGGAGTTATGGAAGGAAGGCCGGTTGGATAGAGTATTTGCTGATGAAACACGGCCTTTATTGCAAGGCGCGCGCTTGACAGCATGGGAACTTATGCAAGATGAAATACCGGTCACTTTGATTACTGATAGCATGGCTGGAGTAGTGATGAAAAACGGCTGGGTGCAAGCAGTTGTTGTTGGGGCGGATCGGATTGCCCGAAATGGTGACGTAGCGAATAAAATAGGAACATATACAGTGGCTGTACTCGCTGAAAAACATCATATTCCTTTTTATGTGGCTGCTCCGGTCTCCAGTTTTGATTTTTCTTTGCCCGACGGATCGGCTATTCCAATTGAAGAGCGTTCTGCAAATGAAGTGACTCATTGCTGTTCCGTTCCAATTGCTCCGCAAGGGGTTGCTGTTTATAATCCTGCGTTTGATGTGACGCCCAATGAACTAATTACAGCCATTGTCACGGAATATGGGATACTGCGTGCTCCTTATAATAAATCAATTGATTGGCTCCAAAGTCAGAAAGGTGGAAAATAAGAATGGAAATGATGATTCGTGATCCGAAATTAGCGCCGCAAGGAATGGATAAAATAAATTGGGTACGTCAGCACATGCCGGTATTGAACGTGTTAAATGCCGAATTGTCTAAATCGAAACCGTTGCTCGGAAAAAAAATGGTTGTTACGATGCATCTGGAAGCAAAAACTGCATATTTGGCAATTGTGTTAAAAAACGCCGGTGCAAGCGTTGCTGTTACCGGAAGCAATCCTTTGTCCACACAGGATGATGTTGCGGCAGCTCTCGCTTCCCAAGGCGTAAAAGTGTTTGCGTGGTATAATCCGACACCAGCCGAATATGAACTTTTTTTGCATAAGGCTTTGGATACAAAACCGGATATCATTGTCGATGATGGCGGCGATCTGGTCGCATTATTGCACGGAGAGCGAAAAGAATTGTCAGAGCATATTATTGGTGGTTCGGAAGAAACAACGACTGGTGTACTGCGTTTAAGAGCTTTGGCACGCGAAGGAAAATTAGCGTTTCCAATGATGGCTGTAAATGATGCATATTGCAAATACTTATTCGATAATCGTTATGGGACTGGACAATCTACTTGGGATGGAATTATGAGAACGACCAATCTGACTGTTGCAGGAAAGACTGTCGTAGTCGCTGGGTACGGTTGGTGCGGCAAAGGCGTCGCTATGCGTGCCAAAGGGTTAGGTGCAAATGTAATCGTTACCGAAGTGGATCCCATTAAGGCAATTGAGGCTGTGTTTGACGGGTTTCGCGTTATGCCGATGATAGATGCCGCGGCCTGTGGTGATATTTTTGTCACATTGACCGGCTGCAAAGATGTTCTGCAGAAGGAACATTTTGCGGTCATGAAGTCGGGAGCAATTATGGCAAATGCCGGTCATTTTGACGTTGAGATTAACAAAATCGACTTAACAGAAATTGCTGTTTCTCATTCAACGGTTCGTAAAAATATTGAAGAATACGTTCTGCCTGACTCGCGCAAACTATATTTATTAGCAGAAGGCCGGCTTGTGAATTTAGCCGCCGGCGATGGGCACCCGACGGAAATAATGGATCTTTCTTTTGCAATGCAAGTTTTGGCTGTGTTACATATCCTTAACCATCATTCCGAAATGGATAAACAAGTTTATAATATGCCGGAGGAACTCAATCACCGTGTGGCGGAGCTTAAATTGAAAGCGATGGGAATGAATATTGACTGTTTGACAGCCCAACAGAAAGCGTATTTGTTCAATGCATAATATAAACACTGAACTGGAAAAAATAATTCATGATATGAGACGCATTATTTTAAATGCTGGGATAGAGTTGGTTTCCAAAGGATTGGTAGCCGGAACATGGGGTAATATCAGTGCAAGGATTGGAAAAAGCAGTTGGATTGCGATTACTCCGTCAGGACGGGATTATCTGACAATGCAGGAAGAAGATATTGTCATTGTTGATCAAGGGTGCAGCCGTATCCTCGGCAATCTTAATCCATCTTCGGAAATGCCGCTGCACATTGCTATTTATAAAGCTCGACCTGAAATTGACGCAATTGTTCATACGCATAGCACATTTGCTAGTGTTTGTGCGGTAGCAGGACGGGATATCCCGCCGATTATTGAGGATTTAGTACAAATTGTCGGCGGCAGTGTTCGTGTTGCCGAATATGGCTTCCCGGGAACGGATGTTTTGGCAGAAAATGCTGTTAAGGGTCTCGCTGATAAGCAAGCAGTACTTTTGGCCAATCATGGAATGATTGGCTGTGGATCTACAATTTCGGAGGCAATGATGGTTTGTGAGCTGGTGGAAAAAGCGGCTTCTATTTATCTATATGCACAACAATTAGGGGGAGCCAAAGAATTGGCCGCGGATGATGTGCTTCGCATGAGGGAATTTTATCTGAAACACTACCGCTTACAACGAGGTGAATAAATTATGGCGAAAATATTAATTAAAAATCCAGAAGTTTTTGGAATAGGCGGGTTTGTTCAAAAAGCGGATATTGCAATTGATGGCGTTCAGATTGCTTACGTTGGCAATGTGCCGGATGATTGGCGAGCGGATCAGGTGATTGATGGCGATGGAAAGCTTGCAATACCCGGATTTGTGAACACTCATACTCATGCGGCGATGACTTTATTCCGCAGTTATGCTGATGACATGAGACTCATGGACTGGTTAGAAAAGAAAATATGGCCAGCAGAAGCCAATCTAACCGGTGAAGACGTTTATTGGGGCACACAATTGGCTATTGCAGAAATGATCCGTACAGGGACGACAACTTTTGCCGATATGTATTTTTACATGGATGATGTAGCGCGTGCCGTCGAAAGCAGCGGGATACGAGCCGTTTTAGCGCGTGGAATGATTGGCGTTACGCCGGCAGGAAATCAATCCCTGATTGAAAGTGAAGAGCTATACCGGCAATGGCATAATGGTGCTGACGGTAGGATTACTGTGATGATGGGGCCGCATGCTCCTTATACCTGTCCGCCTGAGTATCTAAAGAAAGTCGTGAATTCTGCAATGCGTCTTGGCGCAGAAATTCATATTCATTTGGCGGAAACAAAGAGTGAAGTGGAGGAATGCATTCGCTTACACGGCAAATCACCGATACAATTGATGGAAGAGTTAGGTGTATTGCAATGCGGTGTTTTGGCAGCTCATTGTGTTCATATTGATGCGGCAGACATTGCGATTATGAATAAACATAACGTCCGTGTGGCGCATAATCCTGGAAGCAACATGAAATTGGCAAGCGGAATTGCACCGGTTGTTGCATTATTGGAAGCTGGCGTTTGTGTTAGTTTGGGAACGGATGGCGCGGCTAGTAATAACAATTTGGACATGTTGGAAGAATTACGTTTAGCCACATTATTGCAAAAAGTACATCATTTAGATCCTGTCGCACTGCCAGCTAAGCAAGCTGTTTTAATGGGAACTGCAAATGGCGCGAAAGCGCTGAATTTGGATAAAATTATTGGTCATTTGGCCCCAGGATATCACGCGGATATTACTTTATTAGATACTCATTCTCCACATTGGTTTCCAAAACATGACAGGATTTCCTTATTGGCCTATGCAGCTAATCCGGGTGACGTACACACCGTGATCGTTGACGGCCGTGTTCTATTAAATAACCATCAATTAACGACAATTGACGAAGAAAAAATGATGTATGAAGCACAGGCAAGAGGAATGCGTCTTGTATCCAAGACATTGTGATGTTAAAATCGCAATCGGTATTTTTCAAAATACTTGAAATCAAACAATAGAGAAGAGGAATTGCTTGGTTTTATCTTGAATAATATTACTGTAATGATAGAAATGGCAGAAAGAATGGGAGGAAAATTCATGCTGCAGGAAGCTTCACGGATGTGTGGATTATCGTCTGCAATTTTTTCAGAAGTGGACGATATGCGTAAAGCGGAAGTTGCGAAGGGGCATGACGTCATCACATTGAGTATTGGCAGTCCGGATATGGCGCCGGCTCCCCATATTGTTAAAGCGTTAATGGACGCATGTGCTTTGTCAACAAGTTACGGGTATACGCTTTCGAAGGGCATATCGCCTTTTTTACAAGCAATTGCGGATTGGTACAAAATGAAATTTAATGTAGATCTGGATCCTGAAACTGAGATTCATACTTTAATGGGCTCACAGGATGGATTGGCTCACATTGGTCTTTGCTTGCTTAATCCTGGAGATGTAGTGCTTGTTCCTGACCCTGGTTATCCTATTTTTAGCGCAGGACCGTTAATTGCCGGCGCCCAGATGCATTACATGCCATTGCGGGAAGAAAACGGCTATTTGCCGGATTTGGATGAAATTGAAGAATCAGTATTAAAGAAAACAAAAATGATGATTCTGAATTATCCTAATAATCCGGTAGCAGCAATTGCTCCGAGAGAATTTTTTGTAAAAGTAGTCGCTTTAGCCCAAAAATATAATTTTTTGGTTTGTCAAGATTTTGCTTACAGTGAATTGGTTTATGATGGCTATCGACCGGATAGCTTTTTGAGTATCCCCGGAGCGAAAGATGTTGGCGTCGAGTTTCATTCATTATCCAAAACATTTAACATGGCAGGGTGCCGTGTCGGATTTTTGGTCGGCAATTCGCAAGCGATATCATTATTGGGCCGACTAAAGTCCAATTTTGATTATGGTATTTTCTATCCGATACAGATGGCAGGGATTGCGGCTTTGACTGGTCCGCAAGATTGCATTGTTCAAACAACTGCCACCTACCAGCGACGAAGGGATGTTCTTGTTGATGGGTTTAATGCGTTAGGTTGGGCTGTCCCTAAACCACAGGGATCGATGTTTGTCTGGGCGCCTGTGCCAACGCAGCAAACGTCGATGGAGTTTACAAAAGATTTATTGTATAACACGGCAGTTTCTGTTGTTCCCGGCAGAGCCTTCGGTCAGTTCGGCGATCATCATGTTAGAATTGCGCTGGTCCAACCGGAAAACCGATTGGAAGAGGTTGTATCGCGAGTTGCAAAATGGCTGGGAAGTAAATAATATAAATAAGGGGGAAATTTATCATGCGGGCTTTAAATTTCTACTCGTCAACGTATCATAGTCAGTTAGTTTGCCGGAGAAAAACCTGTACCATCCGTTTGGGAGATAAAACTCATAAGTATGCCGAAGGTGATATTGTATGGGTGACTGTAGGCAAACGATTTGCTCCGAAGAAGAAAATTTATACAGCTGCAATTGACAGAGTTTTGGTAAAACCCATTGCACAATTAACTGTTGATGATTTGCAGGGAGAAAATCCGGATATTATCTCTGTTGAGGATTTAGTTGGATTTTTACAGTCTATTTATGGCAAAACATTAACACCGGGAGATACGGTTACGGTAATATATTTCTCAGAAATCATTGAATAACTGGGAAAGATTACATATAATATTATAATGCAGGAGTGATAATAGAAATGTCAGAATTAAAAAAAATACCGGTTGGAATTTCTGCCCGTCATGTACATGTTAATCGCGAAGATTTGGATATTCTTTATGGTCCAGGATATCAATTGACACTGCGCAAAGAATTATCTCAACCTGGGCAATTTGCTGCGGAAGAAACAGTCGATTTAGTTACAGAAAAGGGCACTCTAAAAAAAGTTCGTATTTTAGGACCTGAACGAAAAAAAACTCAGATAGAAATTTCCCTCACTGATTCATTGAAACTCGGCTTAAAACCACCTGTACGCGATTCTGGAGATTTAAAGGATTCTCCGGGAATGACGATTGTAGGTCCTAAAGGCTCAATCCAGTTAACAGAAGGTACAATTGCAGCTTGTCGGCATATCCATATGACGCCTGCTGATGCTGCTGCTTATGGGGTAAAAGACAAAGAGATCGTAAAGGTTCGCTGCGAAGGACCCCGGGGATTAATTTTTGACAATGTATTAATTCGTGTTCATGATAGTTTCAAATTGGAAATGCATGTGGATACTGATGAAAGTAATGCTGCGATGATGAATGCACAAAGTGCAGTAGAAATTTTAAAATAACATAGCATTTTTTAAACTCTGCCGTAATATCGGCAGAGTTTTTTTTCTATTTTTTATTTTCATAGCAGGATTCTCAGAACGATGTTCGAATAATTATATATGTAGAAAAACAAAGAACAACGTTCTGTAATTGGAAACAGAGAAAAGGTGATCTTTTGTCCAGTCAGATAAATTCTTCCTACACGGTTGCTTCGGTGGATCGTGCATTGCAATTGTTGCTGCTGCTGGGACGGGCAACAAAGGATATGGGTGTAACTGAAATCAGTAAAGTATTAGGAGTTCAAAAAAGCACCACGCATAGTCTCTTGCAAACTTTGATGGGAAGAGGTTTTGTCCAGCAAAATGAAAATGGAAGGTACGCATTGGGAGTTCGTCTTATTGAACTTGGGCAAGTGTGCAAAGACAAATTAGATGTCAGAGAAGCGGCAAGACCTCTGATGCTGGAATTGGCTAATGAGACCCGACAAATTGCACTTCTTGCCGTATTGGCGCGCAATGAGTTAATTATTGTTGAAAAAGTTGAACCGGAGCGACCATTTCTCATTATTCCTAAATTTGATTTTAGCGTTGCTGTTCATAGTACTGCTGTTGGAAAAGTATTGATGGCAAATGCACCAGATGAAATCATCGATAAAATTATCAGCAGTGGATTGGAAAAATACACTGATTTTACATTAACCGATAGAGAAGCATTGCTTAATGAGCTGGAAGCGGTTCGTCAGCAAGGGTATGGCATGGGTTGCAATGAGACGATCAATGGTGTAACTTGTTTGGCAGTACCGATTTTCGACAATTCGCGGAAGGTAATGGCAGCGCTGTCTGTTTCCTGCCCGAGCTCAATATTGTCTAACAAAGATTATATGGAGATTATTCAGATTTTGAAACAAAAAGCGGGAATTATATCACAACGGCTCGGCTACCGTCTGTTGTGATAATTCTATAGTGTTACTTAGTTAGTTACTACGGTAAGCTAAAATCGTACAAAAAGGAGGAAAAGAGAATGCCAAGACCCGAGTTTAGGGAAGAACGGTGTAAAGGCTGCGGACTATGCGTAGTTGCCTGCCCCAAAAAAATCGTTGAGTTGTCTGATCGTTTCAATTTGAAAGGGTATCGTGTTGCAACTTGCATTGACGATGCAAAATGTATTGGCTGTGCTTTGTGTGCCAAAACATGTCCGGATGTAGTAATTGAAGTCTATAAATAAAAGACAGGAGTGATCAATGTGGCAGAAAAGATTTTGATGAAAGGGAATGAGGCCATTGGTGAAGCGGCCGTCGTTGCCGGATGTCGCCACTATTTCGGTTATCCGATTACACCTCAATCAGAATTAATTGAATATATGGCGAAACGCTTACCGCAGGTTGATGGAGTTTTCCTTCAAGCGGAAAGTGAAGTTTCTGCGATTAATATGGTTTATGGTGCTGCAGGAGCCGGTGCAAGAGTAATGACCTCTTCTTCCAGTCCGGGATTCAGTTTAAAACAAGAGGGAATTTCATACATTGCCGGAGCGGAACTGCCATGTGTACTGGTAAATGTTCAGCGCGGCGGCCCTGGATTAGGTAGTATCCAGCCTGGCCAAGCCGATTATTTCCAGGCGACCAAAGGTGGCGGACATGGAGATTATCACAATATTGTTATCGCACCGAATTCAGTGCAAGAATTAGTTGATATGACGATTTTGTCTTTTGATTTGGCGGATCAATACCGTAACCCAGTTGTATTGCTGGCTGATGGCGCGATTGGTCAAATGATGGAACCGGTTGAATTCCGGGAAGTCACTGCGAAAAATATTGAAAAACCTTGGGCTTCCACGGGTTTGCACGGACGCAGCGAAACGAATGTTATTAATTCCTTGTTTTTAAAACCGGATGAATGCGAAAAACACAATAAACATCTTCAAGAAAAATATGCCGTAATTGAGAAAAATGAAGTTCGTTATGAATCGATCCATGTTGAAGATGCGGATTTGGTACTAGTTGCGTATGGAATTACTTCAAGAATTGTTTTTTCTGCGATGGAAAAAGCTCGTAAAGAAGGCATGAAAGTTGGTTTGATACGTCCCATTTCACTCTGGCCATTCCCATATAAACCGATTGAGGACGCCTCTGCACATGCAAAAGCTTTCTTGACAGTTGAAATGAGTGCTGGTCAGATGGTAGAAGATGTACGCTTAGCTGTTGGCCGCACAAAACCTGTTTATTTCTATGGACGCACAGGTGGAATGATTCCAAATTCTGCGGAAATTTACGATCAAATTGTTACTATTATGCAAGCTAAAGGGGGCAAATAAAATGACAGAAAAATTGTTTGCCATACCGGCTACGTTAAAAGATATACCGACTCATTATTGTCCCGGTTGTCACCATGGAATTATTCATCGCTTGGTAGCGGAAGCGATCCAAGAATTGGGTGTTCAAGACAAAGCGATTGGTGTAGCTCCGGTAGGCTGCTCTGTATTATGCTATGACTATTTCAACATTGATATGCAGGAAGCAGCTCATGGTAGAGCGCCGGCTGTTGCAACTGGAATTAAAAGAGTTCATCCCGAAGCGGTTGTCTTTACGTATCAAGGTGATGGCGATTTAGCTTCGATTGGTTGTGCGGAGATTGTTCATGCCGCTGCTCGGAGTGAAAAAATCACGACTATTTTCGTAAATAATGCAATTTACGGGATGACAGGCGGACAGATGGCTCCGACGTCGCTGGTTGGACAAGTTACGACCACTTCTCCGTATGGACGTAAAGAAGATTCGTGCGGAAAGCCGATACAGATGTCTGAAATGCTATCAACTTTGCATGGCCCGAAATTTATTGCGCGCGTTGCAGTTAACAATCCAGCCAATATGGCAAAAGCTAAAGCGGCAATCAAAAAAGCTTTTGAAATCAACGTAAAAGGCGAAGGCTTTGCGCTGGTAGAAGTATTATCTACATGTCCGACAAACTGGGGAATGAGCCCTGTAGAAGCCGTTTCCTGGCTGGAAAAGAATATGCTTCCTTATTTTCCGCTTGGCATATTCAAATCTGAGGAGGTGGCAAAATGACACATGAGATCGTAATGGCCGGTTTTGGCGGTCAAGGCGTTTTGTTAGTTGGTCAATTACTGGCTTATGCCGGGATGCTTGAAGAAAAACAAGTATCTTGGATGCCCTCCTATGGACCGGAAATGCGCGGCGGTACGGCTAACTGCTCTGTAATTATATCAGAAGAGCCTATCGGTGCTCCGATTATCGCTGAACCGACAGCGGTTGTCGCCATGAATTTGCCTTCTATGGACAAATTTGCACCGTCGATAAAAACCGGTGGTGTATTGATTATTAACAGTTCGTTAATTTCTACCGAGCCAAATCGGAAAGACCTGGTTATTTATAAAGTTCCTGCAAATGAAATTGCTAACGAGATAGGCAACTCCAAAGTAGCCAATATGGTTATTTTAGGTGCCGTGATCGCAGCAACCGATGCTGTGACTGTGGACGGGGCGATCAAAGCGTTCCAGAAAAAATTTGCAAGCAAGCCGAAAATGTTTACAGTCAACGAACAAGCAATTCGCCGTGGTATGGAATGTGTTATCAACGCTGGTAAGTAAAAGCTGAAACTGGTCAAGGGATCTGCTCTGCAAGTTAGGGCGGGTCCCTTCGTTTTGAGTCCATCAGAAGGTATCAATGCGGTTTCCACCGTCGTTTTAAAACTCGGCGCAAGCCGGTTTTCTAATTTTTGATTTTGGGCAGGATATTCTTATATTATGGCGAATATTAAAAGTTGCATTTCTTACAATGAGGCGGTGTCTGTTTTTGCAAGGCGAGAAAGTAAACACGATTCTTCTAAACGCAATTTTAAATTCTGTTCCGTCAGCGGTTTTATTGGTTGATGAGCAGGGGATATTGCTTGGGGGAAAAATATCGGATTTAACTGCTCACAAAACGAAATCGATTGCCGGCATCGGGCAGCAATTGGATCAGATTTTACGTGTACGGCTGGATCCGGAAAATGTCGAGAAAATCATGCTGGCTTTTCGCCGTTGTATAAAAACAAACGATTCGCTACTGCTTCCTTGCATTACAAATTGCAAGAATGATATTCATGAATATTTTCGCTGCTCTTTAGTACCGGTGCCGAATGAAAAAAAAGTCACGATTTCCTTTATTAATGTGACGGAAACAATCTTAATACAAAAAGAATTTGATGTGGTTGCCGCTAAATACGGAGAAGTTAATGTTGATTTACAAGAAACTATGTTTAAGCTTGATCTCCAATTAATGGATATTGACCGGGCTCATAAAAATTTGACGGCTTTATATAAAATTACTTCTATTGTACAAAAAACTGTCGATGAGTCGGAATTACTCAACGAAGTTTTGGACTGTATGATGCGAGAGTGCGGTTTCACAAAAACAGCCATTTTTTTACTTGATGAAGAACGACAAGAGCTGGTTTGCCGTGCTCAACGCGGCGGATATATGAGAGTGCATCTCCCAGTATCCCAAGGCGTCATGGGGCACGCTATTGCACAGAGAGAATTAATCTACATTCAAGATGTTATGGCTGATTCAAGATATATAGCAAGCAGCGATCACCCTGGAAGCAGTGAAGTAGCAATTCCGCTGATTGTTAATGACCGAATGATTGGTGTTCTTGATATAGAAGCATCACAAAAATATGAATTGCAGAATTATGACTTCAATTTTTTGCGTTCTCTGGCAGGACATATTGCAATGACAATCGCACATGCGCAGCATGTAGTCAAAGTGGAACAAGAAGCAATTACCGATTCATTAACCGGTTTATATAATAAACGCTATTTTAATGACTTGATTACCAAAGAAATCCGTCGTTCCAATCGTTATAGCCGGTCAGTGAGCATGCTCATGATCGATATTGATTATTACAAACAATATAATGACAAATATGGACACCGGATGGGCGATGAAGCATTGAAAGTAATCGCAAGTATTATCCGGCAGTCATGTCGTGATGTAGATTTTGCAGTACGGTACGGTGGGGAAGAGTTTGTGCTTCTCTTGCTTGAAACTTCGATGGCAGAAGCGATTGAAGTTTCTGAACGGCTGCGAAAAACGATTGAATATTATCCATTTCCCCATCAGCATCATCAATCCCACGGATCACTTTCTGTAAGCATTGGCCTTTCCAACTACCCTGATGATGCCTGGACTGAGATTGAATTGATTGACCATTCGGATGCCGCTTTATATGCTGCGAAACGCGCGGGACGTAATTGTGTTCGTAGTTATTCCGCTGATTGTGTTTTTTTTCAATCAAATAATTGCAATACAACGATTGGCTATTAACGAAATAGATAAAGGTGGCGAAAAAATGAGGAAAATATGCGATTTTCATACGCATTCTTTTTTCAGTGATGGTGAGTTATTACCAAGCGAATTGATTCGCCGGGCAGTCGATAAAGATTACGCAGTAATCGGTATTACCGATCACGCCGGAATGAGTAACATGGACAGCATTATCGACAACGTATACCGGGATTGTCAGATCGCCGAAAAATATTGGGATATCAAAGTCATTCCGGGCATTGAGATCACACATGTTCCAGCTGGCTATATTGCACAATGCGCTGCTTATGCCCGTGGTCGCGGTGTTGGATTGATCGTTGTTCATGGTGAAACGATCGTGGAACCTGTTGAACCGGGGACAAACCATGCAGCAATCTGTTCAGGAATGGTAGATATTTTAGCTCATCCAGGCTTTTTAAGTCAAGAAGATGCTCGGTTAGCTGCTGAAAATGGAGTGTTTATTGAGGTGACTGCCAGGAGCGGACATAGTCTAACGAATGCCGTTGTAGTACAACAGGCAATGTCTGCCGGAGCTCATCTATTGATTAATAGTGATTCTCATGCTCCTCGTGATTTGATGAGTAAGGATTTTTCGCGACGGGTTGGTCTTGGGGCTGGCATTCCTCTTGATCACATTGACACTGTTCTTTTTAAAAACCCAGAATTATTATTACAGAGGATTGCAGCGTCCTCAAGAACTTCTTTTAAGTGACGGTGATTTCAATGGTTCAGAATATGGTCAGTGACTGGAAAGCATATTCGCCAGTCGGGACAGAGCAAGAAGTTCGATTTATTTGTGATGTATTAAATTTAAAGCCGAACTCTCAAATACTGGATTTATATTGCGGTTATGGCCGCCACGCAATTGAATTGGCAAAATGTGGTTACCAAGTAACAGGTCTGGATGTAAATAAAGATTTTCTGGATATAGCAAAACAAAAAGCGATTGAAGCCGGCGTTGATGTCGATTTTCGCCAGTCAGATATGCGGGATATGCAATATAATCAACGATTTGATGCGATTATTAATATGTTTGTAGCTTTTGGCTATTTTTCTGACATAGAAAATTCTGAAGTTATCAAGAAAATTGCACAGGCTTTAAAAATAGGTGGTTGTTTTTTAATAGACTTATTGAACCGGGATTGGATGATCCGCAATAATCTAAACCGGTATTGGCGACATCCGAGCGGTGAATATGTGCTGGCATATAAAATTGAGTTACAGCAGGGGATTGCCATTATGCGTCGGGAACTGCTTAACCAGATTACCGGTACTAAAACGCGTGCTGAATTTGTTTTGCGTGCCTATTCGCTGACTGAAATGAATAATATTCTTGAGGAGAACGGCTTTTCAATTGTTCATTCTTATGGTGGATTTGATGGTTGTGAGTATACGAAAGATACGCCGCGTATGATTATCCTAGCTAAAAAAACTCAAACTTGCTAGTTATTACGGATTGGTTATTCTTTTTTAGTAAAATGCAGTTTGAATAAGGAAGATTATTGTGACAAAAATAAAATTTTATGCCGTAAAAGCTGGACGAGTTCCCGGAATTTATAAAACCTGGACTGAATGCCAAAAGCAAACGGTTGGTTATTCCGGAGCCATTTTCAAGAGCTTTCCAACTGAACAAGAGGCTAGGAACTATATCAACAATACAATTGCATCTATACACATAGCAAATGGTGGAGAGAAAGAAGCGGTTGATAAAAAGTGGTATGATGTATATGTAGATGGCAGTTTCAATGGTGTAAATTATGGTTGGGCTTTCGCCGTATTTTTGGGGGAAGAGGAAATATATCGCGAATGTGGAGCTGGAACAAATGCAGAGGCTGCGATTATTAGAAATGTGGCAGGCGAACTGGCGGCTACAATGCGGGCGATACAATGGGCTGACCAACAAAAAATATCGATCATTATCCATCATGATTATATCGGGATAGCGGCATGGGCTATGGGTGAATGGAAAGCAAAAAATACCTTTACGCAAGCTTACGTTCAATTTGTACGGCCTTATTTACAGCAAATAAAATTTTGTAAAGTTGCTGGTCATAGCGGCGTAAAAGGAAACGAACTTGTAGATCGTCTGGCCGGCGAAGCGTTAAAAAAACAGAATCAAACATAAAACATAGGCATACGGTTCCTGGTTTTCCTAGAAGCAGTATGCCTTCATTTGTTCTAAAACAGGAGTTACAGTTTCAATAAATAACAGAAAATTACGACTATAATGTGCTATAATAAAAGTAAATCGATATTAAATGAGGTGAAAATCTATGGATGACTATATTCATAATCACGATATCATTGTGGAAAATCTTAAATATTTAACTGAAAATCATGGTGAAATATATGAGGCTTATCAAAATTACGGCAAGCAGATCCATGAGAAAGGTGGTCCGTTGGATGAAAAAACACGCTGGCTTATCAAGATTGCGCTTTCTACAGCTGGACAGCATGAATTTTCATTAAGGACGCATATCTTAAAGGCTTTGAAATGCGGATGTACGAAGGAAGAGGTGGAACATGCGATTCTTCTTGTGGCTCCTACGGCAGGATTTCCCAAAATGATGGAAGGACTGCTTATTTTAAGGGATATATTAAAAAAATAAAGCAACTATTTTTGCGTGGCCACTTCACGTTTTTTGGCAGATAAAGAATTGACACGCAAACGCAATACATGAATTCGAGGCATTACTTCATGGTGAAAATGATAATTTGGACCTTCCTTGACATCATATTGCGAGAGCATTGTTTGTAGTGCTGCAAGTTTTTCTTCTTCTGAGACATATTCCATCATTCCAGTACCCATAACGCATTCAAATTCCATGGTGCATTCACAAGCGCCTACCTGAGGACCAGTTACAATACCATGGGTATTTTCCATGACAAAGCTAACTTTGTTGTTTTTTTTCATTAATTCATGCTTTTTCCCTTCTTTTGCTCCATGAAAATAAAGGTTAATTTTATTGTCATATTTTATTTCCAGACCAAAGGTCATTGGAACAACATAGGGATATTCAATGTCAAAGAAAGCTACATGACAAACCTTGCAGGAGCGTATTACGTTTATAATATTATTAAATCCAGTAATTTCACGATCTTGTCTTCGCATCAAGTTCACCTCGTATTTTTATCTATGCTGATTATACGACTTGATTAGTGCTTTGTACAGGCGTATTTTTTTTTGCAGTAGGGGAAAGTTTATTTAAGCCAATTATTTTGAGGAGGAGATTTGCATGAAGGTTGTTGCTTTTAATGGAAGCCCACGCCGCGGGGGAAATACCGAACAAATGCTTTGGATTGTCTTGAACGAATTGATAAAACACGGAATAGAGACTGAATTTGTGCAGGTCGGTGGAACTGAGTTGCGATTTTGTAAGGCATGCGGCTATTGTCATACGAATAAAACTGCGAAATGTGCCATTTCCAAAGACCCCGTTAACGAATGGATAGAAAAGATTATCGCTGCTGATGGAATTATTCTTGGATCACCCGTTTATTTTCACAATGTAACTGGCGAAATGAAAGCATTCATTGATAGAGTCGGATTTGTCGCAAGAGGAAACGGTCGCATATTCACTGGAAAAATCGGAGCAGGATTAGTCGCCATGCGACGTATGGGAGCTATGTCTGCCTTAGACGCTATGTTCAACTTTTTTGTGTCGATGCAAATGTACGTTGTAGCGGCGCCAAGTCTTGTTGTTGCAACAGATAAAGGTGATGCGGCACGAGATCCGGAAGGCTTGCAAAGTATGGAAGCTTTAGGCAAAAATATGTCAAAGCTTCTTGAGATGAGGGATCTTTATCTCCGGAGCCGACCTTTATAACAAGATGATCTCAAAATTATCTCAAAAAAGCTCTTGCGTTTTTGCAAGAGCTTTTTGTACGAAAAAACTTTTATAAAAAATGTACGAATTACTTCTCTTTTGTGTCTAGTTTACATAATAGTTATTATCGGACGTTAAAAAAGGGCTAAAATACGCATTACTTTTTTGGTTTCAATCCATAGTATCCGTCTCTGATTTTTTTCGCGGGTACACCAATCCGGTAAGCAATATACGCCCACGTTGTTCGATAGATCGCTTGGATTTTTGTTTCGTTGGCATATTTACGAGCGCTTGTCATAACCGTATCCGGAAGTATCACAATTTTTCCAGATTGCCGCATGGCGGTTGCTAATGCGGCGTCTTCCATAATTTCGATTACAGGGAAACCTCCCAAACGCCAAAAATCAAAAGAACGGATAAAAATTCCCCGGTCTCCAAATATCATCCGGGTCATCCTGCAGAATATATTGGAACTAGCCGCTAATAAAGCGTAAAACGGATGAAAAGGGAAAAAGTCCAAGCTAAAGCCTCCACCAATAATTTGGCAGTTGTCCATCCGCGTTGTTATGGCGTCAATGCCCCTCTGCGGCAGACGGCTATCAGCATGAAAAAATAAAAACGTGTCGCCTTTTGCAAGCTTGGCTCCGGTATTCATTTGCACAGCTCGATTGCTTATATTCAACTTCATAACTTGTACGCCAAAATTTTCGGCTATTGTTACAGTATGATCGGTACTTCCTCCATCAATAACAATTACTTCGCATTGATCGCGAGGCAGGCTTTTCAGACAATCTGCCAAATATTTTTCTTCATTTAAAGTGGGTATAATAATGGAAAGCACTATGAAAACCTCCGTAACAGTTCAAGCCCGAATTCAACATACCAACGTTTTCTTAAGTCGAGAAGCCAATGATCGGCCGCTCGCTGCAAGCCGTAACCCCAACTGGGATAGACATGCGGTAAGGAAGAAATTTTTGTCAATCCATTATTGGCATTCATTGCTAATAATAATTCGTTCAAAAGTTCCGCCGCATTTGTTGCTAAAATATGTGCGCCTAATATTTTGCCATGCGGGTCGGCGATAATTTTGATCATTCCCTGATCTTCCTGTTCAACAATGGCCCGGTCGATCAGTGACATAGACTGTCGATAGACTTGGTGTTTTATTCCCTTCTCCTCAGCCTCTTTCTGAGTAATTCCGAGATGTGCTAATTCAGGTTCTGTGAAAGTTGCCCAAGGGATACCTTTATAATTAATTTTTTGTTTCACCGGCAGAAGGATATTTTGTAATACTGTCCGCGCTTCAATTTCAGCAATGTGGGAGAATTGGTATTTGCCAATACAGTCTCCACAAGCCCAAATGTGTGGTATCGTTGTCTGAAGGTATTTGTTAACATCAATGCCTTTCGATGTAAAATGTATACCAATTTTCTCCAAATCCAAATTTTCAACATTACACTGGCGACCAACCGCGATTAATAGTGCGGCAACGCTTTTATTTATTATCGTTCCCGCACTATTTTGGGCCATGATAGTAATCCTATTATTTTCTTGTGTAAGGTTTTGAACCCGTGAAGTTAAATTGAATTCGATGCCTTCTTGTTCTAAAATTTCTGCCAATCGACCGGTTAGTTCCGTATCGTCTTTCGGAAGAATGTTCGAACCGGAATGAAACAGATTAACCTTGCTTCCTAAGCGGCAAAAGGCTTGTGCCATTTCTACCCCAATAGGGCCGCCGCCGATAATTCCCATACTTTCAGGGATATCTTGAATTTCAAAGATATCCTGGTTTGTGTAGTAAGGAACGTTTTCTAATCCAATATTTTTGCTGCGAACGGGAGAAGAACCCGTGGCGATTACAAAATCTTGTCCGCTAATACGTGTGCCGTTGATATCCAATTCCTTTTCATTAATAAATCTTGGTTCGCCGAAAAAAATCTCCACTCCCGCTTTTTCCAGCAGCGTTCTTGTCTGAGCTCTTTCTGCAGCTCGTTGTCTCAATTCCTGTACTTTACCCATGATGCCGGTAGTTACAATGGTGTCAGTGACGGTGATCCCCCATTTTCCAGCCGTATTGATTGTATGAAGCTTCTTAGCTGCCGCCAACAGCGCTTTAGAAGGAATACAGCCAGTCCAGGAACATTCCCCGCCAATGCGGCTTTTTTCAACTAAGGCTACGGAAAAACCCATTCCGGCGGCTCCCATCGCAGTCACAATGCCTGCTGCACCGCCTCCAACAACAACAATGCGGTACTTCTTCACAAAAAACACCACCTTCAATTTTGTTCACGGTCAGCACGATCGCGCTTATAAGGCTATCACGGCAGCTGCTGGCGATCATCCTTATAACCCATTACTGCAGCGTTTTCCAAATTATAAGCTATCCAGTCTTCATATGTATCAATATCCCGTTTTTCAGGCAATGTGAAAAGCGGTAAATCTTCTTTTTGACATAACTTTTTTACTTCGTCAAAGACTTTTGAAGTGGACCAAGCAATATTATCCAGAAAAATATGAGCTGCTGTTTTGCAATATTCATGAGAAACTCCAAATAAATAAAAACCTCCGTCTGTGCTGGGGCCGATAACCGCTGGAAATTTATTCAGCGAATGATAAGCGTTTGTGATTTGCGCGCGGTTCAAGGCAGGGATATCGGAACCAATCACCATTACTTGCTCGGCGCCAGCTTCAAAACCCAATAAAAAAGCGTTGCTAATTCGTTCCCCCAGGTTTTGCCCCTTTTGTCGAACGGTTTGCAACATCTGCTGTTGGAAGTAATCTTCATTCGATTCGGGAGTTATTGCAATGAGCTGTTGCCATAACTCATTCGTGGCGCTTTCAGTAATGGCGATTTTTAACAATTTAGTGAAAATGATCGCAGCTTTTTTCATCCCTATACTTGCCCCAATACGTGTTTTAACCAATCCCGGTGTTGGTGATTTGGCAAATAGAATAAGTAAACGGCTCATTTTTCCTCCAAATTAAGGCTAAATTTAATTGTGATTTTATTGTGAATTATCATACATTTTTTTGATTTTTTCGTAACGATCGCGATTGACGCCAAAATCAGAATATCCTACGCGTGAAGCAGACCTGAAATGCACTAAGTTTGTAGTTTCGTCGAAAAAAAATTCTACATCATCTCTAAAGGGTATTATTGGAGCTTTATATACAAAATGGAAATAACTATGCTCCTTTTTGAGCAGTGTTGCCCCCTGGGCAATTGCTATTTTAGTGATGGTCTCTTTTGTTTTTTCCAGATTTTCTTTAAAAACAAATGGCTCTACTCTTTTTCCCGGGTCCGATGTTTGCGAGGATATTGCGTTTGCGGATGCAGGCAATTCAAGAAGCTTCCCGTTTTTTAATCCCAAGTTTTCTGGGGCGGCAAGACTTTTTATAAACAAATAGATGAGAATGATCACCGGGAGTACGATAATAAGATATAGCCAACGCATAATTACCTCCCTGCTCTATTCATGATATTTACCGGTTCGATCATTGTATGCTTAATGAAAATGTTAATCATTTCTAAGCAGAAATCCTCTAATTTTTTTGAATTTGTTGAATGTTTTTTGTCTTATGAACTGTTTTCCCCAATATACAAACAGGGCTAATATTTTTTATAAAAATATTAGCCCTAAAATAATGGAATGAACATACTACTTTATAGGTTTTACAGCAGGCAATGGCACTGTTGAAGGAATTTTCGTCCCGACTTTTATAATTTTATCAGCGGGTGGAAATTCGTCGGCGGCCAGGAATTCGCGGCTAATTTCCTGGCCGTTTCTTGTTTTTACCCGGTATGTCGTAACTAAAAATCCTTTGTGGCCTGGGTCTTCGATAACTTCTTTGCCCAGTTCAATCTCCGGATCCTGTTTTTTCACAACATTATATTCGATTTCTTTTTTATTTGTTGCGACAATAACTATATCGGGAGCATTGTCGTCTCGTTTTCCTAAGATTTCCACGGTAATTTGACCGCCTGATACCCTGCTTATTATGTAAATACTGGTTGGAGAATTGTTAACAAATTTAAAATCCAATTGGTTATCGGCGACCGTGGCATCGTGACCAAGTGGAACATAACCCGGCGGGCTAAAATGGGAGGTACGTTCGGTGATGCTCATATCGGCCAATAATGCGGCATTGTATAATGTGGTACTGACCTGGCAAACTCCCCCGCCCCAGTCCGGTACTAGTTTTCCACCAATAAATACCGGCGCTTGTTTGTACCCGTGCTGCGCCAAACGCGGTCCAATAACGGAATTAAATGAAAAAGTGCTGCCGCTGCGAATTAGAGTTCCGTTTAATTCATTGGAGGCAATTATAATGTTCTGCGTCCGGTTTGCGTCGACAGTGCTAAAGTGCGTAGTATACGACGCGATAACGCCATCGATGCCTTCATAATCTTTTGCTGCAATATCGGGAGCTGCAGCGTCGACAGGAAGTTGATATGTGAATGAAAAGTTAGTAGCCAATTTATCGGAGATTTCTTTCAGTGCCCTCGGTATGTTTGTTTTGCGGCCGATTTGTTCCGGCGTGATTACAATAGAAGAACCTCTAAAGCGAAAAGTTGCATTTTGCGGTTCCTGGTCTACCGTTTTTGCAAGCTTAACCAATATCGATTGCAGGAGTTCTTTATCCAGAGATGGAGACAATGGAATCGTAATATTTTGATTCAGGGATAAATAACGCTGTTTCATGCGAAAGAAAAGATTTCCGGTACGGCCAACTTGGAAGGCATTTTGCGCAAGGGCGGATGCATCGATAGTTAAGTTGATTTTGTTGGCAGCAATTGGCCATTGATGGTCTTGGTAAATGATCTTCAGAGGCTGGGAAGTGCGCGTTTGAAAATCAATTGAAATTTTTGCGGCCGCGGCTTCAGGAGATAAGCCACCAACCGGAGTTTCCCCGACGTAAACGCCTTCGTAAATGTGATCGGAGACGATGAAACGATAGTTTGCGGCAAAAAGAAGTATACTGGCAAATAAAAGTATCATGATGAATGTGGATACTGTTTTTATAATAAGTGTTTTTTTGGGACTTTTTGGCATTACAAGGAACACTTCCTATCCTACAAAATAAAATCCCCATCATAATGGGGAATGATTTCATTGTATGCTCATTGAGAGTTCAACAAATTTCCCGGCAAGTTTCGCTTTTTGAAGGACTTCTTCTGTTATTTCACAACCATTATCAACAATGAGCTTCCCATTGTCTGTTTCAATGCGGCGCCCTGCTTTTTTCCCCAATAAAAATTTACGATGTTTACTTTCTAATTTTTTGACAGCATCTTCGTCTGCCGATTCATGATTTTCTGTTGTCGGAGGCATCAATGGCTGCTCACAGGAAGGCTGCGGAGCCGGTTCCATGTTTTCTATCATAGGCTTTATAGATACAGGTGGTCGTAGTGTCTCTTCTTTTATAATGAGGACATCTTCACCGAAGGTACAGATGCTTTGAGCGGAAATTGCATTGATTTCCCCGTTCTGTTCCATGATTTCACAGGCCGTTATTTTTCCGGCCTGATTGAAAAACAGTTCCTTTACCTCGCCTCTGAAGCGGCCTGAAGTAGTTAATACCTTCCCTCCCACTACATGTACACCGGCAACCAAGAACCGTTCTAGATCAGGAGCTGCAGTAATATGTTTTATGACACTGTTATCTTTGATAGTAACGGCATTTTCTCCGATCCCTGCAATTGCCGGAAAAGGGATGAGCACTGCGCCGTAATACCATCGACCATCATCAAGTACTAAAGCGGCAACGCTTCCTTCGTCAGGATTAATAACGAGACTCTTCACAGTGCCAATTTTATTCGCATCGTTGATGGTGATCACGGGTAGTCCAATAATATCCAAACTTCTTTTCACAGTGGAGCCTCCAATGCTTCTCGAAGTATTAAGCAATGACTAAATTTTTTTGTTTTTTTCAGTATGCGTTTGATCGTAATAAGAAATATAGTAAGAACATATTGCCGAACAGACCATAGCAATGAGCGCTGCACAGACAATGTTGCCATAACTGATAAAGACTTTGGGAAGCATAAGATTGATAAAAACTGCACAACAGGCGCAAAGCAGAAGCTGCTTTAAATTTATATTCACGTCGAAAATCATTTTCGCAAGTTTGTGCGCTATGCAAATGGTCACTGCGGATGTTACCAGACTGACCGTAATATATTCCATAAAATCACCACGCATTACTACTTATATTCGAGCGTATTCCTAATAACAAGCTGTCCGGAAAGATCAATGAAGACTTATTTCCAATGGATAAACTCATAACTCATAGAAAGGGTAGTTCGACGCAGCATGATCATTTCCTGTCAAGAATATTAAGAATGAGAAAATTTACCGTGATCTAACTCTGCTGCAGCTCCCATGACTGCGATTACGACGTGTTCGAAAGTCAGACCTCCCTGGAGATATACTGTGTACGGAGGGCGCATTGGGCCGTCTGCGCTCAATTCAATAGAAGCTCCTTGAATGAAGGTTCCGGCAGCCATAATAATTTGATCAGCATAGCCGGGCATTGCACTCGGTTCTGGGCGAACATAAGAATCAATAGGAGAATACTTCTGTAAGCCTCGACAAAATGCGACCATTTTTTCCTGCGAACCTAATTCAATAGCCTGAATGATATCGCCACGCGTTGCAGAAGGCGTTGGCGATGTTTGATAACCAAGCTGTGAAAAAAAAGCGGCAGCAAAAGCAGCGCCTTTTAACGATTGAGCAACGGTATGCGGTGCCAGGAAAAGGCCTTGAAATAACAACCGGTTTTCAATTAAGGAAGCCCCCATCTCATCCCCTAAGCCGGGTGCAGTCAAACGAAATGACGCTAGATCAACGAGATCCGCACGGCCGGCAATATATCCACCGGTAGGCGCAATTCCGCCGCCAGGGTTTTTGATCAGGGAACCGGCTATGATGTCCGCTCCTGCTGCGTTTGGTTCCATTATATCAATAAATTCTCCATAGCAATTATCAACAAAACAAATACAGTCCGGTTTAATTGCTTTAATTTGTGCGCAAATAGCGCGAATATCACTGATATACAGAGGTTGGCGCATGCTGTATCCGCGGGAACGCTGAATCAGGGCAACTTTTGTGTTAGACGTGATTACTCGTTCTATGCCTTCAAAATCGACTCCATTCTCCCCCATTGGCAATTCCTTATATGTGATGCCAAATTCTTTCAATGAACCGGCAGACGGATGAGCATGTCCAATAACGGTCTGCATAGTATCATAAGGAGATCCTGTGATTGATACGAGTTCATCGCCTGGTCGCAATATACCGAATAGAACTGTAGCCAAGGCATGGGTTCCGGATACAAATTGCGTTCGAACCAGCGCTTTTTCGGCACCGAAGATATCAGCCCATACCGCATCTAATTTCATACGGCCGGCATCATTGTAAGCATAACCAGAGGTTGTGCGGAAGTGATAATCAGAAATTTGATGTTTGCGAAAGATAGTAAGAACTCGACCGGTGTTTTTTTGAGCCACATCATCAATAGCAGAAAACATGGGTTGAGATTGAGCTAAAGCCAGTTCTTTAGCCAAATTCAGTTTTTTAGAAAATAAATCCATTATTTATTCTTCATCTCCAAGTGCGTTAGTATCAAGGCAATACATTTTATAACGACCTTTTTGGTCAGGTGACAGAGATACGGTTACATATATACCTTCATCTTGGTAATCAACATTCTTTACGGTAGCTGTATCATACAACTCAGATAAAATGCTGCTACAATCATAAGGAATTCTGAGTAATTCGTCAACTGTCTTTTTTCGCAGAGCGTTGCTGATCGCTTCGAGCAAATTGTCTATTCCGTCACCTGTCAAAGCGGATATTGCAGTGCTGCTTTCTTGACGTGTTAACCGTTCTTTTACAAATTCGTTGTCAATTCGATCAATTTTATTGAAAACTGTCAGTATGGATTTTGATTCAGCGCCTAATTCACGGAGAACGTGAAACACTGCGTCGCTTTGTTCCTGATAACGCGGATGGCTGGCATCGACAACATGCAGGAGGAGATCTGCATGGATAACTTCCTCTAAAGTTGCGCGAAATGCGGCAATCAATTGGTGAGGCAGTTTGTGAATAAAGCCTACGGTATCTGTTAACAAAGCTTCCTGCCGGTTAGGAAGATGAATTAAACGGGTCGTCGGATCAAGAGTGGCGAACAGCTTGTCTTCCGCTAATACGCCTGCAGAGGTCAAATAATTAAGCAATGTTGATTTGCCGGCATTTGTATACCCCACTAATGCTATATTCGGAAGATTTACGGCTTGGCGGCGTTCACGATGCAATTTGCGATGATTGCGTAACATTGTAATTTGTGTTTCAATATCATGAATGCGAGTTCGAATGCGGCGGCGATCGACTTCTAACTTTGTTTCTCCGGGGCCACGTGTGCCAATACCTCCGCCCAGCCTTGAGAGTACCAGACCCTGTCCCCCTAAGCGGGGTAAGTTATAACGCAATTGAGCCAGTTCAACTTGCAGCTTTCCTTCATGCGAATGAGCTCGTTGAGCAAAAATATCCAGTATCAAGGCAGTACGGTCTAATATTTTCAGTCCAAAGGCTTTTTCGAGATTGCGTTGTTGAGCCGGCGACAATTCGTCGTCAAAAATTAACAGATTGGCGTTCAACTCTTGTTGAAGAAGCCTTATTTCATCTACTTTACCACTGCCAATAAAAAGACTCGGATCAGGATGGTTCCTTTTTTGAATGATACTGCCAACAACCGATGCTCCGGCAGTTTCCGCTAATTGGGCAAGCTCAGCCAAAGAGTCTTCGGCTGACCAGGCATTATGCGGAAAATCAACTCCGACTAAAAGGGCGGTTTCTTTTTCCATTAGCAAAGAAGTGGTAGTTTGTGATCCCAACTGGCGTTCTAGATAAGAAAGCAGATAATTAAGATCAATATTGATGAATTCACTCATCGGAAGCGGCCCAGCCGTTTGCGTCTCCAACTCTTCGTTGCTAAATCCAGCGACAAATCCAATAGTGATTTCTTCTATAGTTCCATCAGAGCTAACACTCATTGCAGCCATTAAATCAAGACGCAGGCTTTTTAAGGTAGCGATATCAACATTGCTCAACTGGCTGCTCGTTTGCGGATGGGTGTGAATACAGCGTATGCCGCTTAAGCGGCTTGCAGATCGCCGGCCTTCTGCAAGAGGAAGAGTTACTGTGCGTGTATCACCGACGGCAACTTGGATAATTTGTCCGCGGCGATTGATGTAAACAGCTATTTCACGCCCCAGAGCTCCGGTTATTTTTGCCATAGCAGTCAGTAATTCTTCTGTTGCTGTTTGGCCATATGGAATAGAAAAAAGGTATAATCCTTCTAATTCTTGTTTGATAATTTTTTTTAATCCATCTAAATCACCGCATATTTCCGACAAAAATGATCACACCCTTTCCTGCGAAATTCAAGTGAGCCGCAAGTTCTAAATCATCTTTACAATGTTTTTTGCATACGCCTTACTTCTTGTAGTAAAGCATCCAATTCATTTTGATTAAAATGGTAAAATTGACTGCAAAAATGGCACTTTATTTCTGCTTTTTGTTCATTCAAGAGATTGATTAATTCTTCTTCTCCAAGACTAATCAGCATTTTTTCAACCCGATCCCGACTGCATCGGCATTGAAATTTGAGAGGAGTCTCTCCACCGTACAAAATAGGCAAACCGGCAAAAGCTTTTTCGATCATTCCTTGTGCATCGAGTCCTGCCTCCAGCATTGCTGTGATAGATGGCAACTGAGAAATGTTATTTTCAATTTTTTCTATAATTTCTTCCTCAGCGTCAGGCAAAGCTTGTATTAGCATGCCTCCGGCAGCAGTGACGGTAAGATCAGGTTGCACTTTCACTCCCAGGATGATAGTAGATGGCGTTTGTTCTGAGAAAAGGAGATACTGTGCGATGTCTTCCGCGATTTCCCCGCTGACAAGTTCTATGCTTCCTGTAAATGGAGCTTTTAAACCGGTAAAACGGGTCACATGGATGTGACCTTTGCCGATAGCGCCGCCAACATCTAATTTTTCGTTTTTTAGCGGCAAGTGAGTTTGAGGATTATTTACGTAGCCCCTGACATTTCCATGATTGTCAGCATCGACAACAATCTCTTCCAGAGGACCATCGCCAGTTACACGAATGGTAATACTTTCCTCGGTTTTTAAATTCGCAGCCAGTAAAAGAGCACCAGTCATTGTTCGCCCCAAGGCGGCAATTGCCGTTGGATAACAATTGTGACGCTGACGGGCATCTTCAACGAGATTGGTTGTAATTGCGGCAAATGCTCTTATGCCAGGAACAGTTGCCTTTAATAGCACATCATTCATTTTAAAAACCTCCTGGGTAAAATAATGCTTTACTTTGACTATGGTTAATTATTTTGTTTTGCCGTAAGGCCAGAATAATCCGGTATTTTATTCAATAATTTATACATCATTTGATCGGCCATGTAATCTGGCTGCCCCCACAGGCTTTCATGCCCGCTATACGAATCGTAATCTTTTTGTTCCGTGAATTTTCCACTTGCTTTGTGGTAGCAAAGTATTTTGATGCTTAATTCCGTTCTTTGGATCACTTCTCCGTCCCAAGTTCTGAGGAGAATAGACCATAACTGCGTTACCTCGGCGCCAATTACAATATCAGCATTTGTTTTTTCAGAGATGTTCTGGAAAAGAGTTTTATTTAATTTAAAGTTTTTACCGGTTGCTTCGTCTAACATTGCGGCATCAATTTCATTCGCAGGGATAATATCAAAGATAGGAACAATTTTGGCTAAAGGTGTGTGAAATTTATTGGATAAGGCTTTAGCGATCACAGTTTCTACCTCTACATCGCGATGGCTGTGCGTAAAAGATACAGGCAGTATTGCCACTCGCTGCGGGGTAGCGGCGGAACAGATTTGCATGCTGATGAAAAGGATGTAAAACAGAATAGATACTGTTAACGAGGTCCTTTTAACCATAATTTTCACCTCACTATGATTTGTTTGTCTACGCATACAAGTCAATGTTTACTTATCGCAAACCAAGTATTTTATGCAGTTGCACTCCTAGACGCAGTCGCTTTTCCGGAAACTGATTGATTAAATTAAATGCTTTTTGTAAGGATTCAGGACGCCCGCTTTCGACTTGGAGGAATGTCAGGCCTTCGTCAACGGCGTTCGTGGCAATACAGGCAATATCAAAATTGTCGTCCACAATATATTTTAATTCATTCGCCTTGCATTGCAGAGTGTAATTGCTTTGGGGTTTTGGTGAAACAGTAATCCAATCAATCCCCCATTCGGGCGGAACAGGGTTCGTTCCATTGGTTTCAATAGCGACATATTTTCCTAATTTATGCAACTCGCGGACAAGGGGTTTTAGATTATACATAGTGGGCTCTCCGCCGGTAATGACAACATGGTGATGCGGTATTTTATACGCGAATACAATTTCTTTTGCGTTCATTTCGACAGCTTGAGCAATATCAAGAGCAGCTTGCGTGTCGCACCAACTGCAGCGCAAATTGCATCCGGCAAGGCGGATGAACGTTGCTCCCTTGCCCATATGGAATCCTTCGCCTTGAAGACTGGTGAATATTTCAAGGACCGGATAATTTACAACATGGTCTTCCATTCAAGTTTTTCCCCGTCTTTCCATGTATTTTATAAGACCTGCATTTCGTAATTTGCATGCCGGGCATTGACCGCACCCCTCCCCGGGAATGCCATTGTAACATGTTAATGTGTGTTGGCGAATGTACTCTAATTCGCCCAATTGATCGGCAAGTTCCCATGTATCTGCTTTGTCAAGCCACATCAACGGCGTATGGATGACAAAGGGATAATCCATAGCCAAATTTAATGTGACATTTAAGGATTTGATAAAAATATCCCGGCAGTCGGGATAACCGCTAAAGTCTGTCTCGCATACGCCAGTAACAAGATGGCGTATGCCTTTCTGTTTTGCTGCAATTGCTGCAAAAGACAGGAATAATAGATTGCGCCCATCAACAAACGTTGATGGCAATGCGCCAGCTTCTCCCGCCCGGATTTCAATATCGTTTCTTGTGAGTGCATTTGGAGCCAATTGGCTTAACAAACCCATATCCAATACTTTATGGGGAATATTCCATTTCTGAGCAATTAAGTTTGCGCATTCTATTTCTGACTTGTGACGTTGATTGTAATGAAATGTGATTGCTTCAACGTTCGTAAACTTTTTCATAGCCCAAAACAGACAAGTCGTGCTGTCTTGTCCCCCGCTGAAAACCACCAAGGCTGCATTAGACATTTTCCTTGGCCGCCTCCTCTTCTATTATACTTTCTGTGGCACGAAGTAAAACCACCCGCATAGCGGGTGGACAGCATTTACTCTGCTGGTTTTAATTCTTCGCGCTTTTCTCTGTGTGCCGGATTGCCATGAAACGGCGTGATCGTAGAAATAGCGTGTTTATAAACAAGCTGCTGCTTGTTATCGTTCTCGATAATTACTGTAAAGTTATCAAAGCCACGCACTGATCCACGAAGTTGAAAACCATTAACCAGATAAATGATGACAGGCACATTTTCTTTTCGAACTTGATTCAAAAAACTATCTTGCAAATTAATAGTTTTATTGGTAGTCATGAAGCAATCCTCCCTCGCGGTTTGTTACTTAGTAACATTCTACTTAAAATGAAACTTTCCTGCTATGGACCTGTAAACTGCTTCCAATAATTGGCCGTAATCAGCAAAATGCTCAATTTGGAACCATTGAATGTAAGACATTTTTTTGTACCAGGTTATTTGTCGTTTGGCGAAATGCCTTGTGGATTGTTTGATTCGCGAAATTGCAGTATCCAAATCGGTTTTGCCTTGCAAATGGGCGACAATCTCCTTATAGCCAATCGCCTGCATTGACTGTGCATCCGGAGAAACTCCGGATGCCAGCAAATCGGATACTTCATCCAGTAATCCATGATGTACCATCTGGTCGACCCTCTGATTGATCCGCTCATAGAGGGTATGGCGTTCCATCATTAAACCAATCACCGCAGCTTCGTACATTAAGTTCCCATCAACAGTCTTTTTGCCTGTCAATAGTTTCTCACCAGGTTGTGCATGGGTCTCAAGTGCCCGAATAATACGGTTACGATCATTCGGGTGCAATTGACTGGCTATATGCGGTGCTACCGCGGCTAAGCGATCATGCAGGTATTGATTTCCGTATATTTCTGCTTCCGCTTCCATTCTTTTCCGTTCAGGGTCATTTCCCGGCGCAGGGTGAAAAATGTACCCCTCCAGCAAAGCTTTGATATAAAGTCCTGTTCCTCCGCACAGGATCGGGATCTTATTTTGTTGATTCAGATCTGTAATTTGTTTGGCGGCAAGGTTTTGGAAGTCGACAACACTGAAATCTCCGGTAGGTGGAATAATATCAATAAGATGATGAGGTATTCCCTCTTGTTCTGTACGACTTGCTTTTGCAGTACCAATGTTCATGCCGGAATAAATCTGCATGGAATCGCCGGAAATGATTTCGGTATTTAGTCGATGGGCTAAGTCGATGCTGAGACGAGTTTTGCCTACTGCAGTTGGACCAATGATTACGATCAGTTTTTCCATGCTGTTCCCCCTGTATGAATCACGCCGTATTGAATACTGCTGTATTTTCCTCCTGTGATATGAGTGATTCCTAAGCGGTTGAATTCGAGGCTGCCACTCGTTTCTTTGATTACGACTCTATGTGAGGCGACGCGGCAAGCTTCAGTGAGTACTTCTGGTTTTAAAGCTTCATTATTGGCGAGTTCGCGCAATGGTTTAAGAGTGATACTGTTTGCGACCGGGCGGCGGAACATCGGATCAAAATATACGACGTCAAAGCTATCGTCGGGCATAGATTTTAAATAAGAAAAATAATCCGTTTGTTGAACAGTGATTTGCCGTAAAGCGGCAAGAATTTTTGGTGAAACATCTGGATCCATAAAGTTTTGTAATCCCCAGGAAGTAATTAACGAAATAATAGCGGAAGCTTCAAGCCCCACGACTCGTCCTTCGCTCCCGGCAACATAACTGGCAACGATGGCATCTGTTCCCATACCCAATGTACAGTCTAATACGGATTGACCAGTCTGCAAGTTCATGGCGGAGATCATATGATCACTTTCGGCATTCAGTAATTTATTAATTCGCAGTTCCGCCATACTCAGATGAAAAAAATAATCGCCGTTAGACGTTGATGCAATCGGGTGGGTTTGTGTGGCAACAATGACAGTATCAATGCCGAAACGGCATCGAAGGGCATCGATTCCCATACCATCACGTTTTATATAAGGAACTTGCAGGATGGCGGCTGCTCTATGAGCCAACGATTCCGCTGCCGTGGATTGTTTACGTATTGTTGTTACGATACAATTCATATGTTATCACCTGTATGAGTTCTTCTTTACATAGTCTATCATCTTCAAACTTTTATCAGGGAATTTAGACTGCTGCGCATTATGTGCGTTTAAATAGTTTGGCCAGATCATTTTCCGTAAACCGGATAACGGCAGGACGTCCGTGTGGGCACGTATAAGGAAGATTTGCGGCACACAATTCTTCCATTAACGCTTGTATTTGTCTCATATTCAATGTCTCACCGGCTTTTATCGCAGCGCGGCAAGAGGCAGTTTGAAGACAGGCGTGACGAAGGCCTTGAGCGGTGGGCTGTGTAGTATTTTGAATAAAAGTAAGAGTTTCCCGCACAACTGCTTCGGCTTCCGCTGTAGGCAAGTCCGCAGGGATTTCCAACAAACGAAGTGTGAGCGGACCAACCGGATCAAGAATAAATCCAAGATCACGAAAAGGTTCCTGGTATTGAAGAATTAGGTCGATTTCCTGTTGATCAAATTCAAGGTATAGCGGGATTAAAAGTTGTTGGGAAGGAATTTCCTTACTGTGATGGCTGAAACGGTCATAAAGGATTCGTTCATGAGCGGCATGCTGATCAATTAAATATAACCCGTCTGCCCCCTGTGCGACAATATAACAGGCGGCGATTTGACCAAGCGGATGCAAGCTGACCGTTGGTTTGGACGGACTAGCAATCCTTGGATCCATTCGAAAAACGTCATCTTTTTGCACACTCTCCATTGCAGATATAAATGATCCGGGAGTTTGCAATGGTTTTGGTTCAAACTTTGGTTCGAAAGAAGGCGTCCGTTCGTTCCACAGAGTCGGTTGCTGGGGCTTTTGCGGCCAAAGAACCGGTGCAGGTGTTGCAATTTGATCCAATGATTGCGGTTCTTCCAGCACTGCTATGATTGATTTATAAACTGCGCGAAATATTTTTTGTTCATCGCTGAATTTTACTTCGCTTTTTTGCGGATGAACATTCACATCTACAATGTCGGCTGGGATTGATACAAAAACGACGGACAAAGGATAACCGCTCTTGGGCAGCAGGGAATGATAAGCGTTGTCCAGTGCTTTGGATATCATCCGGCTGTTGACAACCCGGCCATTCACAATGAAAGTTTGCCATTGCCGGCTGCTTTTCAATAAAGTTGGTTTACTGACATAGCCGGTTATGGAAATACCATCTACTGTATAGTTCAGAGGGAGAAGATCAGGTGTTGCTTTTTGTCCATATAACGCGGTAAGGGTATCTATTAGCTGTTCATTTCCCGGTGTTGCCAAAACGAGTTTTTGATTATGAACGAGCTTAAAGGAAACGGCCGGATGAGATAAAGCCAATTTAGCAACGATATCGTGAATGTGGCTGCTTTCTCCTTGCGGAGTTTTTAAAAATTTTCGGCGGGCTGGTGTGTTAAAAAAGAGATTAGAGACTGTCACGGTCGTTCCAAGACCGGCGCCAGTTTCAAAAATATCCATAACAACACCACCGTTGATCTTTAAACAAGTTGCAAAATTTTGTTCAGGACGCCTGGTTGTTAACGATAATTCAGCAACCGCGGCTATGCTGGGTAAAGCCTCGCCACGAAAACCAAGTGATTGAATATCCTGTAAATCTTCAGCTGAACTAATTTTGCTGGTTGCATGTCGAAGAACCGCTAATTCGGCATCCTGACGGCTCATGCCAAAACCATCATCAGTAACACGTATGTATTCTATGCCGCCCGCGGCAATCTCGATTTCAATATTCCGGCTGGCAGCATCCAATGAATTTTCAACTAATTCCTTAACAATGGAAGCCGGCCTTTCTACAACTTCACCGGCAGCTATTTTATTTGCTGTGTTTTCATCCAAAATATGCACACGCGGTGAATGATTCATAATTGTCCCATCTCCTGTTTGGCTTGATTATGAAGTTTGAAAAGTAAATTAAGAGCTTCTAAAGGAGTAATGGTCATGACGTCCAACTTACTTAGGTCATCCGCTAATGAATTACTAAATAAGGAAACCGGTTTGAGCGTCTGGGCGGCGTCAATTTTCGCGGGTTGCGGCTGATTCGCCGAAGTGTTTTCCAAGCTGCTGAGAAAATCTTGTGACCGTTCAATGATTTTTTTTGGTAAACCGGCTAGCTGGGCAACATGAATTCCATAGCTTTTATCGGCTCCTCCGGGAATGATACGCCGTAAAAAGACGATATCATTGCCGCGTTCTTTAACAGCAACGGAATAATTGACAATTCCTTTTGAAATATTGGCCAATTCCGTAAGTTCATGATAATGAGTGGCAAATAGAGTTTTTGCTTTAATTTTTTCCTTTATGTATTCGATTACAGCGCGCGCGATGCTCATTCCATCAAAAGTACTTGTTCCACGGCCGATCTCGTCTAATATGATCAAACTGTTCGTTGTCGCATGTTTCAAAATATGGGCAACTTCCGTCATTTCGACCATAAAGGTACTTTGGCCGGTTGCCAAATCATCGCTGGCTCCAACCCTGGTAAAAATTCGATCAACCGGATAAATTTTGGCTTCACGGGCCGGAATAAAGCTGCCGGTTTGCGCAAGAAGAGTTAATAAAGCCACTTGCCGCATGTAAGTGGATTTCCCGGCCATATTAGGTCCGGTGATCACGATAATTTCATTTTCACGGTGATCGAGCAAGGTATCATTCGGAACAAACATTTCGCGGACTAACAGTCGTTCTACCACAGGATGACGTCCATCGCGAATTAGAATCTCCCGATTATTATTATGAATTACAGGGCGACTGTAACTATAGCGGGCAGCTGCTTCAGCAAGACTGACTAAACAATCAATTTGAGCAATTTGACGTGCTGTTTGCTGAATTAGGGAAATGTTTTTCTTTACATAGTCACGGATTGTGGTAAATAGATAATACTCGATGTTTACAATTTTTTCCTGAGCACCCAAAATTTTTGTCTCAAATTCTTTTAGTTCGGGAGTGATATACCGTTCGGCATTCGCCAATGTCTGTTTACGAACATAAGTCATTGGAGCGGATGCAATATTACTGTTGGTTATTTCAATATAATATCCGAATACCTTGTTATAACCAATTTTTAAAGACTTTATTCCAGTAGCTTCACGTTCCCTCGTTTCCATGTCTTGCACCCACTGTTTACTGTCACGAGCAATATTGCGCAATTCATCAAGTTCCAGGTCATAACCTGTTTTGATCATGCCCCCATCGCGAACTGATAAAGGCGGGTTTTCAGCAATAGCCGACTGAATTAGATTAACTGTATCGTTATGTGTTTGCAGAGACAGTCCGGTGTTGTTAAGGATGCTTGAATTGGCAGTTTGGAGAATTTGCTTGATTTCCGGCAAGGTGGATAAGGACGCATGCAATGCGATTAGATCTCGAGCGTTGGCGGTTCCAACCTCAATTCGGGTCATAATGCGTTCAAAGTCGTAAATAACTGCTAGCTTTTCCTGCAAGCATATTTTCATTGCCGGCTTTTCAATTAGCTCAGCTACAGCGTCTTGGCGATTAATAATTGTTGGAATTTTAAACAAAGGATATTCCAGCCAATTTTTTAATAACCGACCGCCCATGGCTGTTTTTGTAAAATCAAGAACGGATAAAAGGGTTCCTTTCTTACTTCCATCCCGGATATTACGGGTTATTTCCAAATTGCGCAGCGTAGCGGTATCAATAATCAAATGATCTGCAGCATTGTATTGAGTTAAACGGTTAATGTGTGAAAGATCACATTTCATTGTTTGGTGCAAATAGTACAAGAGACATGAAATTGCCGTCAGAGACGCGTTGCCGGGCGGTAAATCATCTGGACTGAAGTGCTGTGATGGCAATGAGTGGATCAGGTTGAAATCATCGATCATTAAAGTAGTTTGTATGCACTGGGAAATTCGGTTGGCCAGAAACGAATTAAGAACAGGCAATTGATCTATTTTACCTGTTAATACCAGTTCGGAAGGCATTAATCGGTAAAGATGATCGAACATTGCCTCTAAACGGGTTCCCCCATTAAAAGCCGCCCATTCACATTCTCCAGTTGAAATGTCTACAGCAACCAAATAAAGAACATCATCGTCTTCCAATAACAAAGCAAGATAATTGTTGCTGCCAGAAGGCAACAGCGCTTCAGAAAGAACGGTTCCGGGGGTAATGATCTTGGTGACTTCTCTTCGGACGATCCCTTTCGCTTGCTTTGGATCTTCTACTTGCTCGCAGATTGCCACTTTATAACCTTTTGCAATCAAACGTGCAAGATAGTTTTCCGCCGCATGGTAAGGAATGCCACACATCGGGACGCGGATGTTTTGCCCGCCTTCTCTGGAAGTCAATGTGATTTCGAGCTCACGAGACGCCAGTTCGGCATCATCAAAAAACATTTCATAAAAATCACCGAGTCGAAAAAAAAGAATTTCGTTCGGGTGTTGTTTTTTTATAGTGCGGTATTGATCCATCATTGGAGTGTAAGTTACAGACATAGGCTAACACCTCTCGCCTTTGAGAACCCATGTTTGCGCATGAGTAATGATTATGTGCGCTAAACTACCCGGTATGTCTTGACCGGTTTTCTTCCAAAGAACAATTTTGTTGGTTCTGGTTCTTCCGGTTACTGTATCTTGGTCATTTTTACTGGGTCCTTCTACTAAAACTTCCAGACAGGAACCTTCTAACTTTTTGTTGATATCCAGACTAATATCATTTTGAACGAGCATTAATCGATTTAATCGCTCTTTTTTAATTTTTTCAGGAACTTGTGCTGACATTGTTGCTGCCGGAGTTCCTGAACGAGGTGAATACAAAAAGGTGTATGAGGCATCAAAACGGATAGAATTGACAAATTGCAGTGTTTCCTCAAAGAGTTCATCCGTTTCACCGGGAAAGCCTACAATGAGATCCGTAGTTAATGCAGAATCGGGGAAAATAGTCCGTATTTTATGAATTAAACTACGGTATTCTTCCGTAGTATAACCGCGGTTCATGGCTTTGAGGATCGCATTGCTTCCGGATTGAACCGGCAAATGAAAATGTTCGCATATGTGGCGACTTTCCTTTATCGCACTAAGCACCTTATCATTGATATCACGTGGATGAGAGGTCATGTAGCGGATCCGTTCAATGCCACTTTCCTTGTCAATAACAGATAGAAGGTCAGCGAAATCAGTTGAGGAGCCGGCATCCTTGCCATACGAATTTACGTTTTGACCTAATAAAGTGACTTCTTTAAAGCCGCGCTGCGCTAATTCTTTCATTTCTTTTAAAATATCGTCTGCAGGGCGACTCTGTTCACGACCTCGTACATAAGGAACAATACAATATGTGCAAAAATTATTGCACCCATACATAATCGGTACCCAAGCCGATATTTGACCGTTTCTTGCTGCAGGAATATCCAAGGTGCTCCGTTTGACTGCATTGTCAACAGCCAGAATTTTCTCATTGTGAGATTGTTTTTCCTGCACAAGGTCTAAAAGCTGGTTTATATTATGAGTTCCTAGAACGATGTCAACATGGGGAGCTTTTTTAAAAATAGCGGCTTGATCTTTTTGGGCCATACAGCCGGCAATCCCGATGATCAGACTGGGGTTAGCGGTCTTTAGACGTTTAAATTCACCGATCTTGCCATAAATTTTTTTTTCAGCACTTTCCCTGACGCAACAGGTATTGATTAAGATAATATCGGCTTTTTCAGGATCTTCTGTGCACAAATAGCCGGCAGCGCCTAGCTGGCCGGCAAGACACTCTGAATCATATTGATTCATTTGACAGCCATACGAAATGATATAATAGTTTTTTTCTTTATTCCTCTGTTGGGCGCATTCGGTCATTATTTTTGAGCACTCCTCTTTATGATAACGTTACATTTTCTATTGTTAGCATCAATCCGCTTGGAGCTTGCATTTAACCTATTTAATTATATCCTACATTGTTCGGTTAAACAATAACAGGAGCCCTGATACGAGCCGGGCTCCTGTTATTGGTGGTTTTATCGTTTTCACGTCCTAAAGACCCTGTCCTTTTGAGTCGGGAATTACAGTCTGTAATTCGAAGTAAATTATTTCTTTGTTTTTGCAAAAATCATTTTTATCCCGGTGAAAATGATAAAAATACCAAAAATTTCCTGCAAATATTTTGCTGGTACCATCTGTACAAAATTAGAACTAATCAGCGTGCCGGATATGGCCCCAAGAGCTAAGTAAAAGGCTGCTTGATAATTGATAAGTTTTTCTTTATGAAGATGATATGCGCCTGATAATGCTGTCGGGATAATAACTAAAAGTGAAATTCCCTGTGCTGTATGTTGTGTCAAACCCAGGATAAAAACCATAACAGGAACGAGAACAATTCCGCCGCCAACTCCCAACAATCCGCTTAAAACCCCGGCGCAAAGGCCGCTGAATAATGTCAATATTATCATTATCATAGACTTATCATCCTTATTCCAACTAATACAAGCAAAACTCCGAACATGCGTTTTAATTGAGCTGCAGGGATTTTTTTCATTGTTTTTGCGCCAATGGCGGCCCCAATGATACTGCCGATCGCCAAGTTCATTGCAACTGACATGTCAAGTTGCCCGTGAAATCCATAAATGATACTGCTCGCGATTGCTGTTGGCACAATGACTGCAAGTGAAGTGGCATGTGCTTGGTGTTGGCTTAAATTAAAATAGGATATCATAATAGGAACCATGATAATGCCCCCGCCAACTCCTAGAAGACCGCTTAATATGCCGGCGAAAAAACCGCCGATTGTCAGTTTGCTCTTTTTACCCATTTTATTTCTCCTTGCATTTGCCGTTTGATGTGTGGTTATTACCAGAAATTTCTATGTTGTTTTTGATCAATGTGTAGAAAAGTTATTCGATGCTCAAACGTTTTACTTCAATATTTACTTCTTTTACAGTCATTCCGGTCATATACTCGACCATATTTTTGATCCGCTCTTGAGCATGGTGAAGAACCTCCCATAATGAAACTCCATATTTTATAGTTACATCCAGAGATATCGAAATTCCTTTTTCTGCGTCGTTTGAATTTTTAATAACAATTTGCGCAGTTTTCGTTAATAAAGGATCTTCTGTTGCAACTAAGTTCACAATTGTAGCAATAGCAGAATCAGACATCAATAATTTACCATAATAGCTAAAGATTGGACGGATAATAGATTTTTCTCCTAATCTTCGGCGTTTGGTTTGTGGTTTTTTAAAAAATATTTCCAAAGGATCAATGAGGTAGCCAGAAAAATGAGGCTTTAGTTCAACGGTAGGTACCGGGATAACATGCTTGCCGTCTTTTAATCGACTGTCTCTGGCTTTCGCTATTTCAGCTTTCGTCGCAATATCTTCAATGTGAATAAATTGAGACACAGGCGGTAAGTTGAGTGTAGCGACGATTTTCCTGACCATATTTTCAGATGTGCCGAGTATAAGGATTTTATCTGGGTGAACTTCTTCAATCACTTTTTGTACTTCTTCTGCATGTTCAGGTTCCATGAAAATGGCTCTACGCACAGCCTTAATTTTACTCGGTTCTTTTTTTGCTGAATGGCCGGCGATGATTTTACTGTCTTTAATTAGAAGACCATCATCAATGATTGTGTCGATATTATGTTCATGCGCAACAACAAGAGCTCGATGGCTTTTGCCTGTACCGCTCGGGCCTACAAATGCGATGACTTCCACGAGCTCATTCCTCCTTAGCACCCATTAAAAACAACCACCTCTTCCAATCATGGACAAGCGCTGTAAATTCAAAACCAATTCGTCAGGGATGGTGAATATTCCCAATTTCTCAGGAAAACGGTCAGGCGTAGCATGAAAATCAGACCCGCCGGTAATTGCCAAATGATATTTTTCAGCGAGGTTTAAATATTCTTTTGTTTGGGATTTTGTATGTGACGGGTGATATACTTCAAGACCTTGAACACCGGAGTGAATCATATCGAGCACTACTGAGTCATCGGCAATCAGGCCTGGATGGGCTAACACCGGGATACCGTTGGCTTGGTGAATTAAAGTGATGATTTGTGCAACGGAAAGTTTATAATGAGGTACATAACCAGGCCGATTTTGTTCCAGCAAGACGTCGAATACGGAACTGATAGAAGGAAAATAGTTTTTTTCGACTAAAACTCTGGCTATATGCGGTCTGCCGATGGTTGATTTTTCACCGGCAACTGCAAGAACTTCATCATAGTGAATATCATAGCCTAACGCGGCAACTTTTAAAACCATTTTTCTGGCCCGGTCACGACGGTTCACATGCAGAACCTGCAATTGTTTTCGTAAAATAGGGTTTTTTATATCAATGTAATAACCGAGAATATGGATTTCTCGTTGGGGCATATCCGTACTGAATTCAATGCCGGGGATTACAGTCAAACCGTGATAGTCTTTGTTATCGCCCTGATAAATGGCTTGAATCCCGTCTATTGTATCATGATCCGTAATTGCGATGTGGGAAAGACCGGCTTGTATGGCCATGTCCACAATCATCTGGGGAGCCAACATGCCATCAGAGGCATCAGTATGAATATGCAGATCAGATGCCATGTACATGCGCCAACCTTTGGATGAGTTCTACCAAAGTACGAACTCCGACGCCCGATGCGCCCTTAACGTTATATCCGTTTTCTTTATCCGAATTTGCAGTTCCTGCAATATCAATATGAAGCCATGGAGTATTAGCAGCAAAATGTGCAATGAATAAACCTGCAGTAATTGTGCCAGCCGGTCGGCCGCCCGTGTTTTTTAGATCAGCAATATCACTTTTAATTTGTTCCTTATATTCTTCAAAAAGTGGTAATCGCCACATCTTTTCTCCCGTCGACAAAGATGCAGATTTTAGCATCTCCCACCATGCTTCATTATTGGTCAATACTCCGGATGCTACATTGCCAAGTGCGGTAATACAAGCGCCGGTTAATGTAGCGACATCAATAATTCGGGTAACTCCAAGTTTTATTGCATGATTCACAGCATCTGCCAAAATAAGTCGTCCTTCGGCATCTGTGCTGATGATTTCAATTGTACTGCCTTTTTGGGATGAAATTACATCACCAGGCTTGAGTGCATTTCCGGAGGGCATATTTTCTGTACAAGGGATCACAGCGATTACGTTGGTTTTCGGACGAAGTTGACCGATTGCTTCCATTGCTCCCAGTACAGCAGCACCGCCCGCCATATCATCTTTCATTTCGCACATGTTTTCAGAAGGTTTGATTGATATTCCTCCGCTGTCAAACGTAATGCCCTTACCAATCAATGCGGTAAGTTCCGAACTATCGGGATCTCCTTTGTAAGTAAGAATAATCATTTTTGGGGGCTCGCTGCTTCCCCTGGCTACGGCTAACAATGCATGCATTTGTTCAGCCTTCATTTGGTCTTGATCAAGAATTTGACTGTCAAAATGATATTGAGCGGCGAGGTGCTCAGCATACTGTGCCATTCGTGACGGGGTCATATACTGAGGCGGATGATTTACTAGATTCCGGGTATTATTTACCGCGTTAGCGATTATTACCGCTTTATTTGCGCTTTGCAGCAATGTTTCATGTTGCAGAGCATCAGAATAGGCAAAGTAAATCGTAGTGAGAGAAACAAGTTTCTGCGGTTCTGTTTTGTAGTAATTGAATTCGTATGTTCCTAAGATGGTTCCTTCTATCACTGCTTGTACGATTTTTTCCAGTCGGAATTCGCTATTGATCTTTTCAAAAGAAAAAAATAATGGCATGGCGGAATGATAATGTAAGTCGACGATTTTACGCATGACAATAGCACTTAATGAACGAATTTTATCGAGAGTAAGTTCTTTTGCTTTTCCTGAACCAGCAAGAAGCACCACTTGAGGAGTCATCTTGCCTAAGGTATAAAGAGGCAATAGATGACCAAAACTCGAACAATCAGGAGCTCTTTTAATTATGCTGCTGACATGACCGTTCAGTAATTCATCAATTTCCGAAAAAAACGGGTGTAGTATGGTTTCATCTTCAAAAATGGGTAAAATAAGAACATCACAAGGGATGGTCAAACAGGAATCTTGTGTAAATGTAATTTGCACGATTTCACTTCCAATCTTATCACTGTCGGTTGGTAAATTTTCTCCTTACAGCAGATGAAGTGATCACTTACCTGCAACAAGGCTTAGTTTATAGTAACATTATATCTGAAAACTTTCTGCATAAACAAGAAAAACCTGTTCATTGATATAAACAGGTTTTTTTCTCATGCTTTATTGGCTAACGAGGCTCAACGATCAGTTTGATGGCCGTTCGTTCTTCCCCATCAATCATTATGTCAGTAAAAGCAGGGATACAGATTAAATCTACTCCATGAGGGGCTACAAAACCTCTGGCAATTGCAACCGCTTTTACGGCTTGATTGAGCGCTCCTGCTCCAATCGCTTGCATTTCGGCGTTGCCGCGTTCTCTTAAAACTCCCGCTAACGCACCTGCTACAGAATTAGGATTAGATTTTGCTGATACTTTTAACACATCCATAACGACTAGTACCCTCCTTTATTTCAATTAAGCTGGAATTACACCTGCTATGTAAGTACTAATTCGTTATTCACCAGATAATTCCTTTTTTGTAATCAAAGAAAATAAAACAATTTGCAATTATGCATTTATTTGCTCATTTATACGTAAAATACTTGTACCTTTTTTGGAGAACTCATCGATATCAATAAGTAATGCATTAAAGATATTGGGACCATGAGCCAAAGAAAATTTCACCGGCAAACCGGTAACGAATTTTTGAATGACAAGGTCTTTATCCACGCCTAAAATGGAATTCCAGGGGCCAACCATCCCCACGTCAGTAATGTATGCTGTACCGGCAGGTAATAGACGTTCATCCGCCGTTTGAATGTGGGTGTGAGTACCTGCCAGACAAGAAATTTTCCCGTCGAGATGCCATGCTAAGGCCATTTTTTCCGAAGTTGCTTCTGCATGAAAATCAATGATAAATGCGTCGGCTTGATCGCGAAGATGTTCTAAAAGGGTATCAATGGTTCGAAATGGACAGTCAACGGGAGGCATAAAAGTTCGACCTGCTAAATTTATGATGGCCAAAGTAATCCCATTCATTTTAAATAAATGATGGCCCTGGCCTGGTGTCCCAGGTGGATAATTAGCGGGGCGGATCAGTCGATCTGCAGAATCAATAAAAGAAAAAATTTCCTTTTTATCCCACACATGGTTTCCGCTAGTGATCACGTCAATCCCTATTGATAACAAATCAGAATAAATGGGCTCCGTAATTCCAGTTCCACCGGCTGCATTTTCTCCGTTGGCAATGACTACGTCGATTTTATAACGTTTCTTTAACAGGGGAATAAAATGACCGGCCGTCTGTCGGCCAGCTCGGCCGCAAATATCGCCGATCATTAATATTTTCAAAATAAACCTCCATCAATAGTGCCGAATAGTGGTTGCACTATTTATTAAATACGATTACACGTCCATCCTCACGGATGCCGACAAGTCGGCGGCCAGAGCAACTCCTGGTAGCATTGTTCAGCATGTTATCAATCAGTTCCTCTTGTAAGAATAACTCTTCGTCCAACATCGTTTCACCGGCATCAACAATTAATGAAGCTCGGAATTGTTCCTTCAACAGAGAGATTGTCAATGCAATTTCACCTTTTGTCAGAGTCCGTATATCACGAATAATATGGAGCATGGCAACATTTTCGTAAGTGCTTAAGTGAATGTCAACATTTTTGTCTGTTATTCCCTCAATGCAATGATAAACCGCGATACTGTCGAGCAGCATTTTACGCGCCTTTAAAAATTCTTCTTCTAATGGTATGCCGGATAGCATAAAAGTTTGTTTTAAAGTGTGAGTCTCCGGATCAAAGCTTATCGTAGTAATTTCCGGATATCGGATCAAAATAGAAATCAGCAAGTTAACTCCGTCAGCAACTTGTTCGTTATCTTGAATAAATTTCGGCATATCATTCACCATCCAATACATGTCTAATGTTATAGTGCGATTATACACCATATGAGGTGTAATTGAAAGGCTGCTGAGAGTCCTCTTAGCTTTCTTCCATTTTCATACTTATGTCAGCTGCTTTAACGGAATGGGTAAGTGCGCCGCTGGAAATAATATCAACGCCTGTCATTGCCAATTCGTGGATCCGTTCTAGAGTTACATTTCCGGACACTTCGACTAATGCTTGATGATTAATCAGCTTTACAGCCTCTTGTATCATAGGTAAAGACATATTATCAAGCATAATTACATCTGCTTTTGCTTCCAATGCGTTCTGAACTTGATTGAGGGTCTCGGTTTCCACTTCAATTTTAATAAAAGGCGATATCCTGCTGCGTACTTTTGTTACGGCCGGTAAAATGCCTCCGGCAGCTTTAATGTGATTATCTTTGATTAAAACCATTGCATCTAATCCATAACGATGATTCTTGCCTCCGCCAACGGTAACCGCATATTTTTCCAAAATACGAAGTCCGGGCGTTGTTTTGCGGGTATCGGCAATTACAGTTTTGTGTTTTCCACAGGCATCTACGTACCGACTGGTTTCGGTCGCTATGCCGCTTAATCGTTGTAAAAAATTCAAAGCAACTCTTTCACCAGTAAGCAAAGATCGGGTTGGTCCTTGAAGATGGGCGAATTTTTGACCAGTTTTTACCCGGTCTCCATCGTTACATTGAAACACAATTTTAACATTCTCATCAAGTAATGAAAATACCCGTAAAAAAACTTCTTTACCAGCTACAGTCATATCTTGTTTTGCTAAAAGATAACCTTTTGATGTATGGTTTTCTGTGAAAATTGTCTCGCTTGTAATATCGCCCAGGCCGATATCTTCGATCAAGGCTCGCTTTAATAAATCGTCAACCGAAAACTTATTCATTCGATTATTGCCTTCCTTCCCCATTGCTGGTAAATATGTATTTTGAATTCCGCATCATTTTTATCCGGGTAATCCAAACGGTAATTTTCGGTTATTACCTTATCGATTGCCCCTGGATATAGTGAAATGTGTTCCTCGGTATGAAACCATGAAAACTTGACTTTACGCCGGGGCAAAGCGATTCTGGTGGAGTAAACTCCACTATTTCATAGTAACACGAAAATAAGGAGACAGCAACGCCCGCTTAAAACAAGATGTTTTAAGCGGGCGTAATAGCCGAGATCTATTTTGCATAATCAACAGCACGTGTTTCACGTATAACAGTAACTTTGATTTGCCCGGGATATTCCAGTTCACTTTCAATTTTCTTAACAATATCTCTTGCTAATCGGATAGAAACAACGTCATCGATTTTATCCGGTTTGACCATAATGCGTATTTCGCGGCCAGCTTGGATAGCAAAGGATTTATCTACGCCATCAAAAGATTCGGCAATTTCTTCCAGTTTGGTCAAGCGTCTCAAATAACTTTCCAGTGTCTCTCTGCGTGCACCCGGACGAGCGGCTGATACAGCATCCGCGGCCGCTACTAAAACAGCCTGGACAGTTGTTGCTTCCTCGTCTCCATGATGAGCGGCAATTGCATTGATCACCTCAGAAGATTCACGGTATTTTCGGGCCAGATCAGCACCGATTGTAACGTGTGGTCCTTCTACTTCGTGGTCGACGGCTTTACCAAGATCATGTAAGAGACCGGCCCGTTTGGCAAGCATTACATCTACTCCTAGTTCTGCAGCCATGACACCTGCTAAGTGGGCTACCTCCACTGAATGTTTCAGTACGTTTTGCCCATAGCTGGTACGATATTTTAATCGTCCTAGTAATTTAATAATTTCAGGGTGGAGTCCGTGAACGCCTGTTTCGAAAGTGGCTTGTTCGCCGGCTTCCTTGATTTTTTGCTCAACTTCTTTTTGAGCTTTTTCAACCATTTCTTCAATCCTTGCCGGATGGATACGGCCATCGGAAATCAGTTTTTCTAATGCAATCCTGGCTATTTCCCGACGTACAGGATCAAATCCGGATAGAATAACCGCTTCAGGAGTATCATCAATAATAAGATCTATGCCGGTAAGGGTTTCTAATGTACGGATATTTCTGCCCTCGCGGCCAATAATACGCCCTTTCATTTCATCATTAGGTAAGGCGACAACAGAAACGGTTGTTTCTGCAACATGATCCGCAGCACAGCGCTGTATGGCCAGTGAAATGATTTCGCGAGCTTTCTTGTCCGCTTCTTCTTTTGCCTGTTGCTCCAACTCTTTAATCATAATTGCAGTTTCATGCTTAATTTCTTGTTCTACATTTGCCAACAGTACTTTTCGGGCTTCTTCAGAAGTTAAGCCTGACAAACGTTCTAGTTCCGCAAGCTGTTTTGCATACAAATCTTGAATCTTTTCTTGACTCTTATCTAATTCAGTTTCTTTTCTGCTGAGAGATTCTTCCTTTTTCTCAAGAGAATCGATTTTGCGGTCAAGATTTTCTTCTTTTTGCAGCAATCGTCGTTCTAAACGCTGTAGTTCATTGCGGCGTTCTTTTGTTTCACGTTCCAGTTCACCGCGAAAACGATGAATTTCTTCTTTTGCTTCCAGCAGCGCTTCTTTCTTTTTTGCTTCACCGCTGCGTTCGGCGTCCTCAAGTATTTTTTTAGCGGCATTTTCTGCTGTGGCAATCTTAGCTTCAGCAATATTTTTGCGAATCCAATAGCCTATCCCAGCTCCAATGCACGCTGCAATACCAGCACTTAAAATAATTTCTATAACGATCTTTTTCACCTCCTTTTTTAGTCATATTCAGGTAAGGGTAAAGCCGAGCGTTAACTCGGCTTTAAAAAATCCAGTCACTGAATGCTCCCTTCAGCAGTCAGCATTTTTTACCAAGGTTACATTGAAAGACACCATATAATTACATGATTCGCCATATTTATTGTAAATGTTTTTTAATCGAGTGTCAAGCTACCCGTTTTCGCGGTCATTTTTTAGACTGTTAAGAACCTGACTGATTAACGTACCGGAAAAGCCTTTATTGGCCAAAAAGCGGTAGATTCTTGGCTTGTCCGAACCGTTGAAGACGGAAAATTTCTTTCGTGTGATTGCGATCGCTGAGTATAATTCTGTTGCTCGGTCAAAATTTTGCATCGTTTTCTGAATAATTGGCTCAGGGATACCACGTTGACGCATTTTAAATACGATCTTGTTTTCTCCATATTTTCCATCTTGAATCATCTTTTGAGATATTAAATTTGCAAGGGCTGTATCATTAAGGTATTTTCGTTCTTTTAGATAGGAAATTACTTCGCAAATGATTTCACTCGGAAAGTCTTGTCTGCGTAATTTTGTCTCTATCTCTTGTTCACTGAGTGCACGGCAGGCTAAAGATCGAACAGCGGCCTCAATCGCTGTCTGTTTATCAGTTACCGGTTTCTTCCGCTGTATCATCGATAGGTCCTTCCAGCTTAGTTGTACCGGATAATACGGTTTCGCGAATTTTCGCTTCAATTTCATTGGCTATCGCAGGGTTTTGTCTGAAAAAATCTTTTACGTTTTCGCGGCCTTGTCCTAGACGGTTATCGCCATATGAATACCATGCTCCGCTTTTGGCAATGATATTCAGATCAGAGCCGATATCAACAATACAGCCTTCGCGCGAAATCCCCAGACCATACATGATATCGAACTCACCCTGTTTGAATGGCGGTGCAATTTTATTTTTAACGACTTTAATTTTTGTGCGATTTCCAATTGTGTCGTTGCCTTGCTTGATCGCTTCTGTTCTGCGAACCTCCAAGCGGATTGAGGAATAAAACTTTAAAGCTCGTCCTCCGGTTGTAGTTTCAGGGTTCCCAAACATGACGCCGATTTTTTCCCGTATTTGATTGATAAAAATGGTAGTCGTTTTCGATTTGCTGATAATTCCAGTCAGTTTTCGCAAGGCCTGCGACATGAGACGGGCATGCAAGCCAACGTGTGAATCTCCCATTTCGCCTTCAATTTCAGCCTTTGGGACCAATGCCGCTACTGAATCGATAACAATTACGTCAATTGCCCCGCTGCGAACCAATGCTTCTGCAATGTCTAATGCTTGTTCGCCGTTATCAGGCTGTGAAATTAACAAATTTTCTATATCAACACCGAGCCGCTTGGCATATTGAGGATCAAGAGCATGTTCCGCGTCAATAAACGCAGCGATTCCCCCCGCTTTTTGGGCTTCGGCGATGACATGCAATGCAACAGTTGTCTTACCTGATGATTCAGGACCATATATTTCAATTACCCGTCCCCTAGGCATCCCCCCTACTCCCAGAGCAATATCAAGCGGCAGTGCGCCGGTTGGAATCACATCAATATTCAGCCTGGCAGCAGCTTCGCCTAATTTCATAATTGAGCCTTTGCCAAAATCTTTTTCAATTTGCCGCATAGCATTTTCGAGCGCTTTAACCTTATCCATCGTATTATCCACTCCCTTATCGCTTCTATGTCAATTATACAAACGTTTGTTCGAAATGTCAATGGCGTGAAACGTTGCAAGTATTTGCGATTAGCGGGCCTTGGCAGGTTCAACGTTAATCTTATAGCCTTTAATACTGTTTTTGTGCATAACGGCCACAACACGTTCAGCTACGCTTTCGGAAACTTCTACAAAGGAAAACTTTTCATATATATTGATTATGCCGATCATATTGCCGGCAATATCGGCTTCGCTGGCGATTGTTCGAATGATGTCCTCGGGACGGATTTTCTGGGCTTTGCCTATGTTAATAAACAAGCGAACCATGCCAGGAGCGCCACCGGTATTCGAAAATGTTGTTTTTTCCTGGACAGCAGAACTTGGCTTAACACCCTCTTGAAAGAGTTTCAAAGCAGCGGCGGCAATATCCAGCGCGTCATATTGTTCGGCAAGGTCAACTACAATTTTTTGATAATCCGCGTACTTGCCTTGTTCAATAATATGAATTAGGTTGTTTTTGATCATTTCCCGCCGGCGGTCAAATATTTCAGTTGAAGAGGGTAACTGACGGCGAAGAATGCGCGTTTTGGCCATTCGTTCGATTAGTTTCAATTGACGGTACTCACGCGGGTTGATGAAAGTAATGGCGACACCCTTATGACCGGCACGACCGGTACGGCCGATACGATGGACATATGCTTCAGGATCCTGGGGTATATCATAGTTGATAACGTGGGTGACTTGTTCAATATCAAGCCCCCGGGCAGCGACGTCTGTGGCAATCAGTATTTCGAGTTTCCCTTCCCGAAATTTTTTCATGACACGGTCGCGTTGCATTTGGCTAAGGTCGCCATGCAAGCCATCAGCCATATATCCGCGTGCCTGAAGAGAAGATACCAATTCATCGACGCCTTTTTTGGTCCGGCAGAAAATAATCAGACGTCCCGTAGTTTCGGCATCCAAAATCCGGCACAATCCATCCAGTTTATCTGTGGTTTCATAATAAAATTGATCAGTAAGGGGAACTGTAAGCTGTTCTTTACTAATGCTTACATTAATTGGATTTTTCATATACCGCCCTGCCAGCATTGCAATTGGCGCAGGCATTGTGGCAGAAAATAACAGGGTCTGACGGTCGTCGCTGACAATGTGTTTCAAAATGGATTCTATATCTTCAATAAACCCCATATCCAACATTTCATCAGCTTCATCAAGCACCAGCATTTTTACCGACTGAAGTTTGATCGTTCCACGGCGGATATGATCTAAAAGACGGCCTGGCGTACCTATGACTACTTGTACTCCAAAATGCATCGCTTTAATTTGCCTGTCGATGGATTGTCCGCCATAAACAGCCAACGTTTTGACTCTTTTAAATTTACCTATTTTCGCCAATTCCTCCGCTACCTGAATGGCTAATTCCCTGGTGGGTGTGATCACCAAAGCCTGAATATGCCGGGTATCGACAATTTTTTCTATGATCGGTATCCCAAAAGCGGCAGTTTTGCCTGTTCCGGTTTGGGCTTGGCCAATAACGTCATGACCTTCCATTAGAATAGGGATTGTTTGGCTTTGAATAGGTGACGGTTCTTCAAAACCCATTTCCGTGATGGCAGTATGCACTTTTTTACTGAGTGGTATGCTGCCAAAAAGTACGGTCTCGGTACTACTGCTTTTCACAATGCAAACCTCCTTCCAAAGATAGGATATAACATCGCAATTGATTCAATGCTGCCTGTGCAGAAAGGTGTTTGATGCGGGTTCTTTCACCGGCAAAATGATATTCGATGCAGTTATTGCCCAATGGGCCGGCAACAGCGACATAAACCAAGCCTACCGGTTTGGTGGCTGTTTCACCGCCTGGGCCTGCAATCCCAGTTATGCCGATCCCTAAATCAGTGCCGAAATTGTTTCGAATGCCATTTGCCATCTCGATGGCCGTTTCTTGACTTACAGCGCCATATATACGCAAAGTCTCTTTCGAAACATTCAACGCATCTGTTTTGACGTCATTGCTGTAGCAGATGATCGAACCTTTTAAATAGACAGAGCTATTAGGAATATCAGTAATGCGGCTAGTCACTAATCCGCCGGTGCAAGATTCGGCCAAAGATATTGATAGATGATTATTGGTCAATAGTTTTCCGATGATCAGTTCCATGGTATCATTATCAGTGCCGTATACATATTTACCGATACGGGAACACAGTTTTTCTTCCATGTCATTGATTAAAATTTGAGCCGTTTCAATTTGTTTGGCATTGGCAGTTATTCGGATGATAATTTCACCGTTTCTGGCCAATAAGGCCAAAGTGGGGTTTTTTTGCGCCAAAATATAATCATTTATCTCTTCTTCCAATGCTGATTCAGTGATGCCATAGGTACGGAGAATTTTTGATGTGATAACTCCTTGGGTTCCGAAACGTTGCTGCAGGTAGGGAACTACGCTTTTTTCAAACATCCTCTGCATTTCATGCGGTGGCCCGGGCAGGTTGATAAAGGTTGCAGACGCTGTTTCAAGAACAACTCCAGGCGCTGTTCCCCGTTCATTGGGCAGCGTGAGCGCCCCTTCGGGTATCATAGCTTGCCGAAGATTATTCGAGGTCATCGTTCGGCGCATTTTAGCAAACCGGTTACGGATATGTTCCTCGCTTGCTTTATGAAGCAGCAATTTTCTATTCGTGATCTCAGCAGTAATTTCTTTTGTAATATCTCCTTGCGTAGGACCTAGTCCCCCGGTAGTAATTACAATATCAGCTCGTGACCGGGCAGTTTCAAGAACTTGTGCCAGGCGGTCACGATTATCTCCGACCGTAGTTTGAAGCAATACATTGAAGCCAAGTTCGTTCAGCCGTTTCGCCAGATAGGGTGCGTTTGTATTGATAATTTCTCCTAATAACAACTCTGTTCCGGTGCTTACCAATTCAATGATCATCTTTCTCCCCCGTTTCCAGACTGGAGCTTTTGAATTATTCTTGAGGCAAAGTCTCAGCCAATAAATCATAGGTAAACCCTTGTACTATTTTTGCATGAACGATTTGACCGCGTTGAAGCCCACCCGCGTTTTCAATATAAATACGTCCGTCAACATCAGGCGCTTCACGACAGGAACGACCGTACGCAATATCAGGATTTTCCTGGGTAAATCCTTCAATAAGAACATCTGTCAGCTGTCCTTCCAGGTTCAAATTTAGTTCTTCAGAAATTTTACATTGCAAAGACATCAGTGCATGATAACGTTCTTGTTTGATTTCTTCAGGTATTTGTTTCGATAAAGCTGCAGCCGGGGTATCTTCTTCTTGTGAGTAAATAAAAACTCCCATTCGTTCAAAACGTTGTTTTTCAACAAATTGGTAGAGATTGTTAAATTGTTCTTCTGTTTCTCCGGGAAAACCGACAATCATTGAGGTGCGAATGACTACGCCCGGAATTTGCTTGCGTAGTTTTGCAAGTAAAATTTCAATTTCTTCCCGGGTATCCTGTCTGTTCATCGCTTTGAGAATTTCATTATCAGCATGTTGTAAAGGCAAATCGATGTATTTACAAATTTTAGCTTCTTTGGCGATTAGCTGAATCAATTCGTCGGAAAAATATTTCGGATAGCAATACAATAACCGCAGCCAACGTATTCCATCTACTTTCACCAGTTCCTGTAGTAATTCTGTTAATCGCGGTTTACCATATAAATCTCTGCCATAACTGGTTGTATCCTGAGCAATAAGATTAATTTCCTGAACACCGCGAGCAGCAAGAGCGCTTGCTTCGCGAACTACGGAGGGAATAGTACGGCTGCGGAAAGAACCTCTAACGCTGGGGATCACACAGTAGGAACAGCAATTATCACAGCCTTCAGCAATTTTGATATAGGCGCTGTATTCAGGCGTGGTCGTTATGCGGGGGGTAGAATCATCATAAATGGTTTCTGCTTTGCCGACTAATAGAAGACGATGGCCCTGAATTGTAGCATCAACTGCTTCCATAATTCGATGCCATGCGCCGGTACCTACTATTGCGTCGACTTCGGGAAGTTCGTCCAGGAGTTCTTGTTGATATCGCTGTCCCAGACATCCGGCAACAATAAGCGAACGGCAAAGACCATTTTTTTTATATTCAGCCATTTGAAGAATAGTGGATATTGATTCTTCCTTTGCCGCATCAATAAATGTGCAGGTATTAATAATTAAGATATCGGCATCCTGAGGATCGTCAGTGATGAAAAGGTTATGCTGAGTTAATATGCCAAGCATTACTTCCGTATCCACTAAATTTTTTGCACAGCCGAGGCTGATAAAACCAACTTTATACATTAAGCTCCTCCTATTTTGCCTCTCTGGGTGCGAGGCGAACTGTTTGTACCCAGGTATCAATCAATTTTTGTTTTTCTGCTAATGTAGGCTTGGAAGCGGGTTTCCACAATTCCAAATTTTTTATTGCTAAATTTTTTGCAACTTGGCTTTCCGGATTAACAGGAACGAAAAAATATTTATTTTTTTGCATTGTCCACTGAGCATGATCTTGAAGCAGCCAATCAATAAACGCGATACTGTCAGCTTGACGAGTGGATTTTTTAACCAAGCCGGCTCCGGTCAGAAAAAATGCTGTTCCATCTTCCGGATAAAATATTTTAAGCGGAAAACCATCATTGATATAACGGATTGTCTCACTTTGCACTGCAATCGCAACATCACATTCGCCTAATCCGGCCATCCGTATTGGGGTCGTCAAAAATTTCGCATATTGAACAATTTGCGGATGAATTTTTCTAAGAAAGGAAAGTGTTTCCACTTCTCCGTTATTCGCAATCATAGAATAAAATAAGATTGCTGAAGCATCTGCAGTCATGAAATCTGTGATGCCCAGACGGATTTTAGGACCATTTTCAGTTGCAATGAGTGAATTCCAAGTATGCGGTTCAAAAGTTTTAGTCCGAATATAATCCCGATTTGCAGCAAAAATAATCGGATCATACCAGACACCTGTCCAATGATTGTCAGCGTCAACGAATTGTTCAGGTACAAGATCGACTTGCTCCGAGGAATAAGGTTCCAACAAATCCATCTGTTTCAGTTGTTCAAGTAATGTCTGACTCGCTAAAACAAGATCGGATTGAGGGGCTTTTTTTTCTTCTGTCATACGGATCAACAAGTCGTGATCTGACAATAGAATAAGATTAACATGAATTTTATGATCATTTTCAAATTCCTGCGCAAGTATGGAAACCTGTTCGGCAGGTAGTGTTGTGTATACTGTAATATTAGCGCTGTTTTCTGGTTTTTTTCTATCGGCATGACCGGAAAGATATGTCAGCCCGGATATCATTGTGATAACCATAAAACAAGAAATTAGAAATAAGGGTGCATAACGCCGCATACAATCCTCCAAGATATTGTCTAGAGTGTTCATTAAAAAAAAACGTGTATTTATTTTACATTCGCCATGCAAGAAAAAAATCCTACTGATGAAAAGGCGATGAACATTAGTTCAAAAGTTAAGAGTAGTGTGGTAAAATGAGCTGTATACGGAAGGAGTGTTGTCATGAAGAAAAAGTTAAAACAGGTACGCTCAGAAAGACCGTCTTGGCTAGCTTTTTTTCACCCAAATTTAACACTGGGGTTGATTGTGATCGGGTTGTTTCTATCTTCAGTTGCAATTATCAGTGCATTCGGCGTTTATGATTCAGTAGTAAATGGAAATCCAACCGAAATGATGCAATCCGGATTTCGCATGCTGCTGTATGCAGTTCCGGCTTATGGGATATTTCGGATGAAAAAATGGGCGCGAGTCTTCGAATTAATTTTATCATATTTTTTAATTGCGTTAGCTGGTTTTTTAATCGTAATGTATTTTGTAGATAGCAGCGAAAGTGCTTTGTTGCTCATGGGCGGACTTATCCTGATTGTTCATGGATCCATTGCCAAGTATTTACGATCAGCCAAATGCTTGACGGCATTTGGTTTGGCAAGTGCCGTCAAACATAAGTGAGGAAATGAAACTGAATCAGCGGGATTTTTTATCGCGCGCCGGAGAAATCCGGCGCGGTTTTTTATTATTATTGTTTTTTTGTTTATAATTATTAGTAGACTTGTCCGGCTTTGGCGGTCTAATGAGGCATTTCGGTCCATAACCGATTAAATCCATGCGACCTGCTTCTTTTAATGCTTCATAAACAAATTGGTAATTTGCCGGATTCCGATATTGCAGTAAGGCACGCTGTAGCTGTTTCGCATGCAGATCACGGGCTACATAGACCTTCTTTCCGGTCATAGGATTTATTCCTGTGTAATACATACAGGTTGAAAGGCTTCCTGGTGTAGGTATAAAATCCTGTACTTGTTGAGGATAGTAATTGAGATCGCGGATAAATTCTGCAAGTTCAACCGCCTCTTTCAATCCCGCTCCAGGATGGCTCGACATGAAATAGGGTACTAAATATTGCTCTTTTCCGCATTTTTGCGTGGCGTGTTGAAATGCTTTTGCAAAACGCAAATAAACTTCTTTACCTGACTTTCCCATCAAATCCAATACCGTGGAAGACACATGTTCCGGAGCAATTTTTAATTGGCCGCTAACATGGTTTTGACACAATTCAGCTAAAAACTCTTCGTTATTGCCAGCCATCAGGTAATCGTAGCGCAATCCCGAACGGATAAATACCTTCTTTATGCCGGGTAAAGCGCGTATTTTACGCAATAAGCTGAGATAATCAGTGTGGTCTGTGTTTAGGTTTTTGCAGGGAGCAGGAAAAAGACATTGACGGTTTTTACACGCGCCTTGTTTTTTTTGACGATTACAGGATAAATGACGGAAATTAGCAGTTGGACCGCCAACATCATGAATATACCCTTTAAAATCAGGTAAATGCGAAATGGTCTCCGCTTCTTTTACTAATGATGAGTGACTGCGGTTTTGGATAATGCGGCCTTGATGGGATACGATAGCACAAAAAGAGCAAGCGCCAAAGCAACCGCGGTGACTGACCAGACTAAATTTTACCTCTTGTATGGCAGGAACTCCGCCGGCAGCATCATACATGGGATGCCACGTTCGTTGATACGGCAACTCATATATCTCATCCATTTCATCAGAAGTTAATGGTTCTGCAGGCGGGTTTTGGACAAGATAGTTCGCACTGTGCTTTTGGACAATACATTTGCCCCGTATAGGGTCTTGTTCCAAGTATTGCAGCTTAACTGCCGACGCAAAGGTTTCTTTGCTCAAACTAACCTCTTGGTAACTAGGTACTTCAACACAATCACCGTTGAAGTCTTGTGAAGCAGACAACCAACAAGTTCCACGCACATCACGGATATCAGATATTTTGCTTCCCGCTGCTAATTTTCCAGCAATTTGGAGGATCTGTTTCTCACCCATTCCATAAATTAAAAGATCAGCCATGCTATCTATAAGAATCGAGCGTCGAACGGTGTTTGACCAATAATCATAATGTGCGAAGCGCCGTAAACTAGCCTCAATACCGCCAATAATCAATGGCGTTTTTTTCCATAATTCACGTATCCGGCTGCAATACACCAGTGTCGCTCTTTCGGGCCGGAGACCTGATTGCCCTCCTGGCGAATAGCTATCAGTACTGCGCGATTTTTTCGCAGCAGTGAATTTGTTCAACATGGAATCAAGGTTACCAGCGGAAACGAGAACTCCAAGACGCGGGCGACCCATTTTTGTAAAATCGGATGTGCTTCGCCAGTCTGGTTGAGCGATTATACCAACCCGGTATCCCTGTTTTTCAAGCAACCGGCCAATAATAGCCGGTCCAAAACTTGGGTGGTCGACATAAGCATCTCCGCTGACAAATAAAAAATCGAGCTGATCCCAGCCTCGTTCTTGCAAATCTTCCTGGCATACCGGAAGGAATTTATTTTTCATTGCATTGTCTCCTAAGTCTGTAAAAATAAAGTGAGGTTATACTCCGTGTTTAAAGAATAAGCAACGATTGAAAAAGGCCAATCTGCGTCACGGCTATGTCGTCTGCTTGCGTACGATGAGTACTCAAGCGTCGCAAGCATCTCCGTTCCTAGCATCTCAGCCTTTTTAAACAACTTGCTTTCTGAATAAATCAATGTATCGTTGGAATACTTCATGTATGCTCCGAACCAAGAAGCCGTCATGGATTTTTGGCAGAATTTAATGAAAATGTTTTCACAATGACTTCGCCCTTGCCGCCGATTTTATCAATATCTCGCCCATTTACTATTAAATTTACTGCGTCAGCATTCCCAACTTTAATAACCAAAGTTTGATTTGCTTTCCAAGTCATTGTTTCGCCGTTTTTGGGGATGCCTTCGTATATATCTTTGCCATCGGCAGTAATTAGTGTCCAGCATTGGTCGTTAAACTTGGCAGTAATAACAATGGATTGTGGTGCTTCATCAGATTTTGCAGTTGGTGAGGCTGAAAGGAATGGTTGATTTTGTTGAGTTGAAGTTGATACTGTAGTTGAAGACGGAGTTGAGGATGACAAACGCCAGGAAACACCAAGAATAATGGCTAAAGCGGCAAGACTAATCAGCAATATGCGGCCTTTCAAAATATTTTTCCCAGTGTTGGAAGGCTTTTTTTGTGGAAGTATTGGTTCCGGAATTGCAGGTTTATCAAAATTTTGATTTATTCGGTAAAGATTTACGATCTCAGAACCGTTTAAATCGAGATAATTTGCGTAGTTGCGGATGAAACCTTTTAAGTACACCTCTCCGGGAATGACATGATAATCTCCTTTTTCAATCGCATCAAGATATAGTACCCGTATGTTTACGGCGTTTTCAATATCCTTCAATGAGAAACCTTTTTTTTCCCGTTCTTTGCGCAGAAGTTCACCCACCGTTTCCAAAAATGTCCCCTCCCAGCTTGTTTAAATAATCAACGATTTTTGCAGCAGCCTCGTCTAAATCATCAGCATTTACGGTTAAGTCGAATTTGTTTTTGTCTGATTTATGATATCCGTATAGAGGATCATAATAATCAGTTAGCAAAGTTGTGATTACTTCCTCAACTTTATTAGCTGAAAAAGCATCCAGTAAACTTGCTGTCTTTTTCTTTCCCAAGCGGTTGCTTAATGATTGTAGGCTATTTATAATTTCTTGACGGTTTGTTTCAGAAAGATCAAGATATTCAAGCATCAGTCTGTTAACCCGTTTCTCTGTACTGGCTTCAATTAATATTCTTTTACCTTTTTGCATCTCCTGGAAAAACATATCCGGGATATATGCCTTCCCGATTCTTTTACTCTCACATTCGACTAGAATATAAGGAGCTGAACGGAATTCATGCAATTTACAGAATAGGCCTGCTTCAAAGTTTGGGGTCGTCGTAGACGTTCCAAGACCGACCTGCCCGAACACAGATCCCCTGTGGTTGGCCAAACTTTCGAGGTCAATAACCGGAAAACCCCGGTCAGCCAACAGCTTTAATAATAACGTTTTGCCTACTCCTGTTGAACCGGAAAAAACGACGATGGAACCGGAAAAACTCATTTGCTCTAAATTACTTAAGATATATCGTCTATGCGCTTTATATCCGCCAATCAGTTGATAAGCGGGGATATTCATCATATCCAAAACGCGAACAATCGACTGTGAGCGCATTCCGCCGCGCCAACAATATACAATAACATTTCCTCCGGGTGGTATAAGTTCACGGATATGACTAATCATCTCAGGCAGTTTTGGCGAAACAATGGAAAGGCCGCGTTCTTTAGCATCTATTTGTCCGGCATTTTTGTAGATAATACCGATTTCGGATCTTTCATTATCTGAAAATAAAGGAACGTTGATTGCGCCCGGAATGTGTCCTGCCGCAAATTCATGTGGAGATCGAACATCAACCCAAATGGAAGCTGTTTCACTTAGCGCTTTTTCTAAAGAAATTGTATTGTTCAAAAAAACTTCACCAACATATCATTACTATTTTTTAGATTAGAAACGAGTGCAACTAGATTATTTTCATTACATCATTTAATTTTATCATATTATTGTCGATATGTAATAATAATTTTTAAAAGAGGTAAAAATAAATGAAAACATATGGTGATCCGGCAATTATGATTTATTAAAATAACGTGCATAAATTTGATCTGATGTCATAATGATTTCTCGTGCCTTACTGCCAATATTTGGTCCAACAATATGCATTTCTTCCATTGTGTCAATTAAGCGTGCGGCGCGCGTATAACCAATCCTAAATTTTCGCTGCAGCATGGAAACAGATGCTTGCCCCGTTTCCATGACCATGCAAACGGCATCTTCCAACAATTCATCAGTAAATTTTTCTTGTTCTTTCTTTTCAATTGTTTCTTCGCCTGTAACACCAATTTCCATATATTCAGGAGTCCCTTGCCGTTTAATAAAGGTAAGCAAGTCTTCAACTTCATTGTCGCCGATATATGCGCCCTGCACTCTCACCGGTTTAGGCGATCCGACCGGATAAAACAGCATGTCCCCTTTTCCCAATAGCTTTTCTGCGCCACCCATATCAAGTATTGTTCGAGAATCGACTTGGGAAGAAACTGCAAAAGAGATTCGTGATGGAATATTCGCTTTGATTGTGCCTGTAATTACATCAACCGACGGGCGTTGGGTTGCCAAGACTAAATGCAGACCAGCCGCCCGGGCCATTTGAGCAAGACGACAAATGGCATCCTCAACGTCAACAGGAGCGATCATCATCAAATCAGCCAACTCATCGATAATAATGACAATAAGCGGCAATCGTTCTTCCATTGCTGTTTCATTGTAGCGAGCTATATCGCGAACACCGGTTTCTGCAAATAAGGAATAGCGATTTTCCATTTCTTTGACGGCCCAACGCAACGCTCCGGCCGCTTTTTTTGCATCCGTTAGAACAGGCGTAAGCAAATGAGGGATTCCATTATAACTTGAAAGCTCAACGACTTTCGGGTCGATCAGCACCAATTTTACTTCTTGGGGTGTTGCTTTGAACAGTATGCTGGTAATTAATGTATTAATGCAAACACTCTTGCCCGATCCCGTGGCACCGGCAACCAGCAAATGAGGCATTTTGGCCAAGTCCGCAATAATTGGCTGTCCGGCAATGTCTTTACCAAGTGCAACTGTTAATTTCGATGAGGATTTATTGAATTCGGAACTCTCCAGAACGTCACGCAGCGGAACACTGCTTACATCTTTGTTGGGAACTTCAATTCCAATTGCAGCTTTTCCGGGGATGGGAGCCTCAATACGGACGCCGGGAGCAGCCAATTTCAATGCGATATCATCGGCTAAATTAACAATTTTGGAAACTTTAACTCCAGGAGCAGGTGCTAGTTCATAGCGAGTAACTGTTGGGCCCTGACACGTGTTGATTATTTTCGCTCCGACTCCAAAGTTCTCCAGCATTTCTTCCAAAATATGGGTATTGGTGGCGATTTCTTTCGGCAGGCGCGAATTTTTCGGTGGAGTGGATTTTTTTAATAATGATAAAGGCGGAATAGAATATGCTTTCTCCTCCCCGCTATCGACGATTTCAACTGCCTCGCAAGAAGCGATTTCAGGAATTTTTTCTTTTGATGGCAATGTAAGGTCCTCAGGCGGTAAATCACGGGCTAATGGAGAATGCGGTGTAGTGTCCCGTTCTTGATTGTAAAAACTTCGACGTTTGCTAGAAGCTGTTTTGGGCCGTTCGTCTTCTGTAAAAATATGGCTGGCAATTGTTTCGCGTGCTGTCGCTGCCGTTTCTAGCGCCTTTTCTTTGGTTTTGATAATCGTTCGGCTCAAAGACCATGTGAATACAAGAATGACCGTACATATGGAAATAGCGCTAAGTACAATGATTGTCCCATCCGTTCCAAAAAGTTTACGAAGACCGAATAATGTAAATCCACCTAGCAAACCACCGCCGGGAATTAAACTTTGCGGTAAAATTTCTTCGCCGACGGGAATTCGAAAGTGGTGAAAAATTGCAAGCAAACAAATATAAAGCAAAGAATAACCAAAAAATTTTGGAGTATACTGGATTTTATTGCGTGTCCAAGCATAACATGAACCAACAACAAAAAGAACAACCGGAAGCACCGCAGCGCCAATACCGAAGCCGTTCACCAGCATTCGGGCAATAAAAAATCCAACCGGACCTGTATTAGCGCCAAGCAGACTAATGATCGAAAAAATAGCAATTGTGATTAAAATAATGCCGAGTAATTCAAATTTAAATTCGAGCTTCATTTTAGGCCATTTGGGCAAAGATATCACCTCAACGTTAATTATTTCGATATAGTAGATCAATTCCCTTTTCTTTTTTGAATAAAGTACGACTATATTCAGGCGGGGATTTTATCAAGTGTTGATTGCGAAAAGCAACAAGTCCATACCACTGTTGTTGTGATATGGACTTGCCTCATGTTTTTTAAACACTTTTAAAGACATCTGTTATCCTTTACGTAGTTCCATAAACAAACTAAATATCTTAAAGAATACCCAGATCATGCATAACATTGCGGATTTGTTCCGTTTCGGCCTCTGTCGGCGGGATCATTGGCAAACGGAAAGGGCCGGCATTTTGGCCAATCAAATTAACAGCCGTTTTAATGGGAATAGGGTTCGTTGTCAAAAAGATCACTTTAAAAACGGGCATTAATTCCTGGTGAATTGATGCTGCTGTATTCCTATCGCCTGCAAAAAACGCAGCAATCATTTCTTGCATTCTTCGACCGACAATGTGACCGGCAACACTGATAATACCGGCTCCGCCAACAGATAAAATTGGCAAGGTCAGACTATCATCGCCGCTATATACCAAAAAATCATCAGGAGTACTGCGAACAATTTCCGATGCCTGATCCAAGCTTCCGCTAGCTTCTTTGACAGCGACAATATTTTTAATTTTCGCGAGTCTGGCAATGGTTGCCGGCAAAACATTAGAACCGGTTCTCCCGGGAACATTGTACAGTATTAAAGGTAAAGCTGTTGATTCGGCAATTGCCCGGAAGTGTTGATAAAAACCCTCTTGAGGCGGTTTGTTGTAGTAAGGTCCAACCAACATTGCACCATGGACACCTAATTTTTCCGCCTCTGCTGTCATTGCAATCGATGCTCGTGTATCGTTTGACCCTGTTCCGGCAATGACTGTAGCACGATCGCCTACGGCATCAAGAACTATACTAAATAAGCGCAATTTTTCCTCTTTGCTCATTGTAGCTGACTCACCGGTACTGCCGGCGACCACAATTCCATCTGATCCGTTATCTACTAAATATTGAGCAAGCTTACCTGCCTGATCGTAATTAATACTCAAATCGTTATGGAATGGAGTTACCATGGCAGTTAGAAGCCTTCCTAACTTAATCATTTCCTACCCTCCAACTTTACAGAAATTTTTCATTGTTTACATTTTGCTAATTTCTGTTTACCTTAAGAATTTGCAAGTGCAAATTTTTCGTGCAAAGCCTTTACCGCTTTTTCCACATCAACTTTTTTTATCAGAGCAGAAATGGAAGCGTCAGAATCGACTGTTTGCAGAATAGCAATATCATTCATCACCAATGCTTCTACAAAACTTGCCATTACACCAGGCACTTCCCGCATTCCGCCGCCTACAACCGATACTTTTGCGCAATCCTGCTCCGCTTGTACTTCATAGCCAAGTTGCTGCAATATGGCTATAGCATGGTCTAAGTTATCCTGGTGCAAAGTGAAACGGATTTCGCCTGGATTGATATTGATCAGATCTACATTTATGCCGCATTCTGCCATCGATTTAAAAACGTTAAAACTGGCTTGCTGGGAATGCTCTGTCTCTGGACGTACCATCAATTGCGCGATGGAATTAAGGTAGGTTACTCCCGTCGCAATGCGATCAGTTACAAGATGTTCGGCACCTGCATCTTGTACCGGGATATTGGTAATTAACGTACCGGGAGCATCGGAAAAAGTGGATTTAATAACTAATGGAATACTCTTTTGCATAGCAATTTCAACCGCCCGGGGATGAATTACTTTCGCTCCCCTCTGAGCTAACTGACAGATTTCTTCATAGCTGACCATATCCAAGATTTTTGCATTGTTCACAATTCGTGGATCAGCCGTCATGATCCCGTCAACATCCGTATAGATTTCCACCTTTTCAGCTCCTAATGCGGCGCCGAGCGCTGCAGCGGAGGTATCACTGCCCCCCCGGCCTAATGTAGTGAAGTCGCCGTCGCCGGTTATCCCTTGAAATCCACAGACGACTGGGATCTTTCCGGCTTCCACACAACTTAGAATATGTGCAGGGTTGACTTGTAAAATACGGGCATTATTGAAATTGTTATCGGTGGTGATGCCGGCTTGACCGCCTGTTAAAGCGATCGCATTCAAACCAGCAGCTTGTAGGGTTGCTGCCATAATTACAGTTGAAATAATTTCGCCGCAACACATTATTTGATCTAATTCACGGCCGGCAGTTTTCTTGTAAGTCGACCGGACTAGTCCAAGCAATGTATCGGTTGCATAGGGATCTCCTTTGCGGCCCATTGCTGAAACCACGACTACCGGACTATATCCTTGCGCGCATGCAGCGGCAATTTTTTGCGCTGCAAGTTGGCGTGTTTCCGATGATACTACCGAAGTTCCGCCAAATTTCTGTACAATTAATTGCATCAATATTGTCTCCTTAAATCATATTCGCCTTAATCATGTATTCTGCGATTTGCAAGGCGTTCAAAGCGGCCCCTTTGCGGATTTGATCACCAACTACCCACAAATTTAAACCATTTGCTACCGTATTGTCTTTACGGATCCGGCCAACGAAAACTTCGTCGCGGTTTGAGGTAAATAAAGGCATAGGATAAATCATTTCTGCCGGCTCATCTTGAACAATCACACCAGGAAAGGCTGCTAACGCTTGTTGCGCATCCGATACAGAAAGGGGATCGACCAATTCGATGTTTATCGATTCAGAGTGGCTGCGGTAAACCGGTACACGGATTGTGGTAGCAGTGATGCCAATCGTATAATCATTTAAAATCTTATGGGTCTCATTGACCATTTTCATTTCTTCTTTTGTATACCTATTTTCAAGGAAAACATCAATTTGTGGTAATAGGTTAAAAGCAATCGGATAATGTTTAGGCAATGAAGCGCCTGGTAAAATATTGGCTTCGAGGGGTCTGTTTTCTATAGAAGCCTTGACTTGTGCATCCAATTCATCAATTGCTTCTTTCCCGGCGCCTGATACGGCTTGATAAGTGGAGACAACGATCCGCTTGATTTTTGCCTTATCATAAAGAGGTTTCAACGCCATAACCATAATAATTGTCGAACAATTTGGGTTAGCAATAATCCCTTTATGACAATGGATTGCCTCCGGGTTAACTTCAGGAACGACCAATGGAACTTCAGGATCCATGCGAAATGTACTGGAATTATCAATGACAACAGCTCCATGTCTTACGGCTGCCGGAGCAAATGTTTTGCTGGCAGAGCCGCCGGCAAACAACGCGATCTGAACATCACGAAATGAATCTTCCGTGGCTTCTTCTACTGTATAAGTTTTTCCCATAAAATCAATTTTTTTGCCGGCTGAACGACTTGAAGCCAATAATTTTAATTCTTGAAAAGGAAATTTTCGTTCTTCTATGATATTTAAAAATTCTTGACCAACAGCGCCGGTAGCGCCTAAAATCGCAACATTATATTTTTTCATGACTACACTCTCCCTTTATCTTTGTTAACAGATTGAAGATCTCAGAAGTCAAAGTCGTAGTTTTATCAATACGATTACTGCATCATCAGTTTTTCCAGCCCATATATCAATCCGTTAGCATTCAGGACATTTTTGCAGGCCAGCAAAACACCAGGCATGAATGACTCGCGCGAAATAGAATCATGCCGAATTGTTAATGTTTGTCCAATCCCACCAAAAATAACCTCTTGGTGAGCAACATAACCGGGAAGTCTGACACTGTGAAGGCGAATACCGGATAGATCACCGCCGCGAGCCCCTTTTAATTTTTCAACTTCATCGGGATGACCTTGTTGTAAATAGCCTCTTTTCTCGGCAATTAGTTGTGCCGTACGCAATGCTGTCCCGGAGGGAGCATCCAATTTTTGATCATGATGCATTTCAATAATCTCAACATGAGGAAAAAACTTTGCGGCCTCCTGCGCTAATTTCATCATTAAAACGGCTCCAACGGAAAAATTAGGCGAAATAAGAGCGCTTGTTTTCCATTTTTCGCATAATTTACTAACTTCCTCCACATCCGTTTCAGATAATCCGGTCGTTCCAACTACTGGTGAAACTCCCATACTAAGTGCTGTCTGGATATTATTCATCACTGACTGTGGGTTAGTGAAATCAACCATAACCTGAGGTTGTGTTTCCTGGATCACTGTTTTTAAATTATTTCCAACTTTAATTCCAATCGGATTAATACCGATTAGATTGCCGATATCATCAAACGTGGAATGAACATCAACTGCGCCTACAATTGTAAGCTCAGGGTCATTGTGAACCGCCTTTAAGACTTCCCGACCCATTTTACCGTTTGCGCCACAAACCATTACTTTTATCATACTGCACCTCCTGAATTTTTCCCCAGACATATAACAAAAAGAGCGGCCGTGAGCAAAATCTCACGGCCGCTCCATATCTGTAAGCTGCCAAATAGGATAAAAGAAAAATAATAAATATATTTCTTTGTCCTTATGATGAGATAGCGCTCCACCAAAAATAAATTTGGTGACAGTCTTGTACTTGTTCAGTACCCAGACCAGCACATAATCTGTGGGGCAGCATCATGCGCTTCGGCGGTTAATCCTTTCTTTTCAGATCATCGAGCCCTCACTCTTCCTGAAGATACTTATATTACCCGCACCTCTACTTCACCCTCTTCGGATGATGTCTATTTAATTTATGTATATTGTATAATGATAAACACGCCAGTGTCAAGCAATAAAAACAAAGTTCAGACTACTTTTATTTATTTGTATTCACCGGTGCTGCCCATTCCGCCTTGTCTTTTCGTTGTCTCAGCCGATATATCATTATCGACGCAAAGAAATTTGTAAAATATTCCCTGCGCAATCCGGCAATTGCGGGTGACAGACAGTTTCACTGTGCCATGATTATATACAGCAATCATAATATGTCCCTCGTTATCAGGATTGTCATAATAATCGGCATCAATAATACCTTGCGAGTTAATCAGGCTAAGACAATATTTGATCGCTAATCCTGAACGAATATGGATTCCCAAATATTCATCATTGTTCATGTAAGCTTTCAATCCGGTGGGGACCAGTGTTACTTGACCCGGAAACAAGTCTATATCTTCTGCGGCAACAATGTCATATCCGGCGCTATGAACAGTTTTCCTTTGCGGCATGAGAAGGTCAACATTCCGATAGGCCGATATTTTCTCGAAACCCCTGTTTTTCATTCTTTTCTCCTTTCCTTTGATGATGATGTTGTGCTTCATCTCATGTTAATATGAGGATGAAGATTTTCAATAAAATCAGCCTGCAAATTGCAGGCTGATTTTATTAGTATACCAGAAAGTATAAATTTTCCCCTTCGCACAGGCTGTAAGCTCCCTTATTCAGGGATCAACAGTCTGTAGCTCGAAATAAGAGCGACTAATCTTCCGATGAATATTTCATCAGAAGAAAGCAGGCGAAGGTTTTACTTCAACAGTTCTTTGCGTGATAAGTTAATTCGGCCTTGGCGGTCAACTTCAGTGACTTTTACAATAATTTCATCGCCAATTTTTACCACATCTTCAACTTTAGCAACTCGTTCGAGAGCCAGTTGTGAAATGTGCACAAGACCTTCTTTGCCCGGCAAAATTTCAACAAACGCACCAAAGTTCATCAAACGTGTAACTTTACCATTATAGATAGCGCCGACTTCTACATTTCGAACCAAATTTTCAATGATTTTGACTGCTTTTTGTCCAGCATCAACATCTGTAGCTGCAATGAAAATTTTTCCATCATCCTCGATGTCAATTTGAACCCCGGTTTCATCAATGATCTTTTTAATGATTTTACCGCCTGGTCCAATAACATCGCGGATCTTATCGGGATCAATCTGCAGCGTAATAATGCGCGGAGCGTAGCGGGAAAGTTCCGGTCGCGGCTCGCTGATCGCATTCAGTATTTTTCCTAAGATAAACATTCTTCCGCGTTGCGCTTGTTGCAACGCGCTTGCCAGTATTTCACGAGTTATTCCGGCGATTTTAATATCCATTTGAATCGCTGTCACACCTTTTTGAGTACCGGCAACTTTAAAGTCCATATCTCCGAGCGCATCTTCCATTCCTTGAATATCACTGAGAATCGTATAGTGATCGCCATCTTTCACTAATCCCATTGCTATACCGGAAACCGGCGCTTTAATTGGTACCCCGGCGTCCATCAACGACAGCGTACTGCCACAAACGCTGGCCATCGAGGAAGAACCGTTGGATTCCAATATTTCAGATACCATACGGATTGCATATGGAAATTCCGCTTCAGATGGAATAACAGGCACTAGTGCGCGTTCCGCCAAAGCGCCATGACCGATTTCTCTTCGGCCTGGTCCTCGTGATGGCTTAGTTTCTCCAACACTGAAAGATGGAAAATTATAGTGATGCATATAACGTTTCGATTCTTCTAAGCCTACGCCATCCAGCCTTTGCTCATCACCCATTGGTCCTAACGTAGTGATCGTCAAAGCTTGTGTTTGGCCTCTTGTGAATAATCCGGAACCATGCGTTCGCGCCAACAAACCAATTTCACAGGTGATCGGCCGGATTTCTTCCAATTGGCGTCCGTCGGGACGAATTTTATCCACAGTAATCATTTTACGAACAATTGCTTTCAATACTTTCTGCAGCATATAAGAAATTTCTTTGGAATTCTCAGGATAAAGTTGCAAAAAGTGTTCGGCTGCTTCCGTTTTAATTTGTTTGATACGAGCCTCACGTTCAAGTTTATCAGGATTATTCACTGCATTTTTGAGATTATCAGTGACATATTCCCGAACCGCTGAATCGATTTCTGCAGGGACGCTAAATAATGCAATTTTACGTTTTGGTTTGCCAATTTCAGCCACAATTTTTTCCTGCAGCGCGATGATTTCTTGAATAATGCTGTGGCCATACATAATAGCTTCTAAAATAATATCCTCGGGCAATTCCTGGGCACCGGCTTCTACCATTAAGACGGCATCTTTTGTACCGGCAACTGTGAGATTTAGGACGCTTTTGGCTTGTTGTTCCGTGGTGGGGTTAATTACAAACTGACCTTCCACCTGTCCTACACGCACGCCGGCGATAGGGCCTTCAAAAGGAATATCCGATATGCTGAGCGCACAAGATGCGCCAATCATTGCAGTTACATCAGGAGCATTATCCTGGTCAATAGACAAAACAGTTGCTACAACCTGAACGTCATTACGAAACCCTTCCGCAAACAGCGGTCGTATTGGCCGATCAATCAAACGTCCAGATAAAATAGCGGACTCACTGGGACGCCCTTCGCGTTTAATAAAACCTCCGGGAATTTTTCCAACTGAGTACAGGCGTTCTTCATAATCAACTGTTAGTGGAAAAAAATCAATTCCCGCACGTGGTTCGGCAGACGCAGTTGCTGTAACCAATACAGCAGTATCTTCATACCTTACAAGTACGGCTCCGCTAGCTTGTTTAGCCAGTTTACCGGTTTCAATAACCAGTTTTCTGCCACCAAGCTGCATTTCAAAGCTATGCATGTGTAGCTTTCCTCCTCTTATATCCTTCTCTTTTCTTTAACATTATTTATTTCGACGTTATTATTAATATTTCCTCTATTTTTTTGACAAAAACCATAAACAAAAGGGGCTGTCTCAAAATAGGTTTTAAAACCTGTTTCGGACAGCTCCCTTTCTTTTGGTAGTAAAAAATATGTTAACTTTGTATTTTTTACTGAACC
>JAGFZV010000022.1 GCA_017889545.1 Bacillota bacterium
TCAGGGTCGCCATTTATTTGCCGCGGTAGCTCAGTCGGTAGAGCAGAGGACTGAAAATCCTCGTGTCGACAGTTCGATTCTGTCTTGCGGCACCATGTTTAATGATAACAAATTTTATTGTCGGAAATTTGTTCATATAGTTGTCAATAGAGGCCTCTTGATTTCGCAAGCGAAACCAAGAGGCCTTTTTTTAACGTTAGATTAAAAAAAAGCAGTTCACCCTATTGCAAATCATGATTAGTGTCATTACAATGAAAGTATAAAGAAAAGTCAAAAGGTCAAACGCTGCGGAAACGAGGTGAAATACTGCTGTGAAATACATTGATTATTATGAGACGTTAGGTGTTGAAAAAACGGCCACAGAAAAAGAGATCAAGCAAGCATACCGAAAATTGGCGCGGAAGTATCATCCCGATGTGTATCAGGGTGATGCGAAAAAAGCGGCAGAGGAAAAGTTCAAATTGGTCAGTGAAGCGTATGAAGTACTCGGCGATCCGGAAAAACGCAAAAAATATGACCAACTGGGCATGAACTGGCAATCCGGACAGGATTTCGAGCCGCAACATGGCCGGCAAAGCTATAGTTTTCATACCGCTGGCGGTAGTGATCCTCGATTTAGTGATTTTTTCTCATCCATATTTGGCGAAGATTTATTTGGCGCAGGCGTACCAAGGGGTCGACAAGCGCATAGAATGGCAGGCGAAAATGTCGACGCGGAAATCAGCCTGTCGATCACGGAACTGGTCCAAGGCGGGCAAAAGGAATTGCGGTTAAGTATGCCCCAGGTTTGTCCTGCCTGCGGCGGAGAACGGTACACTCAACGCGGGGTCTGCCGTACGTGCGGCGGCATGGGGACCACGGAAGAAATTAAAACAATTGCCGTGAATATTCCGCCGCATTTATATGAAGGGGCTGTTGTGCGCCTGAAAGGTTTGGGCGGCAAGGGGTACGGCGGCGGACCTTCCGGCGATTTGCTGCTTCATATTAAAGCCGCCAAAGACAAGGCTTGGCAGGTTGTTGACCAGATTAATTTGGAGACGGAAGTAACGATTTATCCCGAGCAAGCTGTTTTGGGTGACAGCGTATCGGTTTCAGTACCCACGGGAACGGTGAAAGTTACTGTGCAGCCGGGCATTCATTCCGGGCAAATCTTACGGCTGCGCGGGAAAGGCCTAAAAGGGCCGCAGGGCGTTCAGGGCGATGTGTTGTTGAAAATCCGCATTGATGTTCCCAAGAGCCTTGCCGCGGAGGAACTGGACTTATACCGGCGATTGGCTGAACTGCGGAAACATTAATGCAGTGCTGGACAATCAATTCTGAAGAATAATGTATAATATGTCGGCAATGAGGAGGCAGAAAAATGAAAGAAGAGAAATATACGCAGAAGGCGCTGCAAGCTTTACAGGAAGCGCAGCAACTGGCAGCGCTTCATTATCACCAGGAAATCAGCACCCGTCATTTATTATTGGCGTTGCTCAAAGATACGGAAGGCTTAAATGCTTATATTTTTGCCCGTTCCAATGTGGATGTTAAATTGCTCACCATGAAAGTCGAACAGCTTTTGAAACAGACGCCGTCTGTTAGAGGTCAAGATGGCGGGTTGCGCATGGGAACGGCAATGATCCGCGTATTGGCGTTAGCGGAAAAAACAGCGGAAACGATGAAGGACGAATACATCAGTGTGGAGCATTTGCTGTTGGCTGTAGTGGAAGACGGTGACAGTGATGTTGTGAAACTATGCCGGGAGTTTGGATTGAACCGCTCTGGAATTCAACAACTAGTCGCGGAATTTCGGCAGGGGCGCACCATTACCAGCGATAATCCGGAAGAGAGCTTTAAAGCACTGGAGAAATACGGTCGCGACCTGACCAAATTGGCTGCAGACGGAAAACTGGATCCGGTGATTGGGCGTGATGACGAGATCCGGCGCGTGATTGAAATTTTATCAAGACGGACAAAAAATAATCCGGTCCTAATTGGCGAGCCGGGTGTTGGCAAGACGGCGATTGTTGAGGGGCTGGCAAGGCGAATTGTTGCCGGCGATATTCCGGAAAGCCTGAAAAATAAGACTGTTTATTCCCTAGATATGGGGGCGCTGGTGGCCGGAGCGAAATACCGGGGCGAATTTGAAGAACGGCTGAAGAGCGTACTGAATGAAATTGCTAAGGCCAGCGGACGGATTATCCTCTTTATTGATGAACTGCATACGGTCGTTGGCGCGGGCGCTGCCGAAGGCGCAATGGATGCCGGCAATATTTTGAAGCCGATGCTGGCGCGCGGCGAGCTGCGCTGTATTGGCGCCACAACCCTCAATGAATACCGCAAGCATATTGAAAAGGATGCGGCCTTGGAACGGCGGTTTCAGCCGGTCATGGTGGATCAGCCCACCGTAGAGGATACCATATCCATTCTGAGGGGTTTGCGAGAGCGGTATGAGGTGCATCATGGCGTTAAAATCAAAGATTCTGCTTTGGTCGCTGCGGCGGTGTTATCAGACAGGTATATTGCCGACCGGTTTTTGCCGGATAAGGCGATCGATTTGATGGATGAAGCGGCGGCAAAATTGCGGACGGAGATCGACTCCATGCCAAGCGAGATGGATGAAACTTTGCGGCGAATTATGCAGCTTGAAATTGAAGAGCAGGCGCTGAAAAAAGAAAATGACCCGCAGTCGGAAGAACGGCTTGCGCATCTTCGTGAGGAATTGCGCGAGCTCAAGGAAGAGGCGGATACGCTCAAAGCGCAATGGCAGCTCGAAAAACAGGCTATCGTTCGCTTGCGTGATCTGAAAAAAGCGATCGAAAGCGTACGCACGGAAATGGAAACGGCAGAACGCGCATACGACCTGAACCGGTTAGCGGAACTGAAATACGGTCGTAAGCCGGAACTGGAGCGCCAGCTTGTCGCCGAGGAAGAAAAGTTAGCGCAGCAGCGCACCCACAAGATGATGCTGAAAGAAGAGGTTGACGAAGATGACATCGCCAAGGTCGTCAGCCGCTGGACGGGAATTCCGGTTCGCAGGATGCTGGCCGGCGAACGGGAAAAACTGGCTAATTTAGAGACAATCCTGCATCAACGGGTGGTTGGTCAGGAAGAAGCGGTCACGGCAGTGAGCGAGGCCATTATCCGCGCCCGGGCTGGGATCAAAGATCCAAACCGTCCGATCGGGTCCTTTATTTTCCTTGGACCGACCGGGGTCGGCAAGACGGAGCTGGCCAAAACATTGGCCGAGGCGCTCTTTGACGATGAACGAAGTATGGTCCGGTTGGATATGAGCGAATATATGGAAAAACATACGGTATCCCGTTTGGTTGGCGCGCCTCCGGGCTATATCGGCTATGATGAAGGCGGACAACTGACGGAGGCGGTTCGCCGCCGTCCATACAGTGTCCTGTTGCTGGACGAAATTGAGAAAGCACATCCGGATGTCTTTAATATTTTATTGCAGATATTGGATGATGGCCGCTTGACGGACAGCAAAGGGCGAACAGTTGATTTTAAAAATACGATTATTATTATGACTTCCAACTTGGGATCGGCTGAAATTTTAAAGAACGATTTTGCAACAGCCAAAGAACGGGTTCTTGCTTTGATGCGCAATTATTTTCGGCCGGAATTTCTCAACCGGATTGACGATATCATCGTGTTCAACGCCCTTACGGCCGCACAAGTCAAGAATATTGGCGCGATCTTGCTGCAAAATTTAAGCCAGCGGCTGCAAAAACAGTTGAACATCACGCTGAGTTGGGATGACAAGGCACTGGAATTATTGGCAGTACAAGGCTACGACCCGGATTTTGGCGCTCGCCCGCTGCGGCGTTTAATCACCCGGTTGATCGAAACCGGATTGAGTCAGAAGATTGTTCGGGGCGAAGTGCCGGAGGGAAGTGCCGTTCTTCTCAGCGCTGCGGAAGGAACCATTAGTATCCAGGTAAAAACGAATGAAAAAATAGGGTAGGCACATCAAAAACCAGCTGTTGAGGGATTTTTCTCAGCAGCTGGTTTTGCTTTGCCGGGGAAGAAATTAGGTAGCGTGTGCACATTTTGTATTTGTCCCATAGTTGCTTTTTTGAATTATTCCCGGTATACTGACAGCGTGGTGTCTTATATTCAGATCATTTGGAAAGATGAGAAAGAAGGTGGGCATCTGTAACAATGATTAAGGCAGCGGAGGGTTGGTGGGATAACTTGTGTATAGGTTAAATTTCAAACCGGTGAAAGAAAGCAAACGGCCCCTGTATGAAGATATTTCTTTGCAAATTAAAGCCTTGATTTTAAAGGGCGGCTTGCATCCCGGAGAGCAGCTTCCGCCGGAACGGGAGCTAGCAGGCGTTTTTGGCGTAAGCAGAACTTGCATCCGCGAATCAATTAAATCATTGGCAGCGCTCGGCTTTGTCAGCGTGGAACATGGGCGGGGCGTTTTTGTTGCCAAAGACGTAAACAAAGACGAAGATCTCTCGCAAATCATGAGTAAACTTTTTACTTCCGATAGAGGTGGATTGAAGGATTTATTTGAAATCCGCAAATTAATTGAGCCCCAGGCGACTGCTTGGGCAGCTGCTCGCTGCAGTGATGACGAGGGCGCTGTGATCGTAAAAACAGTTGCTGATTTCATGAAACAGCAAGAAATAGAAGGAAATACCAACTTTATTAAAGCATGGGAATATGATACCAAGTTTCATCTGATGATTGCAGAGGCAACCAAAAACGAGGTTTTGGTGCGGATGATGCACAGCATCCTTGATTTTCTTGCGGAGGGACGCAAAAATACGCTGCGGTTGCGGGAACGTCCGATTAAGTCGCTTGACGAACATCTGCGGATTGCACAGGCGATTCAAAATCACAATGCGCAGGAAGCGGAACGGGTAATGCGCGCTCATCTTGACAGCGTGGAAGCGGATATGTTTGAGGCAGAAGAAAAAAATAAGTTTTTTTAAAAAAATATAAAAAAGCAGCAGGAATTTAAAAAAAGATGTCTAATTAGTAAAGTAAAGTGGTAGTACCTCATACCTCATATAACATATCAATCCAGATTGTCATTTGGCATTTGAAGTTATTTACGGACATGATTATGAACCACTGCAGCTGGACTATCAATAGGGACAGCAAATTATTGACTAAAGGAGGATCACACTAATGGCTAAGCACAAATTCCTTATGCATGACAAAGAGGACAGCGTCGGTGTAGCGGTTGCCGATATCGTGAAAGGTGAAAAGGTCTACGGAGCTTTCCTTCATGGTGATGAACTGGTGGAAGTGGTAGCAAACGACAATATTCCGCTGGGACACAAAATTGCTTTGAAAAATGTTAAAAACGGCGAGTATGTCATGAAGTACGATGAAAAAATCGGGCTGGCAAAACAAGACATTAAAGTGGGCGACTGGGTACACACTCATAACCTGAAAGGCTATCGCTGGGGTAAATAAGAAAAAATATTGAAATCAAGTGAGGTGGGTTATTAAGATGAATACCAAAATATTGGGATATAAACGTGAAAACGGTAAAATTGGAATCCGTAATTACGTAGCTATTCTTCCTGTCGATGATTTATCCAATAATGCCTGCGAAGCAGTGGCTCATAACATTCAAGGAACAATCGCGCTTTCTCACCCGTACGGCCGTCTGCAATATGGTTCTGACTTGGACCTTCATTTCCGGACATTGATCGGTAACGGCGCCAACCCGAACGTGGCTGCTGTTGTTGTCATTTGCATCGAACAAAATTGGGCGAATAAAGTTGCTGAAGGCATTGCCAAAACTGGCAAACCGGTTGCAGCGTTTGGTATTGAAGGCAATGGTCTTCTGAAAACGATCGAAATGGCATCCCGCAAAGCGAAAGAATTCGTTCAATATGCGACTGCTATCGAAAAAGTAGAAGCAGATTTGTCAGATCTTACGATCAGCTACAAATGCGGTGAGTCCGATACGACTTCCGGCTTAGCTGGCAATCCGACCATGGGTCGCGTTGCTGAGCGTATTATCGCCAAGGGCGGCACCATCATTTTTGGTGAAACTTCCGAAACTACTGGCGCAGAACATATTTTAGCAAAACATTTCGCTACTCCGGAACTTGCTGAAAAATATCTGCAAATTCATAAAAACTATCTGCAAAAAATCGAAGACAGCGGCGAAGATTTGATGGGTTCGCAACCGACTGAGGGTAATATTACCGGTGGTTTGACGACAATTGAAGAAAAAGCATTTGGTAATATTCAAAAAGCTGGCCGCAAAGAATTCAACCCTGTTCAGAGCGTTCTTGATTTGGCAGAAGCTCCGGCTGGTCCTGGATTGCACTTCATGGACAGCTCTTCCGCAGCTGCAGAATTCATTACGTTGATGGGCGCAGCTGGTGCAGTATTGCACTTATTCAACACTGGACAAGGCAACATTGTCGGCAACCCGATTATTCCGGTTGTTAAAACGACTGCTAATCCGAACACGGTTATTCATATGGCTGAGCACATTGACGTAGATGTTGCCGGTCTTCTGACTCGTGAGCTGGATCTCGATACAGCCGCTGACAAAGTGATTGAATGCCTCGTAGCAACTGCCCGTGGTCGTTTCACTGCGGCGGAAGCTCTTGGACAGAAAGAATTCGTTCTTACTCGTCTGTATCCGAGCGCGTAAGTTCTTTAGACAATTATTTATAGACATGGGAGATACCAAACATTTGGTATCTCCCATGTTTTGGGTTTAGTCCATCATAAAGTATAAATTTTGTCTGATGGACATAAGTGCAACCAGCGGTTTCCGCCATCGCTTTTAAAGCTCGGCGCAAGCCGGGTTTTCTAATTTTGTTTTGGCGCGGGGATGTACTATACGCAGCAACAGTAGACGCGATCATATTTAAGAGAGCGATATCGTTGCGGCAATCGCACCAGACCGCCCCTTTGGTTATCCTCCAAAGGGGCGGTCTGTGATATAATAATAACTGTAAAAACGCTGGAATTGTGCAGGCTGGAAAAACCGCTGCAATCCGGAAAGCCAATACGGGGGTGAAAAACATGTCTCATGCGTCACTTGACATTTATACGGTTTTGGAAGCCTTTCACGAGGGCGTTTATTTAACAGATAGCAACGGGACTACTTTGTTTATTAATTCTGCGTATGAAAAAATTACCGGTATAAAACGTGAAGATGTAATCGGAAAAAATGTTATAGAATTAGAAAAAGAGGGGTATTTTTCACCAATCCTTAACCCTAGCGTTATTCATACGGGGAAAAAAGCAACAGTGATGCAGACGAGTAAAACAGGGCAAAAAGTTGTTGTAACCGGATACCCCGTTCGTGATATTTCCACGCGCTCGATGGTTGGCACAATTACCATAGTGCGTGATTTTAGCAATTTAGAGCAGCTCAAGCAAGAAGTCGAGGCGCAGCGCGATTTGCTGCAAAGATACCGCGAGGCCGCCATGCCTAACGATCCTGGGCAGTCGAAAATGATTGCGGCCAGCGAAAAGATGCGTGACGTTTTAGAACTGACGTTGCGTCTTGCTTTGGTAGATACACCGGTATTAATTACAGGCGAAACCGGTTCCGGCAAAGAAATGATTGCCAAAATTTTGCACAGCCGGAGTCCGCGCAAAGATAAAACGATGCTTTCTATCAATTGCGCGGCGATTCCTGAGAACCTTTTGGAAACAGAACTTTTTGGTTATGCTCCGGGAGCATTTACCGGTGCGAATCCGAAAGGAAAAGCGGGTCTGTTTGAGTTAGCCGATCAAGGGACTTTGTTTTTTGATGAAATTGGTGAGTTGCCGCCGATGATGCAGCCGAAGCTGTTGCGGGTGCTGCAAAACCAGGAAATCATGCGAATGGGCGGCAGCAAAGTGATCCAGGTCAATGTTCGTATTGTTGCCGCTACAAATAGAAATTTGGATGAGATGGTAAAGGAAGGCCGTTTTCGGCAGGATTTGCTGTATCGTTTGCGTGTTGCGTCGGTTGAGATTCCTCCGTTGCGTGAGCGGCCTGAAGATATAGAACAATTACTTCAATTATTCCTCGCGCGGTATAATGCCAAGTACAATCGCCACATGGAGATCACTTCTGCAGCGCTTGGCATATTAAAACGGTATCAATGGCCGGGAAATGTTCGTGAATTGGAAAATGTGGTGGAAGTCCTTGCGGTAGCGTTGCAAAAAAATGTTATTGATGCAGAAGATTTGCCGGGTCTTCTTGCCAAGCGAGTATATGAAGATATAGCCGATAATCAGCTGAAAGGGCTAATGTCGAAAGGGAAGCTGTCATTACAAAAAATGATGGACGATTTTGAACGGAAACTGCTTGTCCAGGCAATGGAACAGAATGAGTATGATGTTTATAGGGTTGCCAGGGAAATGGATTGTGACCGGACAACGATACAGCGAAAAATTAAAAAATATAAATTACAATTTCCATCCCACTAACAGCAATGCAGTTTACAATGAATAATATAATGAGTGACTGCCGAAAACAAATGCGCGATTGCACACTGGTGCAATTGCGCATTTGTCGTTGAAATACAAAGAAAAGTGAAGATAATTTAAAAATACGAACTTGAATATAACTAAAATTGTATATTTATGTGCAAACTGGCACGGAAAAATGGGTTTTTAACGGGCAGAGATCGTTCTGATAAATGAAGTCCGATTCAGTAAGTATTCGAAAAGTTCAAGTATTATCAATGGTTTGTCAATTCTGAAAAGACTTTTACACCAAAATTTGGGTTTGTTCAATTCTGGCATGCATCATGCATATAAAATAAAATAAAGACAAAAACTACACGCCAGAATTGATCTTGAGAAAGAGAAAGGGATCGGATTGGTAACAAAGGAGGGCCGGATTAAAAGATTTATTGGCACTTGCGTGCACTAGATATAGGGATAATAATGCAAAAGAGATTCCGGCGATATTTTGTTAATCGATTAAGAGTTTCAAAAAATATATATACGAAGGAGTGTTTGAAATGAAATTTGGTTATATTGGACTTGGCTTAATGGGCGGACCGCTGGCACGGAATTTAATCCGCGCAGGCAAAGATGTAATGGTTTTTGATTTGAACGAAGAAGCGATTGCAAGAACGCTGGCGGCAGGAACCACGGGCAAAGCGGTGAAAAGTGTTGATGAAATGGTGGATTGTGATGTTGTGTTCACTAGCCTGCCGCTTCCGAAACATATCGAAGGAACCATGTTGGGTGAAAATGGGCTGTTGAGCAAAATGAAAAAAGGTGCTGTGTACATTGATGTCAGCACGATTGACCCGGAAACCGGTAAAAAAGTTTTTGATTTTGCCGCCAGCAAAGGGATTGATTTTCTGGCTTGCCCATTAGGCAAAGGACCTGCACAGGCGGAAAAGGCCGAACAGCCTATTTTTGCCGGCGGGACTCCGGAAGCGTTTGATAAAATGTTTCCCGTCCTCCAAATCGTTGGGAACCCGGTACAATATACGGGCGGCGTAGAACAAGCCTATGCCTTTAAACTTCTAAGCAACATGATCGGGATGACTAATCTGGCTGTATTAGCCGAAGGGATCAGGATCGGAGAACAAGCGGGAATTGAGACCAAGAAATTATTGGAGCTTTTGGCGGAAACGGGTGCCAATTCGTTCCAGCTGCAAGTTCGCGGGCCCTGGATCGCCAATCATGATTTTGCTAATCGGTTTGGCGTGGCACTGGCTCTGAAAGATGTCCGTCTTGGGTGTGAAATGGCGGATGCAATGAACTATGACGCCAAATTCACAAAAATGGCGAAGGATGCTTACCAAGAGGCGGACAAGGCAGGCTTTAGCATGGAAGATTGCAACGCAGTTTACAAAGTACTGTAATTTTCTATTATTAGTGTAATTCTGGATTTTAATATACATTTTTCATTCTTCGATTTTAGTCATCTGCGGAAGAGTCCATGATGCTGAAACTATGGGTATGCGGGGAAACCGGCATGCCTCCCACTGTGGAAAGAAGAACAATCAGTAGGCGAAAAGCCCTGCATTGTTTGCTTTGCATACAGTGCAGGGTATTTGTCATATAGAGGCAGTTTTTTCAATGAATAATCAACTTGCAAAAATGAGAGGAGAGTATATTGCGTATGGAAAAAAGTATCAAAAAATCATTGTTTATTGACGGTGAATGGGTCGAGTCAATATCCAAACAAACCAAAGGAGTGGAAAACCCTGCAACGGGACAAGTGTTTTGTGAAATCAGTTATGGTGGTCCTGATGATGCCATTGCAGCCGTAAATGCTGCTGATCGCGCATTTGCTTCATGGTCGTCAACATCGGTTCGCGAACGATCAAATATTTTGAATCGCGTCGCGGTTCTTTTGCGAGAAAGAACCGATGAAATTGCAAAAATTCTGGCGACAGAATCAGGTAAACCCGTAGCCCAAGCAATGGGTGAAATTAAGTTTTCGGCGGAATATTTTCAATGGTTTGCGGAAGAAATCAGAAGACCGTCCGGACAAACGATCCCCGGTGACGTGCCGAATAAACGGCATCATTTTTACAGTCAACCGGCGGGTGTTGCGCTTTGTTTAACGCCGTGGAACTTTCCGGTATCCATTCAAGCGCGCAAAGTCGCTCCGGCATTGGCTGCCGGTTGTACAGTGGTAGCCAGAGGATCTGATGCCGCGCCGCTGAGTGTAATTGAACTCTTCAAATGTTTACAGGATGCGGGTATTCCGAAGGGGGTAGCCAATCTCGTTCAAGGCCCTGCTTCCAGCACGACAGAAGCGATGATGAAACAGCCGGCAGTCAGGGTAGTAAGTTTTACCGGATCGACGCCTGTTGGAAAAGCGATTATGCGCCAAGCTGCTGACCAGATGCAGCATTTGGCCTTGGAACTGGGTGGGAATGCGCCCTTCATTGTATTTGAAGATGCAGACATTGAGAAAGCCGTTGAAGGAGCGATGATTGCAAAATTCCGAAATAACGGTCAATCCTGCATCGGTGCAAACCGCTTCTATGTGCATGAAAAAGTGTATGATCAATTTGCGAAGCTATTCGCTGAGAAAATTTCGGCAATGGTAATTGGCGATCCGGTCAAAGACGCAAATGTGGATCTTGGACCGATGATTAACCAAAAAGGAAAAAACAAAATCGAGCAGTTGATTGGCGAAGCAGTAAGTCTTGGCGCGACTTATTTAGCGCCAAAAAGAGAGGTTCCTGCTGCTGGATACTATGTTTCACCGGTCATACTGGAAAATGTCCCAGAAACATGCGCCTTTGCGGCGGAAGAGTTATTTGCGCCGGCATCGCCGCTGTTCAAGTTCAGTGAGGAGGCTGAAGTGATCCGCAAAGCGAATAATACGGATATGGGCTTGTCTTCTTATGTGTATACGAAAGATATGGCGCGTGCCACGCGTGTTACTGAGGCGTTGAAATACGGAATTGTTGGACTTAATACTGGATTGCCGGTAGTAGCATTTACGCCAATGGGTGGGGTGAAGCAAAGTGGTTTAGGCCGTGAAGGCGGCAGATATGGTATTGAGGAATTTATGGAAGTCAAACATGTTGCAATGGATTTCTAATTCAGACAAACTATTTTGGGCAACATTGCACATTGTGCAATGTTGCCCAAAATGGCGAAATAAGGAGATATACACAGATAATATTCAGAAATATTGGATAGTTTATGTTTGTGATTAATTTCTTGTGCAGTGTATCCCTATCATATTTGTTTAAAAATCAAATATAGTAATAGGAAGGCAAAAAATATTTATTGAAAAAAGCCAGTAAATGCTTGAATTTACTGGCTTTTTTCGTTAATTCAGAACATTCGTTAACCGTTTTCCTGGACAAAATAAATCGTCAGATATTTGGCATGAAACGTGCATTATAGTTAGGTGACGCAATGTTCCATCAATAGGCGGATGAAGAATGGACTGGTTAGCTCACTGAAAAGTACTGTCTATTACGGCATGGGCGTTAAAACAGAGAAAACGAGGGGGTACTATTCAATGGTAAAAAAGTCCACAGTATTGATGCTGATGCTGGTTTTTGCCCTGACAGCGATTCTTACGGGGTGCGGCGGAGACAAAAAAGCTGACGCTCCAAAGGATGCGACGAAAAAAATTGTGATCAAGTATACGCATGGTGTTGGCACAGATCCTTCAGATCCTCATCAATGGACTGCTCTTAAGTTTAAAGAACTTGCGGAAAAGTATACCAATGGAAAAGTAGACGTGCAAATATTTCCCGGCGGACAGCTTGGCAGCGAGCAGCGCGGCTTCCAGGATGTGCAGGGCGGCGTTGTCCAAATGACTTCGCTGGCTGTTAACAACGCCACTTCCTTTGCTCCTTCTCTCGGGTTTTTCGATTTGCCGTATATCTTCAAAAGCCGTGATGAAGCCTACAAAGTTATTGACGGAATTTGGGATCCTTTGAATGAAAAAATGATCAAGGAGTCCGGTACCCGGTCCTTGATTTGGTTTGAACAAGGCTTTCGTGTGATCACGAACTCCAAAAAACCGGTTGAAAAACTGGAAGATTTGCAAGGCTTAAAGATTCGTGTTCCGAAAAATCCTTTGATGATTGGAACTTTTAAGGCGTGGGATTGCGAGCCTGTGCCGGTTTCCTGGGATGAGACCTTCAATGCCCTGCAGCAAAAAGTGGTAGACGGACAAGAGAATCCGCATACTGTTAATGCTTCGATGAAATTCCATGAAGTTCAAAAATACATTACGGATATTCATTACAAAATGTGGATCGGACCTGTCGTCGTTCAGGAAAAATGGCTGCAAAGCTTGCCGCCGGATGTTCGCGACGGACTAATTAAAGCTGGTAAAGACACTGCTAAAGCAGAGCGGGAATTCATTCAAAAGTTGGAGAAAGACGCTTTGGATAAATTGACAAAAGGCGGAATGATCTACTTAGGGACTCCGAAAGATGAAGATGAATGGATGAAACGTGCGATGTCGATTTGGCCGGATTATTACAAAACAATTGGCGGAACGGAAATGTTAAGCCAAGTCATGAAAATTCTGGGACGGGAAATGCCGCAGCCGAAAAACTAATTCGGTTACTGAGTCATGAGCAGCCCGGAGAGGGATTATCGCCGGGCTGCTTATCTTTTAGAGAGACACTATGGAAGAAGGAGTTTTAAGATGAAGAAATTGATCCGTTATATCGATCATTTTGAGGAAGTAGTGAGCTCCTCCTTGCTGATCACGGTCGTTCTGCTTATGTTTTCCCAGGTCATTCTCCGTTACGTATTCGGTAAATCTCTGGCGTGGTCGGAAGAATTAGCGCAAATGGCATTTTTGTGCATGGTTTATGTCGCGACAGCCCTTGCGGCGAAACAGGGCGCCCATATCCGCGTCACGGCCCATCTGAAATATCTGCCCAAATTGGCTCGCAACTTATTGATTTTGGCCGGCAATATACTATGGATCCTGTTTGACATGGTTGTTGTGTGGCAAGGAATTGTATTGGTTCAATCTATGATTGAGCACCCAATGAAATCGGCGGCGCTGGAATGGGATATGGCGCCCTTGTTTGCGGTCATTCCGCTGGCCTTTGCATTGCAGATTATTCGCATTATTCAACAGACAGTGATCGCTTGGCGTTCCGGTCAGGAGCTTGCCGTAGATGAGGGGGATAGTTATGGTGCATGATGGTCTCGTGTGGTTAATGCTCTTTGGCCTTTTGGCCTGTGGAGTGCCGATTTTCGTATCGTTAGGCGTTGCCACAACTGCTGTTCTTTTTCTTACCGATATTCCACTGGTCATGATCCCCTTGGACTTATATAAGGTATCAGAGATGTTCCCGCTGGTTGCGGTGGCGGCGTTTGTGCTGGCTGGCTGCATCATGGAACGGGGCGGTCTAGCCCAGGAAATCGTCAATGTGGCTTCGATTTTCTTCGGGCATGTAAGAGGTGGACTAGGAATTGTCACCATTATTGGCTGTATGTTTTTTGCCGCGATGATTGGTTCGGGGCCAGGTACAGTGGCCGCCATGGGAGCTCTGATGATCCCGGCGATGGTGCGAGCCGGCTACAAGAAAGAGTATGCCACCGGAGTATGTTGTACCGGGGGGACGTTGGGAATTTTGATTCCGCCCAGCAACCCCATGATCGTATATGGCGTTATTGGCAACGTATCCGTTTCGGCTTTGTTTACCGCAGGTTTTGTTCCCGGATTTTTAGTTGGGTTAGCGTTAATGGCGACAGCGGTCTACTTTGCCCGCAAGGCGAATTTCCCGGTGTTGCAGCAGACGTACACCACAAAAGAAGCGCTGATGGTGGTGTGGCATGCCAAGTGGTCCTTGCTGGCGCCGGTGGTCATCCTTGGCGGAATCTATACCGGTGCGTTTACGCCGGTGGAGGCATCAATCGTTGCTGTCGTATATTCGTTTCTGATTGGCTGGTTTGTTCACAAAAAACTGGATTGGAACGGATTGAAGGAAAGCTTGGCAATGACGAACGGGGTCACTGGGACAGTTCTGGCCGTTGTTGGGGTTTCGATCCTATTTGGGCGCTTCGTTACGATGTACCAAGTACCGCAGCGCTTGGCTGAAGCTGTTTTGAGCGTTAGTACAGATCCGATCATCGTCTTATCGGCGATTACTATTTTCTTATTTTTCTTAGGCATGTTTTTAGAAACTTTGTCAACCATCGTTATTTTGACACCGGTAGTATTGCCGTTGTTGAAAAAAATTGGCGTTGACCCGGTGCATTTTGGAATTTTGCTGGTTATGACCAACGAGGTTGCGTTATTGTCGCCCCCGTTAGGCGTCAATCTGTTTGTGGCCTCAAAGATTTCAGGGTTGAGCTTGGAAAAAGTTTCAAAAGCTGCTTTTCCGTATATGTGCGTGATTATTGTTTTATGTTTCCTGGTTATTTTGTTTCCGGAAATTCCTCTCTTCTTGCCGAAGGCGCTTGGCATCTATAAATAGTGAAATCATTATTGATGCCTTGCCGGATCGATTGAGAGATCTATAATAGGAAAATATGCATTAGGAGTGTTGAAAATGAAATTTGGTTATATTGGTCTTGGCTTAATGGGCGGTCCATTGGCGAGAAATTTGATCCGTGCCGGTAAAGACGTCATGGTTTTTGATTTGAGTGAAGAAGCGATTGCAAGGACGTTGGCCGTAGGAACTACTGGCAAAGCCGTGAAAAGCGTCGATGAGATGGCGGATTGCGATGTGGTATTCACCAGCCTTCCGCTTCCCAAGCATATCGAAGGAACGATGTTGGGCGAAAATGGCCTGTTGAGCAAAATGAAAAAAGGGGCCGTCTACATTGATGTCAGCACCATCGACCCGGTAACCGGCAAGAAGATTTTTGATTTTGCCGCCAGTAAAGGGATTGATTTTCTGGCTTGCCCGCTGGGCAAAGGACCTGCACAGGCGGAAAAGGCCGAACAGCCTATTTTTGCCGGCGGAACAAAAGAAGCGTTTGATAAAATGCTTCCGGTGCTGCAAATTGTCGGAAATCCGGTGCATTATACAGGCGGCGTCGAGCAAGCCTATGCTTTCAAGCTCCTGAGCAATATGATCGGGATGACCAATTTGGCTGTATTGGCCGAAGGGATTCGGATCGGTGAAAAAGCGGGAATTGAGACGAAGAAATTACTGGAATTGTTGGCAGAAACGGGCGCTAATTCGTTCCAGCTGCAAGTGCGCGGTCCATGGATCGCCAATCATGATTTTGCCAATCGGTTTGGCGTGGCGTTAGCGCTGAAAGATGTTCGGCTTGGTTGTGAAATGGCGGATGCAATGGGTTATGATGCCAAATTCACAAAAATGGCGAAGGATGCCTATCAAGAGGCGGACAAAGCCGGTTTTGGCATGGAAGACTGCAATGCCGTTTATAAAGTGCTTTAAATTTCACATATTTTAATTCTTCGATTTCAGTAATCTACGGTGATTGCCATGATGCTGAAACTATAGGTATACCAGGAAACCAGTATGCCTCCCGTTGTGGAAAGAAGAGCAATCAGTAGGCTAAAGGCCCTGCATTGTTTGCTGTACACAATGCAGGGCCTTTGTCTTACACAAGTGCAGGCGCCGGCTTTTGCCGTCGCGATTGAAGCTCGGATCAAGCCGGGTTTTCCAATAGTGAAAAATCTGTTCCAGTCGCATAAATCGTGAGGGGGACAAATATGACACAGGAGTACCGTCTGTTTATTAATGGGGAATGGATTGCAACGGAACGCAAACAAGGGGTGTTCAACAAAGCGACAGGCGATTTGATTGGCGAGTGCTATGTTGCCGGCCAAAAAGAAATTACGATGGCGGTGGATGCGGCGCAAAACACATTTCGAGTGCAAAAACTCGATCCTTATCGACGATTTGAGATCTTGAAACGCGCCAGTGAGCTTTTATTGGAACGGCAGGAAGATTTTGCGCTGACAATCAGCCAGGAAGTAGGCAAAACGTTAAAGGAAGCCAGAGGAGAAGTGATCCATGCTGTGCAAACGTTGTTAGTTTCTGCTGAGGAAGCGAAAACGTTCCAGGGCGAATTGGTTCCTGTGAATGGTTCACGAGGCAATGCAAACCGATTTGCCTATACGCTGAGAATTCCGGTTGGTGTCGTTTGCGCCATCACGCCGTTTAATGTGCCGTTAAATCTTTCCTGCCATAAAATTGGCCCTGCGCTGGCGGCGGGAAATACTGTTGTCTACAAACCGGCCAGCGTCACGCCAATCACCGGTGCAAAACTATGCCAAGTTTTCATTGATGCCGGACTGCCAAACGGGTTTCTAAACTTGTTGATGGGTGCTGGGTCTGTGGTTGGGAGCGCGCTGGTCAAGGACGAGCGGATTGCATTCTATAGCTTTACGGGCAGTGTAGACGTTGGCAAAGAACTAAAAAATGCGATTGGCTTTCGGCGGCTTTCCTTGGAGCTAGGGTCCAATGCGCCGAATATCATTCATCATGATGCGGATCTTGCTTTTGCTGTGGAGGCTTGTATCCGAGCGGCCTTTGCCAATGCAGGACAACTGTGCATGTCCTCGCAGCGAATCTATGTTCATGAATCAATTTATCAGCAATTTTGCAGCCAGGCAGTAGCGGCAACGCAATCGTTGAAGGTTGGTGATCCATTGGATCCGAGTACGGACATTGGGCCGATGATCAGTGTGTCGGCCGCAATTCGGGCCGAAAATTGGATACGGGAAGCGGAGACGGAAGGAGCCACAGTGTTGATTGGCGGGTGGAGAAAAGGACCGTTTCTGCAGCCGACTATTTTGACTGATGTGACTGCGGATATGAAAGTAGTCAGTATGGAAGCTTTTGCACCGATCTTTACCGTTGCCCCTTACAAAACGATTGAAGAAGCAATTGCACTGGCCAACAATTCGTTTTATGGTCTTCAAGCCGGCGTATTTACGAATTCCATGGATATTGCGAACCGCTGCATTGCCGGACTGGAAGTCGGGGGCGTCCTCATTAATGACGCATCGACTTTCCGGGCTGACTGCATGCCTTATGGCGGCGTGAAGGACAGTGGTTTTGGCAAAGAAGGTCCGCGCTATACAATGAAAGAAATGACAGAAGAAAAAATTGTAGTGATGAAAATATGAAATTAGAATAATTCCCATTTGCTTACTCAAGCAAATGGGAATTATTTCTTTAATGCCATCGTTGGGGAAAATGTCTGATAATTTAACTAGCTATTTCACAAGTCAGGCCTCTTTAAGGTATGCTAGTACCCAAGAGGTGATGGATGATGAAACGGATTGCTATTTTAAAAGGGGTCGCGTTGGCGGCTGTGATTGGTCTTGTTGCCCGCCAATTAGCGCAATTACCTGGACTTTCCATATTGGGGGCGATGGTGATTGCGATTATCGCCGGGATGGTATTCCGTGGCTTCCTGCAAGCTCGGGTGATAACAGTGCAGCCGGGAGTCAGTTTCACTGCAAAATATTTGCTGCAAATTGGCGTTGCGTTAATGGGGCTGCGCCTGAATTTGCAGGATATTGTAGCCGCCGGATGGCAAACTGTTTTTCTCGATTTGGCAGTGATTATTTTTACGATTGGCCTTATTCATTTACTGGGAGAACGGTATTTTGTGCGAAAAAGATTAACCACGCTCATTGCCGTAGGAACCGGAGTTTGCGGTGCAGCTGCGATTGGCGCAGTGGCTCCGATGATCAGAGCCAAGGATGAAGACGTGGCGATCGCCGTGGCGATCATCGCTTTACTGGGGACCGCCTTTTCAATTTCGTACATTGTTCTTTTGCCTATTTTAGGTCTATCGCCGTATGCTTTTGGTACTTTTGTCGGTTCCACTTTGCATGAAGTTGCACATGTGGTGGCGGCATCAGATCCGGGCGGTGCGGTTAGCAGTGATACTGCGATTTTGGTTAAATTGGGACGTGTGGCCATGGTCATTCCGGTTGCGATCTTTTTCGGCTGGTCTTACAAGCGCCGCAGCGGCCAAAACGGAAAATTGGATCCGTTTACGGTTCCCTGGTTCTTGTTTGGGTTTCTAGCCTGTGCGGTATTCAATACGTATCATCTTTTGCCGCAATCGCTCATGATGTCGTTACAAGTAATCAGTGCCTTTTTGCTGACGATGGCAATGGCGGCTATGGGGCTGAATGTAAATTGGCAGTCGTTTAAAAAGGTCGGCCGCAATCCCGTACTCATCTGTTTCATCGGGTCGATCCTGCTCAGTTTTTTTGGCCGGGCGATTATCTGGATGTTTGAAATTTGATCTATGGCTAGGTTGGGCACTGCATGTTGACAAAATTAAGAAAGGTTTCGGCAACATAAGTGAGCGTCTTCTTTTTGTGATAAAGGATGGTGAACCGGCGGCGGATCGAACCTTCAAGCAGCGGGATAACTTTTAGATCGCCGCGTTTGACTTCTTCTGCTACGGCAAAATGGGATATGGCCGCTATGCCGATGCCGGCGCGCACCGCTTCTTTTACCGCTTGCGTGCTTCCCAACTGCATCACGATATTTAAGGCAGTAATGTCGCAATGGTGCTGAGAAAAAAAAGTAGCCAGGCTGCGGTGCGTTCCCGAAGTTGTCTCGCGCAAAACCCAATGTTCCGAAACCAAGGTATGCAATGGAACAGGTTTGTCTTTCGCCAAAGGACTGTTAGGCGGCGCAATGATGACCAACTCATCCCCGCCGCAGAAGAGGCTGGTTAAGATTCCCGGAGCCAGTTCGGGACCCTCGGTAAAGCCAACGTCAATCGTTCCCTCCATAACCATAGAGGTAATTTGTTCTGTATTAAATATTTCCATTACAATATCGACATTGGGATATAGCTGGCTGAAATTAACCAGTATTTTGGGCAGCATATACTCGCCGGTCGTCAAACTGGCGCCGATATGCAGACGTCCTCCTACGGTTCCCTGCATTTCAAGCATTGCGTTATCCGTTTCCACATATAAGCGTTCTATTTCAATAACATAAGTGAGCAGGCGGCTGCCGGCCTGCGTCAGAGCAATCCCGCGGTGCAGGCGGTCAAATAATTTTGTCCGGTAGCGCGTTTCCAGGGACTGAATGTGTTGGCTGACAGTTGACTGACTGATATGCAGATCGTGGGCAGCTTGCGAAAAACTTAGTTTTTCAGCAACGGCTTTGAAAACTTCCAATTGAATATCAAACATAGTCAAACTCCTCATGCTGACAAATTTACTCTAATTTATATAGTAACATAAACTACCTGTAAAGAACAGAAATAGAACTGCAAAAAGACAGATCGACGGCTTTTGGATACTTAAAAAGGCCGCCGATCTGTCTTTTTGTTGTAAACGGTTCCTAGAATTCGCTGACAGGAATATCCATCCATTTGCAGAGCGCCTTTATTTGCGGGCGAATATCGCCGTATGCAACGACAAAGTGGGCTTCCCAGCCTTGTTCAACGGAGGCGGTGATCAAGGCTTTGGCGCTGTTATCCGTTTTGATTTCAACTGATGTGCCTAGGAATTTTTGTGGTTCGTCGAGAGCTTCACCGCCTGCCAGGAACATGCGGTAGCCATTCGGCCCTTTGCCTAGGCGAAGAATTGTAACCCGGCCTTCTTTTAAGCCGAATTCCATAGTTATGCCGAGTTTGCGGTTCGGATGCGTTCCGGCGGCGGCACCGGTATCTTTGCGTGCCAAGGAACAGGCTCCAGCACCGCAATGCCAATAAATAACAGAATTCTTTTCTTCATCCAAAGAGACAGGGTCGCCAAAATAAGGCGCTGAACCAGCAAAGTTTTTGGCTATGAACATGCTGATTGCTCCGCCGATATCGGCTTCACAGGAACTGACTACGCCGTTTTCTGTGAGAAAAGAAATGGCAGTGCAGACTGCGGCCTGGCATTCCATAAAGAAATCAGGCCAACAACGGGTAGCGAGGGCCCCAATGCCGTTTTCTTCCACGATTTGCTTATAGGCAGTTCGGATGCGGCTATATTGTTCCAGTGTTTTATCATCGAAGCAGTCCGTTTTGGTCATGTTCTGCTGCAGTTCGAGCAAAGCCGGTTTGATTTCATCGGCAGTGAGCAGTCCTGCTTTTTTTATCACTTCGCGTGCTTCCAAGCGCAGCAGCTTAGGGCCAATGTGTCTCATCAGATCAACATCTTCCAGGTTGGAGAAATAAAAACCCGGCGGGAAATGGCCGACAACGCCGATTTTTAAATCATGCAGCTGCTTTTTTACCCGTAGTGCATCTAGTTCGGCAGCAAGTGCGGGTCGCAAACTTTCTTCATCGGGGCTGCCGAAAACAAATGAAAACTTGCGGCCGAGCGACATGAGTACATTACCGGCAGCGTAGACCCCGGTTAAAGAATTTAAACGAAGCTTGCCGCCGTCAATGACCGGTTCGCGCACACCCCAAAGAATGATCGGGCAAGAAAGTTCCTGGACAATGCTTGCCAAAAAGGTTGAATCGACAAACGTGGTTGTTTGCACAATGGCTGCATCGGGCAAGGAAGTTTTGATGGAATTGAGATATGCGCCCAAGATTTCTGGCGATGTAAGCGGCTCGGTCGGGGCAGTTACTTGAACATTTAAACCATTAAGCACTTCCAATGATTTATTGTAATAGGCGTTGGCATACGTCATATCGAACGTAGTCCGGCAAAGTGGTAAAAATACAGTCTTAAAATTTTCCATGGTTCGCTCCTCACAATTTGTATTCAGTAAATACGTTATCGCAACATGATTTGCTTGTTTTGCAAACGGGCATAACCCGGCAATGATCCGCCAAGCAGCGGCAGGCAGTAACGGTAATATTGTTCAGTAATGAAGTTTCCGGAGGCATTGATAAATTCATCAGGAACAATCCGCTCCACATTTGCTACTTGATCCAGCGCAACGTGACCGCAGCTGCAAGCGTATTCTGGATCATCCGTGCGATCCAAAGTGACCATGATATCCGACAAGCCTTCCTGCATGTAGCGGACTCCGGCTTGACCGGCCCGGAACGATTCTTCCAGGTCTGTCGGTGAAGCGCAGCAGGCCATAGCGCGTTGGATGGTGCCCGGTCGGTTGCAGCGGGTTTTTAGTCCCAGCTCTTGGTTAATTACTTTCGCCAAATAATTCCCCGGCCCTTCTGACATGGCAATCGCTTTATGGCCGAAGGCATCGGTTACTACGGACTCGGCGCCAATGAATTCGCCTTTCGCATCATGAATGCCTTCGCCGATAATTACGTAAACATAATTGAGGTTGCGGTGGACCTCCTTGACGTCGGCCAGGAAACGGGGAATATCAAACGTTCTTTCCGGCAAATAGATCAAATGAGGCGCATCTTCAACCGTTTTCTTCGCCAATCCTGCTGCAGCGGCCAGCCAACCGGCATGCCGGCCCATCACCTCATAGATGGCGACATCGTCAAACGTACTCATGGCCTCCAAATCACGGCCGGAATCCAGTGTGCTAAGCGCGACAAAACGCGCAGCGCTGCCAAATCCAGGACAATGATCGGTAATTGGCAAATCGTTGTCGATTGTTTTGGGAATGCCGACTACGCGCATTTCGTAATTTTCCGCTTTGGCCAGCTTGGAAATGCGGTTGCAGGTATCCATACTGTCATTTCCGCCAATATAAACAAAATAGCGAATATCATTGGCTTTGAAAAAGTCTAAAATAATGTAATAGTCGGCTTCACTCAATTTGCGGCGGCAGCTGCCTAAAATCGACGCAGGCGTTCCGATCATCTTTCGGATTGTTTCGTCCGTTTCATTCGAAAGATTGTACACGGATTTTGTAAACACACCTTCAATGCCGTGGACAAGTCCGTAAATCGAGCCGATTTCGCTCATTGTTTTGGCCTGACTGACTACTCCGGCAAGACTGGCATTAATTGCCGGCGTAGGTCCGCCGGACTGACCGACCAATAAATTGCCTTTCATAGTAGAACCCCCTTATGAAATAATTCTCTGCTGGAATAAAGGCTGTGTAATTAGCACATTGTTTTCCAACCGGCTGCAAAAAACTCCAATTCACGTTTGACCATTGCGGCCACCGCATTTTTACAAGCTTGCGGCACAGCAATCATATCCCAGGCCGAAACATTTTTCTCATGCGTGGTAATAAAGGTTTCCATATATACTTTTTTAACTTCCGTACCAATGTTAATTTTCTTAATTCCCAAGGAAATTCCTTTGGCAAATTGCTCTCGTGATAAGCCCGTGCCGCCGTGAAGGATGAGAGGAATTTCGCAATTTTTCGCAATTTCTTGCAAAAGATCGAAATTTAAATTCGGTTTGCCTTTGTATAGACCATGTGCATTGCCGATCGAGACCGCCAAGCCGTCAACCGAGGTAGCAGCCAGAAACTGGGCAACATGCTGCGGATTGGTCATTTTGGCCGCCTTTACTTCTTCGCCATCTTCTAACCCAGCCAAAGCGCCTACTTCCGCTTCGACGGAAACGCCAAGAGAATGAGCCGCTTCGGTGACTTTATTGGTAATGGCAATGTTTTCTTCAATGCTTAAATGGGACCCGTCGATCATTACTGTGCTGAAGCCGAGGCGGATCGCTTTCATACAAGTGGCATAATCTTTCGCATGATCCAGAAAAATACATACGGGTACAGAAGCGCGGCGCGCCAGATCAACCAAAATTTCACCGATATAATCGTTGCCAGGTTGGTTGAGAACAGGTGCGCCGATCATTGCGATAACCGGCAAACCGGCCTCTTCGGCGCCCTGTATAACGCCCTGCACCGTGAATAGATCGTACGTACTAAATGCTCCCACGGCGCCGTCGTGTTTTTTGAGGATCTCCTGCAGATTTACTAAAGCCATAGTATTCCCTCCTGTTAATTTTATAAGTTTGTATTATTACAACATTATGTTTTAAACCACTACCCGGCCTTGCATGACCGGGTATAACAAATCAATAATCGTATATTGCCGGTTAGCGTTCCAATATGAGCGGCCGGAGAACCGTTTTTCCGTTGATTGTTCGTTTGGTTGTCGGCCACCAGGAAGGCACGGAAGTTAAAAATTCTAAACTGCCATCCTTTTTATACAGCACGGTATCCTCACATTTTGTTCCCTGTACAGTAGGATTCCACGCCAAAAGCTGATTATCATGATATGGTTCAGGCCTTCCTTCTCCACACCGGTATTCCCGCGACTGATAACCAGTAGGACCGCCCTGGTGATGCAGCTTCCATTCTTCCGGCAAACCGGCTTGTGCATAAGCAGCCAGACCCGCCTCGAAGGAGGTTTGGCTATCGGCGCCGGCTGCACAGGCGGAGAGAAATGCGGCTTCAACATCAGTAGCAATTTGATGATACTTGGCAAGCGGTTTCGGGACAGGCCCGAAATGGACACAACGGGTCAATGCCATATGCAAGCCCCATTTCTCGGCAACTAAAGCGATGAGGGCATAATTTTTCAGTATATTATCGGAAACGACCGGATGACGATATTGCAGAGCCCGGTGGTCAACGCCTACCAATAAGACCGGACAGCGAACGCCAAGTTTTTCCAACCGAAAAGTAAGATCAGCCGATATTTCCCACTCGGTCATGCCGGGCTGAATTGCAAGGCTTGTGGCGACTGCTTCGCGGGAACAAACGTCTCCCAACCAGCGAACCTTTTCAATTTCTTCCGTAGTTAAGCTGTATCGCAACGGATTGATCTCATTGCCGAATGCCTCCAGGTTAGCGAAAGGAATATCGCTGCCGACTTTTTTTTCACCGATCAGTGTACGCACGACTTGTTCGCGATTCTCATACCACTCATAGATGCATGGTTCAAAACCCAAGCCAACAACTTGTTCTTCCAGCATGCGCGGCATTTCGTTCCGCGGCGCCACGATGAATTTTTTATCCTGTAAAATGACCAGCGCGGCGGCTCCGGTTTCTGACCCGGTAACGACCCGGTTTGTCCCACCGCCGGTAAACCATGAAAAATTAATTGCCCGTGAAAGGCAAAATCCGTCTAGGCCTAATTGCAAGGCAAGCTGGCGGAGCTGCACTTCTTTTTTTCCGACTTCTGACTGCCGGTCAAACATAAAATCACTCCCAGTTAGATGATAGTAACAGCCTGTTTGCGTTTGAAAAAGCACATCCAAACGCGACAGGCTGCGGAAAAGCTGAGTTCTTTATTTCAAATCCGATTGATTCCAAGCGTCCATAAAGATGCGGTTAACGATATCCGTCATGGGGTGCTCGACCATCGCCAAAAGCACTTTGTAAGGTACGGTGGCGATATGCGCACCGGCCAAAGCGGCTTGAGTCGCATGAGCTGTAGTACGAACGCTGGCCGCAATAATTTCAGTTTTTAAACCATGGATATTGATAATATCGCAAAGGGTAGTCAGCATTTGCAAGGCGTCAACATTCACATCCTCCAGTCGGCCGATGAAAGGGCTGATATAGGTAGCTCCAGCTTTGGCGGCGACTAAACCTTGGTTGGCGCCAAAAATCAAAGTGGCATTCGTTTTAATTCCTTCTTTGGAAAGGGCGTGGATGGTTTTTAAGCCTTCGATGCTGATCGGCACTTTTACAACAATATTTGGCGCAATTTTGGCAAGACGGCGCGCTTCCGGAACCATCTCCGCAAAAGTAGTGCTGACAAGTTCCGCACTGACCGGCCCAGGGACGATATCGGCAATTTCTTTAATCATTGTTGCAAAATCTTTGCCGCCTTCTTTGGAAGCAAGAAGCGGATTTGTTGTAACGCCCTCAACAAGACCTAACTGAACGGCTTCTTTAATTTCTTCAATATTCGCTGTGTCCAGAAAAAATTTCACTATAGTTACCTCCCATAAATAATTTCTTACCTCATTTGGCTCAAAATCGTATTCTTTAAAGGGTGAAGACAATTTTGAAAAAATAGAAGTACTGCTTGACAGATTCATACTATCAAAAATATAATTGAATTGCAATACAATATTGCAATATTGTAATTTGGTTAGGTGGGTGAAAATATTCATGCAGATAAGCAAAAATAGTCCAGTTCCATTGCATTATCAGTTGAAGAATATTTTGCAGGAAACCATCCGGAATGGCGACTGGGCCGTCGGTGATTTGTTTCCCACGGATAAAGAATTGATGCAGAAATATAATTTGAGCAGCACCACTGTGCGGCGGGCGATTTCGGATCTGGTACAGGAAGGTTGGCTGGAGAGGATCGCCGGCAAGGGAACTTTCCTAAAACGCAAGGCAGTGGAAGAAACACTAGGCCGTTTGACCGGTTTTTTTGAAGAAATGGCCCGGCAAGGGTATGTGCCCAGCGCCGAAATACTGCAGATTTCTTTTGTCACCATTACACCGGAAGAAATAGAAAAACATCCCCGGTTAAGCCTTTTTGCCGGACAAAAAATGGTTTCCATAGAGAAGGTGCAAAGTATAGACGGAAAGCCTATTGTCTACTTAGTTTGTTATTGGCCGCAGGAATACGGCGAAAAAATAGCTAAGTGCGATCTGACACGGGAAGGAATTTATCAGATTGTTGACAGAGACTTGAAAATTCTGCTCACGCGTGCGGAACAAACAATTTATGCAGGCGTTGCAAACCAGGAAAGTTCGAAATTGCTGCATGTCAAGAAGGGGTTTCCTGTATTGATGACGGAACGGGTCACATATGCCAATGAGACACCGGTCGAATATTCTTATAACATTTACCGGGCCGATCAATACAGATATAACGTAATATTACACCATGACAGTCGCGATGCAGAGGGCATTTGGGGACAAAATAATAAGGAAAGGGCAAAACCGGAATAAGTTTTAGGGCATGTGTTATATGTGATTGAGGAGGAGATTTCTTGTCTGACGTTCGATTAGAAGGTATTACAAAGATATTTGGCAATAGTGTTGCTGTGGCCAAGATGGATCTGCACATTCAAGACGGAGAATTTTTGGTTTTAGTCGGTTCGTCCGGCTGTGGGAAAAGTACGACGCTGCGAATGATTGCCGGCTTAGAAAAGCCTAGTTCAGGCGAAATTTATATTGGCCCCAAAAAAGTCACCAACCTTGAACCCAAAGACCGTGATATTGCGATGGTATTTCAAAGTTATGCACTTTATCCGCATAAAAAAGTGTTTGACAACTTGGCGTTTGGTCTTCAGTTGAAAAAGAAGCCGAAAAACGAAATTAAAGAGGTTGTAACGGAAGTTGCTGAAATGTTGGAAATAGGCAGCTACCTGGAAAGGTATCCGAAGGAACTGTCCGGCGGACAACGTCAGCGGGTTGCCTTAGGAAGAGCGATTGTCCGGCATCCCAGCGTGTTTCTAATGGATGAGCCGCTTAGCAACCTTGATGCCAAATTACGGGCGCAGACGCGGGCGGAATTGATTAAATTGCATGAACGGCTGAAAACAACTGTTGTCTATGTAACGCATGATCAAACGGAAGCGATGACCATGGGCAAGAGAATTGCTGTTATGCAGGGCGGTGTGATCCAGCAGATCGGAACGCCGGCTGAGGTATACAAAACTCCCACTAATTTGTTTGTCGCAGGGTTTATCGGAATGCCGCCGATGAATTTTTTTGAAGGACAGGCGCAAATCGAGGATGGCTGCGTTGTTTTCCAGGGAAAAGGGATTCGGTATCAACTGCCGGGAAATGCGCAGGGCGTACAAAACGGGCAGAAAGTGATTTTAGGGATTCGCGCGGAGTGCTTGAACGTTGTTGCGGAATCCGGCATCAGCGGAATTGTTGAAGTCGTTGAACACATCGGGTCGGAAGCGATTATTCATGCTACGACTCCTGGCAAAGAGAAACTGGTCATTAAGATGAACGGTTACCAGGAAGCACCTGCTACAGGGAGTGCCATCAAGGTGAAGCCTTGCCAAGGAAATGCCCATTTGTTTGACGCAGGCACCGGGAATACCATCTATACGGCGGGAGTTGTATAAGTAATGAGTTTTCAGGCCTGTTGATCTCTCGTGCTTCGGATGGGTTACGCAGGCTGTTAACGAAATAATTTTGAGGAGGGAAAACCTTGATCATGCAAAAAAAAGGGGTTTTTGTCTGGATCGCCATGGCCTTGTTTGCTTTCGTATTAACAGGTTGTGGGGGCCCATCCAAGCCCGCTGCAGACTCAAAAGTTGTTACGGTCACCTTTGTAAACTGGGTTTCAGCTGAGGAAGGCACTCGTGACAAAATGAAAGATGTCATCGCTCAGTTTGAAAAAGAAAACCCGAACATCAAAATCGATTCGAAAACGGTTCCTGTGTCCGATATGATGAAACAATTAACCATCATGTCGACAGGCGGCAATCCTCCGGATGTGGCGCAAGTACAGGGGGATGGCGCGATTACACTGGCCTCGGGCGGATTTTTAGAGCCAATTGATGAATTGCTTCCCAAAACATATGTTGTTCCCCAAAATATTTTAGATGCTTCTGGATTGTGGAAAGGCAAGCACTATGCCATTCCCTGGACTCCAAACGAAAATGCTCTTTGGTACAATAAGAAATTAATGGCTCAGGCAGGCCTTGATCCGAACAAACCACCGAAAACAATGGAAGAATTGGATCAAATGGTGAAACAGGCCAGAGAAAGACTGCCGCAAGATGTAGTGGCACTGCAGTTGGATACAACGATCCGGACAATCGGTTTGTTTGACCAATGGCCGTTTATGTTGAACTTTACTAAAGGCGTTCCGCCGATTGACGGTAATAAAGTAGCTGTCAACAGTGAAGGCATGCTTGCATATGGCGAGTGGATCCGGGAACAGGTCAAGCAAGGCAATACTTTGCCGGGCAAAAAATATGGTGAGTTCAGAACAATGGCAGCGCAAAACCGGCTTCTGTTCGGATTTGACGGTTCTTATCTGCATGGCGTATTGAAGTCTCTGAACCCAGCCCTGACCGATAAAGATATTTACGAAACATGGGGAGTTACTGCAATCCCTGCCGGCGCGAATGGCAAGCATTATACAGCGGATGGAAATCACTTGCTGGTGATCTTTAAGGCTTCGAAAAATAAAGAAGCCGCCGCTAAATTTGCCGAGTACCTGGCAAATAACACATATTCTTTAACCAAATATCATTTGACTGCAGGATTTGTCCCGTTTGGCGCTGATGCGAGCAAACGAGTTCCGCAGTTTAATGAGAGCCCATTGAACAAAGCGTTTATTAATGACGTGCTTCCCAGTGTTATTTCCTTGCCTTATGGTCCGAATTTTGCAAAAGCGTCGGAAATCTTGATGTCCGGTGTTCAGGAAATTATTACAACGGATAAACCGGTACCCGAAATTCTGAATAAAGCGCAAAGCAAACTGGAAGAAATCTATAAATAACGACTTGCCTCAGGAGAGAGAGGGGGAGGATGTTCTCCTCTTCTCTCGCAATTTTGTCAGGGCTGTCCACCGAATATAACGAAGGGTGTGTGCAACATGTGGGGACGCTTCAAAAATACAGTGCTATCGACGGAAAACGGTGAAGACAACTCTACCAAGTTAGCAGCATTGTTAATTGCGCCGGCATTGGCGGTTATGGGTTTTATTATCGTTTACCCCCTGCTAGAAGCGCTGTGGCTGTCATTTTTTAACTACCAATTAACCAAACCGGATGAATATGCTTTTGCAATGGCACAAAACTATGGGCATATGCTGAAAGATGATGTATTCTGGATTGCGTTAAAAAACACGGTTTTTTTCACTTTTGCTACGGTTTTTATTGGCTTGTTATTAGGCTTGCTGATGGCATTGGCAATTGATCACATTGCCGAACGTTTTGCAAGTATAAGAGGTCTTATTCTAATCCCTTGGGTAGTCCCCGGGATCGTTGTCGGGTACCTTTTTATGTATATGTTTGACGTCGAAGTCGGTATTATCAACTATTTTTTGCTTAAAGCAAATATCATAAGCAAATATCTCCCTTGGCTGATGAAGGAAGACTTATCAATGATCGCAGTGATTGCAGCTCATGTTTGGAACCAGGCGCCTTTTTACATGCTCATGATCACTGCAGGTCTGAAAGCGATTCCTGATGATGTGAAAGAGGCCGCATATATGGAAGGTGCAAGCCGCTGGGAAGAATTTTGCCATGTTACTTTGCCTTATCTGAAGGGAATACTGGTGATCAGCAGTCTGTTGATGATCATTCGAAATTTCAATAATTTCCCGATAATTTGGACTATGACAGGCGGTGGCCCTGTTTATGCGACCACCACCTCAGTAATATATATATACCGCGAAGCTTTTGAACAGTATAATTTGGGATACGCATCAGCGGTGGGCGTTGTTTGGGTTGCAATCTTGCTGATCGTATCTGTGGTTTACGTCCGCTCGCTGCAGAAGGATTTTTAAGATACGAGGGAGGTTATGAAATGATCAGACGCGGCTTTTCCCTGTTATGGAGCACGTTTATATGGGTAATTATGATATTTACACTGTTATGGACGCTTTTTCCCATGTACTGGATGCTTAGTACCAGTCTAAAGGATAACTTGGAAGTCTTTAATGTAAATCCATCGCTGTGGCCGAATGCGCCGACGTTGGCGAGCTATGTTAATCTTGGGGAAGGACTAACCCCTATTCCGACCTTTTTTATGAACAGTGTGATTACCTCTGTATTCACGGTTGTATTAGCAGTGAGTCTTGCGGTTTTAGCGGGCTATGCTCTCTCCCGTTTGCGCTTTCGTTTTCGTAAAACGATTCTCATGGGTGTGTTGGTAACCCAGATGTTTCCGCTGGTGGTTCTGCTCATCCCATTATATTTGGTTTATGTGAAAGCACATCTGTTAAATAGCTATATCGGATTGATACTTGCGTTTACTTCCTTTACCCTGCCATTCGGAATTTGGATGCTGAAGGGCTTTATCGATTCTGTTCCGGTTGAAATTGAAGAGGCCGCAATGGTGGATGGCTGCAGCCGTTTGCAGTCGATGCGTTTGATGGTTTTCCCGCTGATTGTCCCAGGAATTGTTGCGACAGGAGTATTCGCGTTCCTGGATGCATGGAATAACCTGCTTTTCCCCTTGGTATTGGTCAATGATGTTCTTATGAAAACTTTGCCGCCGGGAATGATTTTGGCCTTTGGTGGAGAATTCAAGCATGACTGGAGCGGCATGATGGCTGCTTCTTGCTTGGTATCGATCCCGGTTATTATTGTGTTTATTGTCCTGCAGCGTTATTTGGTCGATGGGTTAACCAAAGGCGCTGTGAAAGGATAATTTTTTAGAAACAAACGAGAGGCGAGCTGTCAGACGGACAGTTTGCCTCTCGTTTGTTTTTGCGGAACCTACTTCAGCAGGAATCCGATGCCGTTAAAGCGTATGTTAAGTAGAATAGGTATAAATTTCTGAAGCGTTAGGGAAAGGGGCGGCTAATGTGAAACTGACGGTAGTGATTGACAATAATGTACCGATCTCCAGCAAGCCTGCTTTGCTGGGAGAGCATGGCTTATCGTTTTTTTTAGAAACCGAAAGAGAAAAATATTTATTTGATGCTGGCCAAACCGGTGCGGTCGTGCACAATCTCGGCCTGATGGGCATCAGTCCAAAGCTGCTGACGGCAGTGATCATCAGCCATGGGCATTATGATCACACAGGGGGACTGGAAGCCGTGCTGACACAGGCGGCAAAACGCCTGACTGTCTATGCGCATGAGGATATTTTCGTCAATCGCTATTCCACGTCCAAGGGAACACGGCGGTTTGTCGGTGTTCCGTTTCGTGAAGAGCATTTAACCAGTCTTGGCGCCGATTTTCACTATATTTCAGAACCCCTTCAATTGACGGATACTTTATGGGTCAGCGGAGCGATCCCCCGAATGGAAGAATATGAAACGGGCGATAGGCACCTTGTGCGTTTTTCAGAATGCGAAGATCATTGTCAGGATTCCGTACCGGATGATATGGGAATATATTATGTGTCGCCAAAAGGATTGATAGTGATTAGCGGCTGTGCGCATTCCGGCATTATTAATATGATCAGGAAAGGCATGCAGTTGACGGGAACGAACCGTCTGCACGCGATAATTGGGGGCACCCACCTCGGACCGGTTGGCTCTGAGCAACAGGAAAAAACATTGCAGGAATTGCAAAAAATGAACCCGGATCTGATCGCTTCCGGTCATTGTACCGGTTTTGCCATGATGGCTCGTTTGCAGCAAACGTTTGGTGAAAAATTTGTACCGGCGTTAGTGGGGACCAAATTTGAATTTTAACGGGTGATAGAGCAGTTGCAGTGGTCGAAATTGGATCATTGGAGGTGGACATATTGAAATTGTATTATCGCATGTCCCCGGAAGATGCTATACGTGATGTTCAGTCCGACGCTGCTGCCGGTTTAACCCAAGAGGAAGCCACTCGTCGTTTGGCTGTTTTTGGTTATAACGAGTTATTGGAAAAAAAGAAAGAAGCTTTTTGGCAAAAGTTTCTCAAGCAATTTAAAGACGTTATGGTTCTGATCCTGCTTGCAGCAAGTTTGATTTCTGCTGTTGCGGGGGAACCCTTGGATTCGCTGGTTATTCTTGCTATCGTTGTATTAAACGCGACGCTCGGAGTTTTTCAGGAATCTAAGGCGGAAAAGGCGATGGAAGCTTTGAAAAAAATGAGTGCGCCGACATCCAAAGTAACCAGGGCGGGGGTTTTACAGGTCATTCCATCGCGGAACCTTGTTCCCGGAGATATCGTAGTATTGGAAGCAGGAGACAATATTCCTGCTGATCTGAGGATCATTGAGTCGTTTAATTTAAAGGCGGAAGAAGCTTCGCTTACCGGGGAATCGGTTCCAAGCGAAAAAAATAGCGCCGTCATAGACGTGGATGCTGCGCTCGGTGATCGGCATAATATGGGTTTTATGAGTACGGTTGTTACGTACGGACGCGGCAAAGGGCTTGTGGTAGGGACCGGTATGAAGACGGAAATCGGCAAGATCGCTGCTATGCTGCAAAACGTGAAGCAAGAAATCACACCGATGCAAAAAAAACTGGCCGAATTTGGCCGTTTTATTGCATTGGTTTGTATTGGAGTCTGTATTGTCGTTTTTATCATTGGCATGATTGCCGGATTCCGTGACGGCAGTTTGTCGCCATCGCAGATACGACTTTTGTTTATGACTGCTGTCAGTCTGGCCGTCGCCTCAATTCCGGAGGGTCTCCCGGCAATTGTGACGATTGTGTTGGCGTTGGGAATGCAGCGCATGGCGCGGAAAAATGCGATTATCAAAAAACTGCATGCCGTGGAAACATTGGGAAGCGTATCGGTTATTTGTTCAGATAAAACAGGAACTCTAACCAGAAATGAAATGACGGTTACAGCCATTCAGACAGGTCATGCCGCATTTGCGGTAAGCGGTGAAGGGTATAGTCCGGAAGGAACGATTTTTTCTTCCGGCATACCGGTTGAAATTACTGCCGAAAACGATCTTAAGCTATTGTTGAGAGCTGCCGTGTTATGCAATGACGCGCAATTAAAAAAAACGCCCGAATCCGGCGATTGGTCGATCATTGGAGATCCAACGGAGGGAGCGTTGATTGCAGCTGCTGCGAAAGGCGGTTTCTGGCAGGAGGAAACCGTGCAGCGATTTCCCCGAATCCAAGAAATACCGTTTGATTCCAGCCGTAAAATGATGACCACTTTTCACGAGGTAGACGGGAAAATTTTGTCTTTTTGCAAAGGCGCTCCGGATATCGTTCTTAACCGTTCGTCTCATATTGCCGTAAATGGCGTAGTTCAGCCGCTTACCGAACAAATCGCGGCTTCAGTCAGTATGGCCAACAAAACAATGGCTTCCCGTGCGCTGCGGGTATTGGCGATTGCTTACCGGGAGTTTGACGGAATGCCGGTAGATTTAACTGCTGAACACATTGAAACAGGCATGGTTTTTACTGGCCTGATGGGGATGATTGATCCGCCGCGCAGTGAAGTAAAAATAGCGGTGCAAACCTGCAAGGAAGCAGGAATTCGTCCGATGATGATTACCGGCGATCACCCGGACACCGCTTTGGCGATTGCCCGGGAACTCGGTATCAATGATCCGGAGAACCACGTTGTTGATGGGCGAAGTATGGATGCGATGCCGCCAGAGGAGTTGCGGCAGGTGATCCAAACAACGAATATCTTTGCCCGTGTATCGCCGGAAAATAAAGTAGCGATTGTCGAAGCGCTGCGGTATCATAAATACATCACTGCCATGACCGGCGATGGCGTTAACGATGCGCCGGCAATGAAGAGAGCCAATATTGGCGTGGCGATGGGCATTACAGGAACCGATGTAACCAAAGAGACAGCCGACATGGTGATTGCCGATGATAATTTTGCCAGCATTGTGACCGCTGTTGAAGAGGGTCGGGTGATTTACGCCAATATTCAAAAGACGATTTATTTTCTTCTTTCCTGCAACGCAGCGGAAATCCTGGTCATTTTCATTGCGATCCTGGCAGGCTGGCCGATCCCATTGCTGCCGATCCATCTCTTGTGGGTGAACCTTGTCACGGATGCGTTACCGGCTTTGGCGCTGGGGGTGGAAGCCAAAGAACCGAATGTTATGCGGATGAAACCGCGAAATCCCGATCACCCTTTGTTGAACGCGCCGATGCAGGGGATGCTTGTAATGCAAAGTCTTGTCATGGCAATTACAATCTTAGGCGCTTTTCAATATGCGCTGATTTCTTCCGGCGGAGATATTACATTCGCGCGAACCTTTGCGTTTGTTTCTCTGATTAGTACACAATTATTGTGCACCTATTCTTCACGGTCAGAGCTTTATTCTGTTTTTCGACTTGGGTTTTTCAGCAATTTGTATTTGAATATTGGAGTAGGTGTATCTTGTCTGATTTTACTTCTTTCTGTTCAAGGGTCGGCCAACGAACTGTTTAAAACGGTGGAGTTAGGGGCCAGGGAGTGGTTTATTCTGGCATGCCTGGCGCCGATACCGTTCTTGTCAACCGAGCTTTATAAGGCAATACGGCGGTTCATGCGCCGAAAATAGCTGATCACGTTGCTTTTTTAGCGGCTTCTGATTTTTGCCGCAGGTAGGCGATTTGCAGAACAGTCGGGATTGTTTTGCGGTAAGCCGGTCCGGCGATATCAAAAGCGGCTGTTAAGGCGACTCCCAAGACGAGGCCGATAGGGCCGATAAACAAGGCTCCAATGCCCTCGCTAAAAAAGCCGGTTAAAGCGCCGGCGCCGACTTCTCTTGCGCTGGCAAGAGCGACGATCCGGGCGATATTCCAGGTGACAAGATAACCGACTGTCGGCAGGAAGTCGAATAAAGTGCCTTCGATTAACAGTTTGCTGATGTTTTGCGCATCAGCGCCGTGATCTTCAAAAAATTTTTTGATGGGCTCCCGTTCCTGATCGGACATTGCTTTCCAGGCGCGTTCAAAAATGTTGATAAAAATCCGTTTTTCGATCTCTTCCGCGGACTCTTCCCTGGACCACTCAACATCCATTTTTTTGGCGACATCGCGGACAATGGTCAGATAATCCACCACTGCGCCGCCGCGCACCATGCGGGCAATGTCATTGCTGCCGTTATAACGGATCTGAGCGAGTAATTCTTCGGAAGTTTTTGGTCCGGCGCCCGGCCCAAAATTGTATTCGATTAATAGCGCAAGATCCTCAGTTGTGCTATGCTTGAGAAGATCTTCAAGCTTTTTCGTCGATTGGTGCAGTAGGATCGATGGTTCCACAATCGTCGCCTCCTGTTTGCAAAAATTGAAGCTTTTATTTTAAGGACCGTTATTCTTTATTCCCCATGGGATCAGTGAACCCCTGCTTGTTAAATTGGCGAGCTGTATTGTCTTAAAATTAGTAAACGTTGCGAGGGCCATCAATGATGATGAAAAAAATAATTCCCTGGTTGGTTATTGTTGCAATCGGTATGAGTATTCATTGGGTGAATCCGGCTTTTTTTCCTCAACTCATGCAGTTGATCCAGGAAGGGGACATTGAAGGTCTTGCGGAATATTTGCGCTCGTTTGGCATTTGGGCAGTTGCCGCCAGCATTTTTATCAATATTATTATTAACCTTTTGGGCGTTGTCCCCACGGCGCTGATTTCGGGCGCCAATGGGATTATTTTTGGTCTGGCGGCAGGAACCCTGCTTTCATGGGTAGGGGAAGTTGCGGGAACGATCATTTCGTTTGTTCTTTGGCGCAGTTTGCTGCAAGAAACGGCGCAAAAAATGATCGCGCGCAGTTCTTATTTGACAATGGCTGATGAGTTTAGCACCAGCAAAGGATTTAAGGCGGTACTGATCGCCCGGCTTGTTCCATTGACGCCATCAGGGATTATTACGATGCTGGGGGCAATCAGCCATATGCCGTTTCGGGACATGTTCTGGGCTACTTGCATCGGCAAAGCGCCATCTATTTTTTTGGAAGTGATCCTGGGCCATGATATTGCATTTGCCAGCGATAACAAGGTGCGGTTATCGGTGCTAATTTTACTGGTAATCGCGATCTACGCCTATCTTTGGTGGAAAAAAAGGCAAATGCAGAGTTAATCAACAACTTCTTTACTGGTATATATTTCATTATATCCAGTAAGGGGAAGAAGACACATTGTCTCGGAAGAAAGACAGAATTGACATCAAACAAAGCAAATGATAGAATATTCTTACAATAATGATGATAATAAGCATTGAAGGAGGATGTTCTATGTTTGAGATTATGCCGTTCAAAAAAAATCCGATAACCAAAAAAGACTATTTTACCAACTTGATCGATCGAGTATTTGACGAGGATTTTGCCCCGGTTGCCTGGTTTGGCGCTTCTTTCAAAGTAGATATCCGCGAAACGGATGCTGCCTATCTAGTGGACGCTGATTTGCCAGGTTTCAATAAAGAAGCGATCAACATAACGTATGACAACAATTATCTGACAATCTGCGCGAAACGCGAAGAAGAAATAAAGGAAGAGAAGAAAAACTATATTCGTCAAGAACGAAGTGTAGGCGAAATTAAGCGCCAGTTCTATGTAGAAAATGTTGATGAAAATAAAATTGAGGCTAATTTTGCCGATGGCGTGCTCAAAGTAGTTCTGCCGAAAAAAGAAAAAGTTACTCCGGAGAAAAAAGAGATCCAAATCAAGTAAGACGGATAGCAAACAAGTGAAAGGAGCCCGCCGATCGGCGGGCTCCTTTTAAACCTTCAAAAATGAGACTAAAGTTAAAAAATGAGAATGATTGGGAGAATACAGAGTTTTTTAGCCAACAAGTGCTTTATCCGGTTTAACAAGAATCCAGCAGACAACGCCGATAACGGCGGAGAAAGCAGTTGCCAGAAGGGCTGCCTGCCAACCATAATTTGTTGCGATCCAAGCAGTTAATGTCGGTGCGGCTACGCCGCCCAGGTTGCCCCAGAAGTTCATCCAGCCGGATACGGTACCGCAAAATTTCCCGCCGATATCGATGCAGCTGGCCCAGGAAGCATTGAATGTGAAGCCGAGTGAACCCAAAGATACCGTGAGCCATACTAGATTCATCGTTTGTGTTGTGGCATTGGCCGCTAAATATAGCGCCGTTCCCGATAAAATAAGACCAACACAGCCGAAGAATGTACGCGCCTTATATTTCGACATCCCAGCAGCAATCAGTTTATCGCTGATAAACCCTGTGAAGAAGACCAGGATCGCAAGCGCCAACCACGGGAAGGAGGCTGCAATTCCCATTTTTGCCAACGAAAAGCCGCGCGCTTCCATCAAATACAGCGGCAACCAAGCCAAGAAAACATACATGATGTAATCGGTAATGAAATATTGAAGGCCGATCGCCCAAAACTGTGAAGAAGTGATAAATTTGCTCCAAGGCGCTACTTGTTTCGCTGCACCAGCATCAGCCTGTACCATTCCTTCTTCAATGTGAGCGACCTCAGCGGCATTTACAAAAGGACTTTGGCGTGGGTTGTTCTTGCCAAAAAACCACCAAGCCACAGCAAGTACGATACCAGCTGCCCCAAAAATAACGAAAACCATCCGCCAGCCAAAGGCTAGCATCAAAGCAACAGTGATTGCCGGACCGAAGACCGGGCCGATAAATGCGCCGCCCAACATGAAGGAAGAAGCAAACGCTTTTTCCGATTTATTGAACCAACGATAGATAAAATTGTTCTGTGACGGGAAAATAGGACCTTCGCCAAGGCCGAACAGAGCGCGGACGATTGCGAATTGCGTGAAAGAAGAAGCAGCTGCCGTGGCAGCGGTAAATACCGACCACCAAGTGACAGCGAGCGCCGTTGTAAAGCGCTGACCAAAAAATTCTGCCATCATGCCGCCGGGAATCTGCATCGCGGCGTACCCGCAGAAGAATGCGGTTTGTATAAAGCCCATATCCATTTTGGTGAAACCGAATTCGCCCATAATTGCCGGAGTAGCGACGGACAGGTTAACCCGGTCCATGTAAGAAATGAATGAAATTGAAAAAATAAGGGCTGCCATGACCCAACGGAAATTTGATCGCTGCATATAATTTACCCCTCGCTTTCATTTTTTTTGAAATAAGTCTCTGAACAGAGTGTCTTTTCACCTCCTTAGAAGAAATTGTGATTACCACCAGTTAGACATAATACAGTGGCGTTATTCACAACACACATCGACTGATGTGATGAGTTGTGAATAAATAAAGCAAGACTTGATGCAGTAGAGTTGCCTGTGCCCTTTTGGTGTGGCTCTCGCTGTACCTTCGTCACACTTATTTTAGAAGACCGGTTCAAGGTGCACGTCTATAGTGTTGGGAAAAATTTTTCGCCCGCGAAAGTGGGTCCGAACCATTCCACTACTTCCTGTAAATGGGATCGCATTGCTGCCGCTGCAGCCTCTGGGTCATGATCCCGTAAGGCTTTTAGTATCGTATCATGGGCGGTGAATACTTTCTGCGGAGTACCTGGAACTTGATATAACAATTCAATAAAGCCATTGAACATGGTAATGATGGGACACATCATGATTACAAGCACAGGATTGCCGGTGCAGGAGACTAACAAACTGTGAAAGTTTTTGTCGGCTTCCAGATATTTTTCCGGGTAGTCAAGATATTTAATCATCTCGTGATATTCCTGCTCCAGTCGTAGCAATTGGGTTTCGTTGATCATCTTACTGGCAATTTTGACAATTTCCGGTTCTAAAATATATCTTGCCTGCATCAAATTTTGCAAAGTAATTGATCCATCTTTCAAAAGCCGCTGGACCGGTTGAAGAACCGTCTGTAATCCGGGCCTTTGGACGTATACGCCTTTTCCCTGCTGTATGGCAACCAAGCCTTGTGCTTCAAGCACCCGTAATGCTTCCCGCACCACAGAACGGCTGATCGAGAATTGAGCCACAAGTTCACGCTCGGAAGGAAGCTTTTCTCCGGGGCGCAGGTTTCCATCGTCAATCATTTTCTGCAATCGTTTTACGGTGTAGTCAAAAACATTTGTCCGAGTAAAGCCTGACTTGCTGTCCAGCGAGGTCTCTTCATTCATGGAAAGTCTCCTTCAACGACATAGTAAGTCATATTACTGGTCTGATAAGTAATATCAAAAAAAAACTCAAACATAGCGACAATCTTACAAGAACCTGGTCGAAAATGCAAACAAAATATGCGATTCGTTTTTTCGAAAGAGACACGTGTCTTTTAAACGCAAATCTTGGCTCTATTGTAATATGTAAAAATTTACTTGTCAAGATTTTTGCAATATTTAGACTTTTGTATTTTTTTTCACATAGTGACAAAAAAGCGAGCTAAGAACAATTTACAGTCGCTCCTGGCTCGCTTTTTTTGTTAAATTACTTGGCTGATGTGCATGGCACGGAATTTTCCGCCGCTCTTTTCCGCAGCCTTATTCATTTGGACTAAACAAACCGGGCATTCGGTCACCACAATTTGGGCACCGGTTTTTTCGATGTTTTTGCGTTTTTTATCGAGGATCCCAGCCGAAATATCGGGGTAATCGATATGGAAGGAACCGGCTCCGCCGCAACAGGTATCGGCTCCTGACATTTCAACATAATTTCCGGCCGCCTTCAATAACTCACGGGGCTGATTTTTGATCCCTTGCCCCCGTCCCAAATGACAAGGTTCATGAAACGTAAGCGTTGCATTTGTGCGCAAGCGCGGTTGGTAGCCGGCCTTCACCAGGTATTCGGTCAGATCCATAATTTTTGCGCTGAATTCGGCTGCCCGGTCTTTCCAAGCCGGATCGTCCTTAAAATAGCCGGCGATATGCTTCAGGGTACCGCTGCAGCTGGCACAATCGCTGACGATGACATCGGCATTTGCAAAAAGCCGCATATTTTCTTTGGCCATTTCCAGAAATTCTTCACGCAGTCCATGCGCGACGTGCGGGAGGCCACAACATAGATTATCCACTACGGCAGGTTTGGTCACCGTTTGTAAAATAGCAAGTGTATCGGACACAGCGTCCGGAAACATCATTCGCATTCCGCAGCCTTGAAAATAAGCTACTTTTGTTTCTGGCGACAAAGAAACAGTGGAAGCTGGGGCGGGGCCGGCAAGGGCGGCTGGACCCGCAAAGGCTGCAAGGAATTGTTTGCGGGTATACTGATCAGGAATCATACCGCCCGGGATCAACCGGTTCAGACCAATTTTGCGCAGTACCTTAAGCGATCCGGAAGCCAATTTGACTAATGGTCGGCTTTTCAGCATTCCACCCATCGCCTTGTATTTGATGCTTGCTCCGCCTTGTTTGTCGGCAAAATGCTGTCGGACGGACATCATCGCTTCATCCGTCTTGATTTTGCTCGGACAAATATCTACACAGGCTCTACATAATAAGCAAAAATTAACAGCTGACAGAACATCGGGAGTAAGCTCCAAGCCCCCTTGGATAAGAGCACGGGCAATATTGTTTTTTCCGCGCGCGCTGGAAGCTTCAACGTCTTTTTCGCGGAATAAAGGACAAACAGGAAGGCAGCTGCCGCAACGGTCGCATTGGCTGACAATGGAACGGACTTCCTGCAATAATTTTTCTTTCTTATCGTCTTTCATGGCAAACTCCTTATCAATCGCTTTCACCAAATTTTCCCTGGGTTCAATAGACCTTTCGGATCAAAAGCCCGTTTTACCGCTTTTAAGGCATTGACGCCTGCTTCGCCCAATGCATCGGTGATATAGGCTCTCTTAGTGATCCCAATGCCGTGCTCACCGGATAATGTTCCTCCTACGGCAAGTGCCTCGGCAAAAATTTCGTCCACCGCTTTGTGAACCCGTTCTTCTTCGCCGGGAACGGTCAAGTCGCAAAGAACGGACGGATGCAGGTTTCCATCGCCAGCATGTCCGTAAACCGCAATAACCAAATTATGTTTTTCGGAAATTTTCCGGATACGGCGAACCATTTCCGGGAACTCGCTGCGTGGGACCGAGATATCTTCGCCGAAACGAGTTGGAGCCATCGCGCCGACGGCTGAACTCAGGCCGCGCCGGATTGCCCAGATATCTTCCGACTCTTGGAATGATTTGGCAATGCGAACTTCCGTCACATTGAATTCATGCGCAATCACGTCAATCTGCTGTGCCTGCTTATCCAAACCCGCTTCATCGTCCGCATCAATTTCAATAACCACACACGCCTCGGTGTTCGGATCAATATCAAGTTTGCGAGTGCGGGCAACCGCCTGCAGGCCGATTTTATCCATGAGTTCCGCCGCAGCAGGAACAACTCCAGACTGAAGCATTTTATGAATTGTGGAGCAAGCTTCATCTAATGAAGGAAACATCAGCTGCAGCGTATTTCGAACTTTGGGCATCGGGATCAAGCGCAATATGATTTTGGTAATGATTCCGAGCGTTCCTTCTGAACCGGTAAACAGGCTGGTGAGGTTATAACCGGTGACATTTTTGAGAGCTTTGCCGCCGGTATTGAGAATGGTTCCATCTGCCAGTACCACTTCCAGGCCCATCACATAGTTTGTAGTGACTCCGTATTTGACAGCGCGCATTCCGCCGGCATTTTCAGCAACATTGCCGCCAATTGTGGAAAACTTCCAACTGGCCGGGTCAGGGGGGTAAAATAAGCCTTTTTCGGCGCAGAGGTTATACAGGTCAATGGTCCTGACGCCGGGTTCAACCGTGATCATCATGTTTGGTTCATCCAATTCAATGACGTTTGTCATGCGATCCAGGGATAAGGCGATACCACCGGCGAGCGGGACGCTGCCGCCGGTACGACCGCTTGCCGCGCCTCGCGGGGTTACCGGGATGTCATTCGCGTATGCAATTTTCATCACTTCCGCTACTTCGGCAGTCGTGAGCGGCCGAACCACAAAATCCGGTTTGTTGGCGGGCAATAGCGGGATAAACGAAGAGTCATAAGAGTAGCCAAAGAGATCCAGATTCGAATCGAGTGCATTTTCCGGTCCTACAACGGCGCGGATTTTTTCTTTGATTTCATTTGTAATCATTGGTTATTCCTCCAATATCATCCAAAAACGTTCAATAAATAACATAAGCAAAAATCTCAATCGTTCTAATAGTAACATAAGTTGGCATGGAATTGAAATAGTTTGTATTGATTATTAGAAAAGATCCCGCCGTTATCTGTTTTCAGCAAAAACATGCTGATTATCTTGACAATCTGCATCCTGAATGATTAACTACTATTAATAGATAGTATATTTGAATATGAGGCAAACTTATCGAAAGATAGGGACGCAAAACCGTGGATCTAAGGACAAAAGTCTATGATTGCCAGGTCGCCGCTTTAGAGCGTTCTTCAGCACCGGCAGTTGGAACTGCTTGGTGTTTTTGCATTTTAAGAGCAACGATCGTTTTACAAACCATTTTTAAAATTGGAAGAGGTAGTTTATGCGGCTAAGCCATAAAATTGCATTGTTGCAGATTGTGCAAATTATATTATTTGTTATTTCAATCGGATTTCTGGTCTATTTCTTTGCTGGATCGACAGTGGCAAAATGGGAGCAGGAAAATGTTCGTGATGCTGTCGTTCGTGTAGAATCTGCCTGGGACGACTGGCTGGAAAGTTTGTCTTCCACTACAGCGGACTGGGGTTCGTGGAATGAGGCTTACGATTTTGCCGGCAATCCAGAAGAACCATTTTTCACGAAAAATAATCTTTCTGCGTCGGCAATAGTTAATGTACGAGCAAATGGAGTTGCCTTTATTGATTTAAATGCAAACATTTTTTTTGCGCGGGCTGCTAACTTGACGACCAAAGAAGAAAACCCTATCAACCAAGATTTATTGGAAGTTATTCGAACGACAGCCGTCGATAAAGGGAGACTCTTATCGGAAGGGCAGAATGTATCTGGATTTATGATGTATCAAAATACCCCTGTGCTTTTTTCGGTGCATCATATCTTAGCTAGTGAAAACAAGGGGCCTGCAAGAGGATATATTGTGATGTACCGGATTGCGGATGAAGAGTTTTGGCGGCAAATTAGTGAAAAAACACGAACGACTGTGCACGGACCCGCAGAGCTGCTAACAGGAAATGAACAGTTTGATAAGGTATTATTTCGACAAATCAGGCAAGAGGATAAAATCGAACTATACATTACGATGAATGACGCGTATGGTATTCCAGCTTTTTCTCTAGCTTTGGAAACACCGCGCAATATGTATCACTATGGAAAAGAACGACTTTGGCAATTGTTGCTGTTAGCGGTTCTTTTTATGTTGTTTACTTCTATGATTTTTCTATTTGTGTTACATAAAATGCTGGACTGTCGCATCGTAGCGATCGATCAATTTATGAAATCTGTTTTAACTACGCAGAATTTATCCGCACGGCTGAAATTGCCTGGGAATGATGAACTTGCACGTGTAGCTGCAACCATGAATGCCATGCTGGACAAAATTGAAAAATCCAGTCAAGAAAATCAAGACCTATACAAATTAACGCAATATGAAATTAGGGAACGGATGCTTATTGAACAAAATTTGCGTTATCAGAGTACACATGATGTGCTGACGGGCGCCTATAACCGTACCTATTTTGAAGAGTACCTTGCCAATTTGGAAGAGAAGGATAGGAGTATCGGCATTATCTTTTGTGATGTAGATGGTTTGAAACTGATTAATGATTCTTTGGGACATGAATGCGGCGATCAGGTATTAAGAACAGTCGCAAGAATTATCGAAGAGACTTTGCCGCAAGACGCTGTTACAGCCCGTATTGGGGGCGATGAATTTGTCATATTATTACAGGATGTAACGGATGTGAAAATGAAGAAGATTGTGGATCGTTTGCGTGCTACCATTGAAGCTTCGCATACCAATAACCTCAAAGAAATATTCAGCGTTGCCATCGGATGGTCGGCCACTGAGAAACGAATTCTTTCCAAGGACCAAATCCGCATGACTGTAAAACGAGCGGATGATAATATGTACCGGCAAAAGCTGGCACGGGAAAATAGTACCCGTCATGTTCTCATACAAGGAATGATGGAAATGCTAAAAGTCCGGGACTTCCTTACGGAAGGTCATTCGCAGCGACTTCAGCAACGAATTACCCTGTTGGCGAAAAAAATAGGCTTGCATGACACGCAGATTACGGATTTAACCTTGTTGGCGCAGTTTCATGATGTAGGAAAAGTTGGTGTTTCTGATGCGATTTTATTTAAAAAAGGCGGTTTGACGCCGGAAGAGAAAAGTGAAATGCAGCGGCATTCGGAAATTGGTTTTCGCATTGCACAATCGGTACCGGAATTGATTCCGATTAGCGATTTAATTTTGAAGCACCATGAATGGTGGGATGGAACTGGGTATCCGTTAGGCTTGCAGGGGGGTGACATTCCGGTGGAAGATCGAATTTTGGCCATCGCCGATGCGTATGATGCAATGACCAATGACCGCCCGTATCGCAAAGCGATGTCTGCCGATGAAGGATTTAAGGAGTTGTTGCTGTATTCAGCAAAACAATTTGATCCTTCACTGGTGGAGTTATTTATTGAAATTGTAAAAGAGGAGAACGCTTTGCAACAGCTTGGGTAGATCAGAAAAATATAAAATTACAATGAAAGCCTTGCAGGAAATTTTCCTGCAAGGCTTTCATTGTAAGGAACAAATGTACTACTTGTTTTTGATGGCTTCGGTCAATAGAGGTACAACTTGATACAGGTCGCCGACGATGCCATAGTCGGCGGCGCCGAAGATCGGTGCATTCTCGTTCATGTCGATGGCAACGATCAGTTTGGAGTCCCGGATC
>JAGFZV010000023.1 GCA_017889545.1 Bacillota bacterium
TATATACCTTGTCGTAGCTGATTTCGCCGCAAATATAAAACTGCGGCAGAGACCTGATATAGTCAGTCATAAAGCGAACCAATGACTCAGGATTCGTAGCTCTTTCTTCCTTCAAAAAAACGATGGGAGTTTGGTTCTCTTCCTGTGCGGCCAAAACTGGCTGAACCGTTAAAACCATAAACGCCATTGCGATCAGGCCGGCAATGATTTTTAGTTTCATACGAACCTCCTTATATTTTTAGATTTGTTTACGCTAAGAAAAGGTTCCCGCTCAATTCAATGCCATGAACACGCTATTCATGTTTCCGCTTCACTCCCGCAGCCGTGCTGATCCGGGTAACAAGGCCACGGAGAAGCAAATAGGGGACAATCGCCAAGGCTATGGCAACAATCAGCGCATGAAGCGGATATAACCGCGGCAACTCCAGGAACTGGTATGCAAGATCCAGAGCAAAGGCCAGCAGAAAGACTTTGGATACAGATTTCCAACCTTCACGCAGATGTTTTCGCCGCTGATCCGGTTCGCTGAACAAAGACCAAAAATAGGGAGTCCGCCCAACTTTCGCATCGGCAATGCCCGCTTTGACTGCGAGCAGCGTCGCCATGACAGGTTGTAATAATAACCGAAAATGCAGCGGACCGTCTACCCGGCCCAGCAGCAATTCCCCCAATCTGTTCAACAGATCCTCCATCTGCAAGCCTCCTCCAGTTTTTTTGAAAAAATCTCTAACCCGTGCGGATCAGTTCAGACATGTATTTCGTAGATGGATCGGCAGGAATGAAATCAGAACTTATATCCGATAATAAATTGCCCATAATCGCCCTTCGCACGGTGCTCCTGATCTACGTCAAAGATCCACTTGGCAATAACGGAGAGATTCCCTTTATAAGCAGGGGGTGTCCAAAGAATAGCCGGCCCGATGCCAAGGGCTTCGCCTTTGAAGCTTCCCAGTAATGCACCGCTGCCGCTGTCACCGGAAAGCTGTTTATAGTAGTAGCCTTGAACACCTATTGCATAGTGTTGTTTGAAATAATGATGATTCAGGGCAAAGTCAACATGGAACTCGTTGCCTGACTTATAATTGGTTGAGTTGTTCTCCGTATTGAACAAAATGCCGGGCGCAATCGATACTTCATCCCCCGTTTTCATGTTTACCCAAGTCATTGCGTAAGTGGTATCGAAACCCCAGTAGTTCTTGCCGGCGTTCGCAAGCTTGCCATCTGTGTACGCACCGATCGGAACATAGACCGATTGAGTCACCTTATGATGGTAATTGCCATTTTTCCAATACAGAGAAGCTGAAATCATCCCATCACCAAGTCCGTCGCCGGTTTGAGATCGCGATATGGAATTTGCGGTTGCGTTAATATCCACTTTCCCATAGGCAAAAGCAGCGCCTAACTGCAACTTGGCGTCACCCATTACCGGTTTATCATAAGTATAGAATCCACCCACATAGTTGTAAAAAGCATCCACTTTTACATTCAGGTTAACACGGCCGCCTAAAACCGTCTTGTCAACCTTCCCGCCGAGAAACAACATCTGGTTAGCGGCCAGCCAGCCGGGATGTGGTTCCAGGGCTGGCGCAAAGGTTGCGGAAATGCCAGGAAAGTAGTAACTCGATCCCCCTTCTGTGGCATAGGTCGTGTGCTGTCCTGCAAATAAGAAACATACCAATAATAAAACGATAATCGCCATGCGCTTCATAGAGATTCCTCCTTTTCGCTCCTTGAAATTTTTATCTTTCCCATAATTTTTTTATTTATTTTTAAAAATTCCCCCTCTTCTCAATGTTCAAATTATTGCTGCCAGACGAGTATTACAAGGCCCCTTTTAGCAGGCTCCTGATTAGCTCTAGCTCTTATTTTCCGTGTTTTTTAAATTCATGATGTCCTCAGCCAACCTGCCCGTTCGGATCAGTTCAGACATGTATTTCATAGATGGATCGGCATGAATGAAAAAGGATTTGTAGGCTTCACACAGATAATTGAGACCCGGTTCTCCGTCAACCGTATCAACAAAGCGGTTCTTGGGACATTCGCCGTTGCAGACAAAGAGAAAATCACATTTCCGGCAAACCTGCGGCAGGGTGTCCCGTTTGTCACGACCGAACTTGCGCTGTTTTTCAGAGGCGATGATTTCGGCCATCGGTGTCTGCAAAATGTTGCCGAGGAAATAATTCGGTTCGACGAAATGGTCGCAGGAATACAGGTCGCCATTGTCCTCTAACGCCATACCCAGGCCGCAGGTAGGCCCGAAGATACAGACGGTTCCTGCCATTCCCAGCCAGCCAGCCAGCGCACCGTCGAAATTCAAAACAAACGTCCTTCCAACATCCCGCCTCACCCATTCGTCAAAAATTTCTATCAAGAAGCGTCCATACTGCGCCGGCCGTACGGAGCGGTCCGTCACCTGGCTGCCTTCCTGATATCCGGTCTCGTTGTCCCGTTCCACGATGGGAATGAACTGGATGTAGGGTGTACGGGCCTCATCCCGGAAAAAGCGATACACTGCCATCGGGTGATCGGCGTTTTTTGAGTTGACGGTGCAGAGGATATTGAACTCTACCTTGTGTTTCTGAAGTAACCGGACTGCCTTCATGACCCGGTCGAAGGTTCCCCGTCCCCCCTTGTCCTTCCGGTAGGTGTCGTGAAGTTCCTTGGGACCATCAAGGCTCAGGCCAACAAGAAAGTTGTTGGCGCGAAAGAAGCGGCACCACTCGTCATTAAGAAGAATGCCATTGGTTTGGAACGTGTTCTCGATCACAGTGCCCGGCTTCTTGTTTTTTTTCTGGAATTTTATGGAGCGTCGGAAAAAATCAAGTCCCATGAGAGTTGGTTCTCCACCCTGCCAGGCGATCGTTATCTGTGGCACCTGATGAGCGGCAAAAAGTTGCGTGATATAGGCGTCGTGCACCTCGGCAGACATATGGAATTTGCTGTCCGGATAGAGCTTGTCTTTCTTAAGGAAGAAGCAATATTCACAATTGAGGTTGCAGGCTGCACCCGTCGGTTTGGCCATTACATGGAAGGCCGGCGGGGCATTTGTTCGAGAAATAAACGGATCCTGTTTCAAAATATCCTCCATTCTGCGGCGGAACTACATCCACTCAAGCGTTTTCTTCGGAGGCAGGAAGCAATCTTTTCATCCTGCATCCATTCCATTCATACCAATGATCACTTTTTCGAAACTATCGGAAGATGATCAGGAACGCCGCATATGCTACAGCTCCCGATAGAAAAGGAATGAACCTGCCTTCCTCGCCTTTGGGCAGTTCCACAATGCCGGTCACCGACAATACCCCGCCGCTGACAAAACCAAATAGGAGCATCACGACGAATTTCGGCAACTCGACCATCGTCCCCACCAACCAGCCGGCCAGACAAAACGCGGCGAGCACGTACCGGCCAATACGGTCGTAATCTTCTTTATGCACATCCCGAAGACCAAAGCCAATAAGACTGAAATGCATACTCATCGATACAGCATAGAGCAACCGGGAAATCTCTTCTTCCGCCAGAGACCGGACAAGCAAATAGCCGATTAGACAGATATACCCGCCATAGCCCAGGATTTGTACCCAAAACGCCACTCGATCCCTGTTTTTTTCTGTGCTCCCGGTCGGCAGCGGCCGCATCTCATCCAGGCCGTAGAAGAAAACAAATCCCAGCATCATTGCCAAATTTATGCCATAGGCGCCCTCATATGGCAGAAAACTTTTCGCTTCATGGTGAAACATCATGGCGATCGTTTCAATCTCCGGCAGCAAATTCACAAATATATAGGCGATGGATGCGCCTGCCGCAGCAGACAGCGCACGCCGCCGGCCCAATGTTTTTTCGATAGAAAAGCGGCCTGTAAGCATGAATATGGCTGCCAATACAATAGCGGTAAGAAACGATCCCGGGTTCATTAACACACAGCTCACATCCCCTTTACAGGACTTGCCAATTAAAGACAATATTGATAAAAAGCACGATGCCGAGCAGCAAAACTACGAAAGCCAGACCAAAGGTCGGGGAAAGCAGAGCATCTCTTGCCGTTCCGCCAAGATCTCTCACCGTTCGATAGAAATGATACATTCCGACCGTCAGCGGCAATGTCCCAACGACCAAGAGAAAAATGCCGACATGCCCGCCCTCCGCGGCCAACAATTTTATCGACATGGTCTGTGCCACCGATTGCAGCAACTTAACCATGGTAAAGCCGAAGCTGATAAAAGACAGGGCCGTTCTCACCCAAGCCAGCAATGTGCGGTCCGCCGCCATCACCGTGCGTCTTTTTCCCAGATTTAAGGACACTCGAGGGTTTTTTTTAGCCTGACCATTCAATTGTTTCTCTTCCATCTTCACTCCCCCCTCTCAACCGCTGTGTCGCCGACGGAAAGCCTCCCTTGACGATACCTATTTACTTAGGAAACAGAAATGTAAACTGAAAACGATAATTCCATACGGCTGCATTCTCCGGCCGAATGGCATTGTAGTAGGCTCCCACGCTTATACTTGCCGGTTGTGCGCCGATTTTCAACATTTGGCTGACCCCCATACCGATCGGCACAGTCCAGCGATCACCCGAAGCACGCGTGTAATCACAAGTAATGCCCGGCGAGAAGGAAAGCGCCATGCCGCGTCGGTGCGGCAGATTATAGTTGACAAACGGTTGGATATACAGCAGACTCGTATATTGACCGGACGAAGATTTATCGAAAGATCCTATATAGTTTACCAACCCGCCGTAAACCCATTGTTTATCCATCTTGACAATCACTGCGGTCGGCCCGGCGCCGTACGTTTTCGTTCCGAACCGCGTATCACTCGCTGTAGGCAACTGCACGATCGGTCCTACTCCCCAAGTAGTCGAACCGGAAGTACGCGGACTGAAAAAGAAACTTATGTTGCTGTCACCAGCGCCGGATACCGTTTTGCCTGTCGAAGTCGGCACAGACATCAAAGGAATAATGGTCCGGGTAATCAGGTTCCATTCCTTGTTAAGCTGAACTGGGACAACGGGCTGGATGTTTAAAACGCGCACCGTTCCTCCCGCTCCACCCGTATACCAATTATACTGCAACGGCACCGACATCATATCGGCGATAGGGTTCTGCGATTTCTTAGCTAAGGCTTCCGCATCTTCAGGCGGCTTATCCGCAGCCATTCCAATAAGACTTTGGAAACAAAAACTGACTCCCAACACGGCAATACTGGCTAAAATTCTCAATTTTCTTCGCATCCGTACCATCCTCTCGTTTGAACGTATACTATCCATTTACTTAGGAAACAGAAACATAACCTGAAAACGATAATTCCACACGGGTGCATTCTCCGGCCTAATGGCATTATAGTAGGCTCCCAAACTTATATTCACCGTTCCTGCCGCCCCGCCGGCAGTCACATTGTACTGCATAGGCAGTGATATCATATTGCCGATGGGGTTTTGCGCTTTTTTCGCTAATTCTTCTATATCTGCAGACGGATCCTCCGCAGCGAATCCGATAACACTCGGAAAATAAAAATTCATGACCCAAACTGCAATAATCGTTAACGTTCGCAAACCTCTTCGCATCGAGATCAGCCCCCCGATTGTTCCAACGAGGAATTTCATTGCAATACTTGGCAAAATCAAATCCGCCTATTGTTTGGAAAAATTCATCATTTCTGAAAATTCGCTCTTTTATATAGAAATAAGACTGTCAAGCGGCAATCAAATCTCTTCATTGCAACCTGGCAGTCATAAAGCTAATATTTATGCTTATTAGACCCATGGTTTTGCGTCCCTGTCTTTCAACAGGTTTGCTGATTTCATACTTATTTACTACAATATGTCAAGGAGCGCAACAAGCATTTCATGCAGTCAACAAGTAAGTATTTGATCCTACACATTGTCTTTCGTCATCTTTAGCTGCGTCTTGTCATTTGCTAGTACATGGTCAAATAGTATTTTTTTAGGTAATTTCTATAATTTGTAATATTATTATACAAAATCTAATCAATTATTGTCAATAACCATTTCTCTTCTAATAATCCGGCAAAGCAAACGCCATTCCACTTGTAAATACTCCTTGCGAATGGAAATTTTTTCTGGTTTCAAAAAGAAAAATGATCATACCATATCAGACGTAGAGTATTAAAGCAATAAACTCTAGATCAACAGTCCCAATATTTTCGATTGAATGGCTTTCCCCATTGCCTGTGTACATTACATCGCCGGCGGTAACCAATACTTTTGTTCCATTATCGTCTACCATGCCTTCACCGCTAAGAATATAATACGCCTCGATATCCCCTTTGTGCTCATGCAACCCCAAGGACGCTCCGGGCGGCAACGTATTGCGAGCAAATAATCTGCCTTTTCCCTGCAACTGCGCATCGTCCAGAAGTTTCATAATCTTGATGTCCCCTTGCCCGCCAAACCGTTTGGAAAACACTTCTGATTTCAATTCCGTACCACGTTTTATCATGAGCCAGCACTCCCTTTCATCGGTTACTATCATTATATATTCTAGGCAATAAACCAACATCCTTTTAAATCTGACAAAATTAAGTCCTGCAGGATAGAAAACCGTCTTCTGTCAACAACCATTGCATCCGGATATCATGTTCTTCGCTGGGAAGGTTTTCCGTCAACTGACAAGTAAAAGCCAAGCCAAGCAATACCGTATTTACTCGGACCTGAGCCAAAAAGCGGTCATAATAGCCCGCGCCCATGCCAATCCGATTGCCTTGCCGGTCAAAAGCAACAGCCGGCACTACCACGAGATCAATCAATGACGGGGCAATCATTTTCGCCTTATTCGAATCCGGCGCCCTTAAATTGAATTTCCCAACAGAAAGGTCATCCAGACTCATCATCTCAACTGCGTTCATTTCGCCATATTTTGCTCCCAGTAACGGAACACAGACCTTTTTCCCTTGCTTTAAGGCATCGGTAATCAAAAGGTCCGCCTGTACCTCGTCCGGCATGGCTAGATAAAACATAACCGTTTCACACACTTGGTAATGCGGCCAAGTACAAAAATACTCAGCAATTTTTTGACTCTTGTCAGCGATTTCCGTTGCAGAAAGGCTGCGGCGTCTTGCCAAAATATCACGGCGCAACTGTTTTTTTTCCTCTTGCTTTACCCCTTTAGTCACCATAAATCATCCTCATCCGTTTTCTTTCGTCTCATAGAAAGTATAAATACTTTCTATTTTTTTATTCCATAGTCTGGAAGGGTATTGAGACCACGCTGACGAAATTTTCATTATAACTATCTATACCAGTCACCAGAGCATCTTTTTTGAGTATGCTCTGGAAAAGTGCACATACTGAACGGCAAATAGGAGACATCATATGACAAGATTACTTGATAACTGGATGAAAATCGGCATCATTTTACTATCCCTCTATATCATAAGCCAGATCACTTCTATTTTTCTGCCTATTCTCGCATCCATTGTTTTAACTTTTATATTGAACCCGGTAGTCAATTATTTTTGCACGTTGCGTGTTGGACCGGGCAAATGGCAGATCAACCGTTCCCTAGCTGTTTTCTTGGCCTTTTTATGTTTTGTTCTTGTATTGGGCATAATAGCAACTTTTGTGCTGTTTCCCTTTATCAGTGAATTCAATAAGTTCGTTCTCGATTTGCCATCTTTATTAGAAAAACTTGATCGAATTACCACTGAGTTCGGGCAATTCATCACGGCTGCTCCCATGCCGGCGCGCATTGCATCAATTGTCGAGCAGGTCTCAGCCAATATCGCTGCAATCCTGCCGAAATTAGCCAGTGACGTTGCGAGCTCTTTATTAACGTTTGCAACCCGCACAATAGAATTAGTCGTTGTGCCTATCTTGACCTATTATTTTTTGAAAGATTGGCAAGTATTGCGTGAATCGTTTCTAACAATTTTCAAGGCAAAAAGCCGGGGGAAAATCGGTGTCGTGATCGACGAAATGGCCTTTGTAGTCAGCGGCTATATTCGCGGTCAATTCATTGTCAGTATCGTGATCGGAGCGATGGTTTTTTGCGGAATGTATTTTCTGGACGTAGGTTATCCACTTGTACTAGGTCTATTGGCAACCCTTACGGAATCAGTCCCGATCATCGGCCCAATTATCGGCGCTGTCCCGGCAATTATCTTAGCTTACCTGGTAGAACCTGCGCTGGCGTTCAAAGTTTTGTTGTTTTTCATCGTGATCCACCAAATAGAAAATAACATTGTTGTACCGAAAGTTATGGGACATACAATCGCTCTGCACCCAGCCATCATCATTATCAGTCTGCTGGTTGGAGGAAAACTGTTTGGCATCCCTGGCATGATCTTGGCTGTACCTGTAACTGCCTTATTAAGAGTTTTGCTTAAGCATATATGGTTTCATCAATAACTTGAGCGGATTTTCATTACGGAACTCCATATATTTTGAAAGCGATGAGTTCACTAATGACAGTGACCAGATAGGCCAGTCCATATTTCAGTTTAATTTCTCTATGCAAAATATCCAGTTTTTCTTGACGGTATTGAGCTTTTCTGCGGTACATGCTGGCATTAAACAATTGTTTTTCAACATCATCTGCCATAGAATGTTCTTTTTTAATCCGGTTCATTTCCAGCCATATATCCCGCTTTAATCGCCCGATCTGATAACGGATTTCTGCAGCCTGAAACTCCGTGCTCTGATGTTCTTTTTTTAGCTTCAAACGCAGCTGGTACAGCCATCGTCCTATATTCATGATCATCAAACTGGCAACAAATATAATGAGCGTGGAAAAAAAAGACCACGATAAAGTAACTTGTTCATATTCAAGCACCAGATAGGGGCGAATGAGCAAAAACGAAAATGATACGAGAATAGCGATCAGAGATAATTGCCAAATATCTGTGAAATTAAAAACCCGGGAAGCCTGGCTTGCGATCGTCGTGCCTGCACTCTTTTTAATCTTTTCTCGTCCTTCGGGAGAGATCTTGTGAATATCAAACTGTAAATTCCCTTGGCTGGTCTTTGCATCAATGACAAAAAAATTATATTGAATTTGATCCCCGCTATCCCGCAGATACTTCGCGATGGGAGGATAGGAACAGGTTTTCAGATATTCATGCATGTCGATCACCATAGTATCACTGTAAACACGCAAAAACATTCCTTCGCGAATGATCATCGGATTGAAAAAAAAGCCGATTAGGCTCATGGCAATATACATCAACCGCTGCGACAAAAACTGTGGGAGGATGGTAACTTCCGATAAGTGAACCGATTTCAACTGTAATACCATGCTGGACGTTTTATGATCATGCCAAAAATCAACGATCTCCGTGTCAATATATAAGGGAATATAGAAGCGACTCATTACCCTAATTCTTATTAAATTATTTTCTTCCAATTCAACCGTTATATACCGGATGAAACGCAATAATCCCTTTTGTTGCTTATCCAATTTGCTTAAAGAAATTTCCTTTTTCAGCCAATGGTTGATCTCTTTTTCCGGACATTCCGTCACGGGAGTTTCCGGCATCACAGCAGACAAATCAACCGAAACTGACAGATCTTCCTCTTTTGGCTGCTGTTTTTGAAAAGCTTTCCTTATTTTATTTATCATACGCATAACAGTCCGCTTCCTCTCTTCCTGCTGTTCGTTTGCCGCCGGGGGAAATAAAGAAATCGTTTCTCTGACACGACTGTAGCAAAAGCAGAACATTGAGGCAATCGCTTGGTTTACATATATATTCCTATAAAAAGACGCAAAATCCTGCAAGCTTCGCGAAGCCTGCAGGATTTTGTCGAAAGTCTTCATTTATGTCTATATCACACTGTTTCCAGCGGTTCAATTACGGGCGCTTCAAATCCTACCGGAGTTTCAATCACTTCTGTTGGTAAACCCATTGTGTCGAGTAAAGCAATAAACGGCTCAGGATTCAATTCTTCTACATTGACCATTTTTTTCACGTCCCAAACACCGCTGGCAATCAAAATTGCCGCTGCCACTGGCGGTACTCCGGCCGTATAGCTGATCGCCTGCGCTTCCACTTCCTGATAGCACTCGGCATGATCACAAATATTATAAATAAAGATTTCCTTTTCCTGATTGTTTTTTGTGCCGCGAATAAAATTACCGATACAGGTTTTGCCGGTATAACCTGGAGCCAACGAAGACGGATCCGGCAGCAATGCTTTCAGCAGCTTAAGCGGCGCAATTTCCACGCCTTCAGCGACTTTAACCGGTTTCTCCGAAAGAAGTCCCAGATTGGATAAAACAGAGAATACATTCAAATAGTGATCGCCGAAACCCATCCAGAAGCGGATAGAGTTTGCATCAATATGTTTAGAAAGAGAATGCAGTTCGTCATGCCCTGTCAAGTATACCGGACATTTTCCCACAACCGGAAAATCGTAGTCGACTTTTATGGAGTGAACCTTTTGCAGCACCCATTTCCGATCAATCCAAGTCCATACTTTCTTGAATTCCCGGAAATTAATTTCCGGATCAAAATTAGTGGCGAAATACTTGCCATGACTTCCGGCGTTTACATCCAGAATATCAATCGTGTCTATTGTATCGAAGTATTTTTTCTGTGCCAATGCACACCAGGCATTAACCACACCAGGGTCAAAGCCAATGCCCAGAATAGCGGTAATCCCCTTTTCTGCGCAACGTTCTTTGCGTTTCCACTCATAATTGGCATACCAAGGTGGATTTTCGCAAACCTTGTCAGGCTCTTCGTGTATTGCCGTGTCCATATATACTGCTCCGGTTTCAATACACGCTTCCAAAACTGACATATTGACATAAGACTGGCCTACATTGATCACAATTTCCGACTTTGTATCCTTGATTAACTGAATTACAGAGGGAATATCTAAAGCATTCACTTGGCGCGAATACAATTTTTTCGTAGAATCTTTCAGATGATTTTTGCGCAATACACTCTCAATAATTGTCTCGCACTTCTTTTGCGTGCGTGACGCGATGCAGATATCCCCTAAAACATCATTGTTCATCGCACATTTGTGAGCAACAACATGGGCCACCCCGCCAGCACCAATAATTAACACATTTTTTTTCATTTTTTTCCTCCTTTAGTTGACTATAAAGCTATGATAAATTATTCATAAAATCTAAGTAGTCAAACCGCCGAACCACTTCTATGGCGCCATTCAGTCTGCGAACAGCAATGGCCGGCATCTGCAGACCATTAAACCAATTCTTCTTCACCATCGTGTACCCAGCTGCATCGGCAAAACGGATTTCACTGCCGACTTCCAATTGGTCTTTAAACTGGAATGTCCCAAAAACATCTCCCGCCAGACAAGACCGGCCGGCAACAATATATTTATAGTCTCCCATGTTGTCATTTTCCATTTTAGCGGAAAGACGATAAATCAATAAGTCCAGCATGTGCGCCTCGACTGAAGCGTCAACAATCGCAATATCCATTTCATTATGCACTACGTCAACCACGCTGGTTACCAATTCAGCACAGCCGGTAATCGCGCTTTCACCCGGTTCTAAATATAGCTGAACACCAAACGTTTTGGCAAACTCAGCCAGTTTTTTGCTAAACTTTTCAACCGGATAGCCTTCTTTCGTAAAATAATATCCTCCGCCAAGACTCACCCATTCCAATTGCTGAATAATATCTCCGTACTCGTCGGCAATCGTATCAAGTTGGCTGGAAAATGCTGCAAAGTCATCATTTTCACAGTTGTAGTGAAACATCAAACCGCTAAGAAGAGAGATGTGATCCGCCAATGCTTTTTTATCCGTCACACCCAGTCGTGAATTCTTGCGTGCCGGATCAGCCAGGTCAAAGTGAGAATAGCTGATTTGAGGATTTACACGCAAGCCAAGTTTTGCCGGTTTCGCTGTATTGCAATATCTCTCCAGCTGAGAAACAGAATTAAAGATGATTTTATCTGCAAATTGGGCTACGGCCAGAACATCTTCCTCTGAATAGCCCACACAATAAGCATGAGTTTCCTTGCCAAATTTTTCATAACCAAGACGAGCTTCAAAAAGCGAACTGGATGTCGTCCCGTCCATGTATTTCTGCATCAAATCAAATACACACCAAGTAGAAAAACATTTTAAGGCAAGTACCGATTTTGCGCCGGAAAGCTGACGCACCTGCTGAATAATTTGCAGATTACGCAACAGTTTTTTTTCGTCAATCAGATAATAGGGAGTGGCAATTTTCATTCTATAAATCTCCTGTAAGACTATTTTCTTCAAAACTAATCATAGCAAAATTGGCCGCATTTGTCGATTATTCTTAAAAAACAACCTTTTTTCGCATGAAATCGCAGTTGAAAATACATGAAAATTATCCAGTTTGAAGAAAAACGATCCATACGCAATGCACGCTAATCACATCGTATTTGCAGGTTGTTCCCGATACAAAACAACGCAATTTCTCCCTGTTTCTTTAGCCGAATAAAGAGCATGATCCGCTTCCCTCAGCAATTTATCCAAATCCATGTTGTTCGCATCAAGTGTTGCTGTAACTCCAAAGCTTGCCGTAACAGAAATGTAACGGTTTTCAAAACGCACCAAAATACCAGAGATGAGCAAACGCAAACGTTCAGCAATCGCGCAAGCTTCTTCATGGGCAGTATTTGCCAAGCACACGGCAAATTCTTCGCCCCCGTATCGTCCGATCAAATCGGTGGGCCGCAAGTTCTCCTTGCAGCGTTGCGCAATAGTGTATAACATCAGATCTCCAGCGGCATGTCCATAATTGTCGTTAATTTGTTTGAAGAAGTCAACATCGAAAAGTATTGCTGCAACCGGTTTATGAATGGACCGGGCCTGTACTATTTCCTGAATGCTTGCTTGTGTAAATTTCCTTCGGTTATAAATTTGGGTCGTTTCATCGATCATGGCCAACGAATGCAATTTCTCAAGTAAAAGAACCCGTTCCGTTATGTCTCGCAAAACAATCGTTTTCCCGATCAAGATCCCACGCCGGTTAGTAATAGGAGAAACACGTGAATGAAAATAGCGATCATCTTTGCCGGTACCAGTTTTGATTTCAAATTCAAATATATCCAGTAAAATTTTCGTCATAAACTCCGCATGAGACACAATTTCATCAATCGGCTTGCCAATCGAATCCGTCGATAATTCCGGTAAAATATCGTGAGCTGCCGGATTAAAATCGGCTATCCGGTTCTGTTCATCAAGAACGACAACTCCTTCCCGTATGCCTTCAAACACCTTGTCTCTAGCAATCGGAACCAGATCAAACAACCGGAACTGAAATAAACTCCAAGCATACAAGGGGCTTGAAAAAGCAATCATAAAGGGGCTTAAATCGATCCCCCATGGGCTATATCCGGCTAAATAAATGAAATTGCCTATCAACGGCAGAAGCGATCCGATCATCATGCTTGCCACCTGCAGTTTATGGGAAGAGGTTACCCGGCGATACGTTTGCAGCAATAAAAGGTTTCCATAAATCAACGAAAAATAAGTATATGCCAAATTTACCCAATACCAAGAGCCTTTCGCAAGACTAGCGACAAAAAAATCCCCTCTTGCTTCAACAACAATTTCTTTGTAAAACCAATGATGTGCATCGTTTGTATAGTGTAAAACAAGAGTGATTACAGGAATAACAAACAAGCCGACAACAAGCGGTCGGTTCAACCGGTTGTCCGCTCCAACGTATTCCCATACAAGAAGAAGCCACAATGCCGGGAAAAATGCAATGCCAAGATATTCTACTCTCAGCCATAGAATAACTTCTTCCAACGTTGAACTGCTTATTTCAAAAGCATATCCGAGGGAATAAAAAGTCAGCGCCAATACAATCCCAATATAAGGGATCGCACCGATCTTATTACGCCTGTGATAATAAGCATAAACAGCCAAAAAAGCATTCACAACACTCGCAATAAGTAAAACGTTGAAATAAGGCGTATTATATACGATCACTATAAAAGCCCTCTTTTGATTATTACTTGCATCACATACACTGCTCTTCACTCCGCTTGCCAAATGCCATGCGAAACGGCTTACTACACTTGCAAATTTTAACAAATATTAGTTTGTAATTCTCCATAACAAACTGTAAATCCTTTAAATTATGCGAATTTTTCATTCTCCGCAAGGACAAACACAAAATTACAGCACTTCCGCAGCGAATCTAAAATGCCTGAGGTATCGCAAGCACGCGATTCATCAGGCATTTTGCCAATTCTACATTTATTTATTGTTTTCAAGCAGCGAGCAGTTTCAAACCGTCATAAAAAAGGAACCCGGCAAAAACAATTAACACTAATCCCAGCATCCGCATCGTTATAGACTGCAAATTCTTGCGCAAAAATCAAATAGCCATTTGATAAAATTTGGTGTCGACTTTCATGATTGGAAAGGTATTCGGCAAAGCATTTTTGTCAATTTGGAGAAACCCATTTTTTTCATAAAACCGATGCGCCGCTAAAAATTTCCCGGTGGTCCCAAGATAGATTGCGTTCATATTGCGCTGTTGTGCCCACTCCACCAGTTTTTGCAAAAGCAAGTTCGCTACGTTATAGGTGCGGCCCCTATAAGCCTTTTTGACAAACATTTTCCGCAACGCACCCTGCTGGTTTCCAATATCGATTAATGCAATCGTTCCGATTATCTGGTTCTTAGCATTCACTGCTACCCAAAAGTTTCCATTGCCGGATTGATAAAAATTAGGGATATCGCTGAGATCCGGCTGATCGTCTTTGCTGATAGGAATTTCGAATTCATTGCGCTGTATATCGAGAATTAAATCCATAATATCATTCTTATCTTCTTTCACATAGGCTCTTATCATGATTTCTGCCATAAGAATTCCTCCCGTTATCATTTTTCTTCTTTCAATGTTTTTTGCTTTTTCCAATCCTGTTCAATATTTTCCCTCATCCGTTTCAATAGACTATATGCATTTTCTTTTTCACTGACAGTAAATCCGGAAAAACAATTTTCGATATTTCGATTTTCTTCTTCAATAATATATTGATAAACTTTTTCCGCTTTGAGTGATGGAAAAAGATGCCACATTCTTTTGTCCCCGGCACTGCGTTCCCGTCTCACATATCCCTCTTCCATCAGCTTCTGTACCGCTTTTGTAGTCGTTGCTTTGTCTACTTTTAAAATATTGGAAAGATCAATTAAATTGATCCCTTTCTGTTCACAAATACGTGTCAAAAAAACAAATTGACCTCTTTGTAATTTGATTTCACGAAATTTAATGTCACTGATGGATTGTACACAACGTGCAAGCATTCCAGCCTCTCTCAAGATCTGATCCTTCAGTATAGCGATAGATATCCCCCCAACGTACAATTTCGTTTATCATTTATATCATAATTTATTTTTAGTTGAAGTGTCAACTAAAAATTGTTTCATTTGTTTACTTCTTAATTGTCCGCAAGCAGCATCAATATCGGCCCCATGCTCCAACCGAATGCCGCAATGAATACCGTGTTTTTTCAGAACATCGTAGAAGGACAGCATGGTTTCTTTCGCACTGCGCTGATAATGTGCATGCTCTTCTACCGGATTGTAAGGAATTAAATTCACGGTAATCCGCTGCCGTCTATCGCCGATTAATTTCGCAAGCTGCAAGGCATGCTCTTTTTGGTCATTAATGCCCTTTAGCAATATATATTCCAACGTAATCTTTCTGTTCGTTTTCTCCAAATAATAGTCGACTGCCTGCATCAATTTTTCGATGGGAAAAGCACGGTTTATTTTCATAAGCTGTGTGCGCTGTTCATTGCTTGGCGCATGCAGCGAAATCGCCAAATTTACATTGATGCAAGCATCGACAAGATCAACAATCCGATCCGGCAGGCCACTGGTCGATATGGTGATATGCCTTGTGCCAATTGCCATCCCTTTATGATCTTGAACGATGTGCAAAAAGTCTGCCAAGTTTTCAAAATTATCCAAAGGTTCGCCAATTCCCATCACTACAACATGGCTTACCGTCTCGTTCTCTTGCTTTTCATCCAAATATTGTTGAACTTTCATGATTTGTTCAACAATTTCCGCACTGGATAAATCACGGTCTTTGGTTAACAATCCGCTGGCACAAAAGCTGCATCCCATATTGCAGCCAACTTGAGTTGTAACGCAAACCGACAAACCAAATTTATGTTTCATCAATACGGTTTCTATCAAGTGCCCATCAGCCAATTTAAATAAAAACTTGAGTGTTCCATCCATTGCTTCCTGTCGGCAATGTTCCTGCAATGATTGAATGGCAAAACAATCCTGCAACAGATGAATGCAGTCTGCGTTGACATCATCCATCTGCGAAAACTTCGTCGCCCGTTTGCGATAAAGCCAATCCCATATTTGCAGCGCACGAGATTTTTTATAACCGTTTTCTGACATCCACGTTATCAGCTGGTTCAAAGTCAATCCATAAATAGATGGTTTATTCATACTTCGTCCTCTTCGTAAAACATTCAATGTTTCTTTTTCTCCGTGAAAAGTATACCACGAATTTTTTTTTTATTATAGTTTTCATTCATAAAATACGACAAAAATAGGGCTGAAGAAAACGCATCATTACGTTTTTCTCCAGCCCTGAGTTGCTTACTTTACAATCGCTCCCGTGTTCGCCGAGGTAACAGAATTGGCATACCGGACAAGATAGCCCTTTGTTATCTTGGGCGGCGGCTGCACCCAGGCGGCTTTTCGGTTGTCTAACTCTTTCTCACTGACATTCACAGTAAGACTTCTCTGCGGAATATCGATCGTAATGGAATCACCTTCCTGTATGAAAGCAATCGGACCGCCAGATGCCGCTTCCGGAGAAACATGTCCTACGCAAGCGCCCCGCGTCGCACCACTGAAACGCCCGTCAGTGAGTAAAGCAACTTTAAGACCCATCCCGGCAATAACCGCGGTTGGGTTCAGCATCTCCTGCATTCCCGGGCCGCCTTTCGGTCCTTCGTAACGGATGACAACGACTTCGCCGTCTTTGATTTGTTTTTCCAGCAATGCACGAATCGCGGTTTCTTCCGAATCAAAAACACGCGCCGGTCCTTCAAAAAACAACATGTCCTCTGCAACCGCGCTCGCCTTCACGACGGCTCCGTCGGGAGCAATATTCCCATACAGAATAGCGATCCCGCCAGTGGAACGATAAGGAGAATCGACACTGCGGATCACTTCCGGCCGTTCGATCAATGCGTCCTTTATTCTATCAGCTACCGTTCCGGTTACCGTCTTGGCATTGGTATGAATAATGCCAAGTTTGCTAAGTTCGTTCATTACCGCAGGAATGCCCCCGGCTTCATTTAAATCTTGCAAATAATGCGTACCGCCCGGACTCATTTTCGTCAGGTATGGCGTCTTCCCACTTATCTGCTCGAACAAATTGAGCGGCAATTCTATCCCGGCTTCATGCGCAATGGCCGGCAAATGCAGCACCGTGTTTGTAGATCCGCCGATGGCCATGTCCACCACAATTGCATTTTTAAATGCATCGATGGTCATAATATCCAATGGCTTTATATCCTTCTTGACCAAATCCATGATCACTGTTCCAGCGCGTTTCGCCAAAATTTTCCGTTCGCCGAACACTGCCGGTATCGTTCCGTTTCCAGCCAATCCCATTCCCATCACTTCGGTAAGGCAATTCATCGTATTAGCCGTAAACAGACCGGCACACGACCCACAGGTCGGACAGCCTGCTTTTTCCAGTCCAGCAAATTCTTCTTCTGTAATATGCCCGCCCTCATAGCGGCCGGCTCCTTCCAGCACGGTAATAATGTCAATGTTTCGACCTTTGTAGCGCCCCGCCAACATTGGCCCGCCGCTTACAAAAACGCTTGGAATATTTAGCCGGGCAGCCGCCATCAGCATCCCAGGAACGATTTTATCGCAATTCGGAATAAAAACCAGTCCGTCGAACCCATGCGCCATAACTACCGCCTCACAAGAATCAGCAATTAATTCACGGCTGGCAAGCGAATACTTCATTCCGACATGTCCCATGGCAAAGCAATCGCCAATCCCAATCGACGGAAACTCCATGGGAGTTCCACCGGCAGCGGCTACGCCTAGTTTTACAGCATCGGCAATTTCCCGCAAGTGGCTGTGTCCCGCAATAATTTCATTGAAGGAATTTACAATCCCTATCAGCGGTTTTTCCAGTTCTTCCGGTGCATACCCCATACTATAACAAATCGCTCTTGTCGATGCCCGTGTTGAGCCCTTCAATACAACGTCACTTCTCATTCAATCACCTTCCCAAACTAGTAATGGCCTGCTGAACAACACAGATTCCTCTAAATCATATAACCATCGGAATCGAATTGGAGTTCATAAGGTTCGCTAATGATTTCAATGTCATCTCTGCCTTTGCACTCCTTATAAAAGCTTTCGGATACTTCAATCTCTTCCATGCATAACGTATTCTTGATTCGCACCACTTTCGCCTGATTAAAATCAATCCCTGTGCAAGTTCGAATCGCCACAAGAAGAGCTTCTCTGTCATTATTCATATAAATGGGGATCCGTCCGCCATTCATCATCGTTGCGGTAATAACATTCGTCCAGGTAATATCAAAATCGACCGACCTTACACATTTTAAGGTTGTGACATCCGCCATGGCTAAACCGCAGCCGTTATGATGACTTTCTTCCGAAATCCCGCGAATAAACATTTTCTTCAAATCCAAAACGCTCTCAAAACCGGTAGAATTGCTTCTCCCTGTTATATTCGGATCATGCCCGTTCCCGCTGATGTTTTTACCTATTTCATCGATAATGAGGACATCGATTTGCGGGAACTTAAATTTTGCCACTTTCTCTTTGGCAATCTGCAAGAGGGCAGCATCTCTTTCCATGATTTGTTCTTTTTCCATCACTTCCAGTTCACTAATTTCATCATAAGCATTCTGGACAATACCAACACCAAACGCTACCGGCGCATTCTTCAAAAACACTTCACACACTCTCGGAATTCTGTCGGCAAAAGAAGGAAACCCTTTCATGTGAAACATGGAGGCCCCTTTGTGCTTGGCAAGACCGATGGCTATCATTTTGGCCATCCCGCTTTCATATTTCCCCCTAAAATCCGTATGAGGCTTCACCTTATTCAGAACAACAATTCCATCCGATTCATATGCATATTTATCGCAATACACCGGAGTTCCATCATCCAATTCGCCAATTTGCACCGTATCCATGGAGGATAAAATCGGCGCTCCGACTGTTTCTTCCGTAATATTATAACCGGCAATTAACTCTTTCTGCCCTTCTGCGGTTGCACCGCCGTGACTGCCCATCGCCGGTATGACAAATGGTTTTGCGCCCCATTCCTTTAGTTCAGCAACAACCGTTTTAATAATCAGATCGAGATGGGGAATCCCCCGGCTGCCTGCCGTGATGCAAATCCTTTTCCCCTTATAATCCTCTTTTTTTTGAATATTTTTTTGCATTTCCTGAATAACCCAAGCAGCCAAATCTTTAATTTTATTGGCATCATAAATTTGCTTTATTTTCATCATTTTAGGAAATTGAATTGTTTCCGCTCCCTCAATCACCACATGCACTTCCTGGAAATCAATAAAATTCATTTTTATAGCCTCCTTGTCAATTTTCCTATTTTTCTCTTGTTGCCATACAGCTACACATAGTCACACATTCTCCTGATCACTGTCTCGCTAAAACCAAAGCCATAAATCTCTGTTTTCGTTTTCTTGCCGTTAGCAACTTTTATCATTTCTTCAAATACACTGTCCGCCATTTCTTCTAAAGATTTTTTGCCCTGAAGAACAGGACTGAGATCCATATCCATATTGTCATTCATCCTGACGAATAAATCTTCATTGGCAGTCACCTTGATAACCGGTGCGATCGGATTGCCAATCGGATTGCCCCTGCCGGTTGTGAAAACAATGAGCTGACAACCTGCAGCTACCTTTGCCGTCACCGACAGTAAATCATACCCGGGAGTATTCATATAGATCAACCCTTTTTGCGACGGTCTCTGCGCACAGTCTATCACTTCCATAATTGGTTTCGTACCGCCTTTATGAATACAGCCAAGTGATTTTTCCTCTAACGTTGTGATCCCTCCTGCCTTATTACCGGGCGAAGGCTGCCCTGACCGCAAACTTTCATTGACCTTCTTCAGATCATTTTCAAGTTCAGTGCAAATATCCAATAGTTTCTGCCCCATTTGCGGCGTATGGCACCGTTTTGCCAAAATATGTTCCGCACCAATGATTTCCGGAGTTTCGCTGAACATAGACGTCCCGCCACTCTCCACCAAAATATCGCTGACACGCCCCATGACTGGATTGGCAACCAGTCCGGACGTTGCATCAGAACCACCGCATTCAATCCCCAACATCAATTCCGAAATATTGACTTCCACCGTTCGATTGGAGGATGCTTCGGTTACCATTTGCTGCGCAATCTGAACCGCCTTGCAAATCGTCTTGACCGTCCCGCCTTCTTCCTGAATGACTAAGGTCTTTAACGGTTTATTCGTCATTTTGCCAATGATTTCAGCCATTACCTCTACAGAATTCGGTTCGCATCCGAGACCAACGAGGATTGTTCCATAAACGTTGGGGTTAGCGGCCAAACCTGCCAGTACGGTTTGCGTGAGTTTTCGATTGCCTTCCACCTCCCCGCAGCCATTTTGGTTAATAAGACTTACTGTTCCATTCACAAGTCCTGCGATGATCCGGCAAGTTTCAGTAGCACACCCTACTGTAGGTAAGATTAGCACGTGGTTTCGAATCCCAACTAATCCATCCGGTCTTTTATATCCATAAAATTTCATATGTTTCGCCCCTCGTATCTATTAAATCGGACTGGCGACATTATGATCATGAACGTGACTTCCCGGGGAAATATCTTGGGTCGCCTGACCAATGATCTCCCCATATTTACGAACAGCCTCCTGTTTGACCACTATTCTTATGGCTACTTTATGAAATCTAGGAATCGTTTCGATAATCGGCACCCGAATAAGCTCGCTATTTTTCAAAAACACAGCAACATCTCCGGGATGCAATTCAGTTGTAACCGTCGCTACATCATCTAACGGACTGATCAATATCGCATTCATCGCCGAATTTCCCATTCGAGAACCTCCTTAGAAGAAATTTTAATAATTGAGTTAGTATTCGTAATTTTCCATTCGTCAGATTATTATTTCTACAAGAACCGCCCAATGCCTTCTGACTACTCGTTTGCCATGCAATTGAAAAAGAAGCGGCTCCATATGTTCCGCAATGCGGAACGTTGTTCTAATATATTTCAATAAATAAAATATTCCCCTAAACAACAAAAAATCCTTTCAAAAATTCAATTTATTTGAAATGTTTTCAATATCTTAACTATTCATTTTAGACTAGTATTGCAGGAAATAGCCAATATTTGTATTTTAAAACCGCGATGGTGAGTAAACTTTTTTCGTAGAATTTATGGTATAATACAAAAACCATTCCAGTTATCAGCCGAAAGGATGAAATGTATGTTGGGAATTCAACATTTTGAACTATTTCTTATTGCCGGCATTATGTTAAATTTAACGCCAGGTTCAGATACGATTTACATTTTAAGCCGGAGTATCGCGCAAGGAAAACGGGCAGGTATTTATTCGGTTCTGGGAATTAGTTCCGGGATTGCGGTCCATACACTACTGGCTGCGTTAGGATTATCCATTATTCTATCAACTTCTGCCGCCGCATTTATGATTGTAAAAATCATCGGCGCTATTTACCTTGGCTATCTGGGATTAACTTCTTTCCTTGCTAAAGAAAATCAATTGCTCGCCTTGACTGACAATGTCATGACCGCCAGAGAAATCTATCTCCAAGGATTATTGACAAATGTCTTGAATCCTAAAGTCGCCCTATTCTTCCTTTCGTTTTTACCGCAATTTATTGCTCCAGCTAATCCTTACGGATTGCTGCCTTTTGTTTGTCTCGGATTCACGTTTCTAACTACCGGAACGATATGGTGCTTTTCCTTGGTTCTTTTTTCCTCACACATGACAAAATTTCTGCGCAATAACCGCACTGCATCTCTTGTCACAAATAAGCTATGCGGAGCAATCTACCTTGGTCTTGGATTGAAACTATTGATGACAGAAAAATAACCTAAAAAGACACAAGGGAGCACCTCCCCTGTGTCACGTCACTGTTAAGATTTCAAAAACATTCATTTCCGTATCAAAATATAATAATTTATTTCGCAGCGGCTCACCAATTCCAGTGATCACTTTTACCACTTCCTGCACCTGCAGCGAAGCTGCTAAAGCCGGTGTACCTGCCGGATTGCCGAGCATCGTTTCTACTCCTTGATTTGGCGCATTGGTTTGCCTGTAAATTCGCTCAAGACCGTTATCTCCAGGCATAATGGTCATAACCTGCCCGGTAAAGCCGGCAATCGCAGCATATATCAGCGGTATTCCGTATTGTTTTGTTACCCTATTCACCAACAACCTGGTCGATACATTATCCAACGCATCGACGACAACGTCAACACCTTTCAATAACTTTTCTGCATTCCCTTCATCCAGCATGCAGGGAATCGCCTCTGCTTGCACATCACAATTAATCACTTCAACCCGGCTGGCTGCCGCATAGGCTTTATTGACTCCAATATTGTGTTCAGTCGACATTAACTGGCGGTTAAGATTATGAACCGCAAAGGTATCGCCATCAATAATCCGCAGCTGACCGACTCCCAAACGAGCCAAGAGCTCAATTACTGTCCCGCCTAATCCGCCTGCACCGACTACTGCAACCTTAGATTTGAGCAAACGTATTTGCCCGGCAATACCGACCGTCCCAAAATTGCGCTGATACCGTTCCGGCATCTTGCCTTCCGCTAACAGCGCCAACGACAAATTTCCTTTATCTGATATTTCAACCGCCCCCTACTGCTGGAAAAAGACCGATTCGGTCGCCATCAGCCAAAATACCGTCCATTTCTCTGCCAATCCCGTTGACCATAATCATATGAATTTCTGCCGGGTCAATTTCCAGTTTCTCCACTAGCTCCGCTACCGAAATACCATCCGGTATATCTGCCGTAAATACTCCATTTGGAATCGATGGCCTATACCGTCTAAGTGTGGCGTATAATCGCACTTCTATCACCATACTTGTTTTTCCCTCCTGGCATCAGCTGTTCACTTATTGTTCTTCTTTTTTATCCTTCAACGTAAAGCTAAATTTATTCTCCTGGTTTTTTGAATAAAATCCCAGCGCCATCCGATATGGCCCCGGGCAGCCCGGCGGTACAAAGGCCACACGGTCCCCTGGTTGAATAATGCAATGTAAGGATTGAGCGAAGCCATTTACGAAAATGATTTCGATTTCATCTATCGGTATCTCCAGTTTTTCAGCCAACTCAATCCCCGTAATGGGCTTTTCAAGATCAATCAGCAGCGGAACAGGCCAGTTGCGCTTTTTAAATACCTGATCCAACTGAAGAAAACCTCTTACTTCAATGGCTTTCTTGTCTTGTACTGACATGATTATCCCTCCGCACTATTTTTTCGGTTATTGTGTATTTCGCCATGCCATTGCCCCTTCTCCTCTTTCCATCTAACCAAAAAGCCGGGCCTAGGCCCGGCTTTTTCCAGGTTAATTATTATACTATTAGAAATTGTAAACCTCGTCAATTTCTTCTGGAGTGAAATCCCATACCGCATTGTGCGGCGGGCAAGGCTCATACTCAAAGAATTCAGGCAGACGATCGTGCGCATTACTGAACCCGGCCGCAGCATTGAAAGCACGCTCAACCTTGAGGACGGATTTTCCTAGGGCGGTTACATCGTCAGCGGTCAATGACAAACCGTACCGGGCATTGATCATATCAACCAAAGCGTTGAATCCTTCCGGAATATCCAAAATAGCGAAGGCAATGAATAGGCACATTCCCGTACTATCAACGGCAGCAGTAGCAATCTGCAAATTCCGGGACAATTCTACTTGCCCTTCTTTCTTAAGCGGATCAACATAGCCGCCGATCTTCAATACATTGGTCGCGATAGCATAACCGGCAGTGTGATCAGCCCCCATCGTTGTTGTAGCATATGTCAAGCCAATCCCTTTAATCGAGCGCGGATCGTACGCCGGAATAGCCTGATCTTTGACTACCGGAACCCGGAACAGTCCGCAAAGTTTACCGACAATCGCAGTCCCGCCGCCGAGAATTCTTCCCAGAGGAGTTGGAACAGCGATTTGTTTAACAATATCCAGAGCTGCTTTACCGTCACCCCACGGGATCAAACCGCCTTCCATAGCAGTCGCAATGGCAACGGAAACATCAATAGAGTCTACACCAACATCATCCATTGCACGGTCAAGATATGCGATATCATCCAGGTCCTGAATGCCGGCATCAGCGCCCAAAGCCCAAACGGTTTCGTATTCAAAGCCGCTGGTAATATATTTGCCATCTTGATCAGGATACCACTGAGAACACCGCATAATACAGCCGGCATGACAGCCATGAGAAACCTTACCTTCGCCGCCGCGTTCAGTAATCGTAGCGTTCATGGTTTCCCCGCTAATTTTATCATTAAAGTCGATCCGTCCGGAAGTGAAGTTTCTCGCTGGCAAACCGCCGGCTTCATTGACAATGTTTATCAAAACGTCAGTACCATAGGCCGCCAAAGCCTGACCGGTAACCGGGTGCTTTAAAAGAGCCTGGGAAAACACCTTTGCTGCAGCCTTGAATTCTTCCGGTTTGGCAAGAGGAACGCTAAGCGGCGCGCCGGTATCGTCAATAACAACGGCCTTTACCTTCTTGGAACCCATCAATGCACCCAACCCGCCGCGGCCAGCGCTGCGAAGATGATCTTCCGGATCTTTAAAAGAAATATTCGCTGTAGGCAGGCGGTACTCGCCAGCCGGACCGGCCAGTGCGATCCCGACTTTAGGGCCATATTTTGCGTTCAAAACTTCGATCGCCTTGTAGTTGCCGCAGCCACCGATGATTTCAGCCGGCGCATCGTCGATCACGACACCGTTCATTCCGATTTTGATTACATAGAATTTATCTTCTGCAGGCATTCCTTCGATAACCAAAGCTTTTATGCCCATTTTCGCCATTTTCTGCGAAAAAGTACCGCCGGTATTGCTCTCTTTAATCGTACCCGTCAATGGGCTTTTGCCGCCAACGGAAAGTCGTCCGGATTGCGCAGCAGTTGTTCCGCTGAGAAGACCAGGAGCAAATATCAGCTTGTTGTTTTTGCCTAGGGGATGACAAGTCGGTTTTACCTCATCCGCAACAAAGTTGGAAGTAAGCGCTCGGCCTGCCAGACCTGCGTACTTTTCCGGCACATCCAAAGTGGCGATTTGCTTCGTTGTCATGTCTACGCGAATAAATTTGTCCATGAAAACCCCTCCTATCTTGAATTTGTTTTTGGAGAAAGAAAAAAAGAGGTCCTAAAAATCAAATTGCATTTTTAGTCCCTCTTCCTTCGCACATTGGCGGGCGTGACAATTGCTTGTCGCACCGTAACGTTTATTGTCTCCCAGTAGGATGGCAATAAATCGGAAGCAAGATTCAATTTTTTTATTCCTGTTTTTTGAGTGCCGCATGGCACTCCTTGCGGTATTTCAACAAATAATATTCCTCTTATAATAATTATATGCTTTTTATATTCGAGTCACAATATGAAATTTTCATAAAATACAAAAATATTTTTACATTGTATTTTGCACAAAGGTCACAAAAAAGCAAAGCGGGCGAAAACTTTGTTACCGTTGGTATTTCTTAACAAATCCTTTGTATGCTTCTTCCGCTTTTTCCTTAGAGTATCCATATTTTTCCTGCAAAATTCCGGTTAATTTTTCTACTTTCCCTTCAATTTGAACGAGGTCGTCGTCAGTCAGTTTTCCCCACTGCTCCTTGAGGCCCCCTTTTATTTCTTTCCATTTCCCTTTTAAGATGTCCTCATTCATAACGATCGCTCCCTTCACTCACTACTGATTTAAGCATTCGCCTCGCTTTGCCATGAGTTGATTGAATTTTCTTACTTTACATCTTTCTACACGAAAACAAATATTCCCTTTTTCTAAGAGCAGCAGCTCAAGATTTTTCTCTTTGAGATCAGAACACGATTTGTTGCCCCTTATGTGTAATTTCGGCGATAGCAAATGAAGCATTTTTGAATTTTGCAGTAAACTCTTTGCTGGCGCCAAAATCATCGCCGAAATGCATCGGGAGAAGGAGTTTCGGCTGCAATTTTTGGGCAAAATATTCAGCACCAACCGCATAAAATTCTTCTAATCTGCGATCGACTGGAAAAAAGGCAATATCAATCGGATAACCTTTGATTCTTTCAATTTCCGCCTTAAATATCGACTCCGCATAACTTTGTTCCGCTTTGGTTTCCCCTTTCCAATGCCACCAGTTTAAGTCGCCTGCATGAAAAATCGACACATCGTCCGTTTGGACATAAAACGATAATCCTTCATCCGTAGAACCGAAAGTCTTAACGGAAATGCCTTCCTCGCCAAAGGTTTCGTAGGGCGACAAAAACCGGCTTCTTATCTTCTGGTCGCTGATCGCTATGTCGCTGCTGAGGATATAGGTAATCTGGGGATTATCCTTTGCCCAGTTCAAGATGACCGGATCAAAATGATCAGCATGTCCATGAGAGACAAAGACATAAATATTCGATTTTGTTTTAAGAAATTCACTGCTAATGATTCCATCCGACAATCTGCCGACTTTCTCTGACGGCTGATAATAGTCAAATATCAAAAAATGCTGTTTTGTTTCCACCGCATAACCACTATGAAACAGGTAGGTAATCATTGCTTTTGATTTATTCATCGGCATGCACGCACCCTCTCCAATTTTCAATTCATATTTACCAGGCCGCAACTGCCCCATCCGTCCGCGGTTCTGTTCCTCCCGCTAAAACACCGGCTTCATCACGCCAAATGATTTGACCGCGGCCCATCGTAGTATTGCCTACGGTCCTCTCGATCACATGTCCACGTCTGGCCAGAGTTTCGGCAACCGCTTCCGGGAACTGCGGTTCTACCTGGATCGTCTTTTCTTGTATCCATTGCCACCGTGGTGCGTCAAGAGCCGCCTGAGGATTTAAGTGAAAATCAACAGTATTCATAATCATTTGAAGATGTCCCTGCGGTTGTACAAATGCTCCCATAACGCCAAAAGGTCCGACAGCTTTGCCCTGTTTTGTCAAGAACCCTGGAATGATTGTATGGTAAGGTTTTTTCCCAGGAGCCAGACAATTGGGATGTCGAGAGTCAAGAGAAAAGCCAACACCACGATTATGCAAGGCAATGCCTGTATCAGGGACGACTATACCCGACCCAAAACCTTTGTAGTTGCTCTGGATAAATGACACCATGTTGCCGTCCTCATCCGCAGTAGCCAGATAGACCGTACCGCCGTCAGGCGGCGACCCTGGCGCCGGCAGTAAAGCCTCCTTGCCGATCAAATTCCGGCGTTCGGCAGCGTACGCTTCGGACAAAAGATCCGAGACGCTGGTCGTCATGTACTGCCGGTCGGCAATATAAGCAAGGCCATCGGCATAAGCAAGTTTGATTGCCTCGAATTGTTTATGATACGTTTCCGCTGCTTCTTTGGACTCAGGGTCGAAGTCAAAGCCTTTTAAAATATTAAGCGCCATTAACGTGACAAGGCCATGACCATTCGGCGGAATCTCCCAAACATCATACCCGCGATAATCGACTTTAATCGGTTCGACCCAGTCAGGCCGAAAATTTGCCAGGTCTTCCTCCCTGAGATAACCGCCGCACTGTTTGGCAAACGATACGATCTGGCCGGCAAGTTTCCCCTCGTAAAAAGCTTTGGCTTTTGTCTCAGCGATCTGCTGTAAAGTTCTTGCCTGGGCCGGAGACCGCCATTTTTCACCTGCCCTGGGCGCTCGGCCTTCGGGTGCAAAAGTAGTAAACCAGGCATGGTATTCTGTTCCCTTTAGACTGTTATATTGTTGGAAAGAAGAATCCCAGATCAAACTGCTTACTATCGAAACCGGGTAGCCTGTTTCAGCATATTCGATCGCTGGTTCCATCACTTGTTCCAATGTCAAATTGCCAAAACGTTCAATTAATGCCGTCCATGCCGCTGGCGCACCCGGTACTGTTACAGGCAGCCATCCGGTCTGCGGCATTTCTTTGAATCCCAGTTTGATTACTTGATCTGCCGTTAGCGACGCCGGTGCCGGTCCGCTGGCATTGAGCCCATAAAGCTGATCCTTCATCCAAACCAACGCAAATGCATCGCCGCCAATGCCATTCATGGGCGGTTCCACCACAGTAAGACAAGCTGCTGTCGCTACCGCTGCGTCAACAGCATTGCCGCCTTTTTTCAACATCGCAAGCCCCGCTTGTGCAGCAAGCGATTGCGATGTCGCTACCATTCCCTTGCTGGCAAAAACAACATTTCGCCGTGATGGATATGGGTAATATAGCGGGTCGTATAACATTGCAGTCTCTCCTCGTCAAAAGATCACTTGTTCAGATACCAAAAACCCCAGTTGAGTAACCCGGCAAAAGAGACCCAGAGTAAATAAGGAACCAGCAGCCAAGCTGCCAGCGTCGATATTTGGCGAAACTGGTGAATCGTTGCCGCGATAACCACCCATAAGCCAATGATCATAAACATTCCCCCGCTTATGGAGCGGAGTCCGAAGAATACCGCCGACCACCCGATATTGATCAACAACTGAACGGCAAACAAAATATAAGATGCCGTTTTTTGTTTCCCTGGACAATGCTGATTCCAAACAAAATAGAAAGCGATGCCCATCATAATATACAAGGTGGTCCAGACTGGTCCAAAGAGCCAATTCGGCGGAGTGAATATCGGTTTCTGCAGCACTACATACCATCCATCTACGGACTGGGAAGTAAACAGAGCGCCAATACTTGCAGCACCAAGGCATACAGTCACACTAACGAGCAGTTTTCTTAGATTCAATGAAAATCCACCCCTCTTCTCCGTATGCATAATGATGTTGCCGTTTTATTGACGCCCTTACCATCCAATCCAATCTTGTGCTGTTACCGTCCAGTTTTAAAATTCAATTCCGCAATTTTTGCATTTTCATCATCTCGAAATATAACGTGTTCAATTACAAACTGATATACTTTCATCTCCGGATCATCAATACCGGAAAATAGCCCTTGCGGTAAAACCTGAAGCAAGTCCCTTCGAATTTCCTGACTGGAGGTGCTGCTCTCTTGCTCCGGAACCAGCCTTCCCTGCAGACGCACTACTTCATAGTTATCGCCAAGAGCACAAAGCTCAACCCTGTTGTTTATCCCAATTTCAATAACCTTTTCTCCCTTTGCATGACTCACGAACCAAATATGATTTTGCGAGTCAACGAAAGGCCGCATCGGGCGAACATGCGGAATATTATTGCAAGCAGTCCCCATAAAGAATGCTTTTTCTTTTAACATGCGAAGAACTTTTTCTTCCATCATCACTTTGCCCCTACCAGGCATATCTGGGATTTTGCACACAGAATTTTCCACCGCTAATCTCTATCGCATTACCGGTAACATATCCAGCCGAATCAGAGGCCAGGAAAACCAACACATCGGAAATATCTTCCGGCTCGCCAAGACGGCCTAACGCAACTTGATCCGTTAAGAACTGCCGTTTTGTTGCAATTACCGGTTCAGTCATTTCGCTTCTGATCATCCCAGGTATATAGGCGACTACACGGATATTAAAAGGCGCCAATTCGGCGGCCGAAGTACGCGTAAAACTCAATACCGCCGATTTTGTCGCCGCATATGCACTGCTGCCGGCAGAAGGAATCAGCGAAGCAAACGAGGCGGCGTTCAAAATAACTCCTTTGCCTTGCGCTTTCATATGCGCAGCGGCAATTCTCGTACCGAGAAAAACAGATTTTACATTGATGCGGAATGTTTCATCCCACTCCTCTTCCGTCATATCCATAAAAGCTTTTTGCGGGTAAATACCGGCATTATTGATCCATACATCAATGCCGCCATATTGTTGGGCTACTTGATCTGCAAAACCAGTTATGGCGCCCGAATTGCCGGCATCCGCAACGCCTCCAAGAATTTCATACCCTTTTTCTTTGAACTCTTCCACTGCATTGTCAATTTTAGACTTTGTGCGTCCGCAAATTGCCACTTTGCAGCCTTCCTTTAAAAAAGACATTGCGGCTGCCTTGCCGATACCCGTTGCACCACCCGTAATCAAAACAACTTTCCCTGCTAACTTGAGATCCATATTCATCCTCCTCTTTTGTTATGAGAGATATTCCAGCCAGGACTTTGTCTCATCATACTACCTTAATTGACAAATCTATGAAAAAACAATGCAATATTAAATAGTATTACCGTAATACGATGCCCATAACGCACCCGCAATACGGACGGATTTTTCAGCAAAACCAGGCCCAACAGCGCAACCAAAACGAAAATAATCGCAGCGGTTAGCCCTAAATAAACCCTGTACCCATCCATCGGATAAATTTTAAAAACAAAGTAAGCATGTGCAATGGCAGTAATGCCAATACCCATCCCTGTGTATTCGTGAATAGCGCGGGCGAACGGAATGGATTTTTGGATAATGGACAACGGCTGACCTTCCCAAGCTTTCCGTTGCAGCAACTCTGCCAATTTAGTAAGACTAATATAAGAAACGGACATGGCTATTAATACAATAGTCAGCTTGGCGAACAATTTGGCAAATAGCATATCATCCAAATGGTTTCCCTCGTTTCAAACATCGCTGTTGTTATGCAAAATCCATCCGGCAGGGTTGTCCACTGTCAGCTTGTGTATTTGTTTTCCATGCGGTAAAACCAATTTCCTGTAAAGATATCTTTTTTTTTTGAAAATTCATTCTACCAGTTTAGATATTCTCTACCCTCTGTTCACTTCCTGCAATAATTTTTTTCCCTGCCGCGCAGCCAGTTTAATTTCATTGGCCATCACAGCAATTTCGATCAATGAATGCAAATAATAATTATTGTTAATTTTCGCTTGCCAATCCTCAATCGCCTTCACCAGCGTCTCCCAATAAGCTTCACTAATCTCCTCCGTCTCAACTGTTTTATTGTCAATAAGAACCCTTCTTAATTTGGTGTTAATTCGATCAATGGTTGCACAGCGACTTACCAGCAATTCTAAAATAGCGCCAAATTCAGGAGTAATCGGCGGATACCCGGCAGCTTGCCGCCGCTCATACCGCAAAGGCATCAGATCATAAATTCGATCGGCTTTTTCAATAAGGGATTCATTGTAATCGATAAATTTTTCTGCAAAACCAAACCATTGAACTTGTTCCGAGGCGGTTGTTGCAGAAGATACCGCCTCGCTTTTTGAAAAATCCAACAACCTATGCAATTCAGCGTTAAGTTGATGAACCCGTTTTTTTTGCTCTCTATCAATTTTCGGTTCTACATTATCAATTACGGCATAGCTTTGCAAGGCTGTACAAAAATATTGCGCGGCCATTTGGTTCCCTTCATTTAGCTTCGCCTTAAATTTTTGGCTATATCGCGGCGGCCAAAATACGATGTTAATCAGCATTGCAGTAAATAACCCCGCAAAAATAACTGCGGTTCTCATCAGCGCATGCGACAAAAATTCTTCCGGACTGGAACTTAAAATAAATACAGCAGCAACTATTCCTGTAGAAATGCCGCTTTGCAGCTTTATTTTTTGATACAAAATAATAATCAGTATGGTTATTAACCCCATCGAGAGCGGATTGCCGCCGATAAGATAGCCTAGAGCAATTGCTATCGTCACAGACAAAAGATGTACAAAAATCTGATCCTTCAGCGTTTTGAGCGAGAGAAATATGGAAGGCTGCATGTTGATTACAGCGGAAACTGCGCCAAAAACAGCCGGCTCAAGCTGGAAGGTCTTACAGATAAACATTGTAATTGTTACAGCAACTCCGGTTTTAATAATGCGAGCTCCAATTTTCAATGTTTCATGTCACCCACCTTATCACACATCCAGCGGAATGTATTTAGCATCACTTTCTTATCCTCATTTTATCATTTCCACCTGTGAATGTCATATGAAAAGCCCCAACTCAGTTTTCATTCTTGCTGAGTTGGGGCTTTTGTTCTTACATTATATTAATAGTCATACCATCCCTTACCGGTTTTCCTGCCAAGACGGCCTGCTTCAACCAGTTGTTTTAACGCCAAAGGCGCCTTCCATGCCGTTCCAAGCTGAATTTCATAATATTCCAGGGAATCTTTCAGAATATCAAGCCCAATGATATCTGCCAATTCAAAAGGCCCAATGGGAAGATACGTAGCTTTCATAGCAGCATCAATTTCTTCTTTGGTCGCCAAGCCTTCCTCATATGCTTTGAACGCTTCCAGGAAAAGCGGTGTATAGATACGGTTGGCGATGAACCCCGGTGAATCTTTTTTTACTTCTATGCTGATTTTTCCCATCTGTTTACCTACCGCTTTGGCAATATCGATCGTCTCATCACTGCTATAATACCCACGGGTTATTTCAACCAGTTTGGATGGCGGAATGAAAAAATGCATCCCGGCCACTTTGTCGGGGCGCTGAGTAGCTGCCGCAATTGTGGTAATTGAAAAGGTAGAAGTACTGGTAACCAGAACAGCTTCTTTTTTGCACAGCGTATCAAGTTGTGCAAACATCGCCTTTTTGATGTCAAGATTTTCTGCAACAACTTCAATGACAAAGTCTACTGTATCAAAATTTTCGAACTTGGAAGTCGTGTGAATACGCGCTAAGGCAGCATTGCTCTCTTGTGCAGTCAAAGTATTTTTTTGTACCAGTTTTTGCACTTGCTTTTCAATGCTTTGCAAGGCTTTTATCAGATTCGCTTCCGTTCTATTTTGTAATATTACCTCATAACCAGCCATAGCGGCACTGATCACAATGCCATTTCCCATTTTACCGGCTCCAACTACACCAATAGTTTTCATTTCCATAGCCTATCCCCCATCCTTTTCATAGTACCTAAAAACCATCGTCCTGCTTATACCATGGATGTTTGACCACCATCAACAACAACCAATTGCCCTGTCATATAATTTGATGCAGCAGAAGCCAAAAAGACGATAACCCCTTTAAGATCGTTTTCTCCGCCGTACCTGGCAAGAGGAATTCTCGGCATAATTTGCGGAGCCATTTGTTCCAACAATTTGTCATTCATGCTGGTTGGGAACCAGCCGGGAGCAATTGCATTGACTGTGATACCGTATCGAGCCCATTTTACAGCTAAATCTTTTGTCATGCTGACGACAGCGCCTTTACTGGCTGTATAGGCTACGGAATTTGCATTTTCCGGCAAATCGCCACCCAGTGCGCCAATGGATGCTGTATTGACAATTTTGCCGTAACCTTGGTTCTTCATCACACGGCCAGCCATCATTGACAATTGGAACGTACCGTTAAGATTGAGGGCAAGTACCTTTTGCCATTTATCCATCGGGAAGTTCATCGAATCAGCAACCCAGGCAATACCCGCATTGTTGACCAAAACATCAATTTTCCCAAACTCTTCCATTGTTACATCAATAAGTTTTTGGCAATCTTCTTCTTTGCTGGCATCACAAGCAACCGCAATAGCGCGAGTTCCACAATCTTTCTCAATTTTCGCACACATGTCGGTGCAGCGGTCAACCTTCCGTGCTGCTATAACAACATTGGCCCCGGCTTCCGCTACTGCAACAGCCATCTGTGCTCCCAGGCCAACCGATCCCCCCGTAATGATTACTGTTTTACCTTTTAAGTCAAAAATTTCTTTTACATGCATTGCTTTTTCCCCCTTATCCAATTTGAAAATATGTATACTATAATCTACTTGCATAATTTGTGCCAATCATTCATTATTCTTGACCAGCATTACTCTAAGGAAATCATTGACGCAACAACATATTTGTATAAATTAGAGACAATTACCTAATAATTTGTATACTTTCGTTACGTGTGTTTTATATTCGCGGCAACTAGCAAAAATCATCTGTATTCACCGGCGTGTATCGATCTTATATACGTCACAAGATTTGATTTTCATAAAAGCCCCCCATCAATAAACATGTTATATGCTTTCATCACATTTCCTGCCTATTGAAGGGGGGTAAGCTATCTATTTCGTATACGTACTGTCTACTTTTTGGATAGTGAAGTAATCAGCGAGTCTACTTTGTATACATTTTGTTTTTCAACATCCGTAATCACTTTATTTAGAAAATAAAGGAAATTTGTACCCGGCTCCAGTTCCCTGCATTTGGTCCGAGGGTGTATACACCACCGGCGGGATTTTTCGCGTCAAATGCTTGTCCTATGAGCAATTTAAGATTTTTTGCCATCGTGTAATCAAAGACGACTTCGTATTCTTCAACATTGCTGGTCGGACAGAGAGAAGTAGTATTGTAATCGCCCCAGCCAACAGAAGCATTTCTCTCGGCTTTCACATAGGCTACGCCCAGACCCCAGGTATGCGGCTTGCTGAAGTCAGCGCCTTTATAGTTCAATCGGACATACGCAGCGCTGTTTTCCGTGTCATATTCGGTATTTTTGATATAGTCACCACGGAGACGGAAGTTTTTTGCAAAACGAGTATCGAGACCGGCACCCCAAACATTTACATCAGAAGTTGGATAACCAATATTGAACTCATCATTCGTATTTTTCAAGTAATAACCATGCAAAGTAGTTGCTTTGCTGGTCGAATACTTCAAGTTGGCATACACGGCGTCCGAAAAACCAAGTTGATTAGCTTGGGCAACACCCTTATATGCGGTACTCGGGTTTGTAAAGTCGGCTAAACCGAGTTCTACTTTCAGCTTATCACCAATACCAAAATTCAATTTCGCACCATCCACACCCCAGAAGTTCATCCAGTAGCCAGTAGCACTGATTGCTGTATTGAATCGGCCGATTGTTGCCGTCGTGCCCTTCATTCCCAGGAAATTATTCACTTTCAGGTTTGCTTCAATGATTTTATTTTCATCTTTGTCATTTGATCCGAAATTCGTTTGCCGCATGTTAATCATACGGAAATTCGCCGAGCTATCATCATTGATTTGCGCACTGGCAGACAAGCGCCAGTTCGTTTGGTAAACTCCAGAGTTCTTCGTATCAGAGAACTGGATATAACGGAAGCTAGCTTCTCCGCCCCAATTCAGTTTATCGGCGTTGACTTTTTTCTCCACCTTGGTCAATCGGGCATTGATCTGTTCCAATTCAGCAGCGAACTCTTTCGCTAATTTATTGATAAGAGCTTTGTTCTCAGCAGTTGCTTTTTCTTCTTTTGTCATGGCATTAGCGATAATTTGCGCCATTTCATAACGGGTCATCGTTCTGTCACCGCGGTACGTTCCATCGCCATAACCTTCTACAACACCGTCTTTAGCCAGTTTGTTAACGGCGCCATAGGCCCAGTGGTTAGCAGGGACATCGCTGTAAAGACTTGTCGGTGCAGCCATGGCAATGCCGGCGACACCCATCAGAAAGATGCACACCAAAGCTGTAACTAATACTTTCTTCATTTGTTCTTCCTCCTCAAATTTTCGACGATTTGATGTTTGGCTTCAGAGTTTTCGGTAAATAATGAACCACAGATGAGTGAGAATAGAGTTTCCAGTTGTTTTCTCGATACTCTCTTGATCTCATCCGATTCATATCGATCACCTACTGCGAAAACCAGGGAACTCTAATCATTCCTCCTTCCCACCCCGGCTCTCTTCGGTGTCCAGATCGTGCAGCAACTTGCAAGCAGCAGCAGATAATCTTTTTTACGATTTTTTTCATTTTCGTATGCTGGTTTCCAAGGAAATGTATTGCAATAATCATGCCAATTTTTCCGAAGAAAAAATATATTCAGTCTTTATAAAACAACCTATTATGGCATCTGCATAGGAAAGGATAAAGGTATTCCCCATGGTACGCGATTGCTATGCGTAATTACATTCAACATCTCTTTTCCTGATTAATAGTGTCTACAAACAAGACAATGCGTTTAGGGTTTTTAGAAACAATAAACAAAGCAAAAGCAGCAAATATTTTTAGTTTGCTGCTTTTGCTTTGTACAATATTTTTCATTATATTTTCTTATGATACTTTAGAAGTTGAAAAAGCCCCTGATCCCGGAATTGAATGATTTCTTCGTTGGTTTTCCCAAATTCCGCCGATCGGTTCGTCATTTCCTTGTCAACACCCGCTTGAGCAATATCAGGCCATCCATCAGGAAATTTATCCCACTTTGCCATGTCTGCCAACCATTTTTCAGCGGAAGGGTTCATGTGGAGCGATGAGCCTCTAATACCATGTTGTCCGCCGGCCAACTGGAATATCAGGTTTGGTCCTAACAGCGCCCAACGCAAACCAGGTCCGAAGGTAACCGCTTTATCAATATCTTCTACAGAACAAACTCCTCTAGTAACCAAATCCACTGCTTCCCGGAATAAGCCCATCTGCAACCGGTTGGCAATGAACCCCAGCGATTCTTTTTGCAAAACGATTGGCTCTTTGCCAAGACGAACGTAAAAATCGCAAGTACATTCCACTGCTTCCGGACTTGTTTTCTCGCCTTTGGTAATTTCGATCAAGGGAATAATATGCGGAGGATTATAGGGGTGCGCTCCGATGCATCGTTCAGGATGTGCGGAAAATTTTGCAATTTCAGTGATCAGCAATCCCGAGGTGCTGCTGGCAATGATTGTATCGGGCGACGTAATTTTTTCCACCTGACCTAAAATATTTTGCTTAATTTCATAGTTTTCCGGTCCGGATTCTTGGATGAACTGAACATTTTGCACCGCTTCTTCCAGGTGAACCGTGTATGTTATTAATTTTTCCGCTTCTGCAGCCGCTTGTCGCGTTATGATGGCGTTTTTTTGCAATATTTTCAGATTATTGATTACACTTTTTTTCGCATGATCCAAGTTATCTTGTCCAGTATCATATAGGTAAACGGGATACCCTTTTAAACTAAAACTTATCGCCCAGCTGGATCCAATAATCCCGGCTCCCACACAAGCGATCTTCTTGATAACATTCGTCTTAATCGTAATCCCTCCCATACAAATCATTTTGCTGGAGAGTAAATAGTAAATTCATTTCTCAATATCAATCAGAAAATAGAATGTATTCTGTTATTTTTCGACTTATTTCAGCATTATGATAAACTCACTATTTCCCTCTACATACTGAATGTTAATAATTCACTTCAGCGATGCCCTTAAGGCCTAATATACTGCGTGTCTCTTCTGCGTTCGCTATTTCGAACCCCATTCGCACGGCAATTTCCTTTACCAAAGTGACTTGTTCCGCGCTTGATTTTGCCAATGCCCCCGAATGAAGATATAGATTATCTTCAAGACCAACCCGGACATTTCCACCCATTGCCATCGCAGCAGTAACCATGGGGAGTTGCGCCCTTCCAGCAGCCGCACAAGACCATTTAATATCACCAAGTTCTTCTCTCGCGGTTTTCACCAAATAGGCCAAGTTGTCCACCGTCGCCGGAATGCCGCCTAAAATCCCCATGACAAATTGCAGATAAATTGCGTTTTTCACGATACCGGTTTTCATTAAGTGAGCGATATTGTGTATCATTCCCACATCATAGACTTCATACTCCGGAATGGTACCACAATGATTCATCGTTGAAATGTAATAGGACAATGATGTAAAGGAATTACTGAATATCTGATCCTCAGACCTTTGCAGATAGGGAATTTCCCAATCATATTTGGGTTCTTTAATCGCTTTTGCAGCACCGGAAAAATTAAAGTTTACTGACCCCGCATTGCAGGAAGCCAATTCAGGCTTAAAATTGGATACCGGAGCCAGCCGTTCTTCTAACTCCATTCCCGGCGCGCCGCCACTAGTGACACAAATAACGGCATTACATTGTTTCTTAATGCCGGATATAATTTCTTTCATAACATTCAAATCCGAAGTCGGTCTGCCGTCTGCTGCCGACCTGGCATGAATATGAACGGTTGCCGCACCTGCTTCATGAGCCTTCAAAGCATCTTCAATGATCATCTTCGGCGTAACAGGCAAATAGGGGCTCATGCTCGGAGTATGAATTCCTCCTGTGATTGCTGCGGTAATGATAATTTTTCTAGCCATATGAACAGTTTCCCCCCCTCTTGATTTTTAAATTCCTTTAAAATCAGGTCATTGCAACATAGCGATTTGTTAACTTGTTATCCAATTTTTATCGCTTCATCATAAGCATCTTTAATAGCCGCTTGCATATTTCTTGGTTCACTGGCATCGCCAATAATGGATAGTTTGTCAATTTTCCCTTGGAGTTCTGCAAACAGCTCATCATTGGAACAGGTTCTTCCGGCATTAATGACTGTATCAATTGAAATTCGCTCTGAACCTGCAGGATTTTGAACAAGAACCTTATTTTGTTTAATCGCAATTACCTCCGCCTGATCCATTGTTCTCACGTTAAATTGTTTTAGTCTTTTTAGCTTTGACCATCGAGTGCTCAGCCCAATATCCCTGCCAATCCCCCTGCCCGTTTCCACAATCGTGATCCGTCGATTGCCTTGCGTTAGCAAATAATATAATTCTTCCGGTCTTTCCGCCTGATGCAGCAGTTGAAAACGCAAGTCCTGAGCACTAATGGTCCCGCTCTCAGCAAGAAATAAAGCAGTCTCAACTCCTAGCAATCCTCCGCCGATAATGACAATGTCCGAGCCTACTTTCACCTTTTTCTTTAAAACGTCCCATGCGTGAAGAACCCGCGCTTCTTCGTCTCTTGGAATGAGTAGAGTCATCGGTTTTGCCCCCGTAGCAATTACAACCCGCTCAAAAGCGGCAGAGCGAACTGCCTCCAGCACATTGTCTGCGGTAGCTTTTTTTTCGTAACAAATCTCCACTTTTAAACCAGCACAAGTGCGAAGCAAATAATTCGGCAATCGTCCAAATTCATGCCGTCCAGGAGGCTGAGAAGCCAGTCTAACTTGCCCGCCGGAATGCCCGGTTTCTTCCCAAATTGTTACAAAATGGCCACGCATGGCTGCAACTCTGGCATATTCCAAACCGGCTAAACCGGCGCCGATTACCAAAATCTTTTCAGGGCTCTCCGACTTGACTTGCACCGGTAATAAAGAATTCAACATAAGATCGACTTCTCTTCCGGCTTCTGCATTCGCGAGGCAATTCAATTTTCTGCCCAAAAATATGTTATCCATACAACCTTGGTTACAGGCAATGCAAGGGAGGATCGAGTCATATGCGCCGCGTGCCGCTTTATCTGCCAATTGGGGATCAGCAACAAACCCCCTTGCTATACCGATAAAATCCGCATCGCCTCTATCAACAATTTTCTCACCTAACTGAGCAGTAATTCTGTTGCAAACAACTACCGGGATCGATACCATCGATTTGATCGCCTTCCCTAAATAGCTAAACATACCCGGGGGTACATCCATTGTGATTTGAGGAACGTTGGTTTCATGCCAACCCCCTGTAACATTCAGAGCATCAACGCCCGCTTTTTCGAAAGCCAAGCAAATTTGTCTCGCCTCTAAATTGGTATTTCCTCCCTGAATAAAATCATTTCCGGAAACCCGAACCATAATAGGAAAATCCGGCCCAACCGCCCGACGAACTGCTGCCACAACCTCAAGGGGAAAAAGCATTCTGTCTTGCAAGTCGCCGCCATACTTATCCTTGCGTTGGTTCGTCAGCGGAGATAAAAATTGCGATATCAAATATCCTGCACTGCCCGCAAGTTCCAAGCCATCGAAACCCGCTTCCTTAGCCCGTCTTGCCGCCTGGGCAAAAAACGATAGGATTTCCTTAATCTCTTCTTGAGTCATTTCCCGTGGAGTTTCGCCGGTGAAACGCGAAAACACAGCGGATGGAGCCACAGCCTGTGCCCCACCGTATTCTTTTGATCGGGCATATCTACCTGCATGGAACAATTGCGGGAAAATCTTAGCCCCTTCCTCATGCACCGCTTCAGTCAAAGAACGAAGCCCTGGTATAAAACAGTCGTCATATAGTTGCAACATGCCATGTTCATTAACGCGTATAGGGTCAATTCCTACCGCTCCCACAATAATCAGCCCTACGCCTCCCTGGGCTCGCAAACGGTAAAATTCGATGATCCTGTCACTCACTTCACCTTCCGGACAATATGCCAAATGCATGGGCGTCATAATAAAGCGATTTCTGATTTCGACTCGGCCAATTTTTCCTGGAGAATATAATCTAGACATGGCCTGCTCCCTTCTCCGTTCTCACACCGGTAATTTGGATTTCAATCTGATCTTTCTTCATTGGAAAAATACCTCCGCTAAAACACAACCCGCCATGATTTAGTGGAGGTATTTTTGAAATTAATGATTATTTTTCGTAATCATAGAAGCCGGCGCCAACTTTCCTCCCAAGGCGACCAGCCCGGGCGAGTGATTTGATTGCATGCGGCGCAGCCCATTTTGCATTTTTCGTTTCATCATAGAAATAATCCATGACGGCAATCGTGAGGTCAATCCCGCCAATACTGTCCATCATTTCAAATGGCCCCATTGGATAATTCAGCCCCAGTTTGACGCCTGTATCAATATCCTGAGGCGTAGCGACTCCTTCTTCCACCATCTGAAGGGCTTCGAGAAATTGAGCAAACAAGAGACGGTTTACAATAAACCCAGGAGTATCTTTTTTCGATACGATCGGCGTTTTGCCCAAATCTTTTCCTAATTGTTCAACGATAGCCAACGTTTCGTCGCTAGTGCTGTAGCCGCGGATAATTTCTACCAGCCGCATGACTTGCGCGGGATTAAAGAAATGCATGCCGATTACTCGATCCGGCCGCTTTGTAGCCGCTGCAATAGCGGTAACGGACATGGAAGAGCTGTTTGTAGCCAGAATAACATCCGGGCGGCAAATCTTATCCAAGTTTGCAAATGCTTCTGATTTGATTTTCAAATTCTCGATAATGGCTTCTACAACAAAATCTACAGATGCAAAATCTTCCATGTTCGTGGTGGTAGACATCCGGTTCAGAATGGCTTCTTTTTCTTCCTCTGTCAGCTTCTGCTTTGCAATGCTTTTGTCCATCAATTTCGTTGCACGTTGAATAGCACCATCAACAAAACGTTGTTCAATATCGCAAATTACTACTTCAAAACCTTTCATGGCAGCTACATGAGCAATACCTCCGCCCATTGCCCCTGCGCCCAATACGCCAATTTTTTTAATTCCCATTGTAAACCCTCCATTTTTCTACTGTAAACTTATTTTTCAAAATCAATTTATCCTTTTCTAAAACCAGAGAATGAATTATTCTTTGACTTTCGCATTCACTACTTCAGCGACTGCGCCCGGTTCTTCCCTGAAAATCCCGGCCGGCATCAATTTCGGATTTTTGATAACCGGTTTGAAATCCATTTGCTGCAAGATGTCTTTTTCGAGATCAATCCCTGGGGCAATTTCGATTAATTCTACGCCTTCCTGAGTCAACTCAAAAACGGCTCTTTCGGTCACATACAAAACCGGTTGCTTGATGCTTTGGGCATATTTGCCGCTGAAAGTGATTTGCTCGACTTTCGAAATGAATTTTTTCGCTCTGCCTTCTTGAACAATATGCAGTTTTCCATCTTCGACCTTTACTTTTAAACCACCGGTAGTAAAACTGCCTACGAAGACAGTCTTTTTCGCGTTTTGTGAGATATCAATAAATCCGCCAATGCCGATCGGCTCGCCATTGATTTGGCTGACGTTCATATCGCCGGTAGGGTCAACCTGAGCCAAACCAAGGATAGCTACATCGATCATGCCACCGTTAAAAAAGTCAAATTGGTGACCCATTTCTACGATTGCTTCCGAATTATAGCAACAACCAAAATCATGCGCCCCTGCAGGAATACCGCCTAAATGACCTGCTTCCGTCGTCATCGTGAAAAGATGGTTGATTTTTTCTTCTGCGCATACCGCTGCCGCAATTTCCGGAATACCAACGCCATTATTAATAACGGCTCCTGGGAACAACTCCATATTTGCCCGTCTGGCAATAATCTTGCGTTCCGACAAAGGCTCTGCCGGAATGGCATCAATCGGAATTTTGATATCGCCGGCATAAACCGGGTTGAAATAAGTCTGCCCGGTTTGAAAATGGTTTTCTGACTTTGCGACAACCAGATAGTCAACAAAAATTCCGGGAATCTTTACTTCTTTCGGATTTAAAGTGCCTTCCTTGACAATATGCTCCACCTGCGCGATGACAATACCGCCGCTGGCTTTAGCTGCTTGAGCACAAGATAATTGTTCCAGAAAATAGCCCTCTCTGTACAGCGAGATATTGCCCTTTTCATCGGCTACAGATCCACGAATGATAGCCACATCCAGTTTAGGGATTTTGTAATAAAGCCAGTCTTGACCTTCCAAATTCACTACTTCTATAAGATCTTCACACGCTTCGGTTCTTGCGTTCAGTTTGCCGCCGCTGCCGACCCGGGGATCCACAAACGTTCCCAACCCGACTTTGGTAACAATCCCGGCTTTACGGGCGGCGATATTGCGCAGCATTGTAGTCATAATCCCTTGCGGGAAATTATACGCTTCCATTTGGTTCGCCTGCACCATCTTAGTCCAAGCAGGTCCGCAGCCTTTAAAATGCCCGCCGACAGCTCTTTTTATCAAGCCTTCATGCGCCAAGTGGGCAAACCCCCGGGTAGCGCGGTTACCAATGCCTGATGGATAATAGAACGTCAAATCGCGCGGATGGCCGGCTTCTTTAAAACCGGTTTCGATTGCCATAGCCACTTCTTCCGCAAACCCACCCAGAGTGATACCGGTGGTATAGATCGTAGCACCATCTTTGATCTGTTTTACCGCTTCTTCAGCTGTAACTATTTTCGGCATAATTTCACTCCTTGTTAAATTCTTCAGATTTCGTCCTTCACACAGCCTGTAAGACCCCGCCCTCTTAGGTCGGGGATTAACAGGCTGTAGCTCGAAGTAAATTCGACTAAACTTCAGATGGAGTTGCACCCAAGGCACAGGCAACTCCATCTGAAGTAAGTCTACATTCATCCGGAGTCCATGTTCTGCTTTTTTTGTCTATTATTTATTGATGAAAACCGGTTTCCGTTTTTCAACGAAGGCCTTCATACCTTCTTTTTGATCCTGTGTTGAACAAACCATGGCAAACCGTGTTTTTTCCAACTCTTTTCCAGCTTCCTGCCCCATATTGACGCCGCAGTTAATCGATTCTTTTGCATACTTTAAGGCTACAGCCGGTTTTTCAATCAACTTGGCTGCCAATTTTTTTGCTTCTTCCAAAACATCGGCATCCGCGACCACCGTGTTAACCAAACCGATTGCTAACGCTTTCTCTGCTTTTACAGGTTTACCCATAAAAATCATTTCTTTCGCACGCGATGCACCGATTAAGTTGGCTAACCGCTGAGTACCGCCACCGCCGGGGAATACTCCCAAAGTGATTTCCGGAAGGCCAAACAAACTGCCCTCTCCGGCAATGCGGAAATCGAAGGCCAACGATAATTCACAGCCGCCGCCAAAAGCTGGACCATTCATCGCAGCAATGGTAGGAATAGGCAACCCTTCCAACCGGTCATGCAGATGGTGGGCGCTGCTGACAATCCGGTAGGCTTCGATCGGATCAGCATTCATCATTTCAGCGATATCGGCGCCGGCCGCGAAAACCTTGCTGCCGCCAGTGACAATAAGCGCTCTGACTTTCGGATCCGCTTCCAAAATATCCAATGCTGCTTCCAGATCGTCATTTAATTCCGTGCAGAGTGCATTGTATGCCTTGGGGCGATTTAGAGTAATGATCGCCAAACCATCCTCTTGTTGTTCGAAAATGATGTTCTTAAATTCCATAACGTATCTCCTTTACTGTTTTCCTGCAAAATTATGAACTTTTTTTATTTCTTCTCGAATTTTTTAAATTTCTCCAACATCCGGCGCGGGGTTGCGGTCTCACGCTCGTACAGAGGCAAGTCTTCATTAATACCGCAAAGATACTTGGCAATGTTTTTGAGTCCCTCCACATCATAGGCGCCCATCATTGCAATG
>JAGFZV010000024.1 GCA_017889545.1 Bacillota bacterium
ACGCACTAAAGTGCAACAAAAACAACAAGTTCGGTCTGCGCCGAACTTGCCTTAACTCAATCTATTTCAGCCAATTTGTTCGACATGCGAAGCAAATGCATTGTGGTTATGTATGGATTCAAAATTTTCACATTGCGCAGAGAACCAGCATACGCCAGGTAAAGAACGAATTGCCAAAACTAAATCTCGTAATACGTCTTCGACAAATTTAGGATTATTATAGGCCTGCTCAGTAACATATTTTTCATCCTCACGTTTCAGTAATGCATATACCGGACAGCTTCCTTGAGCCTCCATCAGAGCAGCTAGGTCTTCAATCCAAATAAACTTTCCATGTTGATGTCGAACCCAAACCTGCATAAGACCCCTCTGATTATGCGCTCCGTAAGATGAAATTTCCTTGCTGCATGGACACAAAGAGGTAAACGGAACCTTCATTCCAAGAATAAAATCCAAATGTTCTCCTTTGGTTAAATCGCCGGAAAAACAGCAATCGCAGTCAATCAAGCTCTTCAAGCCGCTGACTGGAGCCTGTTTTTCAATAAAATATTTGAAGTCAATATCAATATGCGCCCTTTTCGCATCCAACCGTTTAAGGACGTCGGTCAAAATTGCTTCCATCTCACGATAAGAAATAGGCTTGCGGCTCCATTCACTAAGAGTTTCGATAAAACGGCTCATATGCGTCCCCTTAAATTCCTCTGGAAGATCAACCGTTAATTTTATTTTTGCCAATACAGATTGAAAAGCTCCCGCCTTGGTTCGAATAAGGAAAGGCAAATGAACGTCACTAACGCCGACTTTTTGAATAGCTATACCACGCTTATCGGCTAAACTTTGAACATCTTTCAAATCATTCACCCCTATAATTACATTTAGAAGCATTACAATCGTTAAATTTTTTCTTAATTAAGCCTTTAGCACATAAGCGATCGTAATTTCTTTATTCGTTTCCAAATCAATAAATTCCCCATCAGCGGTTCGAACGACCGGACGTGTAAAAAGAAACTGGCCTGTAGAAATAATTTCCGCTTGCCGGCCATCACTTAGCTGCACAATGCTTCCAACAAAACAATCTCTGACATGACTCAGAAAGACGCTGCATACGGATGGATCATATTCGTCGAACATTTTCTGCGCCATCATTTCAAGCACGAAAAATGGTGTAACTTTGGGGCGGTATATCCGGTCGGATGTCATGGCATCATATACATCAGCCACTGCAATGATTTTCGCATAGGGATGTATCCGGCCTCCATCGAGTTTGAGCGGGTAACCACTGCCATCCATACGCTCATGGTGTTCAAGAACACCGACGACCACCTCATCCGGTAAATCAGGAATGTTTCGTAATAATTTATACCCCAACGTTGCATGTGTTTGCATGAGATGCATTTCCTCAGCCAATAATTTTTCCGGCTTATTCAATACTTCCAAAGAAATTTTAGCCTTTCCTATATCATGCAATAAGCCGGTCAAAATGATATCCTGCAACTCTGGTCCCTGATAGCCGATCCATTTTCCAAGAACTCCCGCGATCACTGAAACATTCACCGAATGCTGAAAAGTGTACTCATCCTGGTGGCGAACCATTTGCAAATGGTTCATCACACCTGCGGAATTTACGAGGTTGCTGACTGAATCATTCGCCAACTCTCTCATTTGGTTCAGGGGAACTTCATTAAAGTACCGTACCGATTGAAACGCTTGCGAAAGAACTTTGATCGTTTCCTGATAATCTTTCGTAAAGCGCTGCAGTTCCTGAGATATAGGGATAGGGACAGCTTGAAAAAAACCGCTTGTATCTGAACCATCATGAATTACCAGTTCTGTGACGCCCCAATAATGGAGACGTTTAATCAATGCCTCATTTAAAATGGTTCCTTCATGCAAAACGATTTTACCATTATCAGTAATCAGCGGTTGTCCGATTTTCATACCCGGCACAACATTTTTGAGCATATATTGCCTATAATGGTTCAAACCTACATCATCCTTGTCTTTATTCATAACCTCAATGCCCCTCTCGGGGATCCGTGTTTTTGTGCCAGGAATGTAATTTGATTCGCTAAAAAAGATCCCAAATATAACTGCTGTCCTATGTGGCTATATTATATATTTTCACACTTTTTTGTTATTTTCCTGCTAACTGCAGTATTTTTATATAGCCGTCAGGCTGTGTGAAGGATAAACCGGTAATGAATTTTTTTATAACTGGGTTATCAATTAGTTTTTACTCGATAAAAAAGCAGGCCAAAGCTTGGCAGACATCTTTAAAACTTCCTGCTGAACTAATTTTAAAGGAATATGATGTTCATCGGCTATTTTACGACAGTCCTCATACTCTGGGGAAACCGTGCAGATTCTACCTTCCATGCGACTGACTTTAACCTTGATTGGGCCCCACAGCGTGTCAATCATGATCATTTCCCGGTCCGCTACTGTTCTGTTGACCGGATAACTTCGCACCCCTATGGTACTCGTTTCAGAGAATATGATTTGCGTGATTTCGGCTTGCTGCGGAGCCTTTAACAGTACGGACAAAGTGACAGCCGGACGACTTTTTTTCATGATAATAGGAGTCAACCAAACATCCAGTGCTCCGGCTGCAAACAATTTCTCCATCACATATTCGTATATCTGAGGATTCAAGTCGTCAATATTTGCTTCCAAAGTCAGTGTCTGTTCCGCTCCCGGAGTACCGGCTTCTACCGCAATGTCTCCGATTTGCATGCGCAATACATTAGGAATATCCAAATCCCAGGTACCTGCCCCATAGCCAGTAGATTTGCTGACAAACCCCGCCGGAATTTCTCCAAAAGCGGTTGCCAAAGCAGCAATAATTGCAGCGCCGGTCGGAGTAACCAATTCTTTATTAATTTCTCCCTGGTAATAAGGGATCCCACGCAGCAATTCTGCCGTTGCAGGCGCCGGAACAGGCATCCATCCATGACTGCATTTCGTAAAACCGGTTCCAGTCTGCAAACGGGACACAATAATTTTCTTAATATCAAGATAATGCAAAGCAAATACAGTGCCTACCACATCTACGATTGCATCAACCGCACCTACTTCATGAAAATGGATCTTTTCAACACTGGTTCCGTGTACTTTAGCCTCTGCTTGCGCCAAACGCTGAAATACAGCCTTGCTTTTTTCACGGACGGCTCCGTCTAAGGCGGACTCATCCAAAATACGAAAAATATCCGGCAAATGACGATGCCGTTGACGACTGGTCAATTTCACATCTACATACGTGGCATGGATGCCGCATTTTTCCACTGGCTGAACAGTGATTTCATAACCTGATACGGATAATTTGGCCAACTCGGCCCGTAAACGATCCTCAGGAACTCCTGCATCAATAAAAGCTCCTAACAGCATATTGCCGCTAATACCGGAAAAACAGTCCAAATACAAAGTCTTCATCATAAATCACCTCATATGATTAATAATACTAGCCAAACGCCCCGCGCCGAAACCATTATCAATATTTACCACCGCCACCCCGGCCGCACAACTGTTCAGCATGGACAGCAAGGCTGATAATCCGCCAAAATTAGCTCCATAACCAATACTGGTCGGTACGGCAATCACCGGTTTGGCAACCATCCCGCCAACTACGCTTGCCAAAGCGCCCTCCATACCAGCAGTGACAACAAGGACATTTGCTGTTTGCATTAATTCGTGCTGCGATAATAAACGGTGTATCCCGGCTACACCGACATCGTATACGCGTTTAACATGATTGCCCATGATCTCAGCGGTAAGGGCCGCTTCTTCCGCAACCGGAATATCACTTGTTCCGGCAGTCATCACCAAAATAAACCGCTCCGGATCTACGGACAAAGCTTCCCGTCGAACGAGTATCAGCTTCGCATCCTCAGAATATTCCGCTTCCGGCAACAGCTCGCGAACCGCCTCAAACATCTCTTTGTTAGCCCGCGTTGCTAAAATATTGTGAGGAAAACGCGAAAGACAACTGACAATTTCAACTACCTGTTGAACCGTTTTTCCCTGGCAAAAAATCACTTCTGGAAAACCTTGTCGAATAACCCGGTGATGATCAATTTTTGCAAAGCCCAATTCCTCATACGGCAGCGACTTTAACTGTTTCAACGCTTGATCCAACGAAAGTTGTTTATCCCGAAATAATTGCAAAATCTCTGTTGCAACAACATCATCCATTATTTTTCACCTCGTTTAATATTCATTTACTTATTACAAAGTCTGCTACTGACTCAAAAAAATATGAAGACATACCTCCCCTTGGAGAAAAATGTCTTCATGACACTTTAGCCGTTGCACAACCGGCTTCGGCCGGTTTGCTTTTTATATACAAATTTTTATAGTGAAGCTACAACATGCAGTTCCGGGGTATTTAGCAAATTAACAGTGCCTTGCGCCGTCCATAAAATTGGCCGGGCTGTGTCCATACTATTGAGACGGAGCACAGTGCCGTAAAGACCATTATTCAGTTTTACGCCGGTACCTATTTCATAAGGAACAGTCGCCTTGCAAAATGCCTGAACAACCGCACTATCAAACTGGGTTCCTGAACCTTGGCATATCATACGAACCGCTTCGTGCGTCGGAATCCTCGGCCGGTACACCCTGTCCGTTGTTAATGCGTCATAAACATCTGCTACGGCGACAATACGCGAAAATAAATGAATATCCTCTCCGCTTGTACCCCAAGGGTAGCCGCGGCCGTCATGCCGTTCATGATGTTGAAGCGCAATCAGCATCATACGATGGTCAAATTTGGTTTCGGTCTTCAAAATGGTATATCCGGTTAATGAATGTTCCTTAACCTTATTAAACTCTTCCCAAGTTAAAGCGCCTTGCTTGTCCAGTATCGCTTTATTGATCCTTGTTTTACCATAATCATGCAGCAATGCCCCCATTCCCAGACAAAAGAGATCTTCCGCTTCCAGTCCCAGTTTAATGCCAATCACAATGGCAAAAATTCCGACATTAGCACTATGCATAAATAAATAATCGCTCTTGAAGCGGACATCGTTGAGATAAATTAACACATGCTCACGGTGCATCAAATCCTCAACAACTTGATGAACATGTTCACTAAGTTGCGGCAGATGTGAGGCGATTCCATCCTGACTATGAAACGCATTTTGCATGCTATATGTCATTTTTAACCGAGTGGAAGCACTAACTAAATTTTGCATCACGGAGATCTCGTGATTGTAAGAGCTATCGACTTTTATCCATACGGACGTAATCTCATGCTTGGCAAGTAATACAATAAATTCCTCCCGCAGAAGAACGCCTGCCGAGATCAATACTCGTCCGTATTCATCGATCACATCTCTTCCTAATGTCATGCTCCCATCGACATGTTGCAAAAGGACCCGTTTGATGGTGTACACCTCCGTAAACTGCTGCTATTAAATTGGATTTTGAGGCTGCTTTTTAAATTGTGCGATGAAAGGTCCATTTTCCATACAAGAATATACTTTTTCACAACAACGGCACAAACCGCCGGCTGCACTTATAAACAGATACATCGAAATCTGATTCGACATATAGAATCTCATCTCCTGCAATTTTCATAGAAAATTGCTTTCAAGTAAAAGAATGTTAATTTTGCAACGGTTTTTTGTGTTTCTTTTTTGCTAAAAACTGTTGAAAATCATCCATAAAAATATACATTTGCGGAACTACGACTAAAGTCAGAACCGTTGATGTAATTAGCCCGCCAACAACAACAACCCCCATCGAGGATCGCAGCTCTGAACCGGCGCCAAAACCAATTGCAACAGGCAGCATTCCCAAGATCATCGCGGCAGTCGTCATCAAAATGGGCCGAAGTCTGACCGTTCCAGCATCCAGCAATGCTTTTTCCCGCGATAATCCATCCCGGCTACGCAATATATTTGTATAATCAACCAGCAAGATTGCGTTTTTAGCAACTAAGCCCATCAGCATAATAACACCAATCAAACTCATGATGTTAATCGTTTTATCAGTGATCAACAACGCTAATACTGCACCAATCAATGAAAACGGCAAAGACAGCATGATCGTAAACGGGTGAATAAAACTTTCGAACTGAGCTGCCAAAACCATATAAATCAGAATTACTGCGATAACCAACGCCCGTCCAATTTCTTTAAACGAATCATTCATCGTGCGGGTTTGCCCAACAAATTTATACGTATAACCAAACGGGAAACTCATCTGATTAATTTCATTTTGCGCAGCAGTGATAATATCACCTGCCGAGACGCCCACATTATTGGCATAGACAATAATTTCCCGCTGCCGGTCGTCACGGTTAATTTGTGTCGGCCCGGAAGATAATGTAACATTTGCGACGTCGCCCAATCGAATTTGATTCCCAAATTTGGTCGGAACACGTAAATTTGCAACGTCTTCAATTCTCGTCCGGTTCTCATGGTGTAGAAGAACTCGTATATCATAATCTTTATCACCGACCCGATACCGGTTTCCGGTAACATTGCCAGCAAAAGCAGTTTGTACTACATATCCGATTGTGGTAGTGTCGACACCAGTCTGGCCGGCCTTTGCACGGTCCAGAACAACCTGTACTTCCGGCTGATAGTCAGCTACAGAAGTATCGACATCGGTAGCGCCAGGAATACGTCGCAGCCGTTCAGACAACTCTTGCGACAACTGTTGCAGAACCACCATATCATCGCCCCGGATCCCTACTTGTACAGGACGGTTGTCACCACGGCTGGCAGTCGAACTGCTCGGTACAACAGAAATTTTCATTCCCGTATAATTTCGAAACTTCATTCGCAATTCATCCATAATTTCCATCATGCTTCGCTCACGATCGGACGGATCAGTTAATTTAACGCCGATCAACGCTTTATTAACAGGATTACGACTGTACCCGATCAATAAAAAAGCATTTTTTAACTCCGGTAATTCCAACACTTCCTGTTCAATCGGTCTGACCATCTGCTCCATTTTTTCCATAGAAGTCCCTGCCGGTGCAGACAGCATAATATTAAACTCACCGGAATCATAGGTTGGCTGAAATTCAAAGCCCAATAATGGAATAAAAAACACATTAATCACTAATGAAACCAGTGCAATGCCTACAATCAAAAACGGTCTCTTCATCGCCCATTCTAAAAAACTCCGGTAAGTGGACCGTATAGCCAAAAATCCATTTTCCCATTTCAACAGAATTTTTTCTACCACATTCTCAAATGCGACAAACGCTTTTGGTCTCTCCGGGGCCTTTTCTTTAACACCTCTAAGCCAGCGGGCGGACAACATCGGCGTTAAAGTAAACGCAACAAACAGTGAAAATGTTACCGCAAAAGCGATTGTCAGACCAAATTGACGAAAAAACATCCCAATTACTTCACCCATGGAGCCAACGGGGACAAAAACTGCCAAAATACAAAAGGTGGTCGCCAAAACAGCCAATGCAATTTCCGCGGTACCGGAAAGAGCCGCGTGCATTGGGTTGCGGCCGCCCTCAATGTGACGATGGATATTTTCCACAACGACAATTGCATCGTCAATTAAAATCCCAACGGCCAAGCTGAGTCCCATCAAAGACATATTATTCAATGTAAAATTAAAATATTTCATCACGGCAAACGTTGCAATAATGGAAGTTGGGATTGCCACCGCACCGACCATCGTCGCACGAAAATCACGCAAAAAGAGAAAAACAATGATAACAGCCAATAAACCGCCTAAAACGATTGATGTCTGTACATCTTCTACGTTATTTCTTATATAAATGGAGCTGTCGCGGGTAATATCGACTTTCACATCAGAAGGTAGTTCTTTTTGAATTTCCTTCATTGCATTTTTTACCCGTTCCGATACATCAACCGTATTGGTTCCTGACTGTTTTTGAACTGATACAACAACAGCCGGAGAACCATTCGAACGAGCATAGGTCCGTTCTTCAGTCCAGGAATCATGAACTGATGCGACATCACGCAAGAGCACAGTCTGTCCCTTTTGATACGCAACCGTAATGCTGCCGATTTCCTCGACCGTACGATACTGTCCCAGTGTGCGGACAACCATCTCATAGCCTTTTTCTTCAACATAACCGCCTGGCACGTTTGCATTTTGGCTGTTAACAATCGATAATAACTGATCCAATGTCAACCCGTATGCGTCAAGCTTGCGCGGGTCCACCATGATTTGTATTTCACGATCATTACCGCCCATCAAATTCACAGCGCCCACACCATCCATTTGTTGGAGACGCTGTTTGACAACATCGTCCGCCATCTTGCGGACTTCGCCGCGTGACCGTTGCTCAGAGGCCATGCTAAAGTACACGACAGCTTGTGCTGTCATATCATACCGTTGAGTAACCGGTTCATCAATTTGGTCCGGCAATCTCCTGCGTATCCCCCCTACTTTCTCGCGGACATCAGCAGCAGCCATTTTAGGATCTGTGCCCAAAGTAAATTCAATAGTAACTTGAGAAACTCCTGAACGCGAAAGGGATGATATGGTTTTAATCCCAGCCACTGAACTGACAGCATCTTCAATCGGCTTCGTCACTAAATTTTCCATTTCTTCCGGTGAAGCGCCTGTCCATGTCACGGAAACGGAAACCAGCGGCAAATCAACGTCCGGCAACAAATCAATTCCCATTCGCGGCATCGAAGATAATCCAAAAACAACCAGTACAAGTACCAGCATCGTTGTAAATACAGGCCGATGGATAAAAACCTTCAACATGCTATTCATATTTTGCCGGCCTCCCGGGTCGCGGTTACTGTCACTTTTGAACCATCACGGGTAATATTTTGTCCGGATACAACAACCAACTCACCAGGATTTAAGCCGCTCAAGACTTCCGCCCAACCGTCGCCAACATAGCCCAGCTTCAATTTGCGCTGCTGAACCTGGTCACCGACAAGGACAAATACCGTACGCTGATCCTCAAACAATACCAAGGAAGCTTCCGGCACTACCAACGCTTGTTGATGTTCTTTCCCATTGATAACGACTTTTGCGAACATTCCTGATCGCAAAATATTTTCCGCGTTATTCAGACTCACTTCCATGCTGAAAGTATGGGCAGGAACGATTGCTGCCGGAGAAACTTTCGTCACAACACCTGAAAATTCTTGCCCATTCAAAGCATCAATCACAACTTTTGCAGGCGCACCCAGAACAATCTGGCTAATTTGATTTTCACCAACTGTCGCTTTAGCAACAAGAATGGAAAGATCAGCAATATTAAAAATGGCGGTTCCCGCTTTTGCATAATCTCCGGTTTGAAGATAGCGTTTAGTCACTGTGCCGGCATGCGGCGTAACCACATTTGCATTACCCAGCCGCGTTTCCAAATAACCAATATTACCTTCATTGGCTCTTAGTTGTCCCTCTAATGAAGCCACCTTTGTCCGCATCGCTTCATATTGTTGCGCCGAAATTGCACCTTGCGTGTATAAACTTTCATAACGAGCCAAGTCCGCTCTGGCTTGAGCCAAATCAGCCCTCGTAGCATAAGCTATCCCTTGAGCTTGAGATACTTGGGCGGCAAATTCATTGTTTTCAATGCTGGCTACAACTTGTCCTGCAGAAACAACCTGTCCTTCGTCCGTCATAAGATTGCCAATGCGCCCGTCTACTTTCGGACTGATATCTGAATACCATATTGGTTCCAAAGAAGCAGACAACACAATTACCGGAGTGATATTCTTGTGAAAGGCAGGCATCACTTCTACTGTAACCACTCTGCCTTTCGTAATCCCTGCCGCTTTTTGCTTTGCAGCATTTAGATTACTATAGATCCTAAAGCCGATAAAAGCACTTAATAGCAATACAGCAATCACTGCAAGCCAAATGATCTTCTTATTCTTCTTTTGCACAATGTAACTCCCTTTCATGGCGCATCTTGTAGTCATACAAAAGTTAGAATGTTATTTTATATGACTATATAGTCAAAATGTTTTATTCGCTCTTATCCTCTATTTCCCTGTTAAGTTTTACACCGTTTAAAAATTATTTAATCCTAAAAAGAGCAGCCCAATTGGACTGCTCTGCATTGTAGCCCCGAACCCAGGACGTGCCAATATCAAAATTCCATTTATGCATCTGCCGGCAGCATAATTTCTGCCATGATATCTTGCAGCATCGCTTCAGAAACTGCATTGCAAATCGTCGTCTGCCCAATATCAAGCAATAGTATCCACTGGGTTTCACCGCCAATGTTTTTCTTATCCCGCTCCATGTAACCGCGATAATCAATAACTGTTCCACCAACGACATTCGTTGGAAGATGGAAACGGATAAGGCAGTCACGCAAGGCAGCAACCACATCCGGACTGCAAAAACCCATACGATGGCTAAGCAGCGCAGCTCCAACCATGCCGATAGCAACCGCTTCACCGTGATTGTAGCGTTCAAAACCAAAACCGGCTTCCAATGCATGCGCAATCGTATGCCCAAAATTTAAAATCATACGCAGCGAAGTGTCTTTTTCATCCTTTTCTACAATATCAGCCTTAATTTGGCACGAACGCTGAATGATTTCGCCTAAAACAAGCGGATTTCTGGCTAAAATTGCTTCCTGTTCCGTTAACAAACGAGTAAAAAACTCCTTGTCGGCAATTGCACCATATTTTATTACTTCCGCCAAGCCCGCATAATATTCCCGCTCAGGAAGCGTTCGGAGAAGCGCTGGATCGATAACAACTGTCTGCGGTTGATAAAAAGCGCCAATCAAATTTTTACCCAGAGGATGATCGACTGCAACTTTTCCTCCTACGCTGGAATCCACTTGCGCTAATAAGCTTGTCGGAACTTGAATAAATGGAACGCCGCGCAAATATGTCGCCGCGACAAAACCAGTCAAGTCACCAACCACACCGCCGCCCAAGGCTAAAAACGAAGATTTTCTGTCCATTCCCCATTCGATTGCTTTTGTATAAACCGACATTGCCACTTCGATAGTTTTAGATGCTTCCCCCGGCCGTATCTGAAAAATTTCCGCATGATAACCGGCTTTTTCTAAACTGGCAAGAACTTGTTGACCATAAAGCGCGGCAACATGATCATCAGATACAATCAATATCTTTGTTTCAGGGTCAATATTTCTCAATAAATCACCGATATTGGCAAGACAGCCCGGTGAAATCGTGATCGGGTAACTCCGATCTCCTAAATTAACGTTAACCACGGCCACGTAAATGCCCCCCCTGCCTCAGTAAAACAATAATCTTTTGCGCAATTTGATGAAGTGAACCTGATGTTGTATCGATGATATAATCCGCTTCCTGATACAGGGGTTCTCTGTTTTCCAAAAGCGCTTTTACCGTCTGTTCCCGATCAGGAGCATTTAATAGAGGCCGTGTTGTCCTTTTTGCCGTGCGTTCCAAGATCACTTCCGGCGATGCAGTCAGCGTCACTAAAACGCCATTGCAACGCAAGCGCGCAATGTTCTCTGCATTGAGAACCACGCCGCCGCCGGTAGCAATCACCGCATTTTCATAAGAAGCTGCCTTTGCAATCATTTCGCTTTCCTGTTCTCGAAAAAATTTTTCCCCATGCTTTTGAAAAATCTCGCTAATCGCAGCCCCGCATGCAATTTCAATCATTTTATCCACATCAACGAACGGACGTTTTAGCTGCCGCGCTAAAAGCCGCCCTACACTGGTCTTTCCTGTTCCCATAAAACCCAATAATACGATATTCTTCATACCCGTTCCGGCTCAATCCGCTGATAATAATGTGCCTTAGCAGCAAGTAAATCACACATATGATCACCGCCGAATTTTTCCAACATGGCTTCTGCTAAAACAATAGCCATAACCGCTTCGCCAACAACGGCGGCGGCCTGTACCGCACAAACATCGCTTCGTTCTGTATTTGCGCTGATCGCTTCGTGACTGACAATATCCACTGACGCCAGTGGAGACATCAATGTGGGGATTGGCTTCATCACTGCACGGACCTCAAGATCCGCTCCGTTCGTTATCCCGCCTTCGAGTCCACCGGCATGATTACTGGTACGATAGTATCCTTTTGCAGAAGAATAAAAAATTTCATCGTGTGCCATGCTGCCCGGCATGCCGGAATATCTGAAACCAGCGCCAAATTCCACTCCTTTAATCGCAGGAATTGACATGATTGCACCTGCCAGGCGGCCATCCAATCGCCGATCCCAATGAACATGGCTTCCCAGTCCGGGAGGCGCCCCTATTGCTGTTACTACAAAAACTCCGCCCAACGTATCTCCCCGCCGTTGGGCCGCTTCAACTACAGTCTGAATATTTAAATCGTCTTCCGGCTCTGGGGTAGTAACGGTCACGCCGCCGATTTCAGTTACTGCCGACACAATCTGAATCCCGCAATGAGACAAAAGTTGGACTAATAAGGCTCCGACAGCAGTCCGGGCAGCCGTTTCGCGCGCGCTGGCCCGTTCCAAAATATCGCGAATATCCTTGCTTCCGTATTTTAATACCCCTGCCAGATCGGCATGTCCCGGACGAGGCGCAGTGACTGCTTCACAATCAAACTTACCTGTAACCGCCATGCGCTCCTGCCAATTTTCCCAATCCCGGTTATGGATCGATAAAGTCACAGGACTTCCTAATGTATATCCAAAGCGAACCCCTGATAAAATTTCTACCGTATCCGCCTCAATTTGCATCCGTTTCCCCCGTCCGATACCTTGCCGTCGGCGATATAAAAAAGCATTGATCGCATCAATTTCGACAGGCAACCCGGCTGGCAAACCCTCAATCACGGCTGTTAAGCATGGTCCATGTGATTCTCCGGCTGTTAAAAAACGCAACATAATTCATCACCTCATACCCGTTTACTTAATTCTGCAGCTATAAATTGCCACTACAAAATTACTTTCTAAGTCCCCTGTTTGAGACTGTAAGGATAATCGTACCACACTATTAAAGCGCGGGCAATCTTCCAATTTTTTTAAAAAAGCGATTGTCTGAAAAAAATTGCCTCTTGTCATAATTTCAATAGGTAATTCCCAATATTCTCCCTTATTTATACCAATACCGGGTTGGATCTGCAATAGCTTCACTCCGCTTGTATTCGCGGCCAAATCAACCTGCAGCAAAAATTCCCGGATGTCCGGATGATCCGGCAGCGTACGACTGGTTTGGATAAATTTGCTTTCCAAACTCGCAAGATGGCGGTCAGTATCCGGATAGAAAAACGCAAATTTTTCAATAACTTGAACTTTTTGCTGTTCGGAATGGACCCGGTTGGATAATTCCGCAATCTGCATTTGCTGCGGTCGGAGCAATCCAATGTAAAACACGACTACACACGACAATAGAAAAACAATAAATGAACCTATTTTAGCCTGAACAGGCAGATTCGTCCAGGAACATTGCAATCTTTACATCCCCTCGCCTACGACTGTTATCTCAAATTTCATGATTGAAAGCACCGCGTCCCGTTCTGCTTTCACTAAGATCGGGCTTCCATACAAAGGATCTTTTTCAATTTGATCCAAAAACGATGCCAGTTCAGCATAAGCAGAAGCCTGTCCTTTGATGTGAAAACGTTTTTGCTCATCAACCGCGATTTCATACAGCCAAATTTGCGGCGGAATAATCTCAGCCAAATGGGTAAGAGCTGCATATTGTGACTGCCGCTTGACCGTTAATTCCATCAACAGCCTTTCTTTTTGATTGATTTGCTGTTGCAGGGCATTCGCATCTAGCATCTTGCTTTGAATAGGCCGCAGCAATTCATAGCGGCTCATTGTCTTTTGGACTTCCTGGTTCAATCCCCATAACCGGTAGGTTCCATATCCATACCATGCAGAACAAAGAAAAAAGGCCACAAGTCCGGCCAGCGTAAAAAACCTGATGAATGAAAATTGAGGCATTCGCTGGGAAAGCGGTAATAAATTTATCCGGATCATAATTCACCGCCGCGCATTGCAAGCCCAACCGCTACAGCCATCTGAGGCGCGATCGAACGGATATACTGAAGGTCGAAAGAATTATCCACTTCTATCGCTTTAAACGGATCATGCAATAGGACCGGCATGTCCAATTCTTTTTCCAACTGCTCTTTTAAATTACTTAACCTGGATCCGCCGCCACTCAAAAACAACTTTTCCAAAGAAATTTGTTTTTTTTGAACTTGAAAATACTCGACAGTTCGATGGATCTCTGAAACCAAACCAATGACCAATTGGCTCACTTGGGGTTGAACATTCGTAAACGAGCCTTTTTTTATATTTTCTGCTTCTCTTGCCGTTACCTTTAAGGATCGCATAACATCTTCCGTAAAACGCCTACCGCTGACCGGAATGGTCCTGGCAAGAATAGGTCTTCCATTTTGAAAAACCGTTATATGCGATACTTCAGCGCCAATATCAACAAGCAGGGAATTTTCTCCGCTTTCCATGGTCCGGTATATCGCTAATGGCTCTATATCGATTGCCAAAGTTGTCAAACCGGCCTTGCGCAAAATATCTGATATCCCGTCAACCATTGTCTGAGGCGCAGCCACTAAAAACACTTCAAGTTCCGTCTTTTCCGGTCGTTCGCTGAGAACGGCAAAGTCATAGTAATAACTTTCCGGAGGATAAGGGACATATTTTTCAATATCCCACCGAACTGCTTCCTGCAATTCCTCTTGCTTCATTACGGGAAACGATACTTGCCGTGTGAAAATCATTCTCCCGCTCACCGCTGTCACCGCGTGCTTGGCGGAAATACCGGCAGTTTCAAGCTCTCGGCGCAACAAATCCGCCAAGAAATCAATATCCATAAAATGGTCATTTTGAAAACTGTCAGACGGCAAATCACAAACATGAACCTGCGTGATTTTAGGATGTCCCTGAATACTGGAAATGCAAGCAATCTTAATGGCCCCCGTCCCAATATCGATTCCCAGGACCTTGCTCGGCTGGTTTTTTACGAAATGGATCAATTTTTCCCACATATTTCTCCTTATTTTTTCTCATGCTGTTGTTTTCGGCTGACAATATCGATCGCATTGGTCAGCGCAGCCACAATATCAATACCAAATTGTTGTTCCAACGAATGAACTTTCGTGTACGTTTCTCCGGCAAAAGTTACCACATAGCGCGGAGGCAAAGCATTAAGGGCTAATGCCACAACATCGTTACGACATTTTTGACAGGTGCACATTTCCGGATAAGCGCGCAAAACGCTGTCCAACCGTTCCCAAACCAGACTCTCCATGCAATTTTTCAGTTCCACAACAAGCCCTCCTTAATAATTATTCCAAGATACAACAGTAATAGCCGGTAAGGGTGATCCTACACTTAAGACAAGAACGATCTGTCTGCGAGCCTTATTAACAATCCCAGTAGAAGTAACGGTTTTTTTATTGCCGCCGATATTGGTCACCGATACCTCATAGCGACCCGCAGTCGGTTTGGTACTCAAATTTTCAACTAATGGCGACGGAGACGGCATCCATGCCGGATCCTGACTCAACTTCAGCATCATTCGCTTTGCTCCGGCCTCCGCCAGGCATTGAGCCGCGACTCCATCCCGAAAATTCGTTGAAGTTTTGATTTCAGTAGAACTCAGCATGATAAACGCTGCACCAAGTGAACTCAGCAAAGCCATGACAAATATGGCTAATAGTGCTGCGGATCCATTTTGTTGGGCAGCCATCCTCCGGTCACAATACAAGATTCTTTCACCTGCCACTACTTTTTCAATTGGCTGCTAATGAACATTTAAGCAAGTCACTGCAGTTTGTAAAGTTTCACGCTGCCCGCTGTTGGCATCGGTAATTGTGATCACTGCAAAAACGGTACGCGGCCTTACGATTGTAAAAGACAAGGCAGTAACCGTATTTTCTGTCAAGGGATTGTCCGTTAGAAACACTCTGCGATACAGTGTCTGCGGATTTGCCCCGCTTGATGTGCCGCGTGAGTAAGTGATGACTTCATTGCGAAAATTTGTAAAGGTAATTGCGTTGACTGTCCCGCCACCGCTTGGAGATTGAATAGTCTTTGCATATCGCAGTTCGCGAACCATTGTATCGAGGGAGATCCGGGCGGTCTGCTGAAGAGCGGACTGGGTGCTGCCGTAATGCCACGCTTTCAGGGAAACAAACAAAAAAGAAACCAAAACCGCCATCAACAAAGAAGCTAATGCCATTCCAATAAGCAATTCAATCAATGTGAAGCCGGATTGCCGAAAACGAAAGAATTTTAATAATAATAGTTTCTGCATGATATCGACCTTTATGGATATTGTGAAAACACCGTACGAATAAAGTAATTCAGCAACGAAACATGAAATGATCTGCCCGCTTCTTCCCAGGAAACCTGCACAGTGGCTTGGAACAATCCATTGGCAGCATCCAAGTCGCTACGCACAACAATAACTGTTTGTCGATGAAAGAACCGGTTATTTAATGAGATTTCTTCATCTGCAAAAACAGCCGAATTGAAAGAGGCTGGATCCATTGCTGACAATAATTCCATTTTTTCTTGCGCCAAGTTTGTCGCGACCGTATAGTCCGCAGCAACAGCATTCGTCTGCAAGGATAGAATAAACAACCCGGCAATCGCTAAAACCGCCACAGAAACAATCACAGAAGCGGTCAACGCCTCTAACAAAAGAAAGCCTTGCTGCCTTTGGATTATTCGCAATAAAAAACTTTTTTGTTCTTTTCTAATCTTACATCACCGCATCCGTAACACTGATCCTTACCCGCCCAATTGCCGGAGCTAAAATCACATATTTGCAATTATTTAAAACCAGGCTTTGCAGCTTAATCGACTGTGCTCCTGTGCTGGGAAACCCCGTATTAGGATTAAACATAATTTGTGACGGCGCATTGCCCAAACGCACACTGCCGGGCAATTGAACCGCCTTAATCGTTTGCCCGTTTGCCGTAATATAGTAATTCTCATGATCTGCATTGTTGAACATTAAAACATAGACTGTCGCACCGGCGCCAACACCGCCATTAATGCTAATTTGTTGAATCCAGCGGATATCGGCTGCCAAATTACGAGCCGCCCCGTCAATATCCTGGCGTGCCAGCGTTTTTGTAATCATAGGAACTGTCACAGCGGACAATATAAAAATAACCGTCATAACCGCCAGCATCTCAATCATTATGAATCCACGCTGCACCTCATCACCTCAAACAACCCGCACCAAATACCAGGCAATAATTTTCGTTCCATACAAAAAACTAATCCACGCACCTAAAGCAATAAACGGTCCGAACGGAATATAATCTTTGCGGCTTTTCAATTTTAAAGCCAAAACCATTATACCACCCAGCCCTCCTAAGATAAAAGCAATAAAGAGAGCCGCAACCGTCAGCTTAGCGCCCAGCCAAATACCAATAGCCGCTGCAAATTTGATATCGCCGCCTCCCATGCCGCCGCGGGTCAGCACAGCAATCAATAGAAATAACCCGCCAGCACTCAAACCGGTAATCAGCATTTCCCATAACCCAACATGCCCGGTCCAAAAATTAAGAAGGAAACCAGTTCCGGCCAAAAATAACAATACCTTATCTAAAATGAGCTGATAATCCATGTCAATGAAAATAATGACAATCAAAAAGGAAGATAATATCAATGCTTTCACAAGCATCGCGGACAAGCCAAACAGCAAAAATGACCAGACAAATAAACCGGATGTCAACAGTTCTACAAACGCGTACCGAGGTGAAATGAAGGCATGACAATGACGACAGCGGCCATGCAAGCGCACATAGCTTAACACAGGAATCAGGTCCTGCGGTTTTATGCGTGTCAAGCAAGCTGGACAATGCGACGGAGGCATAAAAACAGATTGGCTGCGAGGCAACCGGTAAATACAGACGTTCAGAAAACTGCCAATCAGCAACCCCAAGACGGCAAATACGAAAAGAAATCCAATGAATGCAGCGTCGTGAAAATAAACAAATTCGTGTATTTGATAGGGCATAAATTCACACACCAATCTACCAATTTCTCTTCCCGTAACAGCATTATAAAATATAGTTTGCGCCAAACTTTTGTAACGGCGTTACAAGTCGCTGGCTGCACTTAGGTCCATCAGAAAATTTATACTGTCTGATAAATTAACAGGAAAACGGCCGAAGCCGCCTTATCATCTCTTACTATTTTAAATATCTTCCGCCTTTAACGTACCGCACAATGCCCTATAGTTATTCGTAGCGGTATCTAGTGTGTATGCTTCAGCCGGAACAGCAACGCTTGCCGAAGTATGGTTAGGACCAGAAAAATTTCCTCCCGGCGGAACCGGCCAAGCAGCCATTAGCGCCGTAACTTTTTCAACACTGGGCGTCTCTCCCTCTGCAACTACAATTGCAACAGCAGAGTCAATCGTCCGTAAATCAGCGGCTAGTTTCGCTCCCCTTGCGGCATCGCCTGCACTTGCAAACTTAGGAACCGCAATCGTCGCCAAGACACTGATAATGCCGATCACAATCAATAATTCAATTAAGGTAAAGCCTTTTTGGTTGGTCGTGCTCTGTTTCATACGCGTCAACATAAGTTTCTCTCCCTTTTTCATCCATTTCGTATTCCGATCAGGATGTTTGTCAAAGCTATGAATCCCAGGCAGGAAATATAAATTTTTCTGATGGACCCAAGTGCAGCCAGCGACTTTCAGCGTCACAAGCAATGCTTAGCGAAAGTCGGGTTTTAAAAAATAAGTGCGACTATACCCCACAGGCGCTTCAGATTAAGGGTAAATTTCATCTTATCCAAGCTTACTGTATAATAATATTATACTATATTGTAAATTTTTTGCAATCAAATTCACATTGTTGTTGAACCGAAATTCGTGATTACATCAAATAACGGCATGGCAATCGCAATAACAATCCCTCCGATCAATACCCCGAGAAACGTGATCAATACCGGTTCCAACAAACTGCTGAGACGATTGATCGTTTCATCTACATCGCTTTCATAAAAATCTGCAATTTTATCCAGCATTTGATCCAAAGCGCCGGTTTCTTCTCCCACTGCCACCATCTGAACCGCCATTGGCGTAAATAAATGATTGGCTGCCAATTGGCCGGACAGGCTTGAACCGCTGCTTACACCCATCTGAGCATTCGTCAATACTTCCATCATAATTGCATTTGCGGTTGTTTTTTTAACGGCCTCCAAAGCCGCAAGCATTGGCACTCCTCCCCGCAGCAAGGTTGAGAAGGTCCGGCAAAATCGAGCCAAAATAATCCGGCGCGCTAAAAGACCAAATAGGGGTAGACAGAAAGTCATTTTTTCTACCGCTTTCCGAATGGGACGGCATCGTACAGCTACAAAAAAACCGCAGCTTAATATCAATGAACCAATGAAAAATAACAGGATATATTCTTTCAAAAAGTTGCTGATATGGATCATCAAGCGTGTGAAAAGGGGTAATTCTACTTTCATATCTGCAAACAAATGAACAAAAACGGGTAATACAAACGTTAGGATAAAAGCCGCAATACTCACAGCCAATCCCATTACTACAATTGGATATGTCAATGCGGATTTTACTTTTTCCCGCATAATATGCTCTTTTTCAAAGTGTGTTGCCAATCGGCTAAGTACATCGTCCAGAACTCCGCCAACTTCTCCGGCAGCGATCATGCTTGTCAAAATAACAGGAAATACCTGAGGATGTGCGGCCATTGCGCCGGACAATGTTTCCCCGGCCTGTACCCGTCCATAAACTTCACGGGCAGCACTTTTCAACCGTAAATTTGTAGTCTGCTCAATTAAAATATCCAAACAGGATATCAAAGGTAACCCTGCATCCATCATAACCGAAAACTGCCTACAAAAAATGGCCAGTTCCTTACTGTTAACCGGTATTCTGTTCTCAAAAAATTTTTTTATACTTGATGTCTGTCGTAAGTCGTTAATTTTGGTAATATACAACCCTTGATCACGGATAAACCTTGCTGCTCCGGCTTTGTTTTCTGCCGTAATTGTACCCGAAAGATGTTTTCCTTTCCAGTCTCTGGCGCGATAAGAATACATGTTAGCCAATTACAGGCCTCCCGTCAACACATCAGAATTGCTTTTAAACTGGCGAGCAAACACCTCTGGATCCATTACCTTGGCAATCGCTTCTTCGCGCGATATCAATCCTTGCCGGTATAACCAGAGCAGCGCCATATCCATCGTCTGCATGCCAAACTTGCTTCCGGTTTGAATAACAGAAATAATTTGATGCGTCTTCCCTTCCCGGATCAAATTACGTACTGCCGGAGTAGCTGTTAGCACTTCAACAGCAACTACTCGCCCCCTGCCATTTTTTCGGGGCAATAACTGCTGAGCCACTATTCCCTGCAAAGTCAATGAAAGTTGAGTCCGCATCTGTTGTTGCTGATAAGACGGAAAAGCGTCGACTATCCGGTCAATCGTCTGTGCAGCGTCACCGGTATGCAATGTCGCAAAAACCAAATGTCCGGTTTCTGCTGCGGTAATTACCGTACTGATCGTTTCCGGATCACGCATTTCCCCCACCAAAATCACGTCCGGATCTTCACGCAATGCAGCGCGCAGCGCATTGCTGAAAGAAAAAGTATCCGTATGAATCTCACGTTGATTAACCATGCTTTTCTTATGATGATGAAGATATTCGATCGGATCCTCCAGTGTAATAATATGACAAGCTTTCTCATTATTAATCAAATCAATCATTGCCGCCAGAGTGGCGGATTTGCCGCTTCCAGTCGGTCCGGTAATCAGGACCAGTCCCTGCGATTTACGAGCAAGGTCTTTCACTGTTTCAGGCAACCCAAGCTGTTCAAGCGTCATTACTTGAGAAGGAATTACACGGATGGCGATCGCCACCGTTCCCTGCCGGCGGAATGCGTTAATGCGGAAGCGTCCAAGACCATCAATCGCATAAGAAAAATCAATTTCGCCGCGTTCCGCAAGCAATTGATTCTGCTGTTCGGATGCGAGTTCCAATAAACATTCCTTGGTATCGTCAAATGATAAGCAGGGAGCTTCTAACGGCAGCATGGAACCATTTATTCGCAGCATTGGCGGCAATCCCATCGTCAAATGCAAATCCGACGCTCCTCTTTGCACTGCTTCCCACAACAAATCAATCATCATAAAAATTCCTCCATCATGATTCCTGATACGCTACTCGCATGATTTCTTCAATCGAAGTATCTCCTGCTAAGATTTTTGCAATGCCATCCTGCAGCATTGTCTGCATGCCTTCCTTCATAGCAAGCTTTGACACTGCATGCTCGGGCAGGCGTCGGTTAACCGCATCACGAATTGCAGGAGTAATCACTAACACCTCTTGAATTGCGATCCGGCCATGATAGCCGGTATAATTGCAATATGGGCATCCCATAGCACGATACGCCTCAACAGACTGTTCCCCCTGCAAAGAAAGAAACTGGCCGTCGAGGGATCTTGCCTCAATCGCATATGCCTCCCGACAGTCCAAACAAAGCTTCCTTGCTAATCTCTGAGCCACAACGCCCAACAAAGCTGAGGCTGCTAAAAACGGTTCAATCCCCATGTCCAATAGACGGATAATCGCTCCGACAGCATCATTCGTATGCAGCGTACTAAAAACCATATGGCCGGTCAATGCGGAACGAACAGCAATATCAGCAGTTTCTTTATCACGAATTTCACCGACCATAATCACATTTGGATCCTGGCGAAGAATGGACCGCAGCCCGTTTGCAAAAGTTAATCCTACTTTACCGTTTACCTGTACTTGGTTTACCCCATCAAGCCGGTATTCTATAGGCTCTTCAATAGTGATCATATTTTTTGCAGGTGAATTCACCTGCATTAATGTCGAGTATAAGGTTGTCGTTTTACCTGAACCGGTTGGCCCGGTAACCAGTATCAATCCATGCGGCTGTTTGTATAAGCGGCTGTAGCGCTGAAGATTATCTTTTGTAAAACCCAGTTCTTTAATATCAAATGCGATCGCTTTTTTATCTAAAATACGCATTACAATTTTCTCACCTAAAATGGTTGGCAAAGTGGCAACTCGAATGTCAATTTCATGGCCATTTTCTTTCACCTGAAAACGACCATCCTGCGGTTTGCGTTTTTCGGAAATATCCATTTCACTCATGATTTTTATCCGGGAAATAATCGCAAGATGGATATTGCGCGGAAAAGTAACAACTTCTTCAAGTACGCCATCAATTCGGAATCGAACTCTGGTCACCTTTTCCAGTGGCTCAATATGGATATCACTCGCTCGTTCTTTCACTGCTTGACTAATCAACGAGTCAACAACGTTAACAATAGGTGCATCTTCAAAAATCTGTTTTTCGGCCGTTTCATCGGCATCATCCGACTGAAGCTTTTGGACCGCTTTTGCAATGACCTCTTTTACTCCGTATGCCTGATTAATGGCCCAATTGATTTCCGTCTCAGCCGCGATAACCGGATTTACATCCAAGCCAGTTGCCATACGAACATCATCAATTGCATAAAAGTTAGTAGGGTCAGCCATTGCCAGCGTCAATTTCGACCCATTCACCGCCGTAGGAAGCACTTGATACCGTTCAGCCAAACTAAGAGGAATTAAATGGACAGCTTCTTGCGAAATAATGGAAGCCGCTAAATCAATGCGCGGTAAACCAAGTTGAAAAGCGATGGTTTCAACCATATCCTGCTCGTTAATATAACCGAGATTAATGAGCACTTTACCTAATAACTCGCCTGTTTTCCGTTGTACAATGAGCGCTTCATTCAACTGTTCTCCGGTAATCAATCCAATTTCAAGCAACAAATCCTCCAACCGTTTGTGTAATGCCATAAAAACACCACCTCAGTGAAGACTAAAGATTATCCCTGGTCATTTTAAAAACAAACCGCCAGTTCTTCGTAAAGAATTTTTTCCATCACTGCTCTTGGCGCAGATTTACCCGTCCATAAGGAAAACGCAAGCATTCCTTGTTCAAGAAGCATCCCGGCTCCGCTTATCGTAGTGTGTCCGTGCTTTTGGGCAGCGTATAAAAAATCAGTCATCGGCGGATTATACACCAAATCGCAGACTACAGCACCGGTATTTACTTGTGACCAATCAACCGGCAATGAATGATCCGAATAAGCGTTCATCCCCAACGGTGTGCAGTTAATCAACAAATTGCATCCTTGCAATGCTTTCGTAAAATGGTCTGCTCGCCAATCTGTCCCGGAAATTGTCGTCCCAGAGAATGTTTTAGCGAGATGAACTGCTTGCAGTTCATTTCGGGCGCCGATAACAATCTCTTTGCAGCCATGGGCGATCAGGCCGGCGACAATCGCTCTGGCCGCGCCTCCAGCGCCAACAACAACAGCGATCCGGTCATCGATCGAAATCCCTTTTGTAAGCAAAGAACGAATAAAGCCCTCGGCGTCAGTGTTATATCCCCGGCATCGTCCATCTTTATGAACAATCGTATTCACCGCACCTACTAACTGAGCGCTAATATCCAATTCATCCAAAAAAGGGATCACTGCCATTTTATGCGGTATCGTAACATTTACTCCGGTAAAATTCAGCGCACGAATGGCGTTTACTGCTTGTTCCAAACGTTCCGGCTGAACCGGAAACGGGAGATATACGGCGTCAATTCCTGCCGCAGTAAAAGCGGCATTTTGCAATGCCGGAGAAAGAGAATGGCCTAACGGCCAGCCGAATAAGCCGACAATTTGGGTATGCGCAGTAATCATATTGCGATCATACTCCTTTCATATCCCTTATTTTAATAATTTTTGGGCTCGCAAAATTCGAACCATCATTTTTTCCAACTGTCTGGTTACTTTTGTACCAATAAATTCACGTGAAGATAATGGTTTGACCCAAATTGTAAACATACCCAAGCGGTTCCCGCCCAATACATCAGTAAACAACTGATCACCAACAACAGCCACAACTTCCGGCGAAAGCCCCATCGCTGCCGAAACTTTACGAAAACCATTTTTCGACGGTTTATAGGCACGAAAAACATAAGGAATATCAAAGCGCCCCGCAATTTTACTCACTCGCTGACGACGATTATTGGAGACCAGACCGGCTTTGAACCCATTCGCCAATACCTGTTCCATCCAAACGCTTACTTCCAGCGATATTTCCGAGCTGTCCCAAGGTAAAATGGTATTATCTAAGTCAAAAATAATTCCTTCAATGCCCATCTTTTTTATTTCTTGCAAATCAATGTCCTGAAGACGAAGAACAGACCGGTCTGGACATAATAACTTATACAAGCAATCACCTCACCTTCTATAAAGAAAATCACAAAACAGACATGATTGATCTGCATTGCATCCAATTCATAATTCTTTTATAATGAACTAAGACTTGATTTACATTTCTTGAAACTCCCGACAAGTCGACAGGAAGGATGGAAGGAAAGCATGAACCAGCATGTTGGCGATCTTGGGATTTTATTCGCAATTGTACTTGTCATCTTATATTTATCGTGGGACAGGTTATTTCACAACAGATGATCTAATGATATACTTCGCCATTTAACCTAGGTTCTCTTGCCATTACGATAACAAAGATCGAAATATAAGCGAATGAAGATATAAAGTAATTAGAAGGACTTCAGCATATATCATAATCTGCTGAAGTCCTTCTAATTGACCCAGCTTTTTTTGTACACACTACGACAAAGCTGGTTTTTAACTTATAAGAGGAAACTCCTGATACACAGGATTTCGTTTTGCGTCAGCCAATGCACGCGTTATAAAAGCCACGTGTTCCTTAAAATCAACATTCATTGCCTCAGCACTGTCGATAATTGTCTGGCGGTTTACAGCACGGGCAAATGCTTTATCTTTCATTTTTTTCATCACTGATTTTACTTCCAGGTTATCCAAATCTTTATCCGGACGAACCAGCGCACAAGCAATGACGAACCCTGTTAATTCATCAACTGCCAGTAAAGTTTTCTGTAGTTGCGTCCGCTCGCGGTCCCAATCACGGGCATGAGATTCGACATTGGTGATAAAATCAGTATCATAACCATAATCTGATAATATTTCACGCGCATGATGCGGATGGTCATCGGGAAATTGTTCAAAATCAATATCGTGCAATAATCCCACCGCGCCCCAATATTCTTCCTCTTCGCCATATTTCACAGCATAGGCGCGCATGGCAATCTCGACCGCTAAACAATGCTTTAAAAGAACATCGTTGGTTACATGCTTGTTTAAAATGTCCCATACATATTGTCGTTTTGTTTGCATTTCAAAAAATCCTCCTCTGTGTTTCTATCATTTCATCAGTTCCTCACGTTGGACCGCCTGGGCATAAAGTCCGCCGCATCTTAGCAATTCTTCGTGCAACCCAGTTTCAACAATTTGACCATCTACAAGGTAAATCACTTTATCCGAAGGCAATAACGTCGACAAACGATGAGTGATAATAAATGTTGTACGCCCCACGCTAACTTGACGGATCGCTTCCATAACCTGTTTTTCCGCCTGTGCGTCAAGTGCCGCAGTCGGCTCGTCCAGCAATAAGATAGCCGGCTGCATAATCATTGCCCGTGCAATTGCAATCCGCTGCCGCTGGCCTCCCGATAAATTCCCCCCCAGTTCGCCAACCAGAGTATTATATCCAGATGGAAAATCAACAATAAAATCATGTGCTTTTGCCATCCGGGCCGCCTTTTCGACTTCCGCGAAACTGGCATCCGGCCGGCCATATTTAATATTTTCTATGATGCTCGTATTAAACAAAATTGGTTCCTGTTGGATGAAGCCAATATGCCGACGCAAAGAGCGGATTGTCAACTTTCTGATATCAATCCCATCAAGACAGATCATTCCTTGGACCGGGTCATAAAACCGCAGCAGCAAATTAGCAAAAGAAGACTTCCCTGCACCGCTCGGGCCAACAATCGCTATGACATCTCCCGGCCGCGCAATGACCTGAATATCCTTTAAAATATCTGCATCCGGCAAATAACGGAATGCAACATGATCAAAATTAACCAATCCCTTAGCCTCTACTAGTTCAATCTCCCCATCCAATACAGTATGGCGTTGTTCGTACAAAGAGTGAATCCTCCGCCAGGCAACCGTTCCCAGTTTCAAACGCGTAACCGCCTCACTCATTTTGCGAACCGGCATCGGAACATTAATAATATAAACCAAAAACGCAAACATGCCGCCGATTGTCAGCTGACCATCAATGACCTCCCGCCCGCCATACCAAACAATAATCGTAATTCCGATTGCTGCTAAAAATTCTACGAGTGGAACCAAAATTGCGTTTAGTCGTTGGGCTTTGAGAAAGTCCGTGGCAGCTTCATGTACTTTCATACTGAAATTCCGGTATTCGTGTTCTTCACGAACATAACTTTGCACAAGCATAACAGACAATAAAAATTGATGTAAAATGGCATTGACTGTGGCCAATGTATGTTGAACCAGCAGATTTAGCCCGGCAATTTTTTTGTTAAAAAAAGTAATGGCAACGATAATAAACGGTAAAGTGGCAAAAGTAACCACTGCTAGTTTCCAGTCAAAATAAATCATAATAACAACAATTGCCGCTAAATTCAGCGTTTCTACCACTAAATCCGGAATACCCTGCGAAACCGATTGCTGGATCAGTAAAAGATCGTTTGTAAACAAAGACATAATCTCACCGGTTGGGTTGCTGATAAAATATGCATAATCCTGGCACTGGAGGCGTTGAAACATATTCTGGCGCAAAGCAGCAAGCATCTTATGGCCTGCTTTAGCCATCACATATCCATATAAATAAAAGAATACACCCCGGATGAAATATAAAATCACAATACCAATTGCAATCACGTGTAAATAATCAACATCACCTTGGATAAGCGCGTCATCAATTAAAAATTTCATCACTAATGGAGCGGACAATCCAGCCAAACTGGCCAAAATATAGCACAGAAGAGCGATGATGACTAAGGGCCAATATAATACTATAAAATAATTCCAATAAAAATTTTTCATAAACCCTCAATCAATACATACTTTCTATAGTATAACCGAAAAACGGACTTGATTGTACCCTGAATTCATAAAGACCGTCTTTTATTCCCAAAAAAATGGGGAAGGCATAAGCCTTCCCTTCTCAAATTACAGTACCCGCCGCGCGCCAATATAACGGGCGCCCCAGTAGCCGCTGCCCAAGCTGGCGATTGCCACGCCCTGACTGGAAGTAGCACTGATGAATTGTCCGTTGCCCAAGTAAATGCCACTATGGGAAACGCCTTCCTCATATGTAGAAAAAAACACAAGATCGCCTGCTTGCAACCGGTTATAAGAAACCGGTTGACCAACACCATACTGTGCATCAGCCGTCCGTGGCAAAATAATACCACTTTGACCATAGACGAAACGGGTAAATCCAGAACAATCAAATCCGTCCGGCGTCGTACCGCCGAACACATACGGGACTCCGAGATAACGGGAAGCCGATTGGATCACACGTCTGATCGTTGAGCTGGAACCGTCACGGCTTGCGGGGATTTCCCGGCCTAATAAGGCGCGATACGTATCCGCTCCGACAACACCATCTGTTTCTAACCCACGATCTTGTTGAAATCTCTTAATTGCTTCCGTCGTCAATGAACCGAAGTCGCCATCAGAGCCGCCAGGATGATAACCAAGGGATGCTAACCGCGATTGAATAGCAGTGATCTCTTCCCCTGAATCACCTTCCCTGTACGCTCCTGCTGCACTGGCGCTGGAAAAAACACCAAACAGCAATACAAAAACCACCAAAACCCGAACCAAATGCACCTGGTAATTAACCCCTCTCTTCAGCCTCCGAGGTTAGCTGACGGGTTAGGGTTGAGATACCCCCCATCGTCCTGACAAACATAGCCTTATCAGGAAAATTTCACCCCTTATAAATTGGTTCCCCCGTACCCGAGTTGGATTCGGCTTTTCTTTGCACTCGACTAGTTTGTACAGTTCGACTGATATTGTCAGAATCCTGTCGAACAAATATTCTCTTTGTTATCTAAATCATGTTTCAACTCATCGCGCACTAAATATAAAGGTCTTTGTTTTACCTCATCAAAAATCCGACCGACATATTCGCCGACAATACCGACCCCCAACAATTGAAGCCCGCCTAAAAACAGTATACTGGCCGAAATAGTAGCCCACCCCGGTACAGCTTCATTCGTAAAGAATTTGATGAATAAAACATGTAATGTTAATCCAAAACTGATTAAACTAAACACTATTCCAGAATAAAATGCAAACCTGAGCGGCATTCTGGAATATGCCGTAATTCCATCCAAAGCAAAGTGCAGCATTTTTGCCACGGAGTACTTGGATTGACCGGCATAGCGGCGTAAAGCCGTAAACTCTAAAGTAGTCTGACGGTAACCAATAGAGTCAACCATACCGCGGATAAAACGGGCTTTTTCTTTAAAACGGCGAAAACTGAGAACCACTTTTTTATCCAACAGACGAAAATCCGATCCACCCTCTGTAATATGAACATTTGACATGGCATTAATTAACTTATAAAACATATTGGAAGTAAATTTCTTAAAAATCGAAATTCCTTCCGTGCGAAGCCGAACCGTTTTTACGACTTCATAGCCCTCCTCCCACTTTTCCAGAATAGCCGGCAACAGTTCCGGAGGATGCTGCATATCGCCGTCCATTGTAATTACAGCATCGCCGCCTGCATGATCCAACCCGCAAGTCAAGGCGACCTGATGACCAAAATTACGCGCCAGAATAAACGCCCTGACCCGATGATCTTTAGCAGCTAATCGATCAAGAATCAACGGTGTTGCATCACTGGACCCATCATCTACGAACACCAGTTCAAATCGATACGATAATTTTTCCATGTGACGACAAACTTCTTGATAAAAAACATCTAGATTATCCTGTTCGTTAAATACCGGCACCACAATTGAAATAAATTTCATATTTTGCCTCCTTGAGCAATCGTAAACTATAACACGAATAGTTGTCCAACCATTCGGTTGTCTGCAAATTCAAATTCACATCTATAATATCATAAAAAAATAATAACGTAAAAAAATCGCTGCAGCTGCACAGTCCATTTTCTTACGTTATTACACTAAATAATTTTCCAGCCTTCAATATGAAGCGATTTAAGCCAAAAAAACTTTCGTAGAACAATCTTCAGATCAAACGGGGATTCAAAAGCAACCGGAACATACACTAAAATTCCATTGATTCTGTTCGCTTTATATTTTTCCGGATTATGCGGCATGCCCAATCGCACGGATGGGCCAAGGTTAATTCGCCCTCAGCACATTGCCATCCGCTGAGCATCAAAAATGAAAACAGAACCGCCCTTTACCCGGATATATTCAGCAGCATCTTGATCAACAGAAATATCCACAGCTGCATTCACATCCTTTTTTATCGACTTAACCGGACAGTCTCTCTGACAAAGATTTTTGATCCTGCAAAATATCTTCCATTTGCGCTCCCGCCACGTTTGGAAATGCACAGATTTCAATCGTTTCCAAAACAGGCTTATGGTTCTGATCATAAAAAACTCCGAACCAAACTCCCGATGTTCCGCTTTCAACCCATTCAGCAGGCTCGGCCGTATCATTAAGTTCAATTTTTATACTGCCTTGGCCCAAAAAATCACGAATCATTTGCCTTTCTTCGAGAGACAAGGCCATTTTATCCGAAAAAATAGTCCATTCTTGCCGATGTTGCAGAAAATTAGTCAAAGCCTGATTAATTTCCTCCAAAACCGCCAGAGCAGCCGGCGACAAACCAGCAGTTGCTTTACTCACGATCTATAACCTCAACTTTCCAGTCAGCCAAAAGAGCCAGTACTTTCGTAATAACCGGTTCAACAGACTGAGCCACAACCGGAGTCAAATCCAGTCCAACATCAATTACAGCGGGCTGCACTCCCATAACCACCAATTCCTGCAACGGTTTTTCCAAAACATCAAGCGCAGCAAGAACATCCTGAATACCTAAATCATGAACCGATATTTTTTCACGAAAATAAGTTTTTACGGCCTCTTTTTCAAACTGATAGATGGAACCCGGCGGCAAACTGCCATCAATGGCATCAATAATAATTACCCTATCCGTTCCCAACAAGAATCTCATTAATTCCATACCCAGCGTTCCGCCGTCCAGCACTTCAACATTCTCAGGGAAGGTATAGCGCCGGGTCATCTCTTCAACGACCCGAACGCCAACTCCTTCATCCTTCAGTAAAATATTTCCAACACCCAATACCGTAATTTTGTCTGTCATTTAATATCTCCAATATCTTCCGGTTCTTCATGGAAATACTTAACACCGGAAAACATACTTGAGATCTCGCCATTTTTCTCCCTCGCATCCTCCCGAAGTGATAAATATACATGAGCGATGGCAAAAATGATAAAAATCCAAGCAATGTAATGGTGAACTAAATGTACCGTATACTCCCCGCCAAACCAAGCATTCACCCTGCCAAATATCGCAGCACCCCAACCATTGGGATGGATCATATAATACATGGCAAACCCGGTAATCGCTTCAATAAATAGCAGAATATAAACGAACGCATAACTTGCTCTCGCCATTTGGTTGCGCAAATATGGCTTATGTGTAGAACGAAGAAATGTATAATGCATTGCTACGTCCACTGTTCCAGTCCAATACGCACTTGTCCAAGGCCTCGGAAACAGCCTGTCGCCTTTATTAATCACAAATCCATAAACCCGTAATATAAACGAAGCGACGAAGATAAACGCTACAACAAAGTGAACGTAGCGCATGGTTTCCATGGAAAATAGATTGGCCACAGCGAAAGTCGGCTCTTCACTCTGCGTCCCAATATAACCTGGATCACCAATATATAACCCGGTAACAAACAAGGTAATTATCGATACCACCATTACCCAATGAAAAATACGAAGTTCCGGGCTAAACACATAATATGGTTTTACACTATGGTCTTTCATAGCTTGCCCTCCTTTCGTTCCTGTTAAAACTTGCAATAAGCATCAGTATGAATGACTGATATTTCTTTACCCTCGGCATCATAAAGGTGGGTAGCGCAAGCAAGACACGGGTCGAAAGAATGAATGACTTTGAGGATTTCCAGAGGCTTATCCGCTATTTTGACTTTCGTATCAATCATTGCCGCTTCATAAGCGCCATAACCGGCCTTGCTGTCACGCGGACAAGCATTCCAGGTCGATGGAACAATCGCTTGGTAATTGGCAATCTTGCCGTCCTTAATAACCACCCAATGGCTCAATCCTCCGCGTGGAGCATCATGCAAGCCTACTCCTTTGGCTTCTTTTGGCCAGGTAGAAGGATCCCATTTCGCCGTATTGGCAACAGTCGTGTCGCCGGAACGGATATTTTTGACCAATTTTTCGAAGAAATACTTATTGATATAAGCCGACAATTGCGCATCCAAACCACGTACAGCTGTACGGCCTACAGTAGACAGCATCCAAACTTCCGGCGGTGCATTCAGCACTTTGGATACCGTGTCAATTTGATCCACAATCATTTTTTCCGCCCAAGTCGGATCCTGGATGACACCTTGTTTCACTTTGGTATAGACAACAATATAGCGGGCCAAAGGACCGACTTCAGCTGTCTTACCTTTCCATTTCGGCGTTTTCAGCCAAGAATATTTACCGGCTTCATCAAGATATTTCCAATCCTTCTTGGTTCCTTCCTTGGGTCCGGTAAATTGCGGTTTTGTGATTCCATTCCACGGATGTGCATCTTTCACTGCTTCAGGATACGCATACCAGGAGTGTTCAACGCCTTCCGCCAAAACATTCGGATCAACCAAATCCTTATTGTCCAGAGGAGAGAATGTCGCTTGCGCAGCTCCTTTGGCAAAATTTTCAACTACCCCATTGGAACGGACCAGAAGATTCTTATGGTAACCGCCATTCGATGTACCTGAGTAGGTTTCTTCCGGATAATCTCCAAAACTCAACACACAATTTTTGGCAAGACCGCCGCCATCCAAATAACCTTTTTGCGCGTAAATATGTCCGATTGCCAAAAGATCCGGCAGGTAGAAATAATTTACAGCGGCAATGCCAAGATTGATCGATTGATCGACAGCTGCCAGCCGTTCCGTATTGACTGGCGCATTCATATCATTCATGGAAATGGAACAAGGCATTCCGCCGACAATGTAGTGCGGATGAGGATTTTTGCCGCCAAATACAAGATGCGAAGTTACCAGTTCACGCTGCCTGTCCAACATATTGAGATAGTGGCTCACTGCCATAAGATGGACTTCCGGCGGCAATAGCGCATAATCAGGATGATCCCAATAATGAGCGGCAAAAATACCCAACTGACCACTCTCAACAATTTTTTTGACTTTCGACTGTACCGCGGCATAATAGACAGTAGTCGCTTTGGGGAAATCTTTGGGATATGCATCCGTATCCAACGTTACCGGTCCCGACAGTGGCAAAGCATATTTTTCGAGAACCGTGTTTTGTAAAGCCGCAGTAGCTGCCGGATCCGCTTTCAGCGCTTCTACCGGACTGACCCAATCCAAGCCATGCAAATGATAGAAATGAATTAGATGATCCTGCACCGTTTGTGAAGCCGACATAATATTACGTATATAATTTGCATTTTTAGGAATTTCTATTCCCAAGGCATCCTCAACCGCCCGCAAAGAGGCCAAAGCATGTACAGTAGTGCAAACACCGCAGATGCGTTGTACGAACATCCACGCATCGCGAGGATCACGATCTTTACAAATCAATTCAATTCCCCGCCAGGCAGTACCGCTGGACAACGCATCCGTAACTTTTCCAGATGATTCATCTATGTTTAACTCAACCCGTAAATGCCCCTCAAGCCGATTGACAGGGTCAACAACAATACGCTTCATGTATAAGTGTCCTCCTATTCTTCCCTCTTACTTATTCTCGTTCGATTCATGTTTCTTATGCTGAACCACTGATGCCACTCCATGAGCAACAACCCCGGCAGCAGCGACGCCGGCGGCAATCATACCCACCTTGTCAGCAGTGGCGATGGTATTGGGCACAGGAATATTGGGCAGTCGTGCATAGAAAGGATCATTATCCCAGAAATTATTTGATGCGCAAGCCACGCAAGGCGCACCCGATTGAATAGGATATGACAATCCATTCCACCAACGCATATTGCCGCAAGAGTTATATGCTTCAGGGCCGCGGCAGCCTACTTTATACAAGCACCAGCCAGCCTTTGCCCCTGCATCATCGAATTTTTCGACAAACATCCCGGAATCAAAGAATGCTCTCCGATAACAAGTATCATGAATACGATTGCCATAAAACTGTTTTGGCCTGCCTTGTGTATCGAGCGGCGGAATCTGACCAAACAGCACATAATGCATAACAACACCGGTGAGAACTTCAGGAATAGGCGGACAGCCGGGAACCTTAATAATTGGCTTACCACTAATAACATCACTGACGGAGACTGATTTCGTAGGATTTGGCTTGGCAGCCTGAACTCCTCCCCATGCAGCGCAGGAACCAACCTCAATAATGGCCGCAGCACCCTTAGCAGCCTCTTTCAAGTTTTCAATGAAAGGTTTCCCGCCGACCATGCAATAAGTTCCGTCATCAAGCAGAGAAACTGCACCCTCAACGGCCAGCAAATATTGGCCTTTATATTTTTGCATGATATTTTGAAGATGATGCTCCAATGGCTCGCCTGCTGCAGCGGACAGCACATCCATGTAGTCAAGGGAAATCATGTTCAAGACCACATCGGAAGCCAACGGTGATTGCGACCGGATAAAGGCCTCATCACACCCTGTACATTCGTGGCCGTGAAGCCAAATAACAGGTGGCAACGTTTTATTTTCTGCCGCATTGACCACTTGGGGCAGCATAGATGGTGACAGACCTAACATCCCCGTCAATGCTACACACGTTTTTACAAAACTTCTTCGGCTCAAATTACGTTTTTGAAACAAATCCCACAAAGAATTTTTCTCTTTCATAGATACCCCCCTCACTTCAATTCAAAAAAAATTAGAAAACCCAACCTACGCCGGGCTTTGATAGCAACGGCGAAAGGCGCTGGGCGCACTTATGTCCATCAGATAAAATTGATATTTTCTGATGGGCTAAAAAATGACTTATCTTTATAAATTTAACATCATTTCACATTTTCCTGCTTGTCAATAAAATTATTTACAGTTTCCGAGAATAACGCCGCTAAATATTCAATACTTGTTTCATCTCAAGATCTGTGTTTTGCCTTTTAACAAGCATTCAAAACAAAATTTCTGGTCGGCGACCGGTTGAAAAAGTTGACCACAGCCGCTGCACCGCGGCAAACGAATCGCGGCAATCTCATAAAATTCCAACTGCCGGGCATCCGTCAGGGAAGATGCTCTCCGGGGGCAATTACCGACACAAACGCCGCAGCCATTACAGGCCATCGGGTCATGAATAAAGTGCAATACACCTCTTTCTTCCTGCGTTTTAATCGCTTTTTGCGGACAAATCTTGGCGCACAGGCCACAAGCCTGACAAGCAGTATGGTCAATGACGATACTGCGAAAAACCTGCTGCTGGATTGCTGACGGCGATAAATAACTTTGAAGGGCATAACGGCGAAATAAATCCCGCTTGGGCAAACGTTCCGGAATTGAAGTGACGGGTCCCATTGCTTCGCGTACCGTATCGACCGTAGCCCCCAAAAGTTGAGAAAAAAAATCCCGCCGTGATATTGATTTTGAACATTGCGAATTTTCCCGAACCGGTTCTCCCTGTTTGATCAGAGGTCTTTCTTTGGCTGCCAAAAGTTCATTTGTTTTTGCAAGCACATTCTGTAAATGGGCCTCTACTCCAGGTTTACAAGCCGGACAGCCACGGTCATCAATAACAACCTGTCTTCCTCCAGCAGCAAACACCAATAACAATCTGGCATCGAAAAATCCAAGACATGGCCACGGACTCGCAGTATCTTGGCGTTGACAGGAAATACTGATGGCTCCAGGATGATCTTCCAACCATTTTTCAATAGAGCATTCTGTATACGTTGTACTGAAAATCGCTTCCCGCGGACAACTTGACTGACATACGCCACAATCATTACACAGGCTCGCATCAATCGTAAAATTTTCACGGATGCATTGCAACGGGCAACTTTGCCTGCAAAGATCACAATGCATTTTTTGATAATTGCTATTTATGCATAGATCCCAATTAATCTGCAAATTGGCAGCCATTTTGGCAAAATCATCTCTTTCCTATCGTTATTCTATTTTAAATCTTCTTTTTTTGCCGGCAATGTGTCAAGGGAGACCGCTTTCTGCGTCTCGTTTTTTATATCGTCGGTCGCAGATTTAAATTCTTTGAATCCCTTGCCAAAAGCCTTGCCTATTTCCGGCAACTTGGCCGGGCCAAAAACCATCAAAGCAACAACCAGGATAACCAATAATTCCGGCATGCTGAAATTAAACATATTGTCCCTCCTTTCTTATCGGCTTCATCATAAATGAATAGTCAGCAAACAGTCATGAAAGAGCAAGTACCGGAAAAGAAATATCAAACGTTGTTCCCTTTCCCTTCTCGCTGGCAACCGATACTTTCGCGCCATGCCGATCCATAATCTCCTTGGCAATCGCTAGTCCTAAGCCTGTCCCGACCTCCGTACGGCTATGTGATTTATCCACCTTATAAAATCGTTCCCATATGAACGGCAAATCTTCCTCGGGAATACCCGCGCCGGTATCTGCAACCTGCAAATGAACTCCATCGCCAGAAGGAAAAATTGTTAGAGTTACCTTCCCGCCTTCCGCAGTATACTTCAAGGCATTATCCAGTAGGATCAGCAGCAATTGTGTGAGGCGATCCCCATTTCCTTCGATATCAGGAATCGCTGAGGCCACGTTAAGAGTCATCTCAATGTTTTTTCGTTTCGCATGCTGACGGAGCATCATAACCACGCTATCGGCAATCGCCGGCAGCGGAATCGCTTCTGTTTCAAAAATCGTATTTTCCGCCTGGAGACGGCTCAAGTCCAACAAATCATGGATCAAGCGCTCCAAGCGAACTGTTTCATCACGCATGAGGGTATGGTACTTATCAGACATTTCATTACTACGGATCGTCCCATCCAAAAACGCCTCTGTGTAGCCGCGGATGACCGTCACAGGAGTCCGTAATTCATGTGAAACGTTGGCAATAAAATCACGTCGCAGTTTTTCTGTTTGAGCGGTTTGTTTTACAAATTCGCCCAAATCATGAGCCAATGTATTTAACGATCTTCCCAACTCTTCTAACTCATCCCCGCTGTGTATCACCATGCGTGTATTATAATCACCGCGCGACATCGCTCCGGCAGTTTCTTGCATCGCTTGCAGAGGACGCACAATCCCCAAAGTCAATCGCCGGGCAATAAAATATGCCAACAAAAGACCGAGTCCGCCTGCAATCGCTATATAAAAATAAATACGCCACAAAACGCCATTAATTCCTCTTACAGGAGTATTAAGAACTACAGCTCCCCCCATCGTCCCATCCGTTTTCAGAAAAGGCACGGCAACAAGTAAAAAATCTTCTCCATAAAAGGGATGTTGAAGGGTCTTTGTCAAGACATTTCCTGCGTACACAGCATCCAATTCACTGATTAACCGTCGAAAGCCTTGCGTTCGCTGGTTAGGCATATTAGGATCGGTATTTACAGCATCTTGAACAGCCGTGTCACGTCTCCCCTTGTTCCATTCAAAACGCGAATCAGACATTACTAACAAATTGCGCGAAGAATCAATCACCCAGACTCTAGCGTCAAGAAAATCATCCACACTATTAATAAATCCGTTTAATTGGCTTTGATTGATTTCACCGTCGTAATACGCGTTGACTACTTTTGCCAGCTCGTACCCATTTCGTTGCAGCTCCTGCTGTTTGTTCACCAAATAATAGTCTCGGATCAAAACGGATATGCCAACGGAAACCCCCGCAAGAACAACAAAGATAACAGCCATGATACTGTATAAAATTTTACGCCGCAAAGGGTATTTCATCGCTGAACCTCAAATTTATACCCTACTCCCCAAACCGTTTTTAAATCCCATGGGGTTCCTTCTTTGGCGCCGATTTTTTGACGAATACGTTTGATATGCGTATCCACCGTGCGAGTATCACCGCAATATGTGTAGCCCCAAACTGCTTCCAGCAACTGATCACGGGAAAAAACACGACTTGGATGAGAAGCCAAGTGCCATAATAATTCCATTTCTTTGGCAGTCAGCGCAATAACCTGACCAAACGTGGTCACCGTGTATTCAGCGATATTGATATCGAGATCCGGGAAATGCAATAATCCTGCAGAAGTAAACTCTGCGGCAGGAACACGGCGCAGCACGGCTTTGACTCGTGCAACCACCTCTCGGGGATTAAAGGGTTTCGTAATATAATCATCCGCCCCTAACTCAAGCCCCATAATTCGGTCCTCATCTTCTGCACGGGCTGTCATCATAATAATGGGTATTTGAGAAGTTTTTCGTATTTGGCGACACACTTCCAACCCATCTAAAACCGGCATCATAATGTCCAGCAAAATCAAATTGGGCTGAAATTGCTGGATTTTTACAATTGCCTCTGCACCATCCGCCGCCTCGATAACCTCAAAGCCCTCTTTGCGGAAATATAATGATATCAATTCGCGAATTTGCACATCATCATCAGCAATCAGCACAGTCTGTCCTGACATTCTTTTCCCTCACATTCTTCTTGCTTAATGAATGGTCCTTGATCATCGTTTATTATGAAAAACTCCCGAAAGGCTTCGGGAGTTTTTCCGCTAAACATTGTCGCTTACTTACAGTGCGCTGTCCAATGCTGCGCTAATATCTTTACGGGGCCTGTAGCCAACAATCCGGCTCAGTTCTTTTCCCTCTTTTATGACCAAAAGAGTAGGCACTCCCATCACACTATACCGGCTGGCTAACGCCGGCAAATCATCCACATTTACTTTAACAATAACCGCCTTACCTTCATACGTTTCTGCGACTGCTTCCACTTCAGGACCAACCATCTTGCACGGACCGCACCATGGCGCCCAAAAATCTACCAAAACAGGCTTATCTGATTTTATCACCTTCTCTTGAAATTCATTCTGATCAACAATCGTAACAACACTCATTGCCTATGCCCCCTTATCTTTTTATGATCACAGCTGATGCAAAAATACTCGTTTTTTCTATAGCCCCCCATACCGGGGGTATAGCTTTATTTTAGAAAAGAATGGCTGAAAAGTCAACTCCCTAAAATAGATAGATCTACCTCAAGATACGTAAAAAGAGAACTTGCCGTTCAATGTTCTCGAACGGCAAGTTCTCTTTTGTGAGTCATCAATAAGCCGAGTTCTGTCCCGCATAACGGTGACGATCATTTATCTGGGCCGACAGTTGCCTGCCGGCTCTAGCGACTCAACCCGGAAGGTTCAGCGGGCCGCATCATCCCTTCCCTATTCGGTCTTGCTCCGGGTGGGGTTTACCTAGCCAGCCAGTCACCTGGCTGCTGGTGCGCTCTTACCGCACCGTTCCATCCTTACCGGTTAACCCGGCGGTCTACATTTCTGTGGCACTTTCCCTAAGGTCGCCCTCGCTGGGCATTACCCAGCACCCTGCCCTATGGAGCTCGGACTTTCCTCGAATGCTGCGCAAGCATCCGCGATCATCTTTCCGACTCACATTTCCAGCCCATAGGCCGGAAAATAATATTACCATACTTTTTTGTCCAAGTCAATGTCCCAACCTTATTTGGCGGCCCAGCATGCGATTATACTGCCATTCGTTTCCATTGTTTTCTTCTCGATATTGGAACTGATTAAGCGTTGCATTCAATTCGTCAGCATAATGAACAATGAAACTTTCCTTGGTAGCACAGGCAACAGGCGATCCTTTTTCCATAGAACCGTGGTGCGATAACAAGATATGCAGCAAATCAGCCGCCTGATGTTCAGGAAAGTCGGGAATACCGGCTATTGCCCGGTCAACAACAAATGCGCCTAACGCTAAATGACCAAGTAAATTTCCTGTCTCGGTATAAGAAAAACCAACATCCGCAGAAATCTCATAAATTTTCCCTACATCATGCAGCAACGCTCCGGCCATTACAATATCTTTATCGATCCCTTCCGTTTCACGGGCAATTGCCATTGCCAAGCGTGCCACATCAACCGAATGTTCCAGTAATCCGCCAATATACGCGTGATGATATTTCGAAGCAGCAGGATTTTTAACAAACCGTTTATAGACATCCCCTGTTAAAACAACTGCCACTAGTTGTCGAAGCGCGTGATCTTCAATTGCTTGAATATTTTCCTGAAGGGTTCGTTCATACAATTCAATATTTTGGGGAGTATAAGGAATTAAGTGTGATAAATCGACTTCGCTTCCAGCCTGTTGAATCGCTTCAACCATCATCTGAAGAGCTCCGTCCGCTGCATATTTATCACGACTGACCTGCCCAATCGCAATAACCACACTTGGATTAGGCAGATTTCGTATTTCTTCTGCAACACCATCATTAAAACAGATAAAATTCATAGCTCCGCTATTATCCTGAACCGTTCCGCGTGCATATTTTTTGCCATTTACAGCTGTCCCAAATTTTTGCAAATGTAATAAGACCGCTTGCTGTACTCTATCACCAGCCCGAAACTCCTTTAAAAGACGAAACTCGGTTGACATCCCGCACCGCTCCCTTTGCCTTCGCTAGACCTTTGAAAAAGCAAACTTATTGGCAGTCCATTAACAGCATGCGTCCGCAATTATCACAGTAAACCGGGTGCGCTGCAACAGAAGAAACCTGACTCGCAGGAATTCCGCGCCGACACCCGCTGCAAACGCCGTTTTCCACTTTAGCAACTGGATAAACAATTTTTCGAGCCAACGAGGCATATTGATCATAGGTCTTCTGTTCAATCTTCTCTAATGCAATATGATATCGTTTGTCAATTTCTTCTAAACATTCCTCGACATACCCAATAGATTGAGTAATCCCCTGCTGTTTTACGGAATGGATGCTTTTCTTTTTTTTCAACTGCTCTTCGATATTAGAAATCTGATTTGCCAATCGCTCGCATTCCTCCATTGCCCGCAAAACATCTTCTTCACGGGCTCCGATTTCCTGCCGTAACGTATCGCACTTAACCTTTACCTGTTCCATTTCCTTAATATTTGTGATTTCGCCCTTATATAAATGTTCTTCCATTTGGCGCAGCTGATCTGCAACTTCTGCAAGATCGATTTCATGACGGCTTGCCACTTTTTGCATACACATCAGCTTATCACGATCGGCAATCACGGCTTGTCCCATCAAACGAATTTCCTGCCATAAGCGCCGGACCTCATCCGTTTTAATTTTTTCTTTTTTAGCCGTCAATGCTTTTTTCTCCTGCTCCAAACTTTGCAGTTGCCAGAGCAATTTCAATTGATCTTTCATGAAAACATCCTCCTGCTTATTCATAGTCAGCGGTTTGCCTTGTTATCAAAACATTAGAAAACCCGGCTTGCATCGAGCTTTTTAGCAACAGCGGGAGCCGTTGGTTGCGCTTATGTAATAGAAAGTATTTATGCTTTCTATAAGACTGAAAAAAGACAGTTGGCAAAAACCATACTGTCTTTAATACACATGAAATAATTTAGAATTATTATGATTAGCCTCAATAACCACTGCCCATTTTGCACTGTTTGCACAATCCATTAAATATTCGGACAACGCGGAGACGATCGGCTGTTCCGTCGCAAAATGGCCAGCATCAATTAAAGCAATGCCGGCCGCAAGAGCTTCTTGTGCCTCATGATACTTCACATCACCTGTAATCAGTACATCTGCACCGGCAAAAATTGCTTTATGCAGCAGCCCAGCACCACTTCCACCACAAACGGCCACGGTCGATATCCGTTGGTGTGGATCACCGACCACCTTCACAAAATCTGCCTGCAGACGCATTTTTACCGTTTCTGCCAGGTCGTGAAGATTGGCTGGCACTGCAAGCTGTCCAACACGTCCTAACCCGTACTGAGTCCCTTGGTTAGCCAACAAATATAAATCATAAGCAACTTCTTCATAAGGATGCGTTTTCAACAGTGCCTTGACCACGCGACGGCGAATTTTCGCCGGAACGATGGTTTCCATACGGATTTCCTTAACATGTTCCACTTTTCCTTGTTGACCAATAAACGGATTTGATCCTTCCAAAGGTAAAAAACTACCCGTTCCTTCGGTCATAAACATGCAGTGGCTGTATTGGCCGATATGACCGGCTCCAGCCTTGTGGATCGCATTTTGAACTTCTTGTGCGTGTGTTTCAGGCACAAAAACCACTAACTTGAAAAGATCTTCCGTCATATCGGTTGTCAAAAGCTGAATATCTGTCAATCCCAATGTATTTGCCAGTACATCATTCACTCCGCCATTGGCTGAGTCCAAATTCGTATGGGCCGCAAAAACAGCAATCCCTTGTCGAAGGATTTTGGCTATCAAATCGCCTTGCGGCAAATCTGTGCGCAAATGACGCACGGGCTTTAAGAGCAGAGGGTGGTGCGAAATAATCATGTCCGCGCCACAAGCGACAGCCTGTTCAACAGTCAACGCCGTAATATCCAATGTCACCATTATCTTGTGCACATCCTGCGCCGGATTACCTACCAGCAGGCCGACATTATCCCATTCCTCAGCTAAATGACGCGGTGCCAGTTTATCCATGGCGTCCATAATTACTTGACACTTTACAGACATGCGCACTTTTCCTCCAATTCAGCAATCTTGCGGGCATATTCCTGGTATTTTATCGTTGAGCTGGCTGCAGGACTCTTGGACATTTCAGTTAAAATACTAGAATATTGAACAATTAACCGTTCAATATGATTTCGCAGTAAAGGATGGCGCTGCACCCACAATTTCGGGCCAATATCGTCAAAAACCGGCGGATACGGAAAAACCGTGCCTTGTTCGGCGACAATAATTTCGTAAAGAATATGGTCTTCTTCCACCAAAGTTTCGTCAACAATACACCAGCCATTTGCAGCTAACCAGCGCCGGATTGTGGCAGAAGCGACCATTGGCTGCAGGATCAAGCGGGTTAACGATTGCGTAACAGGTAAAGAATCTTCCAATATTTTCACAATGGTATTTCCGCCCATACCAGCGATAACTACTGTATCGGCCTCGCCTTGGCCAAGAACAGTTAATCCGTCGCCAAATCGAACAGATATGGCTTCCACCAAACCGGCAGAAGTTACCGTTTCCACTGCTGCCTGGTATGGACCATGATGAACGTCCACAGCAATCACTTGCTCAGCTATACCGGTTCGCAATAAAAAAACAGGTAAATATGCATGATCCGTCCCGATATCGGCCACCCGGGAACCCCGAGCGACAAAAGCGGCGATTGCCGATAAACGTGGTCTTAATAGCACACTAATCATCCTCTGACAGTCTATATGAGTTAAAAAAACCTTTGAGGATAGCTCTCAAAGGTAGGTTTATATTTGGTGGGCGATGACGGGATCGAACCGCCGACATCCTGCTTGTAAGGCAGGCGCTCTCCCAGCTGAGCTAATCGCCCGAACTTGCAAAATATTCTAATAGGGAATGGTGACCCGTGGGGGATTCGAACCCCCGAAGCCGCCGTGAAAGGGCGGTGACTTAACCGCTTGTCAAACGGGCCATATATAATTGGTGGGCCCACCTGGGATCGAACCAGGGACCAGCCGGTTATGAGCCGGCTGCTCTACCGCTGAGCTATAGGCCCTTAAGATAGGAAAACAGGTTTCCCCCCATACTTCACAAATTGGCTCCTCGAGTAGGACTCGAACCTACAACAACTCGGTTAACAGCCGAGTGCTCTACCGATTGAGCTATCGAGGAATGTAACCGACAAAGCATATTATAAAACATGACTGTGATTCCGTCAAGGAAATCAACGTTTTTTTTCAAAACATGTTTATTCGAGAAAATCCTTCAATTTCTTGCTGCGGCTAGGATGACGCAATTTACGCAGCGCTTTGGCCTCAATCTGGCGAATGCGTTCACGCGTAACTCCAAAACATTGTCCAACTTCTTCTAACGTACGTGCTCTGCCATCTTCTAACCCGAACCGTAATTGCAGCACTTTCTTTTCACGCGTGGTCAATGTCTCCAAAACGTCCTCCAACTGTTCTTTCAGAAGCATGAAAGAAGCTGCTTCCGCCGGCGCCAGTGCATCCTGATCCTCGATAAAATCGCCCAAATGAGAATCTTCTTCCTCGCCAATCGGAGTTTCCAAGGAAACCGGTTCTTGAGCAATTTTCATAATCTCCCGTACCCGTTCGACGCTAATATCCATCTCTTGTGCAATTTCTTCCGGAGCAGGCTCGCGTCCTAATTCCTGCAGTAATTGTCTTGATACTCTAATTAACTTATTAATCGTTTCCACCATATGTACGGGAATGCGGATTGTCCGGGCCTGATCGGCAATAGCCCGCGTAATCGCTTGACGAATCCACCACGTTGCATAGGTGCTGAATTTATAACCCTTACTATAATCAAATTTTTCAACCGCTTTAATTAAACCCAAATTTCCTTCTTGAATCAAATCAAGAAAAAGCATGCCCCTGCCAACATATCGTTTGGCAATACTGACTACCAAGCGCAAATTTGCCTCAGCTAACCGGCGTTTTGCTTCCTCATCGCCTTGCTCCATGCGTTTTGCCAAAACAATTTCTTCTTCCGCATTCAACAGCGGCACACGACCAATTTCTTTAAGGTACATACGTACCGGATCATCAATACTGACCCCTTCCGGCACGGACAAATCTACATCTGCCTCTTCTGCAGTGCTTTCAATATCGACAAGATCCGGACCGTCCAACGGTTCAACCTCCGGAAGCTCTTCAACGATTTCTATCCCTTTCGTAGTAAAAAACTCATATATATCGTCAATTTCATCCGGTGACAAATCTTCATTTTGAAACCGGTCCATGAATTCTGCAGAAGTTAATACTCCACCACGTTTTTTTGCCGTATGCAGTAAGTCATTAAAAGAATCCGCCGGTATATTTTTTTTCTCAGCCATTTTAGTCCCACCCTCCATCGGCAATTCCGGTGAATATGTTTGTATTTCTATTGCAATTTATGTATTTTGTTAATTTCATTTTTTATTCGCTGACTTTCCGCTAATTCCTGCAGAAAACTGCTATCTCCTAATCGTTCTAATTCATCGGCGCGTAATCGGTGCTGTTCATACAAATGATTCAAGTACGCCACTTGTATCGTTCGCAAGCAATCTGACAATATTCTCTGAATATCGTCAAAATTACTTTCGCTCATCATAATTTGTGAAAATTCAGCAGCCGCCGGTTCTGTCAATTCAGAAGTAATGGCAGCCGGATCAAAATCATTCTTTTGTTCATAAGTAATATAAATGGAATGAATAATTTCCAAATGATTCTGATCCTGTATGCTCGAAATATTCAAACGTTCTTGAATAACTTCAATGAACTGTTGATTTTCGCACATCAAACGAATTAATAATTGTTCTGCCTGATGAGTCGCTTCGTTCATTTTACGGGATCCGGCAAACACTTCTTTTTTTTGTTTCGTAACTAAATTCGTTTGCTGACTTGTTTGAAACTTGCGCAATTCACTTCGGATAGACTGTTCATCCAGCGCAAGAATCTGAGCAATTTTAACAATATAAGCATTCACTTCCACAGCATTATCAGAAACAGCCAATGCCGGAAGCAATTTACCAACAACACTGACTTTTCCTTCTAATGTTGAATAATCAGTATCCCGCAAACTCTGGCGAAGCATATATTCTAAAAAAGCTGGCGCTTTGTCGATCAATAACTGAAACGCTTCCGCTCCCTGCCGCCGGATAAACTCATCCGGATCTTTACCATCAGGTACCGAGATAACCCGGACAGAGGCTCCCTGATCACGAACCATAGCCAATGCACGGGCTGTAGCATTTTGTCCGGCCGCATCACTATCATAAGCAAAAACAATTTCTGATGCACAACGCAGAAGCAGCCGACTCTGCTCAACAGAAAAAGCGGTTCCCAACGAAGCTACTGCATTATGGACCCCGGAAACCTGCGCGGTGATCAAATCCATATATCCTTCGACAACAATCGCCTGCCCTGACGACCGGATATGCCGCTCAGCTTTATCAAAGCCATAGAGGACGCGGCGTTTATTAAACACCTTTGTTTCCGGCGAATTAAGATATTTGGGCTGATCGCCATCCATAACCCGACCGCCAAAACCTATGACTCGTCCGCGAACATCGCAAATTGGAAACATAATCCGCTCTCGAAAGCGATCATAAAAACCGTTTCCAGAAGCTCTCTGCATGATTAAACCTGCGTTGAGCAAAAGTTCCGGCTCCACCCCTCGAGAACGGAAAGAAGTGAATAATTTGTCCCATCCCGGAGGCGCAAAACCAATTTGATATTCAATCATTGCCTCGCGTGCAACACCGCGCTCATGCAAGTATTGAAGAGGCTTAACGCCATAATTGGTATTCATCAGGCAAGAATGAAAAAATTCGGACGCCATTTGGTTAACCTTGTACAAACTGGTAATCTCACGTTCACGGGCCAGTTCCTGTGCTGATTTTTCTTTTTCCGGGAGTGGAATATTTAACTTGTTTGCCAATTGTTTTGCTGCGTCCCAAAAACTAATATTTTCAACTTTCATCAAAAAAGTAAATACATTACCCCCTGCTTGACAACCAAAACAATAAAAAAAACCTTTTGCCGGATTCACTGAAAAAGAAGCGGTTTTTTCACTATGAAAAGGGCAGCATCCCCAAAAATTATTTCCTTTTTTTTTCAGTGGAACATACTCTGCAATCACTTCGACAATATCACACGAAGATCTTAATTTGTCGATAAAGTCATCATATGCGGCATCTCTCATATTTTTTTGCGTCTTCTTTCCTCTTTACATTCGCTCCAAACTGCGATTTTATTTTAATTCTGCACCATCTCTCCTAATCCTGCTTATGAAGCGTTAAATCTTAATATCGCTTCATAAGATATTATTCAAGACAAATTGCAAATACCCTTTTTTTCTTCAAACAAACCACTTGACAAAACATAGTTCTTATGTGCCAGAGGCGCATAAGAACTATGTTTTGCCAGCTTGCTATTAATTCTACAATTTAAACAAAATTCCTTTTTTAAAATATAAAAGTCTGACTGCACTATCGTGCGTCAGACCGGAAAAAATAATTCCTTGCTAGCCCTGCAAACCCATTCGGTACAAACAAATCTTTAAATAATTGTATTGCATACATATCTGTTAAGCCGGCAATATAATCAGTAACAATCACCTGCAACCCCCATAAATCCTCTCGATCTAAAAATTCTTCCGGCAGACCTTGCGGGTTCTTCATAAAATACTCATACAATTTATGAATGACATATCGGGCTTTTTTTCGATCGTCCTCCAATTCTGACGAATGATAAATTTTTTTGAACATAAATTCCCGAAATGTATTCATTGCGTCCTGTACCAACGGAGATATGCGAATTTCCCGTTTATCTGTCGATTCTTGAATAATATCGGCAACCATGACAGTAATCATGCTGGAAGGGTTTGTTCCTAAAAGAGAGGATACTTCCCGTGGCAGATCTTGAGCATTCATCATACCGGCGCGAATGCCGTCGTCATAATCATGACACAAATAGGCAATTCGGTCGCCAATGCGAACAATATTGCCCTCCAGCGTAACCGGTTTATTCAGTCCGCTATGGCAAAGAATACCGTCTTTTACTTCCGTCGTCAAATTTAATCCTTGGCCATTTCTTTCCAAATATTCAACTACTCGTAAACTTTGCTCATTATGATTAAAATGTCCCGTGGCCTCTCGAAGAGCATATTCGCCTGCATGCCCGAAGGGAGTATGCCCTACGTCATGAGCCAACGCAATCGCTTCTGTCAAATCTTCATTTAACATCAAACCGCGGGCAATTGTTCTTGATATCTGAGCAACTTCCAGACTATGCGTCATACGCATCCGGTAATGGTCACCAGGCGCAATATACACTTGTGTTTTATGTTTCAGACGCCGAAAAGCCTTACTATGAATAATTCGGTCCCGATCACGCTGAAACGCGGTGCGAAACTCACAAGGAAGTTCCTCCCTGTTCCGCATCGCTTCCCGGCTTTTACTGGCAAACGCAGACAATGTACGATATTCCTGTTCTTCAATCCGTTCCCGGATTTTCATCATCTTTCCCCCATTAACTACATTTTAGTATTGGTATTATTATATCACAATTTGCTTTTTCCGCTTGATCTTCATGGTTATTTTCCCGCTTCAAATAATCTTTTTTTCTGGTATAATATATATATAAACTGAAATCAAAAAAGTTTAGCCTATCTGCTGAATAAGCGAATTTAAATTTTATGAAGAGGTGCTGTTGCCATATGCGCTACAAAATTTTCTTAATCACTCTATTCATTGCTTTATTCTTCACTTCCTCTGTATTCGCAGCAATGCCGGTCGTCAAAGCAGATAAACAATATTTTGATGTGAATACTGGCTTGCATATTTTATCAGGCAATGTGACCATTAATTATAAGGATCGATCTGTCGTTGCCGGAACAGCCAAAACCAATATGTCAGAAGTATGGGCCTCCGGCGGAATATCGTATCACGATAAGGACATCAGTCTCACCGGAAGTACAGTGTACGTCACTTTTCCGACCAGAACCGCTTACGTGGATGGAATGGTCACTTTTTCCCGTTCCTCCCTCAAGATTATTGCCGACCACAGCGAATACAACTGGAAAACCAAAACTGCTATCTTCACCGGCAACGTACAAGTATACCAAAACCAGAATTTTTTTAAATCAGAGCGCCTGATCTATAATGTCAAATCCGACGCTCTTATAGACGAAAACGGCTCCTTGTTGCAAGCAAGCGCGTCCTACTAACCCAACTCAGGACCGCCGGCTTAGCCGGCGGCTTGTCCCACCCCTATAAGGGGTTATTACCGGCTGCACTTGCAAGTGCTTTGAATGGTTAGCCGCCTGCACCTA
>JAGFZV010000006.1 GCA_017889545.1 Bacillota bacterium
AATTTTACACCGAGAGGCAGGTTCTTCGGAACCCGCCTCTTGTATTTTTTTACAAAAAAAAGAAACTGTCCCAATTTTTCTTATTGAGACAGCCCCTTTGTTATTTTCTAAGATTCAGTTTTTCAAGGATAGAACGATAACGAGCAATATCATTATCGCGCAAATATCTCAATAAACGTCTACGTTGTCCGACCATTTTTAACAATCCGCGACGAGAATGATGATCTTTTTTGTGTTCCTTCAGATGCTCGGTAAGGTAACCGATCCGCTGAGATAAAATTGCAATTTGCACTTCCGGTGAACCGGTATCAGTTTCATGTGCGCGAAACTTTTCAATCAATTGCTGTTTGACTTCAGGAGTCAACATGAATATCCACCTCCTTTTGATTCTAATATCCCCACTAGCCAAGACAACCGTTGGAGATTCGGTAATCTGAGCCATGGTTCATAAAAAGAAACTATTTAAACCTACATCATTTTATCACATGCATAATTTGGTGTAAACAGCAAATTAAAAAAATTGCTTAATCTGATGATCTATGATTTTATCTGGCCGAAAAAAAATCTTTTGCCTTTATAATATCATGAGCAATTTGAGTTTGAAGTTCAGATGCAGATGAAAAAGTGATTTCTTTTCGTATTTGCTTTAAAAATAACACCGAAATAATGCAGCCATATAAATCAGCGGAAAAATCAAAAATAAACACTTCAATCCGACGATGCTGCCCTTTAAAGGTAGGGTTTTCGCCAACATTGGCTACCCCCTGATAAATACCGTGGCGTGTAAGAATTTCTACGGCATAGACGCCGTCACCCGGAGAAATAAGGCCTTCCTCAATTGATAAATTTGCAGTGGGATAACCCAAGTTCCGGCCACGACCGTCTCCGCTTACAACACGACCTTTTAATCGAAATGGACGGCCAAGATAAGCGGCGGCTTTTTCAACTTTTCCTTGCTGGATCAGCCGGCGAATGACTGTACTGCTAACCAAAACATCTTCGATATAAACGGCCGGATGGATCTCAACTGAAAATCCATATTGTTCACCAGCTTCACGCAGCATTTCCGGGTTGCCCCGGCCACGGTGACCAAAGCTGTAATTTGGCCCGACTTCAATATGAACAGGGTGTAATGTATTGATCAGAAGCTGGACAAATTTTTCCGGTGAAAGTTGAAGAATTTCCGGTGTGAATGGAATTAAAATTAAGGCATCAACACCAATACTTCGCAATAGTCGAATTTTGTCTTGAGCAGTTAATAATAAAGGTGGAGACCTTTTGGGATCAATGAGTGAGATTGGATGATTGCTGAAGGTAAAGACAGCACTCGCAACGCCTTTTTGACGTGCCAGCCGAACGGCTCTCATAATTACACTTTGATGTCCAATATGCAATCCATCAAAATTACCTAATGCAATCGATGTTTTTGGAAAAAAGGAATGAACCTTATCTAATTCGGTGAAGACTCTCATGACCATTCTCCTCATGAATGTAAATATAAGTAAATTTCCCAATAATAACTATATTTTATTCATTACTGTTCAATACTTTCAGTGGTTGATATTGTAGATTTTCAGCTGCTTTTTGAGCGATTCCCAGAAGTTGGTTTTTTGAATTGTAAAAACGAACCGGTATGTCTGCCGGACCTGTAATGTTAATTTGTTTGCCGTGGGAAAAATCCTGCTCTTGGGTTTCGCTTAACGTGATTGAAGGCATAAATTGAATGGCGCTATCGATCGGCAATAACGCTTGATCGCCTTTAGCAACGATTTCTTCCAGTGTTTGAGTCTGGTTCAGATCAAAACATCCAACACGGGTTCGAACTAAAAAGGACATAACAACTGGGCAATTCAATTTTTCCCCAATATCACTGCAAAGGGTCCGAATATAGGTTCCCTTGGAACATGTTACATCAAATAAAAAAACAGTATCTGTCTGATGCAGCAAGGAAATGTCATAAATCGTAACCGATCTGGATTTCCGATCGATCACAATTCCTTCACGTGCATATTCGTATAGTTTTTTCCCGTCTATCTTGACTGCAGAATACATAGGCGGAATTTGCATGCTGTTCCCTTTAAATGATTGCAATATACTAAGCAATTGATCTGATTCTGGCAAAACACAGAGAGCAGATCGAATAAGATTACCCATGTCATCGCCGGTATCTGTTTCACGGCCTACGGTCAGTTCAACACGATATGATTTGTCAAAGTTAGCGGCATATTCGATGAGACGCGTTGCCTGGCCGATATAGACAGGCAATACGCCGGCAGCTGCCGGATCCAAGGTTCCGGCATGGCCTACCCGTTTAACCTTAAATTGACGCCGAATAAAAGCCACCACATCATGCGAAGTCATACCGGGTGGTTTCAATACATTAATAATCCCCTGCGTCATTGTTGTTTACCTTCTAACTGTATCGCTGCTGCCGTTAAAATCTGTTTTTTTACTTCGTCAATATTTCCATGGATCGAACAACCGGCAGCCCTTTGATGCCCGCCTCCGCCAAAAGTCTGCGCAACTTGATTTACATCAGCCCCATGCGAACGCAAACTGACTCTGATCATATCATGATCAGTAATTTTATACATGATAGCAATTTCAACGCCAGCGATACTGCGAATATAATTAATAAAAAGGTCTGTACTGCTAATGTTTTTGACTAATGTTTCCGTGGTAAGCGTAATAGAAGCTATTCGGCCGTCAGGCGATAATTCAAGAGTAGACAAAACATCGCGAAGAGCCGTCAAATCATCAAGTGTAATTTTTTCCAAGTTTTCAGAAATTTCATTCGGCCTTGCCCCACGTTCAACAAGCAGCGAGGCACGCTGCAAAGTATTGGGGGTTGTATTGGCATAACGAAAAAAACCGCAATCCGTAACAATAGCCGTATATAAACATACGGCTATTTCGCAAGTAATTTCCGCATTTGCCAATATAAGCAATTGAAAAATTATTTCTCCGGTTGCTGCAGCTTGACTATCAATAAGACAAAAATCAGCAGTCCTGTTATTGGACGAATGATGATCAATATTAAGGATTGGAACTTGCATCGAAGCCAAAGTTTCCCCAATACGGGAGAGATCTGGGTTGGTATCCAAAACAATCAACAAATCGTAGTTCTTATCAAAAATGAACTCCTTTGCATAGACAATCGTTTGGATGCCTGGCAGAAAATAAAACAGCTTGGGGACTTCGTCTTCAATTGCAAGTACTACTTCTTTTCCTAACGAGATTAAATAATGGGATAATCCCAGCATGGATCCTAAACTGTCGCCGTCAGGACGAATGTGAGATGTGATGATTATTTTATTTGCATCTGTGATTTTTCCCAGGGCTTGAATTGTAGAAACTTCCATCGTTATGATTTCTTTTCCTCTTCCTTGATTTGTTGCAGCAATTCTTGAATGCGCGCACTATAATTTAATGATTCATCCAAATGCAAGGTTAATTCTGGCGCGACCCTTAAACGTATTCGTCTGCTGATTTCCGAACGCATAAAACCCAATGCGCTTTGCAATCCGGCCCAGGTAGCTTCTTTTTGATCATCTGATCCATAAAGGCTGATATAAATGGCAGCACTGCTTAAATCGCCGGTAACCTCAACATGCGTAACCGTCACGAAGCCAATACGAGGGTCTTTAATTTCACCGGTTACCAACATTTTACTAATTTCCTGTTTAATGAATTCTTGTACTTTCTCTACCCGCAGCTGACTCATATTCACCCCTCCACCAAGGATCAACTACTCCTCTTGATTTCCTCCATTGTGAATGCTTCGATAATATCTCCTTCTTTGATATCACGGAACTTTTCAATGGTTATTCCGCATTCATATCCAGCGGCGACTTCCTTCACCTCGTCCTTAAAACGGCGCAATGATTCGATTTTTCCTTCTTGTATTACAATTCCATTACGAATGATCCGCAAATCAGAAGAATTTAAAATTTTTCCCTCTAATACATAAGAGCCAGCAACAATACCTTTAGGAATATTGATAATTTGCCGAACTTCAACACGTCCTTGTATGACTTCCTTGAATTTTGGCGCCAGCATTCCGGTGATCGCTGCCTGTATATCATTGATCGCGTCATAAATTACTCGATAGGTTCGAATATCAATGTTCTCTGCTTCTGACATTTTCCGCGCATTGGAATCCGGTCTTACATTAAAACCGATGATCAGAGCATTTGAAGCTGCTGCCAGCATTACGTCCGATTCATTGATTGCACCGGCACCGGAATGTACAATATTAACCCGAACTTCCTCGTTTTTCAAGTTCAGCAAGGATTGAGTCAATGCTTCGATCGAACCCTGTACGTCGGCTTTTAGTACGATATTGATTTCTTTCAGTTTACCTTCTTTGATTTGGCTAAAGATATCTTCAAGCGAAACCTTTTGTGAAGGTTTCATTTCATCAGTGCGTTTTTTTGCAACCCGTTTTTCAGCAACGGCCCGTGCGACTTTTTCATCTACGGCTTCCAAAATATCTCCGGCCATAGGCACATCAGAAAGACCCAGGACTTCAACCGGAGTAGATGGTTCCGCTTTTTTGACTTTATCGCCGCGTTCATTGATCATTGCTCTGACTTTGCCGAAAGCGGTGCCGGCAATGATGCTATCCCCAACCCGTAACGTTCCCTTCTGGACTAAAACAGTAGCTACAGGACCACGGCCTTTATCTAGCTGTGCTTCAATGATTGTTCCAAATGCATGGCGATTAGGGTTAGCTTTTAATTCTTGCATTTCGGCAACCAGCAAAATCATTTCCAAAAGATCAGTAATACCAGTTTTTGCATAAGCTGAAACCGGAACCATAATTGTATCGCCGCCCCAATCCTCGGGGAGCAGTCCATAATCGCCCAGTTGCTGTTTTACCCGGTCAGGATTGGCACCCGGTCGATCCATCTTATTAATAGCAACAATAATGGGGACTTTCGCAGATTTGGCATGATTTATTGCTTCTATCGTCTGCGGCATGACGCCATCATCGGCAGCAACAACTAATATGGCAATATCAGTTACTTGCGCTCCCCGGGCACGCATAGCAGTAAATGCTTCGTGGCCGGGAGTGTCAAGAAATACGATTTTTTTACCTTGATAATTCACTTGATAAGCGCCGATATGTTGTGTGATTCCACCAGCTTCATGAGACGTTACATTTGCTTGGCGAATTGCATCCAACAAAGATGTTTTACCATGGTCAACATGTCCCATTACGGTAACAACCGGAGGACGGTAAATTAATGTTTTAGGATCGTCAACAATTTCCGGTATTTCAGTCGGATCTTCTTCTGGAGGAAGCTCTTCTACTGCCGTACCGAAATCATTGGCTAATATGGTTGCAGTATCGATATCTACTTCTTGGTTGATTGTAGCCATAATACCAAGGGCCATAAGTTTTTTAATAATTTCACTGACTTCACGACAAAGCTTACTGGCCAAATCTTTAACAGTGATTGGTCCGCCTAGTTTAATGAGCTTTGGTTTTGCAGCATCCATGGCGGCTGCTGACGACGGCGTATGTTGTCCACCGAAAGAACGGTGTCCTGGGCGTCCGGATGATGCTCCAGGACGGGCATTGCGATTTCCAGATCCTACATTTTTTGATCCTGAACCTGTCTGAGGGCGTTGTCGCGAATAATCTTTATTCGGACGCGATTTATCGGCTTGCGTACCGGATGGTGCAGTGCGAACAAATTGATTGGGCCGTCCGCCGGTTGCCGTTTGAGCAGGTGCAGAAACAGGAGCAGGACCACGACCAACCGGTCGCGATTGCTGCGCTGCTGGTTGTCCATTTCCTGCATTTCGGTAAGGTGGCCGAGATTGGAATGCAGGCTTTGCTGGTCCAGAACTTGTGGCTGGTCCAGAACTTGTGGCTGGTCCACGTTGAGCTGGTCTTGGTTGGTTTTGATTTGGACGTTGGGAAAAATTTCCCCGTTGTTGTTCCGGTTGCGAAAAAGGTTGGCGAGTCTGAGGTTGTTGACCCTGGGTGGAGACCGGTCCTCTCGGATAATGCTGTTGCGAACGATTTTGCTGACTTGGGGTCGATTGTTGCGGACGTGTTTCAGCAGGACGAACTTTCGGTTCATCCTGTGGTTTTATAGGCGAAGTTTTTGGAACCGCACTTTCTTCATTACCCGTTTTTCGTGCGAACGTTCGATCGATGATTGCTTTTTCCGGATCATCAATACTACTCATATGATTTTTGGCAACAACGTTGTTACGCGCCAATATGTCAATAATCACCTTACTTGTTGTATTAAATTCTTTCGCTAACTCATATATTCTATATTTTGACATTGATCCACCCCCAAAATTCAATCTTGTTCAACATAATTCTTACATAGTTAATAGCTTAAGGATTGCTTTGTTAAATCCTGTATCTGTCACAGCCAAGGCAGCCCGGCTTATTTTTCCTATGCTCACTCCCAACTGGTCTTTTGTCAATAGAATGAAAATAGGAGTTGAATAATATGCTGCCATGTCTTGATAATTTTTTTTTGTACTTTCCGAAGCATCAGCAGCAACTAGCAACAATTTGGCAGATCGGTTTCTAATCGCTTTTTCAACAGCCATTTCGCCCGAAACTATTTTCCCTGCTTTTTGCGCTAATCCCAGCAATGATAAAAGCCGTTCATCGTTCATCATTTCATAATTGTAAGACGAAGTTGCTCGTAAACCGTGGAAGAAACGCTTTGCTTTAATGCACGCTCCAGCCTTTTTTCCTTGAAAGCTTTGGAAAAGCATTCAGGATCCCTGCATACATAAGCGCCACGGCCAGGTTGTTTTCCAATCTGGTCCCATATAATTTCTCCGGCCGGCGTTCGAACAATTCGCAATAATTCCTTTTTGTTTTTCATTTCCTGGCATCCTACACACATACGTAATGGAATTTTTTTTTGCTTTACCATGACATTTCTCCTATATTGCGGCTTGCGCTTGCGTTTCGCTCTTAATGTCAATTTTCCATCCTGTAAGTTTAGCCGCTAATCGGGCATTTTGGCCTTCTTTCCCAATAGCAAGAGATAACTGATAGTCAGGTACGATAACTTTCGATGTTTTATCAGTTTCGTTAATTGTTACCGAAACAACTTTAGCGGGGCTGAGTGCACCACCAATATATTTATCAGCATCCACGTTCCACTTAATGATATCAATTTTTTCCCCTTTGAGCTCGTTGACAATGGTCTGTACCCGTGAGCCCTTATGGCCTACACAAGCTCCTACCGGGTCAACGTTTTCATCTTTTGAGTATACGGCTATTTTAGAGCGCAACCCTGGTTCCCGGGCAACTGATTTAATTTCGACAATTCCGTCATGGATTTCCGGAACTTCTAATTCAAATAGCCGCTTTAAAAGTCCGGGATGGGTCCGGGAAACTAAAATTTGCGGTCCTTTGGTAGTCTTTTTTACTTCGATTATATACGTTTTCAAACGATCGCCGAAGCGATACGTTTCTCCTGGAATTTGTTCGGAAGGCGTTAAAATCGCTTCCGCCTTTCCTAGATCAATATACACATTTTTTTGTTCAATTCTTTGTACTAATCCGGTCACAATATCACTTTCGCGGTTCGAGAATTCATCATAAATAATACCTCGTTCCGCTTCGCGAATGCGTTGTACGACCACTTGTTTAGCAGTTTGTGCAGCGATACGTCCAAAATTCTTCGGAGTAACTTCTAAATCCACAACATCGCCCAATTCGTAACGAATATCAATTTCACGCGCATCCTGCAAAGAAATTTCTGTACGAGTATCCTTTGGCGCTTCTACAATTGTTTTGCAAGCATAGACATGAATTTCTCCGGAATGCCTGTCGAGCGACACACGAACGTTTTGTGCAGAGCTAAAATTCCTTTTATAGGCGGAAATCAATGCCGCCTCAATGGCATCATAGAGAACTTCAGGCGCAATCCCCTTTTCTTTGCCCAGTTGCTCAAATGCCTGTACAAATTCCATATTCACTAACAATTCCTCCTATTTCATTTGTAACAAAGTTTATTTTAAAATTCCAGATATAAGCGCACTTGTGAAACGGTTTCCCTCGGAATGATTATTTTTTCACCGTTTTTCTCCAACAGTATCTGATTGTTTTCAAGGCCAAGTAATGTGCCCACAATCGATTTTTCTCCGTTGAATGCACTATAAAAGTGAACGGTTACTTTGTTGCCTATCTGTTGGTTGAAATCGCGATCTTTTTTTAAAGGACGTTCAAGTCCTGGCGAAGAAACCTCCAAATAATAACTGTCTTTTATAGGATCAAGCTCGTCGAGCTTTTTTTCAAGTTTTGTGCTGACATCCTGACAATCTTCAATCTCTATGCCGCCTTCTTTATCCAAGAAAACCCTCAAATACCAGTCATGCTCTTTTACATATTCCACATCAACCAATACTAGATTTGTATTGGCAATAATTTCAGTAACTAATTTTTCAACCAGTAGCTCAATATCTTTTTTTAACATATAAACACCACCTTTCATCACCATAAAATAACTAGTTTAATAATAAGAGAATGAGCCTAGGTATATCGTTTCGCAACCTAGGCGTTCCTATCTGAATGCCCAAACCGATTGTATCGGCATGATTAGATTAATAAGATGAAAGAGTGGGTTGTATACCCACTCTTAACCGCTAACACAATTCGTCTTATAACATTGTAGCACGTTCAGCCATGCTTTACAATAGAAAGAGGATTGAAACCTACAGTAAAAAGTGCATGACAATAACATTCGTTTCGACTTTTGTTAAAGCTCGTGTCTTGGACGTCAGCCAAATAATTGCATTTGTGCAGTTTCCGGAAGATGGTCCAAACACCCGTGTCCTCTTAAAATATCGATTACTGTCTTGGAAGCGCGTCCCCGCATTCGCAGATCATCAATAGATGAAAAGGGATTTTCCTGGCGGGCGGCTACGATGTTTGCAGCGGCCGAAGCTCCTAATCCCTGCAATGAGGCCAATGGCGGCAAAAGAGAATTTTGCTCCGGCGTAATAATAAAACGGTTGGCATCCGAAGTATCCAGGTTAACACGTTGAAAGGTTAAACCCCGCAAATACATTTCTAACGCAACTTCGCAGATCGTCTGCAACGATTTTTCTTTTGCACTGAGAGTGTTTCCTCTTTGGTCAAACTCCTTGAGTTTTTCTTTAAGGACGTCGATGCCTTGGACAATAATATCAGCATCAAATTCAGTAGCCCGGATGCTGAAATAGGCGGCGTAAAAAGCCATTGGAAGATGAACTTTACAATACGCGATACGAAAAGCCATCATCACATATGCGACAGCGTGAGCTTTCGGAAACATATATTTAATTTTTTGACAGGAATCGATATACCATTCTGGAACTTGGTTTTCCCTCATTCTGGCGCAATCATCCGGTTTGATCCCTTTCCCTTTTCGAACACATTCCATGATTTTAAAAGCCAATTGAGGTTCCACACCTTTATGAATTAAATACATCATAATATCATCACGGGCAGAGATTGCTTCTGAAAGTTGAGCTGTTCCGTTTTTTATTAAATCCTGAGCATTATTCAACCATACATCCGTACCATGGGAAAAACCACTGATACGCACTAACTCACTAAATTTTGTTGGTTTAGTATCTTCCAGCATTTGTCTGACAAATTTTGTTCCGAATTCCGGTATCCCAAAGGTTCCGACCGGACTGCCAAGGTTTTTTGCGGAGATATTCAAGGCGTCAGGCGAAAGGAACAGACTCAATGTTGCCGGATCATCCAAGGGGATTGTTTTCGCATCAATACCGGTCAAATCTTCTAACATTTTAATAACTGTCGGATCATCGTGACCAAGAATGTCTAATTTAACCAATCTGCTGCTTATTGAGTGATAGTCAAAATGGGTTGTAATGGTTGCAGAATTTTTATCGTCAGCTGGACGTTGAATTGGTGTAAAATGATGGACATCCATATCCCGGGGAACAACCATGATTCCGCCAGGATGTTGGCCAGTCGTTCGTTTCACACCTGAACAGCCATTAATCAGTTTTGTGAACTGCGCATTCCTAGGCTCCTGCCCTTTATCCGCAAAATAGTTTTTTACAAATCCATAAGCCGTTTTGTCAGCAATCGTTGCGATCGTGCCGGCACGAAAAACATTATCTTTTCCAAATAATTCTTCAGTGTATTTATGTGCAGTCGGCTGATATTCGCCGGAAAAATTCAAATCAATATCAGGAACTTTATCACCGTGAAAGCCCATGAAGACGGCAAATGGAATATCATGGCCATCCTTAATTTGTTGTGTATGGCAATGAGGACACGCTTTATCAGGTAAATCAAAACCACTGCCATAACTGCCGTCGGTAACGAATTCGGTAGTTTTGCAGGCTGGACAGCGCCAATGGGGTGCCAATGGATTAACCTCGGTAATGCCAGTCATTGTCGCTACAAAAGAAGAGCCTACCGAACCACGGGATCCGACCAAAAAACCATCATCAAGAGATTTTTTGACCAATTTATGAGCAATGAGGTACAACACAGCAAAACCATTATTAATGATGGAGTTTAATTCCATTTGCAAGCGGTCAGATACAATCTGCGGCAATGGATCTCCATATAAATGCTGAGCCCGTTCATTAGCCATAGTACGAATTTGATTTTCTGCACCTGGGATTTTAGGGGAATATAATTTTTCATCAGGAATTGGCTTAATCGACTCAATACGGTCATTGATTTTACGCGAATTGGAAATAACAATTTCATGCGCTTTATTTGCGCCTAAATACGAAAACTCAGCAAGCATTTCTTCTGTTGTGCGAAAGTATAATGGCGGTTGATGGTCTGCATCCGCGAATCCTTTGCCAGCCATAAGTATGCGTCGGTATACTTCATCCTCCGGTTCTAAAAAATGAACATCACAGGTAGCAACAACTGGCTTATTAAGATGCTCGCCCAGTTCACACACTTTGCGGTTGATGTTGCGCAGAGCTTCTTCGTTCTCAACTTTTCCTTCGCGTACTAAAAATGCATTATTCGCGATAGGCTGAATTTCAAGATAATCATAAAAACTGGCTATTTGCAATAATTCTTCAGTCTTGTCACCTTGAAGAATTGCCTGAATTAATTCACCCGCTTCACAGGCAGACCCCAATAATAAACCTTCCCGATACTCAGCGACAACGTGTTTCGGCAACCTGGGCGTCCGGTGATAGTAATTCAGATGCGACAACGACACCATTCGGTATAAATTACGCAGACCGACGTTGTTGCATGCTAAAAGAATAATATGCCGGGCATGATTAATGTCATCTGTAAAAAGATATGCTTCCATCCCATAAATAATTTTAATGCCGGCTTTACAGGCCGTTTCGTGAGCTTCAGGAAATGCTTGAACTACTCCATGATCGGTAATTGCCACTGCTGGGTGTCCCCACTTCGCTGCAGTGGTAATTAACTTTTTAACAGACGCGACTGAATCCATAGAACTCATTCGGGTGTGAGCGTGCAATTCCACTCGTGGCGTTTTTGCCGTATCAATCCGTTCGTCTTTTTGCAAGCGGCATATGCTATCAGGGTACATCACGTATTCATTAGAAAACTTATCGTATTTTACAAGGCCTTTTACTTTTACAAACATACCGATATTTATGGCTTCCGATAGTTTTTGGCAATCCTCTTTCTTATCAATAAACAATTTACAGCTAATCCCGTCTGTCGTATCTACAACATCGAAGGATAACAGTGAACGGCCTGAACGAAGATCTCGCGGTTCGATAGCAACAACTTCACCGGAAATCACTACATCACGATTTTCATCTTGCACCGTATTAATTAGCTGGGGGTCTGCTTTGATGTTTCGTCCAAAGATAACCGGCTTAACTGCAGGAGTTTTGGGAGTTTCCGCAGTACAGCCTTGCAGAGCTTCCAAATACTCGTCGGTTAAAAAATCATTACTTGAAATATCTTCAGGAACTGTTTTGGCAGTTGTAAAATAAACGTTACCCTCAAAGCCGTATTTTTCTTGCAATCGCGTTTTTATCGTATTGACAATTCCTTTTTGCGTTAATACTTCCAGTGAAAGATCGCTATGAGTTTCAATGATCAAATTTTGTTCCTCAAGACGGCGGCAGGAGCTCAGCAATATTTGTTTTGTCGTTTCATTATCGTTTGCAATGCATTGGACAAAGTTAGACCAATTTTCCTTAAGCAGAGTGGTAATATCATATACACAGGAAACAAAAGAAACAGCCGATAAGCCGCAATTAGTGCAAAGTTGCTGTTCGGCAATTTTCCATACTTGCGCCGGAACTGGTTGGCGAACCTCAATGAAGATTTCCCATGCAGCTTCAGTTGGATTAATCTGGACTTTCGTAACGGTCGCATTTTGAATGATTTCCTTGTATTCGTCCGCAATCGGCAGTTGAGCTGCAAAAGAACAAAAGTTATCTGTAGTTGTCGGTATAATACAATATTTGTGCATGTTCATTTCTCCCCAAAACAGCATTGGATAAATTTTTTAAAAAAATTTATCCAATGACCATAACGAAAACTCCATTTGAATTAAGTCTTACTTTATAATGATTTCAGCAGATTTTGAATTTCAGAAACATAGTTCTCCAGGCTAAGGAAAATGACTTCACCTGTACGGCGAACTTTCACTTCAAAAACTTGTTCTTGTAATGTTTTCGGGCCGATTACAATTTTCAATGGATAACCAATAAGGTCAGCATCTTTGAATTTTACCCCGGCGCGTTCATTCCGATCATCCAGGATCGCTTCTACATTTTCCTGGTTTAACGCCTTACAGACTGTCTCCGCTAACTGCATTTGGGCTTCATCTTTCGAGTTAATTGGGATAATGACGGTATGATAAGGCGCAATCGGCACCGGCCAAATAATGCCATGTTCATCATTATGCTGTTCAATTGCAGCTGCCATTGTACGGCTGACACCAATTCCATAACAACCCATGACCATCGGAGTTTCTTTTCCTTTTTCGTCCAGATAAGTGGCCTGCAATGCCTGGCTATATTTTGTATGCAGCTTGAAAACTTGACCTACTTCAATGCCCCGTGCCATTTTAACGGGATGACCGCAATGCGGACAAGGGTCATTTTCCTGGATTAATCGAATGTCAATAACCTTGTTAGGCTTAAAATCCCGGCTGGGGTTGACATGAATATAATGCTTGTCAGGGAGATTTGCGCCGCAAACCGCATTATACATTTCCATTACAGTGCTATCCGCAACAATCATGACCTCCTGTAATCCAATGGGACCAATAAACCCAGCAGCACTCTGCATTGCTTCTGCTATCGCCTCTTCATTAGCCAATGTTAAGTCTATACATCCAAGTGCATTAATCAGTTTAATTTCGTTGACTTCATGATCACCCCGGACTAAGGCAATAACTAATCCATTTTCATTTTGATAAGCCATCGCTTTAATTGTTTTTTGCGGAGCAATGTTCAAGTAAGCGCTTATCGCCTCAATTGTCTTCATTTTAGGGGTGTCTATTATATCCAGGGGCAACATTTCTTCTTGTTGTGGGACAATAGTGTGAAGCTCAGCTTTTTCAACATTTGCGCCGTAATCACAAGCTGGGCAATAGACAATAGAAGCTTCGCCCGATTCAGCAATCACCATAAACTCATGAGATCCGCTTCCGCCTATGGCGCCAGAATCGGCTTCGACCGGACGGAAATTTAGGCCGCAACGCGTAAAGACATTAGTATACGCAGTATACATTTTGTTATAATTGGCCGTAAGGCCAGCTTCGTCACGATCAAAAGAATAAGCGTCTTTCATAATGAATTCTCTGCCGCGCATTAGACCAAACCGTGGGCGTATTTCATCGCGATATTTGTTTTGAATTTGATAAAGCGTCAATGGAAGCTGCCTGTAGGAACGAACATCACCGCGCACAAGAGTGGTGATCATTTCTTCATGCGTAGGCCCTAAACAGAAATTTCGTTTATGCCGGTCACAAAGACGAAACATTTCATCCCCATATACATCCCAACGGCCAGTTTCCTGCCAAATTTCCGCAGGTTGAATAATTGGCATGAGCAATTCTTGTGCATCTATTTCATTCATTTCTTCACGAACAATCGCTTCGATTTTTTTTAAAATCCGTAAAGCAAGAGGCAAATAGGAGTAAATTCCTCCTGCAGCCTTGCGTATCATACCAGCACGAAGCATTAACTGATGACTGGGAATTTCGGCTTCAGCAGGTGTTTCGCGTAGTGTAGGCGCATACAAACGTGATACTCGCATCATATTAATTGTCCTCCTCAGACAGTTTATCTATTTCAGATAGCAATAACGGTAATAGTTCATTTTCAGGCACTTTACAAATAACTTCACCTTTGCGAAATAGCAGACCTTCCCCTTTGCCGCCGGCAATACCGATATCTGCTTCCCGGGCTTCCCCCGGTCCATTTACAACACAACCCATTACGGCTACTTGGATCGGTTTGTGTACCGTAGCAAGTTTTTTCTCCACCTCGGCAGCTAACGACGGTAAATCAATATTGCAACGTCCGCAGGTTGGACAGGAAATAATTGTTGGACCATATTCTTTCAAACCCAATGCTTTTAATATCTGGTTTCCAACTTTTACTTCTTCGACGGGATCGCCGGTTAAGGAAACACGTATTGTATCACCAATACCTTGCGCTAAAAGCGCGCCGATGCCAACTGCTGACTTAATGGTGCCGGAACTGACCGTTCCTGCTTCCGTAATCCCCAAATGAAGCGGATAATCAACTGTAGAAGACATGAGGCGGTAAGAAGCGATTGTTAATGGCACGTTATGAGCTTTTAAAGAAATTTTGATATCATAAAAATTTAGTTTTTCCAGCAAGCGTACGTGTCCAAGTGCGCTTTCCACCAATGCTTCCGGAGTCGGATGGCCTCCGTGTTTGGCTAATATATGTTTATCTAAGGATCCGGCATTAACGCCTATTCGGATTGGAATGGATTTCTTTTTTGCTGCGCGAACAACAGCGGCTACCTGATCCGGATCCCCAATATTTCCAGGATTTAGCCGCAAGCCATCGACTCCGCGTTCCAGGGCTTCAAGAGCCAATCGATAGTCGAAGTGAATATCTGCAATAAGCGGAATGGAAATTCCGTCCTTAATTTTGTCAATAGCTTGTGCAGAAGTCATATCCGGCACTGCCACCCGGACGATGTCGCAGCCAACCGCCTCTAATCGTTTAATTTGGGCAATGGTTGCCTGGATTTCATCCGTTTTTGTATTGGTCATCGACTGTACGGTGATGGCCGATAAACCGCCTACAGCCATCGCACCAAGGTGCAGCAACCGTGTCTTCTTTCTCTCCATTATTATTTTCCACCTGCTTTTATAATAGTTTAAGCCTCGCAATATCTTTAAATGTCGCTAAAAACATGAGTAACATCAGCAAAATAAAACCAATCATCTGTATGATCCTCATTTTTTGCGCACTCATTGGTTTGCCACGAACTCCTTCAATAGCAAGTGCAACAAGATGACCGCCATCAAGCATGGGAACTGGTAGAAGATTGATAATTCCCAAGTTCAGACTAAGAAAAGCCGCAAATTGAAATAAAGGAACTAAGCCCATTTGCGCTACTTCCCCGGTCATTTGCGCCACCCCTATTGGTCCGGCCACATCAGCGGCGATTTTGCCAGTGATCATTTGTCCAAGACTGACGACCATCCCGCCCATTATTGAAATGGTTCTGTTGACAGCCAGGCTTATCGATTCAAAAGCACCTGGATCATAATGATCAATTTTCGGCATTACACCAATAATTGCTTTATTCGCTTTTTCATCAAATTCAGGTACGACTGTCGTTTCTACTATGACGCCATTCCGTAAAATACGAACGGCAAGTTGCTTGTCCGGGTTATTTTGAATAGTGCTCACAAAGTCCTTCCAACTCTCTGTTGAATTTCCGTTTATGGTTAGGACCTGATCACCAGTTAAAAGACCTGCACGAGCTGCCGGTTTATCCGCAAATATTTTCCCCAATATTGGTTCTTGGGATGGGGTATCTATTCCCGCTGCAAAAAAAATAGAAGCAAACAATATAATCGGGAGTAAGAAATTCATTACTGATCCAGCAACAATAACTGCCATTCGTGCCCAAATTGGTTTCACACAAAATGATTTTTCGTCGTGTTCCTCTTCGGGGTCCATTCCGGCAATCTTGTTGAAGCCTCCTAATGGAACTGCACGGAGCGAATAAAGAGTTTCACCGTATTTTCGCCCGACAACCTTAGGACCAAAACCAATAGCAAATTCATCGACACGCATACCTACCATTTTTGCAACAATAAAATGTCCGAACTCATGTACAAAGACTAATAAACCAAAAACAAGAATGGTCGCCACGATTGTTATTGACAAAGAGAGTTCACCTGCCTGTTATTTTTCTTTACATCCAATTAGGAATGCATATCATGGATTAGTTCTTCAGCATATTTTCGGGCCCACGCATCAGCAGCAATAATGTCCCCAAAAGTAGGGCGACTTATTGTTGTATGCTTTTCCATTGTAACATGAATTAAGCTGGTAATATCTAAAAAACGTATTTTATCGGCCAAAAAACTTGCGACGGCAACTTCATTGGCCGCATTGAAAACACAAGGCAGTGTGCCACCGGTTCTCCCTGCGCGAAAAGCCATTTGCAAAGCCGGAAAAGCAATATTATCCGGAGGATAAAACGAGAGTGGCTGCATTTGTGTCAAATCCAGTCTTGGAAATGTCGAAGGATTACGATCCGGAAACGTAAATGCATATTGTATAGGGAGTCTCATATCCGGCATGCCGAGTTGAGCTATGATCGCACCATCCGAGTATTCAACCATGGAATGAACAATGCTTTGTGGATGAATAACTACGTCAATTTGGTCATAATCAACTGAAAACAACCATTTAGCCTCAATTACTTCCAAACCTTTATTAACCATTGTTGAGGAATCAATTGTAATTTTTTTTCCCATGGACCAATTCGGGTGTTTTAGACAGTCAATGACTGTAACTTTTTCTAATTGTTCTCTGGTAAAACCCTTAAAAGGGCCTCCAGAAGCAGTCAGGATAATACGGCTTATATTTTGCCGACGCTCGCCTTGCAAGCATTGTAAAATCGCACTGTGTTCGCTGTCTACCGGCAGAATGGACACATTCTTTTCAGCTGCTAGCGAAGTGACCAATTCTCCGGCGGCAACCAGAGTTTCTTTGTTGGCTAATGCGATCGTTTTTCCTGCATTTATTGCGGCCAAAGTTGGTTCCAAACCGGCAAATCCTACAAGAGATGTCAATACTGTATTCGTTTTCGTTTGCGTAGCAGCAGCCAGCAAACCTTCCTGTCCACATAAAATGGTTGTCTGCCCTTTATAACGCCGCACGAGTCTGTCTGCAGATTGTTTATCAACAAGAACAGCAATTTGTGGTTTGAAAAATTCAATTTGTTCCTCTAACAAAACATCATTTTGATAAGCAGCTAAGGCACTAACTGAAAATTGATGTTGATTTGCAGCAATCACTTCGAGGGCCTGAGTACCAATAGAACCGGTACTACCGAGAATTGCTATGTTTTGCATCTTGATTTCCCTCCTCCGTGCATCAAAAACTATAAAAGCACATTGAAATAAATGTAATAATAGACCACAGGTACTGCAAACATAACGCTGTCAAAGCGATCCAATACGCCGCCATGGCCTGGTAAAAGGCGGCCTGAGTCTTTTACCCCGGTAAATCGTTTAAGAGCTGATTCTACAAGGTCACCAGCCGGAGCAGCTATCCCTACTAATACTCCAACAATAAACAGATGAAAAAGCGGCAGATGGAATAGTAAGCCAATACAAATAACCCCGCAAATACTGCCAATTAAGCCGCCTGCTGCGCCCTCAACTGTTTTTGCCGGACTAATAACCGGACATAATTTGTGTTTGCCCAAAAATGTACCGACGAAATAGCCAAAAGTATCGCTGGCCCATGTACCGATAAAAGGCAGCCAAAGATAAGCAGCACCTTGCGGAATAAACCCAAAGAATGTTGCTATTTGTTGATTTTGATCCAATATGCGCAGCATCAAGAAATGTGAAAAGGGTAAGCCGATATAAAGAAAACCCATAATTGTATATGCAGCGCTTGCTATCGTAAAAGAGCCGCTGCCAAATACAACACGCGCCATCACAGACAGAATGACTGCCGTGATGATCATTGTAAATTCCTGAACATTTCCTTGCCAAGCACAGCCAAGAAGAAAAACAATGCCAATAATTCCGATATAATGCGATACCGGAATTTGTTTGCGTTTTAACATTGCTGAAAACTCTTTCCATGCAATAAGAGCCAATAATAAAATCATAACGAAAAATAACCATTGGCCATAGTTAATGACATAAACAGCTAACGGCACGCCTAAAACAGCCGTTAATACACGTTTTCCCAGCATAAAACACCTACTTTGATTTTTTCAATCCGCCAAACCGTCTTTCACGATGTTGAAAATCGCGGACTGCCTGAATAAAAAGTTCTGAGGTAAAATCGGGCCAATTTGTTGTGGTAAACCAAAATTCCGTGTACGCCAATTGCCACAATAAAAAATTGCTAATTCGCAAATCTCCGCTAGGGCGAATTAAAAGATCAGGGTCGGGTAGATCAGCGGTGTACAAGTTTCTGGCAATCGTTTGGTCGGAAATATCTTCCATTTTAATTTGACCGTCAATAACGTCTTGTGCTATCAATTTCACAGCACGCGTGATTTCAGCCCGGCTTCCATAATTAATAGCCAAGTTCAGAACAAGACCGGTGTTATCTTTTGTACGTTGTGTAGCTTTGGCAATCGTAGTTTGTAGTTCTGGCGCTAGAACGCCGGTTTCTCCGCTAAAACGAATCAGAACATTGTTACTCTGAAGATTTGCAATCTCATTTTCCAATGCTTCTATAAATAATCTCATGAGAAAACTAACTTCGTCAGAAGGCCGATTCCAATTTTCTGTGGAAAATGCATAGGCTGTTAAAACTTTAACGCCAATATCTGAAGCTGTTTTTACTATTTTTTTTAACGACTCCACACCGGCTCTATGTCCCATAGTACGAGGAAGTCCGCGTTTTTGCGCCCATCGCCCATTTCCGTCCATAATAATTGCCACGTGCTGAGGTATTTTTGCCGGATCCAGGCCGTCATTGTTTTGAATTGTACCAGAGGACTTCGGTTGCTTATTACCGAACAACTTTTTCCACATTGCCAGACCTCCCGCTACTTCAGTTGGAAAAGCAAACCCCCTCTCGCGAGGGGGTTCCGTTTATGGAGCTTTAATAGCACCAACAGGGCAAACCGCCGCACAGGCACTGCATGAACATATTCGTCTTCGAAAACACGAATTTTGAAGTTTTCGAAGCCTTCATGATATTTTTTTCATTTTAGATGCCGCAATAAGATGATAAACACCATCATCTGAAATTAACTGTCTAATTACATAAAGGCAGGAATTACTTTCCGGTTGCAGGCCGCGTGCAGGTCGCGTCAGTACCACGTTATATTGGTATTGTAAAGCGTTCAACTGTTGAATAACCATTTCCAGCGGATGTCCAATTGTATCCAAATATCACACTTCCATAATTTCTTTTTCTTTAGAATTCATAATATGATCCGCTTCTTTTATATATTTATCCGTCAATTTTTGCATTTCATCCTGTGCTTTTTTTGCCTCATCTTCAGTAACAAGCTTATCTTTTTCCATCTTTTTCACAGTATCATTTGCATCACGGCGTAAGTTTCTTATTGCTACACGCGCCTCTTCCGCTTTTTTGTGGATTACTTTAACTAATTCTGTTCGGCGTTCCTGCGTTAGCTGCGGAATATTCAAGCGAATAACAACGCCATCATTGTTAGGAGATAAACCGAGATCCGACTTCAAAATTGCCTTCTCAATGGCTCCCAGCATCGATTTTTCCCATGGTTGTATCACCAGCATTCTTGGTTCAGGCACGGTAATTCCGGCGATTTGGCCAATTGGCGTGGGCGTGCCGTAGTACTCCAAGGTTATTTTGTCCAATAACCCGGTTGTAGCGCGACCAGCACGCAAAGAAGAATATTCTTTGCGTAAAGAATCCAAGGTTTTTTTCATTTTGTCTTCATGGTCATTATAAATTTTCTTCATTGCCATTTTTCGTCCCTCCTACGATTGTACCAATATTTTTACCAAGCGCCGCCAGTAAAATATTTCCCGGCTTATCAATACTAAAGACGATAAGTGGAATGTTGTTGTCCATGCACAAAGATGTTGCAGTAGAATCCATAACGCCTAAGCCCCGCTGCAAAACCTCGATGTATGCAAGTTCTTCAAATTTCTTTGCGTCCGGACAATGACGCGGATCGCTATCATATACGCCATCTGTATTTTTCTTTGCCATTAGAATAACATCTGCTTCGATTTCTGCCGCACGTAAAGCAGCAGTAGTATCTGTTGAAAAATATGGGTTACCGGTGCCGGCAGCAAAAATAACTACACGGCCTTTTTCCAAGTGACGTATAGCGCGGCGGCGAATGTACGGTTCCGCTATTTGACGCATCTCAATTGCACTTTGGACTCTCGTATCGACCCCGCAATTTTCTAAAGCATCCTGTAAAGCCAGTGAATTCATGACTGTTGCCAACATCCCCATATAATCGGCGGTTGTGCGATCCATACCCTTTGAGCTGCCGGCCAATCCTCTCCAAAGATTGCCTCCGCCGACAACAACAGCTACTTCAAGTCCGGTCGCTTTGACTTCTTTGATTTGTCGCGCGATAGAATCCACCGTATCCGGATCTATGCCAAATCCTTTACCGCCAGCTAGTGCTTCTCCACTGAGTTTTAATACGATGCGTTTATATGCCATGGTCAATCCTCCGTTATTTTTCTAGCCTATCCATAATGTTCCGTTCATTCTTTTATTTTAAGGTTCGAAGAAGATTGCCTTTTCCGAACCTTAAAGCTTCTGTAGAAAACATTTTCTACAATTCATTCTTTAAATCCTTTTGGAACTGTAAATTTTCACAGTCTTGCCTTATTAAAATAAAAAGAACACAAAAGGTGTTCTTTTTATTTTAATAGTCTTACAGAAAGTAAAATTACTTTCTGTGACATAAGTGCAACCCGCGTCTTGTGCCGTCGCTAGCAAAGCTTGGCGTAAACCGGGTCTTCTAATCACAATGTCATGGACATGGTTGTTTGGTTATGGAGGCGACTTCTGCAGCAAAGTCATCCGATTTCTTTTCTAACCCCTCACCCATTTGATAACGTGTAAACCTTCGAACTGAGATTTGTTCGCCAATTTTAGCGATTTTTTCTGTAATCAATTGGCTGATTGTTTTATCCGTATCTTTGATGAAAGCTTGATCCAAAAGACAAGCTTCTTTATAGAATTTTTCTATACGTCCCTCAATCATTTTATCTACAATATGGGGCGGTTTCCCTTCATTCAGGGCTTGTGCACGAAGTATTTCTTTTTCGTGCTCCAATGTTTCCGCCGGCACTTCCGTCCGCTTTACGTATAGTGGATTAGCTGCTGCTATTTGCATTGCAATGTCTTTTACAAGCGCTTTAAAATCATCTGTTTTTGCAACAAAGTCGGTTTCGCAGTTTATTTCCAGCAATACGCCAATCCGACCGCCACCATGAATGTAAGCTTCCACTAAACCTTCACTGGCAATCCTGCCGGCTTTTTTTGCTGCTGCAGCCAGACCTTTTTCACGCAAATGATCGATCGATTTTTCCATATCGCCATTCATTTCTACCAATGCCTTCTTGCAGTCCATCATCCCTGCACCAGTGCGTTCCCGTAATTCTTTTACCATATCAGCTGTAATCATCATAATCCTCCTGTCTGCTATTAAAGGTAAGGGCGGCGTAGTACACAAGCCCTTACCTTTACCAGTCTAACGGAAAGTACATTATTATACTTTCTGACCACATAAGAACGATCAAGGCTTGTGCCTGCGTCCTAAAAACTTAGCATAAAAACTAAGTTTTATTTCAGTGAAATCTTTATTCTTCGACTTGTTCTCCTTGACGCCCTTCTAACATTGCATCAGCCATCTTACCGCAAAGCAACTTAACTGCACGGATTGCATCATCATTAGCAGGGATAACATAATCAATCTCGTCCGGATCGCAGTTTGTATCAACAATACCAACGATCGGAATAGACAATTTACGTGCTTCAGCTACTGCAATTCGTTCTTTACGCGGATCAACTATGAATAACGCTCCCGGTAATTTACCCATGGTTTTGATACCGCCCAAAAACTTTTGCAAACGTTCCATTTCATGGCGTAAAGTCAAAACTTCTTTTTTAGAAAGAACATCAAATATACCATTAGTTTCCATATTTTCCAACTCACGCAGTCGACCAATTCGTTTTTGAATGGTCTGAAAATTGGTTAGCATGCCACCGAGCCAACGCTCATTAACATAATACATATTACAACGCACTGCTTCATCTTTCACTGCTTCTTGAGCCTGTTTTTTGGTGCCAACGAATAAAATTGTTTTGCCTTCTTCGGCCACCTGGCGAACAAAATTATAGGCTTCTTCAACTTTTTTCACAGTTTTTTGCAAGTCGATAATATAGATACCATTGCGTTCTGTGAAAATGTAAGGAGCCATTTTGGGGTTCCACCTTCTGGTTTGATGTCCAAAATGAACACCCGCTTCCAAAAGTTGTTTCATTGAGATAACTGCCATTTTTCATAACCTCCTGTTTTTCCGCCGCATTCCGCGTTTTTCAGCTTAACCGGTGACCCGGAACAGTCGTTGAAATTGGAATACGTGTGTATTTTACACCGGAACAAATTATATCATAACTATCGTGATAAAACAAGAGATGCCATTATTTATGAGCGATTACTTTTTATTCAATTGCAGCAACAGCATTATTTCGCCTTTACCGATGGCCGTCGCTTTGGCAATTTCTGTAATTGTATATCCTTGTTCCGCTAATCCTAACACCAATTGGCGGCGATTTTTTTCTTCAATTAAGTCTTGTTTATTCAAATTTTCCGTATTCTTAGCTTCTGATACGATTTCCTTCGATAATGCGCTTTCATTACTGACTTCGCGTTCAACAGAATAATCCGGTTCGGTTCGAGATGAACCTCCCGGATTATTGGTACAGTGTTTGGCCTCTTGAAGTTGTTGATTAAGAATGTCAATGCGTTTATCCGCTTCTTCCAATAAATATTCCAATTGTGTTATTTGCGTCTCAAGACGATCAATTATTGTATTGGCTGTATCTTGTAATTGGTTTTGAAGTTGCAGGGTTGGATCTTCAATTCTCAGTGAAAATAGGCGGATCAACATATCTCGCTTATAATAAATGAAAAAAATGACAAAAAGGGTAATAAGCAGAGTTACAATCAAACCAGTAAACATAGTCATGGCACCTCGTCATGTTTTAATGTCAACAATATGACCACGAATCGGATCGTCAGTTGAAGGATGATTACAAACCACTAACCTGTCAGAATCTTCATCTTTAGCTGGGTGATCGTTTTCATAATGTTGCTCCGAATTTGCAAAAGATTTCTCATTTTGGTTCTCAACATGCACTTTTTTTGCTTCAGGTTTATGAACATTTTGCACTTGGCTGCTGCGAAGATCGGCAATATGAATCCAGTGATCAGCAAATTGCTGTTGTTGCAGCAACATTTGCCGATCACTAATCTGTTGAACTTTGCCAATCTCTGCCACTCGCGGAATCAGCACCTGCAGATCAATGGGACGAATGCTCATTTGTTTTCACCTGCAATTATCTTTGTTAACAGTTTGTAAAACCTGAGCGTATCCTCAACAATCAAAACTATTTAGTGGTAAGGCCCCGATTGTATTTCTCCGTCCTCAGAATAGAATGTAACGTAACGTATTGTTTCCCTAATCGGTTTAACAAGTGTGCCAACAACAATTTTCACACCCGGATGTACGGTATCGGATACTCGTATACGACCATTGCGCATTTCCATAAAACTTTGCTCAATTTCTTTAATTCTGTTTTGCATAGTATCGACTTGTCCCATAAGTTGAAAATTTGTTTTTGTAAGTCGGAGTGACATTTCGCGTTTTTCCGGTGTCAATGCTGCTTGGTCAAACGACTTAAGGATAGCTAGCGCCTTTTGCGTTTGATCTAAGTTTGCTTGTTTTATTTTCAAATTTTTGCGCAGATGAGCATACTCTTCCCGTTGCAGTGGATTTACTCCTACTTGCAAGTCCGTATTGGATGCGGTAGACGTACCCGCGATTTTTGCTTGAATTTCTTCTCCTGCAGATACCTCACCGCCAATAATCAACCCTCGCCTCTCATTTACAACAATCTTTCGTGCTGCACTGGCGTGACTATGTAAAATTACATCACTGACAAATATATCCCGTCCGGCAAATACAGTGGCATTTTCAATAAAGTGTGTTGATAGATCCACAGCGGCACGAATATAACCTTGCTGCATCCCCTGTATTCCCATCCGGATCTTGACATTATTCCCTTCGATGGTTCCTCCGCTGACTGTGCCGGTAATGTCGACATCTCCTTCTGCTTTAACGCTAAAACCGGGTTGTACAGAACCATGAATGATCACATTGCCGCTAAAATGAATGTTGCCGGTTGATAAATCGACATCACCATTGACCTCAATGATAGGAATGACATGGATTTTATTGTTTTTCAGCAGAAGTTGGCCGGCTAGTGCTGAAACTATTTGCGTATTATTTTTAATGAGCACATTTTTCCCCAAAGGAAATGGAATATCTTTCCCGGGTTTTGCATGTACAATTTGTCCAAGAACATCTAAGCCGCTGATACCGGGTGTTGGGGGCAGCTTTTCGGCAATGAGTTCGCCTTCCTTAACAGTCGTAAACAGGTTCAAATTTTTAAAATCTACCCGCCCGTGTTCGATTTCGACTGGCTTTCCTTTGGTTGCTAAATCAATGAAATACTTGATTTGTGCATCATTACCATTTTGGGGAGGAGTACCTCTTGCACAGACTACAGTTATTCCGGGACGTTGAAAGGCTTTGTGTATCGCATCTTCATCCAAATTACAAATAACGCCTGATTGACGGATCTTTTCAAAGACCTCTTCAATGAATAGCGGACGACAGCGTTGAGGTAAAAAGATATGTAAAGATGCTTCCATGCGATCACGAGTTACAAGAACATGAATATCAGGGTTACCTGGAGATTGTGGCGCTTCGGCAATCTTAACCGGGATACCCTTGGCTTCCCGGACAGTCTTAATAATCAAAGGATATTGATAATCATCGATATCGCGATTTTTCAAATCCATAATGATCATGCTGTCTTTTACCGGCGATCCATTCGCTTCAGGCGGATGTACCATTAAATAAACACCTGCATCGCTTAATGCTATTGTATAATACCCATCGCGAGAAATATCGTTTTCATCGGCACCTTCAACCGGACTATCATTGTTTACCATAGAACCTCCAAACACAATTATAGTAAACTTGTTTTCATATGAGCCAAGGAACCGCGCAAGCGGAAAAGTGCTTTGGTGTGTAATTGAGAAATACGCGCCTCCGACAAATGGAGTATCAAACTGATCTCTTTTAAAGTTAATTCCTCGTAATAATAAAGTGAAATAACAGTTCGTTCTTTTTCGGGCAATTTACTAATTGAATGTGCCAAAGTAGTTTTTACTTCTTGTTCTTCAGTCAATTGCAAAGGCCCGGGTGTTTGGTGAGGTAAAACTGTTGACTGTACGAATTCGTCTAAAGAAATGACTGTGCACGCATTGAGTTGGTTGATTAACGCTCGCAATTCCGCAGGATTCAAATACAGAGCAGCTCCAATTTCATCGTCAGTCGCTGAACGTCCTAATTGATTCTCCAGTTTACCTAGTGTTTCTTCAAAGGCTCGCGCTTTTTGACGCAATGACGTCGGAATCCAATCCTGAGCACGGATAGCATCTAAAATAGAACCTCTAATTCTAGTGGCTGCATAGGTTTCAAATTTTACTCCTCTTTCGATATCAAATCGCTCAATAGCATTAAGTAAACCAAAAAAACCATTATTGATTAAATCATCTTTATCGACGTGGTGAGGCAATCCAATGGCAATACGGCCAGCTACAATTCTAACAAGCGGCAAATAATATTCGATTAACTTTTCTTTCAAATCCATATTGTTGGTCTGCCGATATTGATACCATAAAACACTCGGGTCTAATTCCATGCATTCTGTTTTTTCCATCATTATATCTTAACACCCGGCTCCCTCAAGAAATTAATTTTTCGGTCGGAAAACTTGTTTCACATTTCCTGGAGAAAGTGGAGTAAATTCAGAGGATAAGTGAGGAGCGTCAGTATTCAAACTCTCTCCCGCTGTCACGTCTACCTGTGTACCTTTCGTTTGACAGTTGTCCAGCAGATAACGAAAAAAACGATTTAATAAAATTGCAATCAAAAACCCGGCTATTGAAAAAATGCATACGGAAACAATTGTTCTAAAAAAAAGAGTTTCCAGCCTGGTTTGCTGAAATATCCCGAATAAACAAGTTAGAATCCCGGCGAGACCTGCAACAGCCAGGGAAAAGCGCCATTTAAACATTGCACCCACTCCCTATTACAAATCTTTTTCACCTTTGGCGATCGTTTTCACTCTGAAAATTCCTATGTCTAATTTTAATTCTACTGTCCTACCGTAATTTCCTCCTGTATCTCTGCCCAGCAAAGGAATGTTCAATTCTCTAAGAATGGAAATAACCGCATCCGTATTTCGATCGCCAATCCGCATGATTTCCATAGTGTTTGCAAATGTAAACATTTGCGCACCACCGGCAATTTTTGCCCAAAGACGTGTTTTGTTTCCACCTAAGCGAAGAATATCATTTAGCATCAAGGGAATGGCACTGTCAGCAAATTTGGCCGGATTTTCGACTAAGCGCGCTGAGGAACTATCTGGCAGCATGATATGAGACAAGCCTCCCACTTTGGCTATCGGATCAAACAATGCAATCCCAACGCATGATCCCAAACCATAGCTGATTAAGGTATCGGGGCTGCTGCCGACCTTATAATCCGCCATTCCAACTTTTATTAATTCTGCCATCAACTCCTCACCCCAATTGCCGTGAGAATTGTTCCCAAAGAGCCGGGATCGGGAACAAGAAAGAAATGACCTTTGACTCCGCTGGATTCTGTGCTAAATTCGGTTTCAATTACCAACGCATGATCCCCCACTTGTCCCAATTGTATTAGCATTACGCTCAGCAGTGCACCTGCCATATCAACAGCCAATGCCGGAATTGATGGCAACAGAGTCATATGAGTAAAATGACATAAAGCATTTAAATATGAACCTGCTAAAATATTGCCGATCTCCATTAACGCAGATTCATCCATAGCGCTTAAGGTTTTAGTTTCTCCGTGTTTTCGTCCCATCAGCATATCGACAAGATAAAATGCACTGTCATACGGCAGAAGAAAAAGAATACTTCCCGGAGCCAAACCATATACTTTTAAGTATACACCAGCCACCATAACTTCCGCTCCGCCAACTACGTCGGGAACATCGCCAAGGGGTAAAATAGCTACGCGGGGAACAGTCATATCAATTTTATGATTGATAATTTGCGATAGTGCCGTCGCTGCATTGCCAGCGCCTATATTTCCGACTTCACGCAAAGCATCCAACTGCATTGCCGACAAGTTTAAAATATCCTCACACAATATATTCACCTCAGTCAAAAGTTATATTTACATAACATGAATTAAACTACGTCAACGATGCTTTGAGGATTCAGTATGATAAGCAATCGATCGCCCAATTTTCCAATGCCCTTAACGTAATTTTCTGTCACTATAGAACCGCTTCCCTGCGGTGGTTCTATTTCTGAACATTTCATTGAAACAACTTCCGAAACAGCATCTACCAGTATGCCTACGAATACCTGCTCGGTTTTTATGATAATGATGCGTGTATCTTCCGTAATTGGAGTTGGTAGTAAATTCATCCTTGTTTTTAAATCTAAAACAGGCAAGACACTGCCGCGAAGATTAATAACTCCTTTTATGTATTCAGGAGTATGCGGAACTCTTGTTATGTCGGTCATGCGTTTTATTTCTTGAACTGTAAGAATATCAAACGCATATTCTTCCGAGCCCAAACGAAAGATCACCAACTGGATTTCCTCATTAGAATCATTATTTTGTGACATACTAACACCCCCATTTAAGTCGGTTTTATTTCATTACAGAACCTACATCAAGAATCAGGGCAACCTGTCCATTTCCAAGGATCGTTGCTCCAGCAATCACTTTAATACTTTTCAAAAGACTGCCAAGAGATTTAATCACGATTTCCTGTTGTCCGATTAAATCGTCAACAATGATTCCTGCCTTTTGTTGTCCTACATGAACAATAACAATAAATAAATCACTTTGTTCTTTATTGTCGGGAGGAACGTTCAATACTGCATCTAAGCGAATGATCGGTATGATTTGTCCGCGCAGCAAGATTACTTCTTTGCCTTGCACCGTTTTAATATCTTCCGGTTTAAGATGGATCGTACTGTCGATAGAACTAAGCGGTATCGCATATATTTCCTTGCAGACACGAACCAATAACGCTTGAATAATTGCTAATGTAAGAGGCAATTTAATGATAAATTTGCTTCCACGGCCAACTTTTGTTTCAATTTCTACTGTACCGCCAAGAGTCTCAATTTTTGTTTTTACCGCATCCATTCCAACACCACGGCCAGATACATCAGTGACAGCTGCTGCGGTGGAAAATCCAGGTAAAAATAAAAGATTAATCAGTTCTTGGTCATCCATTTTATCTGCATCTGTTTTGGCGATAAAACCGCCTTTCAAGGCCTTTTCTTTGATTGAAGCAGCATCAATTCCTTTGCCATCATCTTCAACCAGAATAATGACGTTATTGCCTTCATGCCTTGCGATCAGACGGACTTCGCCAACAGCTTCTTTACCGCTGGATCTCCGTTCGGGAAGACGTTCTATTCCATGATCAACCGCATTGCGCAACAAATGGACAAGCGGATCACCAATTTCATCAATAACCGTCCGGTCTAATTCTGTGTCTTCGCCCTGAATGATTAAATTAATCTCTTTGCCTAATTCATGCGATAAGTCCCTTACCATGCGCGGAAACCGGTTAAAAACTTGACCTACAGGAACCATGCGAACTTTCATAACAACACTTTGCAAATCCGTAGTCACACGGTCAATTTGTTCAATTGTTTCCGTCAAGTCACCAAGTTTATGCGAAGTGCCAATTTGTTCTAACCTTGTTTTGTTAATGACTAATTCTCCCACTAAATTCAACAAACTATCTAATTTATCAATATCAACACGAACCGATTGTCCCCCTCTTATTCGCTTTTCGTTTAATGCTGGATTGCTGCGAAGCGGTGTTGACGAAGATGTCAATTTTTCTGCAATATTGTTTTCCTGAACAGTTTCCGGTTCCATGAATTGTTCGATTGCCGCATCTTCCGAAATAATGCAAGGCAAGACAGTTACTGTTTCAATTTCGGATATAGATAAGATCTCGTCTTTAATTTTTTCAGAGTCGACTGAGGAAAGAAGGATAAATTGAAATTGCTGGTCAAAATGACCATTTTCCAAATCCTCTGTCAAAGGAACTGTTTTGATGATATCACCTAATTCCTCGGCGGCATTCATAACCATATAAGCTCTAGCCGATTTCAACAAACAATCAGCCCGCAACACAACTTGAACCTCAAAAGCGCATAATCCTTGTCGTTGCGCACTTGTAATAAGGCTGATCTCTGTACTGGTCAGGTTCGTTTCGTTGAAAGTGGCGATAAGAATTGGTTTTTCAATTGTGGATGGATATGCCGGCGAAGGATTTTCTGCCAGGGAAGATAACTTTTTTATAAGACTTTGAATATCGGCGTTTGAAGTTTCATTATTCGCAACATCTTCAACTAGTCGTTCCAAAGTATCCACGCATTGGAACAAAGTATCTATAATTGAATGATTCGCTTTTAAGATCGCTTTACGCAATAAATCCAATATATTTTCCATTTCATGGGTTAACTCAGCAATATCAGCATACCCCATGGTTGCCGACATTCCTTTTATTGTATGAGCACTACGAAATATTTCATCCAAAACGGATAAATCAGCCGGGTCATTTTCAAGATCCAGCAGGCATCGATTTAAGCTTTGCAAATGTTCACGAGCTTCTTCAAGGAACAATACCATATATTGACTCACATCCATCATTGTGCACCCCCAAGTTATTTAATTACTGCTTTGACTATTTCTGCCGCTACTTCAGAAATAGGAAGCACCATATTCACTGCGTTCAACTCAATCGCTGCCTTTGGCATACCGAATACAACTGCGGTTGACTTATCTTCTGCAATCGTATACCCGTTCCGTTGCCGGATCATCTGCAGACCTTTAGCGCCATCCCGGCCCATGCCGGTAAGAAGCACACCGACAGTGCGCGCTCCATATAGCTGAACTGCGGACTCCATCATCGGATCCACTGCTGGTCTATGACCTCCCACTGGAGGTTGTTGGTTTAAACGAGTAACAATTTTTCCGCCAAGACGCTCAAGTGTCATATGATAATCTCCCGGAGCAAGTAAAACGACCCCCGGAGAAACAGGATCATTTTGCTCTGCTTCTTTCACTTTAAGAGAAGACAAAGAGTTTAACCGGTCTGCCAACGACTTGGTGAACCCAGGCGGCATATGCTGGACAATAAGGATGCCGCAAGGCAGATTGCCGGGAAGTTTTGTAATCACTTCCTGTAATGCTCTTGGACCGCCGGTTGACGTTCCGATTACAACAATTTTTTCGTTGCTTATGCTGGAACTACCGAATACAGGTGCAGGTTTAGCAACAATAGACGGTACCGTAAAGGGCAGACAGAGCTGCTTTACATTAACATTCGCTGCCATACGGCATTTTTGAAGGATATCATCGCGTATTCCGTCAATATTTCCAATTGGTCCGGATGTTTTCGCAATAAAATCTACAGCACCTAGGCTTAATGCACGAATCGTCGCTTCAGCTCCATCGCGTGTTTGGCTGCTTACCATTACAACCGGCGTCGGGGTTTCTCTCATGATCGCTTCGAGTGCCTGTATTCCATCCATGATCGGCATTTCAACATCCATTGTAATGACGTCCGGCTTATATTTTTTTGTTTTTTCCAGTGCGTCTTTTCCGTTACGTGCAGCATCAACGACAGTAAAATCGTCCTCAGCTGCAAATAAGTCAGATAATATTTTTCGCATAAAAGCGGAATCGTCAACAACCAATACCTTAATCAAGCGATCAGTCCTTTCTATATTTAAATCAATAGCCTCGTTGACGTCGCTCCAATTGTTTTTTGAAAATGTATTGAATAATTTTACTCCGGTCGTTTTCCAGAATATCCGTAAAGCGAATTGCTATCCAGTAAACCATAAGATCTTCTTGCGGTTTTTCTACCCTTACAATTTGACCGTGGCAACGAATAAGTTGATACGTCGGAAGATCAATCGAAAGTTTTACGTGATCTCCTGTATATAATCTGTTTTTCACCACCAGCAATATCCCGCCGCCACTGATATCTTTAGAAATAACTGTCATCATTTCTGCAGTATCATTTGGCTGAATAACCTGCAGGCCTACAGACAAGCGCGCATCAATGCGAACGAAATTTCGCTGTTGAATTTGTTTTATATTGCTTGGTGGAGAAATAATCCAGACAGGTAAAGGGTGCACTTTTTTCTCAATAAGGGTGCTGGAAAATTGGTAGGCGGATCCTTTATAGGTTACTCTGCCATAAAACGTAGTGCCCTTCGAAAGCATGACGGGATATCCTTTGCTCATTGGCATGGCTATCACCAATGAATCAGGATAAATTTCTTCAATACGGCTATGATATTGTTCCCCTGCCATTTCAGGAGTAAGTCCGACGATAAAAAGTTGGTTGATCGATAGTATACTGTTAATAACGAATTCGCCCCTTTACAGCGATTTTCACCATTTCATGTCTAAAAATTTATGAAAGAAACCACGGATTCCCCGGGGTTGCGCCACTGGATTTCCATACAACATAAGGTGAGCAATATTTTCAATGCAGCGAGTGGAAATAGTATCAGGGTAAGACAGCACTAATGGATTTTGTTGCTTAACTGCATGGCGCATATTGCGATCTTCATATACCATTCCCAAGCTCTTCACTTGTTGACCTAAAAAGCGTGAAGCGACTTTTGTCAGTTTATCAACTACAAGCTGTCCTTCCTCATTATCCATTACCCGGTTAATGACAAGATTAACCGGAGCTATGCCCTGGTTCCCTGCATAAGCCTTAATCATCGCATAAGCATCTGTAATCGCTGTAGGTTCAGGAGTTGTTATTACGATCACTTCATCCGCTGCCATAACAAAATTCAGCACATTTCTGCTCAAACCCGCACCGGTGTCCACTAGAATAAAATCAGCCCAGTTATCGAATAATGCAATTTGTTTAATGATATACTGCAGTTCCAAATTCGAAAGATTCGCCAATTCATAGATACCGGAACCGCCCGACATAAATTTGATGCCTCGGGGGCCTTCTGTAATGATATCCGGTAAAGATACCTTATCTTCCAGCAAATTAAGCATATTGTATCTGGTGGAACATCCTAGCACAACATCAACATTTGCCATACCTAAATCAGCATCAATCAACAATACGTTTTGTGCAATATTTGCTAATGACAAAGCCAAGTTAACAGTGAAATTGGTTTTTCCAACCCCGCCTTTTCCGCTGGTTACCGTGATGACTCTTGCTTTATGCGAATTGCTTTTAATGATGCTTCCCGTATTACTCCGTGAGGAGTTTTTTACCATTTGTCTTAATTTATCAGCCTGATCGCGCATCATGATCCTCTCAAAATTAGATTTGCCAGCTTTTGAGGATTTGCCAACTCTATGTCATCAGGTACATTTTGACCAGTTGTTACATAAGATAGTGTAGTTGGAAACTGGTACAACAGATTTAAAATTGTACCCATGCTGGCAGCCTCGTCAATTTTAGTAAACAAAAGTTTTTGTGGCGAACAAGGCGAAAATTTATTGACAATTTCCAACGCATCCCTATATTTTGTCGTCATGCTCAAAACCAGGTGAGTCTCAATATAAGGATCAACACTCAGCAGAGACTGTAGTTCTGTTATTTGGTTTTGATTGCGCGGACTACGCCCTGCCGTATCAATTAATACCAAATTTTTATCTTGGTGGCGAAAGAGCGCCGCTTTGAGTTCATCAGGGTCGTAAACAATTTCAACTGGAATTCCAATGATATCTCCATAAGTCTTCAATTGTTCCACAGCAGCAATACGGTAGGTGTCAGCGGTAATAAGCGCGACCTTATGTCCCTCTTTGATTGCAAAGGTGGCCGCTAATTTTGCAATAGTGGTTGTTTTGCCAACTCCAGTTGGACCAATTAAAGCAACTGTTTTGCAGCCGGATTTAGAGACGGTAATTCCATCGACTTTTTGCAAATAACTATGAATTTTTTTTAACAGCACGCGGCGCAAAAAATCAGATTCTTGTCCAGCAGTTAATTGATCCTCCGGCAGACCTTGAAGTAAATTTTCTGCGATCTGCAAATCTATATCATTTTGGAGCAAAAATTCTAAAGCTGTTGATGTTTGGTTTTCTTTAACCGGCATTTTTGTTAATACTTGCTCCAAGGTTTTTCGCATACTAGCCATTTCCAATTGTAAAGATGTAATGCTAGGATGTTGTTTTTCAACAGATTGGGGCCGCACAGTCTCAATCGCTGCTAATACTTCAGCCATCTCCTTAGAGAAAAAGCCAAGAAACCCTCCTTTACGAAAACGCCGGGTATGAAGAATAACGGCATCCCGTCCTAATTCATTCTTGGCTTGCAGCATTGCTTCCTGTAACGTTGCAGCAGTAAACAATTTTACATTCATTTATATACTCACCATCCCTACCGCCTGAACTTCAACTTTTGCTTCCACTTCCGCATAGGATAAGACAACCAGATTTGATACAATGCGTTCCGTCAATTTTCTAAAATATAAACGAACGGCGGGGCTGGTCAAAACAATTGGCTGATAACCCAAGTTGGTTAACTTTGATAATTCAATATTTAGATTGGCAATTAACTTTTGCATTAAAATTGGTTCGAACGCAACGTATGAACCATGCTCAGTACGTTGAACTGAAGCTGAAATTTTATTTTCCAGTTGTGGATCGACAGTGATACAAGTTAAGGTGTTATTCATGGCATATTGCTGAGAAATCTGTCTTACTAAACCCTGCCGAACATATTCGGTTAGTATTTCCTGATCTTTTGTGACTGGAGCATAGTCAGCCAGTGTTTCGAGTATAGACTTCATATCTCGAATAGAAATTCGTTCCCGTAATAGATTGGCAAGTACTTTTTGAATATCGCCCAACGACAGGAGATGCGGGATAAGTTCATCAACAACAGCTGGATTGTGTTGTTTGATCGCATCAACTAATGTTTGAACTTCTTGTCTGCCGATAATTTCTGCAGCATGAGTTTTAATGACTTCGGTTAAATGCGTGGCTAATACGGATACGGGATCCACGACAGTATAGCCGTTCATCTCCGCCTGTTCCCGATCGATTTCCTTTATCCAAATAGCTGGCAATCCAAATGCTGGCTCATTGGTCGATATTCCAGATATTTCCTCACTTGCATTGCCAGAATTCATAGCTAAGTAATGATCAAGTAATAGTTCCCCGCGGGCAATCTCTACGCCTTTCAGTTTTATCAAATACACATTCGGTTTTAATTGAATATTATCCCGTATTCGAATTGTAGGTACAATTAAACCCAATTCCAACGCACATTGTCTGCGGATCATTACAATTCGATCCAATAAATCACCGCCTTGACTGGCGTTCACGATCGGGATCAAACTATATCCTATTTCCAGTTCCATTGGATCAACCTGCAACAAAGAGATAATATTTTCCGGCTTGCGAACCTCTTCTTTTTCCTGCTGTTCCTGTTGATTCACTTGGGTTGCGGCTGCAGAACGGGCTGTTTTCCGCAAAATAAATGCAATAGTAAAGGCCAAAACACTTAATACAATAAAAGGAATCCCCGGAAGACCAGGAACCAAGCCAAGAATAAGAAGTACAGCAGAAACAGTAAAAAATATTCTAGGGTTAGTAAACAATTGATTGACAATATCCTGCCCAAGGTTTGATTCAGAAGCGGCACGGGTTACCACAATACCAGTCGCTGTGGATATGAGTAAAGCCGGAATCTGGTTCACCAAACCTTCGCCGACCGTAAGCAATGTGTACGTTTGCAAAGCCTGAAGAACATCCATATTGCGGCTGACCATACCAATGAAAAATCCGCCAACAATGTTGATGAGAATAATGACAATGGCTGCAATAGCGTCCCCTTTGACAAATTTACTGGCGCCATCCATAGCGCCATAAAAATCCGCCTCGCGTTGGATATTTTTTCGACGCTGCCGGGCTTCGTTATCGGTAATTAAACCGGCATTCAAGTCAGCATCGATACTCATCTGCTTACCAGGCATAGCATCCAAGGTAAAACGCGCCGCAACTTCGGCTACACGTTCAGCACCTTTGGTAATAACAATAAATTGAATAATAATTAAGATAACAAAAACAATAAATCCAACAACTGCATTTCCGCCAACGACAAAATTGCCAAATGACATAATTACTTCGCCTGCATATCCGTCTAATAATATGAGGCGTGTAGAAGATACATTTAATGCCAGACGAAAAAGCGTTGTCACCAACAATAAAGACGGAAAGACAGAGAATTGCAATGGTTCCATATTATAAATGGCAACCATAACAATAACCAGTGCTACTGTTATATTCAACGTCAAAAGCAAATCCAGCAAAAAAGTCGGCAGAGGAATAATCATCATGATTACAATGGTAATTACACCAACAGCTGCCATCACATCACTATATTGTAATATTTTTGTAAATGGAGATGAACTAGCAGCCATGCATGACGCCCTCATTTCTACTCATAAAACTATTATGAAAAGTAAGATACTATCGTTTTTTCAACCGGTATACGTATGCTAAAACTTCTGCGACAGCTTGGTATAAATCGGCAGGAATGCTTTTGCCAATGTCTACAGATTTATATAAAGCGCGGGCTAAGGGTTTATTTTCAACTACGGCAATTCGATGCTCACGTGCAGTCTCTTTGATGCGTTCAGCAATAAAATCCTGGCCCTTTGCCAACAAAATCGGCGCCACTAAGCTCTTATCGTATTTTAATGCCACGGCAAAGTGTGTTGGATTTGTAACAATAACATCGGCTTTTGGAATTTCTTGCATCATACGACGCATTGCCATTGCTCTCTGGCGTTCTTTAATCTTACCTTTTAGTTCTGGGTTTCCCTCTGTTTGTTTATACTCTTGCTTAATATCTTCTTTGCTCATCTTCAAACTTTGTTTGTGTTCCCACCATTGATAAAAATAATCCATTGCCGCCATCACAAGAATGACAGCCCCAACCTGAAAAGCCAAATCTAACGTCAAGACGGAAGTAAATGCCATAGCTTCAGAAAGTTCCGCAGTGATTAATGCAGGCATTTGTATCGTTTCTTTTATAATAAAACGATAAATAAAATAAGAAATAATACATACTTTGAACAAAGCTTTGAATAATTCTTCTAATGAGCGTTTGGAGAAAAGCCGGCCAAAACCGCTAAGAGGATTTATTCTATTCAATTGCGGCATAATTGGTTCCCAGGAAAATAAAAAACCAACCTGCAAAAAATTCACAATTAGCGAGCTGAAAAATAATATTACCATAATCGGAAGCATTGTTTTTAATAAAACTAGGCCGATATTTAAAAAAATTACATAAATGGACTGCATAGTAAAGTCCGCTGTGGATAAGTTGGAAAAAGTTAAACGCATAAATCCAAGCAATTCAGAATAAATATAAGGACCGATCAATTTGAGAGCGAAAAATGCCGCTAAAATAATAAAGGCTGTATTGATCTCTACGCTTTTGGCTACTTGCCCTTTTTTACGAGCTTCCTCCTTGTGTTTAGGAGTTGCTTCTTCTGTTTTTTCACCCGCGAAAAGCTGCAGGTCAAATTTTTGCAGTTTGAAAGGCGGATCAACTACCAATTTTTTAGCGAAGGAGATCGAGGAGATGGTAAAGATCCCGATACATGGCATTAAAACTGACCTCCAGAAAAATAATAAAAAAAGGCAGCGCAGTAGATAGAACAAAAACTCCTACAGCAATTTTAATAGGAATACCCACAACAAAAATATTCATTTGAGGCATAGTTCTGGCTAAAATGCCAAGTGCAATATCAGTAAGGAAAAGTGCGATAAGCACCGGAACTGTTATTTTGAAGGCAAAGATAAATGCACCTGAAATGAGATCCACAAATAATTCTGCCAGCGGTATGGCATGGAATACTGCCGTGGTAATCGGAGTTGATTTGAAGCTGTCAAATAGAGCTGACAAAAAAAAATGGTGTCCATTTGTAGAAAGATAAACCAATAAAGCCAATATATATTTAAAATTACCAAGTAATGGGACCTGTTGTCCGGATTGCGGATCAAAGATATTCACAATTCCAAAGCCAATTTGCATATCAAGCAAATGTCCGGCCATTTGTACAGCCGTAAAAACTAATGAAGCGGCAAATCCAAGCAATAATCCTAAAACAAATTCACTAATCACGATCAATAGATAGAATAACATGGAAGACCCTACTGTTATTTGGCTATCGATCAGTAAAGGCATAACTAATGCAGTACACAATAATGACAAAGCAGCTTTTAACTGCACAGGAATATTGTGACTGCCGAAAATAGGAGCAGATGTAAATATCCCTGTGATACGGGCAAAAACCAGCATAAAAATACCGATTTGGTTCTGCGCCATAGCAAATATGTCCAATACAAGTTACCACCTTATGTCAGCGTATCAATTGCGGTATGTTCATAAAAATTTCCCGCGTGTAATTGACTACTAAGCTTAGCATCCATGGACCAAACAGTAAAACCGCCACAAAAACGGCAATGATTTTAGGGACAAAAGCTAATGTCTGCTCTTGTATTTGAGTCGTCGCCTGAAAAATGCTGACTGCAATACCAACAAAAAGAGCCAATCCCAGCATTGGGGCGGATATCAGCATCACCATCATCAGTGCATCGCGACCAATTTGAATTGCCATGTCAGATGACACAATATACCTCCCTTAATTAAAACTGACAAGCAATGAACGAACTATTAAATGCCAGCCGTCAACCAAAATAAACAATAGTATTTTGAACGGCAGCGAGATCATGACTGGCGGAACCATCATCATACCCATTGACATGAGCGTACTGGCTACAACCATATCAATAACAATAAAAGGAATATAGATCAAAAAACCAATCTGAAATGCCGTTTTTAATTCACTAATTACAAAAGCCGGTATAAGGACCATTGAGGATACTTCCTCAGGAGAATTAGGCCGCGGGCCTTCTGAAATATTAACGAACAATGCGATATCGTTTTCACGCGTTTGTTTAAACATGAATTCCCGCATAGGTTTCATTGCTTCAGTCATCGCCGCATCCTGACTAATTGTTCCAGAAAAATAAGGTTGAAGTGCATTTTTATTTACTTGATCAATATACGGTGACATTGTAAAGAAGGTCAAGAATAACGCCAGCCCGATCAAAACCTGATTTGGCGGCATTTGCTGCGTTGCTAAAGCACTGCGCAAAAAAGACAACACAACGATAATGCGAGTAAATGAAGTCATCATAATTAAAATAGACGGTGCCAATGTTAATATGGTTAATGCAAATAAAATTTGTAAACTTACTGCAACTTCCTGCGGATTTCCAGCTACACCCATTCCAATATTGATACTGGGAAACGGAACCGGCGGTGCGGACAATGCCACAGACGGAAACATAAGCAGACAAGCAGCAGCCGGAAAAACGACTTTTATAATATTCATTCCAGTCTACCTCTTCTCCTCATCTATAGAGGATCTGTCTTTGTCTTGCCGGTCAGAGCCGAAAACTCCTGGAAACTTACTGGACATTTTTTGTAATGATACTAACTGTTTTTGAAAAATCACACTAAATTGGTCGTTTATCGAATGGTTAGATTGGTTTTTAATTTTTTCTATATCTGCTGCCGAAGTAATTTCCTGCAGTAGATTGATGGCATGATCCGTAACGCCCAACACTAAAACCCGTCCCGCTATTTCCACAACATAAACGGCACGGTTTGATCCAAAGGATAAATGGGCCAGTATTTTGTTTTCGCCAGTGGAATGAACTGATCCCATTTTTTGTCCTACTAAACGGGAGGTGAAATACGCCAATCCAATCACCAAAACAAAAACAATGATTAAAAACAGTAAATAACCAACAGTTAATAACAATGAAGATGAACCGCTTTGCGGTTCATTGTATTTCAGATACTCAGAACTTTGTTCCGCGCCAAAGCTTTGTCCGGTCAATGCATGTAGTAGAAATACACACAATATAATAATGACGGGTAATAACTTAATTTTATTCATTCTCAGCCAGCAGCTTTGCGGATCGCTTCTAAAACACGATCTGGTTGAAAAGGCTTAACGATAAAATCGCGGGCGCCAGATTGAATAGCTTCAATGACCATCGACTGCTGACCCATTGCGCTGCACATGATAACTTTTGCACTAGGATCTATTTTGCGAATTTCCTTCACGGCAGAAATTCCATCCATTTCCGGCATCGTAATATCCATTGTTATTAGATCAGGACGCAATTCTTGAAATTTTTCGATAGCTCGCAATCCGTTTTCCGCCTCGCCTACAATCTCATACCCATTTTTTGTCAAAATATCCTTAATCATCATTCTCATGAAAGCAGCGTCGTCCACAACTAAAATACGTGTTCCCATCAACATATCTCCCTTAACTTGAAATTTTTAAAATTATTTCTTATTGCAAATTGTTGGTACGTTCAAGTTGGCTGACTATCTCAGTAATTCTGACACCAAAATTTTCGTCTATAACTACAACCTCTCCTTTTGCAATTAGTTTTCCATTGACTAAAACATCTACAGGTTCGCCAGCTAATTTATCTAATTCAATAATCGAGCCTGGGACTAATTCCAATATATCACGAATTAGTTTTCTTGTTCTCCCAAGTTCAACCGTAACTTGCAAAGGCACATCCATAATCAAGCTAATATTGGGATCAGAAACAGGCAAAGAATTAACAGTCAGCGGTGCAAATTGAACCGGCTGAACAGTAATATTTTGTTGATACTGAGCTTTGGATGGCATGTTTTCAGCAGGAAAAGAAGAATTTGGAATTTTGTATTTTGGGTTAGAAATTTCTTCTTTCACCTCGACAGCTTCCTTCATTAACGGTTTCGGCGTAGGTTTCGGTGCAAGTGCAGGCGCTTGAATGGAACCCATCAGACCTGAAACCATTTCGCGTGCGAAATCAATTGACAACACCTGCATAATTTCACCGTCAATCAAACCCTCAACTTCCATACGAAATGAAACTCGAACAACGGATTGATCATCTGATGTCAAATTTGTAATAGACGGATTATCGGCAAAATTCATTACGTTAACTTTGGGTGGTGAAATATCTACCTTTTTTTTAAATACTGTTGACATTGCGGTCGCCGTTGATCCCATCATCTGATTCATTGCTTCTGTAACTGCACTCATATACAATTCATTCAATTCAGACGGGGGATTAGATCCATCTCCACCCATCATCAAGTCTGCGATGATCGCTGTATCCCGCTCCTGCATGGCCAGTAAGTTCCCACCATGAAGTCCATGCGTATAACCTACCTCAATCACAACATACGGGAGCGGATACTGTTCTTTAATTTCTCTTAAATTTGATATTGAAACTTTTGGCGTAGTAATCGATACCCGTCTATCAAGGAGAATCGATAACGTGGTGGCAGCGCTGCCCATGGATATATTTCCGATTTCCCCCATTGCATCTCTTTCAATATCTGTTAATTCGATTGCCGGTGAAGCCATTACCGGATCTGCCCGCAACAAGGCATCAATTTCTTCTTGTGAGAGGAAACCATCACTCACCATCTTCATCTCCTTCAAGCCAAACTTGTGTTATCTGGATCGCAGTATTTTTCCCTGAAACGCCTGGTTTGCATTTGAATTTTTCACCTTTGCCGATTCGAACTTTTAGTTCATCGGTAACCTTTGTGTCCAACCGTAATACATCATCAATTGCTAAATCCAATAATTCATGAACGGAAACCGAAGCATGCCCCAACTCTACGGATATCGGAATAAATGAACGTTCTAATTTTCGTTGCAGAGAAGTGATGTTTTCCGGCGATGTTTGTTTAGCGACTGAAGAAGCAACCCAAAAAGTCGTTGTTAATTTCGACATGATTGGTTCCAGAACAAGATAAGGGATACAGATGTTAATTAATCCTTCAGTCTGCATAATTTTTGCTTGCAAAGTGATGATAACAACCATATCGTTCGGAGCAACGATTTGCGTAAATTGAGGGTTAGTTTCAATTGCTTCCAACGAAGGTTCGATATGTAAAACCTGTTTCCAAGCTTCCTGAAATCCATCCAAGGACTTTGACATAACGCGGCGAACAATAGCCTCCTCGATGTCCGTCAAACTTCTTGATTTCATAGGAGCAGACCCAGTTCCGCCAAATAACCGGTCAATAATTGCAAATATTAAGTTCGGGTGCCAGTCAAAGATAACATTCCCTTTTAGCGGGTTCATGGCAAAAATGCTGATCACACTTGGATTTGGCAATGAACGAATAAATTCTTCATATGTCAGCTGATCAACAGAAACTACGTTGATATGCACTATGCTTCGCAGATGCCCAGACAAAAAAGTGTTCAGCAGACGGGCAAAATTTTCATGCAACATATATAAAGTTCGAATTTGGTCTTTGGAGAATTTATCAGGGCGTTTAAAATCATATACTTTGATTTTTCGCTGTTTTTGCTCAAGGTTCATTTCTTCAGCCGAAACAACGCCAGTCGACAATGCTGAAAGTAGTTCGTCTATTTCTGTTTGCGATAGAATATCTGGCACTGACAAACGCTCTCCTTTCTGTATCATTAGATTCGATGGTATGTCAACGTGAATATTGCCTATTGAAGCAAAAATGTCGTTATATACACTTGATAAACACGTTCCCGCCCAAGAGCTGAATTAATTTCGTTTTTCAATAACGTCTTTAAGTGTTCCTGCTTGCTAGGATCAAAATCTTCCGCTTTTTGCGAACGCAAGACATGAAGAACCGTGTCTTGAATTTTTACTTCCTCAGGTGAAAGTGTTTTTCCTTCTTTCGGCGGACTATTTTTGTCAGGATTTAATTCCAAAATGAGTCCAATTTTCAAATAACGTCCGCTGTTCACACTGCCAATATTTAAAATAAGACCGTCTTTCGCATCCCCCAATTTAAGAAAAGTACCCGGTTCGCGTTGAACAGTTTTAGAATTATCCATAAAATAATGTGTTACAACATAATATGCAATTCCACTACATAAGATTAATGCGCCAATAACTGCACCCGCAATCAATTTCAGTGACAACGTTTTCGTTGGCTCAGCCATATAAATACCCCTTCCGGATACTGTCTTGATAACACTTCATTCAATCAATCCGAATTATTTTGTTCTTTTACGGTTCCTCGCGCTTTCGGCGCAAGGAAGGCTAAAAGCTTTTCTTCCACAATGCGAGGGTTGTCACCAGCTTGTACAGACAAAATTCCTTCTAATGTAACTTCATGCAGAAGAACTTGTTGAGAACTGCGATTCTTCAGTTTAGAAGCAATAGGCAGAAAAAATACATTTGCGCTGCCAACACCGTACAAGGTTGCAATAAATGCGGTTGCAATGGATGGACCAAGAGTTTCCGCCTCACTAAGATTCCCTAAGACATGAACGAGACCCATTACAGTTCCGATAATCCCCATTGTTGGTCCAAATCCGCCGGCGGCTTCAAAAATAGCCACCCCTTTATGATGCCTTTCCTGAATAAAAGTCAGTTCTGTTTCCATAATGCTGCGAACTAATTCTGCATCAGTACCATCAATTACTAATTGCATTCCTTTTTTCAAGAATGGATCTTCAATCTCAGACAAATTTTCTTCCAAGGCCAGCAATCCTTCTCGCCTGGCTTTTTCAGCAAAACCTACTAAAATCACAATTAAATTTGTCGCATCATATTTTTTTTCTTTAAAAGCTATGCCTAAAAGTTGTGGAATCGTTTTTAACTCCGCCAACGTAAAGCCAATAGCGGTAGCACCGGCAGTTCCGCCAAAAACCGTAACAAATGCCGGTATACTAAAAAGACTGCTTATGTGGCCGCCTTCGAGAACGACTGACGCCATCAGAGCACCGACACCAAGCACAAGTCCTGCAACAGTTACAAAATCCATTCATTACACCTCAACTAACGTAAGTTGGCCAACATTGCCCGGCGATATTCTAAAACCCGGTGAATAATCTCAGAAGAAGACTCTTCTACGATGATCTTTTTGCCAGTTGTTAACGTAATAACCGTATCAGGAGTTTCTTCAATTGTTTCAATAAGATCGGCATTCAGGACGAATTCATGATCATGGCTCTTCAAACGCGTCAATTTAATCACACCGCCATCTCCTTTGCTGTAAAGTAAGACCATATTTGGGGAAGATACATTCCGCAAAACATTAGTCGAACTTGTTTTGAATAACAGCCTGATAATCTACAACTTTTTAAATCGAGGTTTTACTGCTGAGTTACGGATAAACATTGTGGAGGATATTTTCTCCCCCACAATGTTTATCAAGAAGTCCGTCAGCGTTTCAGACTTGCCAGTTCTTGCAGCATTTCATCAGTAGTAGAAATGATCTTCGAATTGGCCTGAAAACCACGCTGAGTAATAATCATGTTGCTGAACTCCCGGGCAAGGTCGACATTAGACATCTCTAGAGTTCCTGCATTCAGTGTACCGCTTCCCTGTGCTCCCGGAATATACATTGTCCCTTCACCGGAGTTGCTGCTGGAAATATACATGCTATCACCTACTTTTGTCAACCCGCCAACATTAGGGAACATCGCTATCGCAATTTGGGCCAAATTGCGGGTTAACCCATTGCTGTAGCGGCCTACGACCATACCTTTGGAATCAATGGTTGTCCCCTGCAATTCACCAGCGGCCAAACCATTCTGATTAGCGGCAACAACTGTCGTATCACCGCCGTATTGTGTTACTTGAGAAAAATCAGGAATAATCGACACTAGTGCGCCACCGGTAACCGGCATAAAGGTGAATGAAGGATAAGGCGCAGCCGGAGCAATAAATTTGCCATTTGAATCAAAATTTACTTCATATGCTCCTGATGTAATAGCTAACCCATCTTCTGTCGTTGCAGACGGTGTAAAACTCCAGGCAGAAGTGGCGGCAGCAGGCGCTGTTGCGCTTGGCGCTGCAAGCTTTGTGAAAGTCCCGCTCACCCGATGTTCTGTTCCGTTGCTGTCATATACAGTTATGGCGCTTTGAGCACTAGTTCCAACTGCAGCGCCGGCCGATATGTTATTTTCATAGCTTATCGAAGTTGTAGCAACTCCACCAATACCGCCTAAATCAACAGTAATACCTTTCACTTGTGTATTGGGATCCGGGTCGGTTTCTGTAGCAGGATCGCCAATCCAGCCAACAACTTGCTTTCCATCCGCAGAAAGAAGCTTGCCTTGTTTATCAAAATCAAAATTTCCATTACGAGTATATAAGTAAGTATTGTCTCCGCCGTCCAATGCAAACAGACCTTGTCCCTGGATCGCTAAATCCGTTGCTTTACCGGTCGGTTGAAGACTGCCATCAGTAAAATTTGTGTTGATAGCGGCAACACCCATTCCAAGCCCTATTTGAACAGGATTGGTTCCACCCTGGCTTCCACTCCCAGCTGTGGCGTTTTCCAAGGTTTGACTCATCACATCTTTAAAAGAAACACTGCTGGATTTAAAGCCAATCGTATTGACATTAGCGATATTATTACCGATGACATCCATCATCGTTTGATGATTCCTAAGTCCGGAGACGCCTGAGTAAAGTGAACGCATAATCAATGACCTCCTTTTTTTTGGTCCATCAGAAAGTATAAATTTTGTCTGATGGACATAAGTGCAATCAGCAGTTTGTGCCGTCGCTTTAAAGCTCGGTGCAAGCCGGGTTTTCTAGTATCCTTGCAAGATGACTGCCTCAATCAGTCAGCAGTCAGGGCTTCCTCAAGAGGTCCAGCCCTAAATAATAATTGCACTATCAATATTGGTAAATAAATTATTCTTCATACTGGCGCCGTCCATGGCTGTAATTACGGTCTTGTTTTTTATGCTCACAACCAACGCTAGATCATTGTTCATTAAAACTAATGATTCTTTTGCCCCTTTTTGTGCTGCTTTATCAACTGCACCGTTTAATCTTGCCATTCCCGCTTGGTCGATCATAATATTTCGGCTTTGTAAACGTTGAATAGCATGTTGGGAAAATTTAACATCGGATAGTTCACGTTCAAGGATTTGACTAAACTGAGAATTGCTGTTTCCCAATTGTGTCGGATTGTTTGTTATTGATTTTGAATTGGAATTTTTATTAATAGCGGGCAATAATGATTGCTGCGACAAGGAAAAGCGATTGTCAATCACAAAGAATCAGGCTCCTTCCATTGGATTTGTTATGGTGGTCACTTCGTTTAAGTCAACTTTCTGACTGCCTACCAACAACTGAGTTTGTCCACCAGATACAAAAACTGATTTTACAGTACCTATGTTTTCGGTTCCATCATCGGAATTCCAGGTTATCACCATACCAATCATTGACGTGGCCTGAGTCGTCTGCATAGCCGTTGTCATATTTTGCATTTGCTCCAGACTGGAAAATTGAGCCATTTGAGAAATAAATTGAGTATCATCCATTGGTTCGGTAGGATCTTGGTACCGTAACTGAGTCACTAATAATTTCAAAAAATCATTTTTACCTAAAGCTTGGTTATTTGTACTAGAAGTTGTTGTCTGGTTTGAATTTGCTGCAGTCTGGGTAACTGCATTGGAAGAAGTGATAGTCGCCATTATTTCACCTCCTGTCGAATTTAAATACGATAGTCCACTCCGTTCGTTTGAATATCCGTGATCTGTGATACAGTCCAGGCCTCGACTTCTTTAATAGCATCACCGTCTATCTTTTGGCGATACGACGACTGTAGTTGTTGTCCGGAATTACCATGCTGTCCTCCGGAAAAAAACTGGTCTAACCCCGCGTAAACTCCGACATAATTTACTTTTATTCCAGCGTTTACCATTTCTTGTTTTAATTGAAGAAGGGATGCTTCCAGAACAGTTCTCACATCACTATTATTGGAATGAAACGTCGCCGTTACTAAGCCATTGTTTACAGCGACCTTTAGGGTTAACTCGCCGAGATGCTCAGGGTTCAGCTTAATCACCATTTCTGAGTTTTGTGCGCTGTTTGTCAAACGTGCTTGATCCACAATTTGGGTAACAATATTTTGAGGATCGATATCTGAAGCCGCTTGCATGGTTTCGGGGGCAGTCGCCATTAATTTGCCAGACGATAAAATATCATGGTAACCGATTGCATCCCGGGTCGATATAATGTCACTGTCTCCATTGTCCTTAAACAATAAAGTTTTGGGATCAGTAGGAGCATCACCAGAGAAAGTATTGTTAGCTTGTTGAGAAGTTTGCTTTAAAGAAATCGGAAAAGTAAATTTTGTCTCCAGCAATGAAGGTTCCGCTGAAGGCTCTTCGGAAATTAAAAGCCCTTCAGATTTTGCTGCACTTTGAAACGGTTCATTCTTTTGGGCGGATATGTTGTTCATTTGTATTGCCATGCCCTTAAATGATAATGGGACTTGATCTCCTTCTTGTATAGCGTTTGCCGTTGCCTGAAACGAAAATTTCGTCTGATTTTGCTGGTTGATTTGAACAAGGCTGGCATCATCCATGTAGCTTTTGGGAAAACCTGAAGCTACTTGACCGTTTCCGGATAACAAGGTCATTTGTGGAAAATGAGCATTGATTGAAGAAGAAGCTTCTCCACCTACTTTGGATTGTTTTGTCAGGATGTAATCATTTGGTACTGAAGAAAGCGTGAAATTATCCATAGAAACTGGCTGGATTGCCAAGTTATTTTGAATGATCATTGGCTGTAATAGTTGATCTTTCGCGTGAAATAAAGGAACAGTTAATCCCAACGGGAGATTTGCTATAGAGAGTAGATTTTGTGTTTGATTCTGTTGTGGCATATTTGATGAATTTGGCAATGATGGTGACTCAGTTTCCAAGTCTTCAGCAGATTTTTCTTCATTTGGAGTACTTTCATTACGTATACATTGAGTTTTATCTTCATCAATATGTTCATTTTTTTTATTCAATGGTTTTACGTTTTCTGATTTTTCTTGAACGGTATTTAATATATTCTTAAATTGACAGCTTGTTTTTTCCGCTTTTTCCGGCATTGCCTGAGATGAATATAACTCTGCATTCAAACTTGTGACATCATTGATTATTGGAACAGTTTGCATTTTTTCACCTCCTTTCACATATATATTGATGTTTTTTTAAAAAACAATCATCTGCGTAATGCAGAACATTGCAAACGTTCATTTAACGGTTTATATTCCCTTTGAGCATCATCTGTGTCAAACTCGCCGCTTTTTGTGCGTCAAACAATGGCAGTAATTTTGCAACTTGTTCCTCTTCCATTTTTCCTAAGATTGATAAAATTATTTCATCATCTAACTTGCTCAATATAGGAACTGCTTCCTCCGGTTTCATGCTGCCGTAGAGACGAGCTAATTTGCTAATTCGTTTTGCAGATTCGATTTGCAACGCTTTTTGTTGTTTTGCCAATTCAGCATCTTGTGGCAGGATAGGTGTTTTGAGAGGTTCAGTCTGAGTATTGGGTAAAGCAGCCGTTACTGAAGGCATTATGAGCGGAGCCGCGTCCTTGGTATTATCCGGTATTATTTCGATCGTATCAAAATTCGTCTTTGGCCGGGGGAAAAACTGGCCAACCAATGGATAATCATAAAGCTTGTACTTAGCAACTAATTCGGGCGTTTTTCCAAGGCCATAAAACACGCCTGCACCAATTCCCAATATCATTAAAAAAATCATTAAAATAATAATAATAATAATTTTCATGGTACTTGTTGGAACTTTCTTTGTTTGAGAAGGGACTGCTTTTTCTGCCATAAATTTGCCTTCCTGCAATTAATCAATACAATGTTTTCACTCGAGCGACATAATCTTGGGTTTCTTTATATGGAGGAACGTTCCCATAGCGAATAACTGCATCTGGTCCGGCATTATATGCTGCCATTGCTTTTTCCGTATCGCCGCCAAATGCATCAAGCATCTGTCGAAGATATCGGACTCCACCATCGATATTTTGGCGTAGATCGTAAATGTTTTTTACACCCATAGCCGCCGCAGTTTCCGGCATTAATTGCATAACACCAACTGCACCGGCAGGGGATATAGCGGTTGCAGATAATCCAGATTCTGCTTTGGCCACTGCAACTGCCAAACAAGGATCCACACCATGTTGACGTGCTGCATCTTGAATAACACCGATCATTTTATTTGCATCTGTTGTTTGTTGCAAGTTCTTTTCAGCTTGCTCTTGAGCCATGGATAGCTGTGAAGAAAAATCTGATCCTTTGCCAGTTTTCAACCCAAAACGATGCTCAATGGTTCCGATCCTTTGGAATACGCTGTTAATGCTATTCGTCATCTAACTATTACCTGCTTTCTGGCGGATGAAAACTTGCGTACCAACTTCATCAATCATTTTTTGTTCTTCTTGCAGTTGTTCAGCATAGTACTGGATAAAACGTTTTTCTTTAAATTTTTCGACTATCTTGCTCTTTTTTGCAGCTTCCAGCAATAATTCTTGTCGTTCATGATAAACACTTCGCGTTTTCTCTACTGTATGGGATTGCTTTTGTATATCTCCATTCAATTTATCGAGATAATTCTGAAATAACTTAAATTCTTCTATTGTCAACCCATGTTTCTGGTTTTGGCGTAATAAATCCATTGCTGTATCACGGGTATTTACCATCCGTTGCATTTCTTCCAAGGAATGATTATATTCTGCTAGTGCACAGGCAAGTTCCAACTGGAACTGCTCTTCCTGCAGTTTACGATATTCCAACAATGCTTTCAAACGAAACTTAAATGGTTTCATAAAACCTCACTTTAAGAAGCCGAATGACATCCGCTAATCGCTTTCACCGCAGATACTGTGTCTTGTAAAGAATTTTTTTCAAAAACCGTTTGCTGCAAAAACGAATTAATTCCTGCTGACATTTTTATTGCCTGATCAATGGAAGGATTGCTGCCGGCCATATACGCACCAATATTAATCAAATCCTCCGCTTCCCGATAAGTTGATAGTAGAGCGCGGGTTTTCTGTGCAGCTAAGCAATGATTTTCATCCGCCAATTCAAGCATAAGACGACTGACACTCTGAAGCACATCAATCGCCGGATAATGATTTTGCGATGCCAAATCACGCGACAATACAATATGTCCGTCAAGAACACTGCGAACGCAATCGGCAATCGGCTCATTCATGTCATCACCATCAACAAGAACTGTATATATACCGGTGATCGAACCTTGCGATCCCGTTCCAGAACGTTCCAAAAGTTTAGGTAACATAGAAAAGACAGACGGCGTATAACCACGAGTTGCAGGCGGTTCACCAATTGTTAACCCAACCTCGCGCTGAGCCATAGCAAAACGCGTGACTGAATCCATCATTAACATCACGTTTTTCCCTTGGTCACGGAAATATTCCGCAATCGCTGTTGCCGCCATTGCTCCTTTAATGCGCAATAGCGCCGGTTGATCAGATGTAGCCACGACCACAACAGAACGTTTCAGTCCCTCTTCACCTAAATCACGTTCGATGAATTCTCTTACTTCGCGTCCTCGTTCACCAACTAAAGCAATTACATTAATATCTGCGTCAGTATTGCGGGCGATCATCCCCAACAACGTGCTCTTACCTACCCCGCTTCCAGCCATGATCCCAATTCGTTGTCCGAGTCCTAATGTCATTAATCCATCAATCGCCCGCACACCGACTGACAATTTTTCCGTGATACGTGGTCTTGTAAGCGGCGGCGGCGGCGCAGCATGTAAGGGATAATCTGTGTTGGTGATCAAGGGTCCTTTTTCGTCTACCGGTTGTCCTAAACCGTTTAAAATACGTCCTAACAATGCCGGTCCAACGGAAACTTTTAGTGTTTTGTATGCGGAAATAACATTACATCCGGGACCAATTCCCTGCATTTCACCTATCGGCATTAGTAAAACCCTATTTTGCCGAAAACCAACCACTTCCGCCGGAATTGGATCGACAAGGTCACGAGGGATGATATGGCAAAGATCTCCCAAATTCACGTTTGGACCTTGAGATTCAATCACCAAACCAATTACTTGGGTAATTTTACCGTTCAAATTCATGGTGCGCGTATTCCTAATCGTTTCCAAATAAGTTTCTATAGAAAATGTTTTCATGATAATACATCTTGCAACGTCTTTTTCAATATTGCGAGTTGAGTATCAATGCGCGCATCTAATTTGCCATTCATTGTTTCTACAAAACAGCTCCCTCTCGTAAGAGTTGCATCAGGAGTAATGATTAAAGATTTTTCGCCCCCGATAATTATTTGCAAATCCCGTTTTGATTGTAAAATCATTTCATAATCCTCTGGAGCAACCATAACAGTGATTTTGTCTTGATCACGCACTTCTTGCAACGCTGCGATTATAATCGGCAAGGTTGCCTCCTGGTTTTTTTCGATTTCCTGAGCTAAAATTTTTTCAGCAATTGCAAATGCTAATTTCATAATATCTTGCTGTGAAGATTGAACAATTATTTCTGCCTCTTGTTTCGCTGCGGCTAATACTGTCTGGGCCTGTAAAACAGCATCTTCCAAGAAAAGTTGCACCTCTTGACGTCCTTGTTTTTTCCCTTCTTCATAGCCTTGCAAAAAACCAATATCCTGCGCTTGTTGTTTTATTTTTTCGCTTTGAAAATTAGCGTCAATAATCATTTGATTTGCTTGATGTTGCGCTTTGCTAATGATTTCAGATCCAATTTCATTTATAATGTTTTCAACTTCTTCCGGCGGTACAATTTCAAAAGCATTTGCTGTCGTCGTAGCGTCATATAAAGAAGCGTTATAAATTAATTTTGGCTTATCATGCAAATATACGCATTTAATTACACTAGACAATCAACTCGTCTCCTTTTCCGCGTGAAACTATAATTTCACCTGATTCTTCAAGTCGACGAATTACGTTGACGATTTTTTGCTGAGCTTCCTCTACATCACGAATTCGTACAGGTCCCATAAATTCAATCTCTTCGCGCAACATATCGGAAGCTCGTTTCGACATGTTTTTATAGATTTTTTCGGCAACCTCACTCGAGGCAGCTTTTAAAGCCAAGCCCAATTCTTTACTGTCAATTTCACGTAACACCAGTTGCAAAGAACGATCATCAATACCAACAATATCTTCAAAGACAAACATCCGCTTCTTGATTTCTTCAGCCAAATCAGGATTCTGTATCTCAAGATTTTCTATAATTGTTCGCTCTGTGGTGCGGTCAACTTTATTGAGTACCTCGACAATGGAATCAATACCGCCAGCGGCTGTAAAATCTTGTGTGACCAATGATGATAATTTTCGCTCCAGAATACGCTCAACGTCTTTGATAACATCAGGTGATGTTCGATCCATTGTAGCAATTCGACGGGCTACGTCTACTTGCCGGTCCGGTGGTAATGCTGAAATAATAGAAGCTGCTTGATCCGACTGTAAATAAGCAGTGATAAGGGCAATGGTTTGCGGATGTTCATTCTGAATAAAATTCAAAAGTTGTGCAGGATCTGTTTTACGAGCAAAATCAAAAGGTCGTATTTGTAAACTTGTTGTGAGTTTGTTAATAATATAAAAAGCCTTGTCCGCACCTAATGCTTTTTCTAGTATCTCCCGTGCGTAGTCAAGGCCGCCACTGGAAATATACTCTTTCGCCATGCACATTTGATGAAATTCCGCAAGAATTTTATCTTTTTGATCTTGAGAAATTTTGCGTTGATTGGCAATTTCAAGAGTTAGTTTATCAATCTCATCTTCACGCAGGTGTTTGAGAATAGCTGCGGAAACATCCGGACCTAACGTAATCATCAAAACTGCTGCTTTTTGTTTGCCATCTAACTCATTGCCTTGAAACATTACCATATCTCCTTTAAGGATCTCATTCTTCTCCTAGCCAGGCTTTAATAATCTGGGCCATGTCTTCCGGTTTTGTTTTTGCCATTCGAACAATTGCTTCATGCTGTTGAACACGTTCTTTTTCCTGTGGTGTCATCTCTTTTTTTTGTGGAGAAACCGCATTGGAAGTTTGTGAAGACGGCATAGTAACAAGTTCGATATCTTCCTCTTCGTGTCTGCGAATAAACCGCCGGACCAAAAAGAATATGATAATAGCCCCAATAATTGCTCCGGCAATTTTCAGCCAGTTATATTGCTGTTGTTGCTTCTCATATGCCTGCTCTTCTTTACGTTGTTTATCAGCCGCTTCAGTATTAAAAGATATACTTTCCACCGATATATTATCGCCTCGGGCAGGATTTAATCCTATAGTTGAGGCGACCGTTTTAGCGAGACTGTCTTGCTGTGTTTTATCGACACTGTTATCAATCAAAACAGCTACCGTTAATCGTTTGACAGTTCCGGGAGCTTGAATTATTTTTTCTTTTGTCTCATTAATTTCATAGTTGCGAGTTGATTCTTTTTTCTCGTAATTGGAATTTGATGAGTTTCCAGTGCCAGCGACGTAACCTGGGATATTTGATGCTGAGCCAGGAATACCACCTGTTGTCGGCGCACTGCCTTTGTAACTTTCATTTGAATCCTGTGAGCTGCGAATAATTCCTTTATCATCAACCACTGGTTCAAAAATTTGACGATCAAGAGTTCGTTGATCAAAATTCAATTCAACATTTACTCTTGCCGCCGCTTTGCCTGGCCCTAGTACTTGTTCCAATAATGACTGAACTCTTTTTTGATAATCGTCTTGCACTTTTTTAGTGAGTTCCAGTTGACTCATCGTTCCTGCACCAGAAAAACCATTCGAATCCGACTGATCATTGAGTACATTTGCATAACTGTCGACGACAGTGATATTCTCTGGTTTTAACCCTTGGATACTATGGGATGTTAAATTAACAATCCCTTTAATCTGTTCACGCGATAATTGAGCCGCCGGTCGAAGTTTGAGCATAATGGAAGCTGTTGCCGGTTTTTCGTTTTTTTTGTACAAACTATCTTCTGCTAAAACAATATGTACTCTAGCTTTTTCCACTTCCGACATTTGTTCAATCGTGCGTGTCAACTCACCTTGCAAAGCCTGCAATAAATAAACTTTATTTTGAAACTCCGTAGCGCCAAATTTATTTTGGTCAAAGACTTCAAAACCTTTATTACCACGCGGTAAGCCTTGATTAGCCATTTCAAGACGAATACGATACACATCTTTTGAAGAAACCAAGATCGCTGTCCCATTTCCGCCGATTTCGTAAGGTATTTTCGCTTCCTTAAGTTTAGCAGCAACCTCCCCTGCATCTTTTGAATCCATCGCCGTAAACAAAGGAACATAATCAGCGCGGCCTCCCCACCAATAACTCCATCCCAACAAACCAACAGTAAGAAGTACAGCCATCGCCATAATCATATATCGTTGTCTTACTTCAAGTCCTTGCCATAGACGTATTATTTGTTCTTTCAGTTCGGCCATGGTTTCCAACCTTTCAAATAAGCAATACTGTCACTACAATGCAGCGATAGTATTTTGCCACTCCGCAAACTTACATGTATCAAACCTGCATTCTCATAACTTCCTGATATGCATCAACGATTTTGTTACGAACCTGCATCGTCAATTGTAATGCAATCGTTGCTTTTTCAGTTGCGATCACTGCCTCTGATATATCTTGGACCTTGCCGGCTGCCAAATCAACTGAACTGTGATTGGCTTTTAACTGCAATTGGTTCACATCGCTCAAAACATTGGACAATACATCGCTAAATTTCAAATTTTGCTCATCGGTATTTGTTGCATTATTAGAATTTACCATTGTATTTTGCAACTTGACAGGGGAAAGGTACAATGAGTCAACCTTCATTCATAAACTTCCCTTCATTTTTTGTTTATTGACCGATCTCCAAAGCCTTTAACGCCATGTTTTTAGCCGCATTAACTGCTGTAACATTTGCTTCGTAAGCACGAGTAGCGGTCATCATATCCACCATTTCACTGATGATATTAATATTGGGCATTTCTCTGTATCCTTGTTTATTGGCATCAGGGTGACTCGGATCATACACCAAGCGTGGCGCGCTTTGATCCTTTAATATCCCAGTTACCCGTACACCATCTCCGGCACTTTGCTGTTGTGCCATGATCTGTGCAAAACTTGAAGCATTGGCTCTCGGCTCAAAAACAACCATTTGACGGCGATATGGGCCTCCTTCTGCCGTACGACTCGAATTTGCATTTGCAATATTATTGGAAATAACATCCATTCTCAAACGTTCCGCCGACATTCCTGATGCGGCCGCGTCGATTGCATTAAAAATGCCCATAACAATCATTTCCCTTCCCTAATAGCTGATTTGAGGTTCGAAAAATAACGACTCAATTGGTGCGCGATTGCATTATAATAAATTGTATTTTTAGCTATATTTGCCATTTCGGCATCAATATCTACATTATTTCCATCGATACGCATTGTATTTTCACTCGAAGTAAAAATGGTGGGAGTCGTCCCGATTGTGCCGCCATTGCCTGCAAAATGTTGAACATTTGTCGATGTTAACGAAAGTTTATTCTTTTTCTCCAATGCCTGTGCCAGAACTCCTTCAAATTCAACATCGCTGCGTTTAAAACCAGGCGTATTAACATTAGCAATATTATTGCTAATGACTTGGTTACGTAGAGCAGATGTACCCAACGCTTTTTCCATGACCTTTTGATAGGAAGAAGAAACGACAGTATCCAGCATGAAATCACCTTCGCCTTCGTCGTAATATAAGTGGTATATTGGTATATGCAACAATGTTTTCTAATTCTACAAAGTTTTAGAAACTCCTTGCTTATAAATGCCTTGGCTATAATATAATTTCAAAAATCATCAGGCGCTATACTAAATAAAATAGCACCTGGCTCTTCATAAATGCCGGCGCAAAACTACGCTTTATTAAGCGGCAACCTGGCAATCGTAGACAATCGTCTTTAGATCCATAGCTTTGCGTCCTTACCTTTCGATAAGTTTGCCCAATATTCTAGTAGAAAATATTGATTATAATTTAACCATCAGCAAGAGAAATTGTCAACTGCAATTTCGGATTAGAAAAATAACCCATCTTGCTTTACAAGATGGGTTATTCAAAAATTCACACAAGAAATGTAACCATTTCTTATTTCTTCAACTTCTTCAATTCGTCCAGCAAACGTTCATTCAACACGCGGATGTATGTTCCCTTCATACCTAACGATTTCGATTCAATTACACCAGCGCTTTCAAATTTCCGCAGTGCATTTACAATAACGGAACGAGTGATACCCACTCGATCAGCAATTTTACTAGCTACTAATAAACCTTCATTGCCGTCTAACTCGTTCAGTATGTGCATCACAGCTTCCAACTCGGAATAAGAAAGAGTGCCAATAGCGACTTGAACGGTTGCTTTTTTTCGAGCTTCCTCTTCAATCTTATCAGACCGGTCACGAAGGATTTCCATACCAACCACAGTAGCTCCGTACTCAGCCAAAATCATATCTTCATCGGTAAATTGCTGTTCAAAACGAGCAATGATCAGCGTTCCAATCCGTTCGCCGCAACCGTGAATAGGGATAATTGTCGTTAATTTTTCATTGAACATGCATTCTGTTCCCTCACGAAACGCACACATACCATCTTGCAATGTAAGATTTGGCGATGTTTCAGTGATTTTTTGCAACCATTCAACATAATGCTCCGGGAAACGGCCTTCCTGCAAGACCAGATCCTTCATCAATTCACATTCGAAGTTGTCTAATAACGCATACCCTAATACATTTCCATTCTTGCTGACAATGTAAACATTGGCATTGATTACATTACTTAGCAATGCCGAAATCTCATTGTACTCCACCTTTTCTGATTTTTGCAATAGTTTGTTGATTTTGCGAGTTCGTTCCAAAATAGAAACCATTTATCTCTCCTACCCTTCGTTTTTTATATATATTTTAAATTAATAATACTAGATTGTTCTTGTTTTCACAAGATAAATCTACTTAAATCTTGGCTGATTACAATATGTCCAAGTTTATCCTTAACGTATTGCCGGTCAATTACAATATGGTCAATTTCAAGCTCCGGAGCCTCAAAAGACAAATCTTCCAACAGCTTTTCCAAAACCGTATGAAGACGACGGGCGCCGATATTTTCGGTTTGTTCATTCACTTGGCAAGCAATGTCGGCCAATTCATCAATTGCATCGGCAGTAAATTCAATCTTTACCCCTTCGGCACTCAGCAAACTGACGTATTGCTTAATCAGCGAATTGGCCGGTTCAATCAGAATTTTACGAAAATCATCTTTCGACAGCGTTGTAAGTTCCACTCGAATGGGAAAACGTCCCTGAAGCTCAGGAATCAAATCCGAAGGCTTTGAAACGTGAAAAGCTCCGGCAGAAATGAACAATACATGATCCGTTTTCACCGGTCCATATTTCGTCATTACCGTAGACCCTTCTACAATGGGCAATATGTCGCGCTGTACTCCTTCCCGTGAAACATCAGGGCCGGTGGAATTACCACGCCCGGCAATTTTATCAATTTCATCCAGAAAAATAATCCCAGCATTTTCTGCCAAGTCAACTGCAAGAGCAGTTGCTTCATCCATATCAATCAATTTTTGAGCTTCTTCCTGCGTAAAAATTTTGCGGGCGTTTGCTACCGTAACCTTTCGTTTTCTTTGTTTTTTTGGCAATAGGCTGCCAAGCATGTCCTGAATGTTCATTCCCATTTCTTCAATGCCGGCTCCAGAAAACATACCCGCCATAGGTGAACTATTCTCTTCCACCGTGATTTCAATCGTCTCATTTTCCATTTCGCCATTGTTCAGGCGGTTTAACCAATATTGCCGGTTCGTTTTCTGAACATCTATGGAAATTTCCGGCGACGAAGCGGTTTTTTCTGTTCCCCCATTATTCGAAAAAAACATTTCAAATGGGTTTATGGACGGTTCTTTCTTGGCAGAGGGGCAAAAATGATTGAGTAAACGCTCGTTGGCCGCTTCCAAAGCCTTATCATGTACTGCCAGCATTTTATCACGTTTAACCATTCGCAATGCAGTTTCAACCAGATCCCTAACAATCGATTCTACATCCCGGCCTACATAGCCAACTTCGGTAAATTTTGTTGCTTCTACCTTTATAAAAGGAGCATTAACAAGTTTTGCCAAGCGTCGGGCGATTTCTGTTTTACCGACGCCAGTAGGCCCAATCATCAATATGTTCTTGGGAATAATTTCTTCTCTCAAATCTTCTCGCAATTGTTTACTTCGCCAACGGTTGCGCAGTGCTACGGCAACAGATTTTTTGGCTTGTTCCTGGCCAACAATATATTTGTCAAGCTCTGCGACAATCTTTTTTGGCGTCATTTCAGTCAACGTTATTCCTCCTTCGTTCTGACATCATCATAATTCTTCTACCGTAATATGATCATTGGTATAAATACAAATTGAAGATGCAATTAATAACGCTTCACGGGCTATTTCTGGCGCGGAAAGTGAAGAGTGCTGTACCATTGCTCTTGCAGCAGCCAGCGCATAAGGTCCCCCGGAACCGATTGCAGTCACTCCGTCATCTGGTTCGATCACCTCTCCATTGCCGGAGATGATCAGTAAATGATCGATGTTAGTCACAATCAACAATGCTTCCAACCGTCGTAGAACACGATCCATTCTCCATTCTTTCGCTAACTCGACCGCAGCACGCATCATATTCCCATTATACTCTTCTAATTTGGCTTCAAATTTAGCAAATAAGGTAAACGCGTCGGCAACTGAGCCGGCAAAACCGGCAAGCACCTTGTTATGATATATTCGGCGTACTTTCTTCGCGTTATGTTTCATAATCGTATTGCCGCCAAAAGTAACCTGTCCATCGCCGGCAATCGCTATTTTACCTTGGTGCCTCACAGCAACAATCGTTGTGGCATCAAACATATTTCCCCTCCTAAGCCCTTGGGTGACTCTTATGGTAAACCGATTTTAATTTTTCCTTCGAAATATGAGTATAAATTTGAGTTGTTGATAAGCTGACATGGCCTAACAGTTCCTGAACGCATCGGAGATCAGCGCCATTATCAAGCAGGTGAGTTGCGAAAGAATGACGAATGGTGTGCGGACTAACATGCTTAGTTAAAGCCATAATATCGACATATTTTTCCAAAATCCTCCGCACGCTTCGATCCGTTAGTGGTCCTCCCCGGTGATTAACAAACAAAACCTGATGCATCGGTTCTATATTCGCGCATAATCGCGGCCGTGAAAAATGAAGATATTTTTGCAATGCTTCCACTGCTTTACAGCCAATTGGCACGATCCTTTCTTTTGAACCTTTGCCATAAACTAAAATACAGCGATTGGGGAAGTCTACGTCATGGATTTGGAGTCTGGTTAGTTCCCCCACCCGCGAGCCGGAAGCGTAAAGTAATTCTAATATTGCTCTATCGCGATCTCCTAGCAAACTATTGTCAGGCAGTTGCAACAAATTTTCGATTTCACCCTGATCAAAAAATGATGGCAGCCGTTTTTCTAGTTTTGGCGTTCTTAGTCCTGTAAAAGGATTTTCCAGGATAATATTTTCCCGGCATAAATAACGAAAAAAGGAACGTAACGCCGCAATTTTTCGTGCGATCGTCCGGCGGGAATATTCCTTTTGCTTAAGATGATTCAAATAAGCTCTCAACATTATTGAGTTAACAGTCCCTGGAACTACCGCCAAGATTTCGTTATTAGCAATAAATTCGATAAAATTCTTTATATCAGTAGTATAGTCTCGAATGGTATGAAGTGAAGCATTTTTTTCAATACTTAAGTAATGCAAAAATTCGCTGGTGTACTGATTAAAATTTACCATAACCATTCCATTCTTTTTACTAAATTTACCTTATAATTACACTATTTCATACTAGCATAATAAATCTTATTATGCAATAACGTTGTCGGATTTTTCAATAAATTTTCGCAAACTATGCAAAGCTCGTTCAGCGATCGCTTTGTTTTTTTGTTTTTTGTCGCGAATTCTGTCTTGCAGTGGCGGAAGCAAGCCAAAATTAATATTCATTGGTTGAAAATGCTTGTGGCGGTTATCGGATACATAAGCGCATAAAGCTCCATGCGCCGTATCTTCCGGAAATATGAGCAGTTCTGCACCTTTACAATAACGTGAAGCATTTTTTCCGGCTACCAGACCGTTGGCAGCTGATTCAACATATCCTTCTACACCGGTGATCTGACCGGCAAAAAAAACACCCGGCTCTTTTTTCATTTGCATCGTTGGCTGTAAAATGCACGGAGAATGAATATATGTATTTCGATGCATCACTCCGAGTCGGGCAAATTCAGCCTGTTCCAATCCAGGAATCATGCGAAAGACACGCACTTGTTCCGGCCATTTCAGATGAGTTTGAAATCCGACAATATTATATAATGTTGCGGAAAAATTGTCTTGCCGCAGTTGTATTACCGCATAAGGCGTCTTTCCTGTTCGCGGGTCTCTCAGACCAACTGGTTTGAGCGGTCCGAAACGCATCGTATCGATCCCGCGCCGGGCCATTTCTTCAATGGGCATACACCCTTCAAAAAAAATAGCTTTTTCAAAACCTCGTGTTACTGTTGTATCCGCATTCGTTAAAGCTTCCCAAAATTCCTTGTATTCCTGTTCGGTCATTGGACAGTTTAAATAATCTTCTGTTCCTTTGTCATAACGGGATCCTGCATAAATTTTTTCATGATTTATAGAATCCTCAATAACAATAGGAGCAGCTGCATCATAAAAATACAAGTGTTCTTGCCCGGTTAATGCCACTATCGCTGCTGCCAATGGAGCAGAAGTTAGCGGACCGCTGGCAATAATGCAAGGACGGTCACTAGGGATTTCCCCAACTTCTTCGTGAACTACTGAAACCAGAGGATGTGAGCAAAGTTTCTCAGTAATAAAATTCGCAAACGCCGTCCGGTCTACCGCATGTGCTCCCCCCGCAGGAATACGTGCAGCATCGGCTGCCAACATGATGAGTGAACCCATTTGCCGCATTTCTTCTTTCAATAGACCAACCGCATTTTCGATTGCAGCGGCTCTAAGTGAATTACTGCAAACTAATTCTGCAAAAAGGTTCGAATGATGAGCAGGCGTAGAACAGTGCGGACGCATTTCGATCAATTTTACTTTAATTCCGGATTGAGCTACTTGCCATGCGGCTTCACTGCCAGCGAGACCAGCGCCAATGATGCATACTTCAGACACTTTTTTTCCTCCGTTTCGGTGAGGTCTTTTTTTCTAAATCCGGTGACTTTTCCGAATCTTTTTTTTGCAACGTCGGACATTCGCCATTGCTGCAACGAACCACGAAGCGACCGCGTTGGAAGTTATGCCGGACAAGAAAAGCTCCGCACTCTTTGCATAACTCTTTCAGCGGCATATCCCAAGTAACGAAATCACACTCTGGATATTTATTGCAGCCATAAAAAACTTTGCCCCGTTTTGTTTTCCGTTCCACAATTTCGCCGGAACATTTGGGGCATTTTACCCCGGTATCTTTAACAATCGGCTTCGTATTTTTACATGCAGGATATCCCGGGCAAGCCAAAAATGTCCCATAGCGGCCATGCTTTACTACAAGATTGCGACCGCATAATTCGCATATGACATCTGAGACTTCTACAGGAATTTCGACTTCGCCAATTTCTTCTTCAGCTGCAGCCAAAGTAACGGCGAATGGATCATAAAATTCTCTTAATACTGTAATCCTAGATCCATCTCCATCTGCAATCTCGTCTAACTGGTTTTCCAGTTTTGCAGTAAAAGCAACATCAACAATATCTTTAAAGTATTGTTTTAGCAAATCCGTCACAAGAAATCCCAAGTCGGTAGGACGAAACTTCTTTTCACTGCGTAATACATAACCGCGTCCAACGATCGTTTCAATAATTGGCGAATAGGTACTGGGACGTCCAATACCTTGTTCTTCCAATAATTTAATCAATGATGCCTCCGAATAATAAGGCAGTGGCTCTGTAAAATGTTGTTTCGGGAGGATTTTCATCAACAACAGTTTCTGATCTATTTGTAAATCCGGCAAAAATGTTTCTTCTTCCTTTGCATTCCCTTCCTGGCCTTCTGAATATAAACGTAAAAACCCGGCGAATTTTAACTGTGAGCCATTGGAACGCAGGCGGAAACGTCCGGATTCAATATCTACCGTGACGGTATTATATAATGCTGGAGCCATTTGGCTGGCAATAAAGCGATCCCATATCAATTTATAAATACGGAATTGTTCATGGGATAATTGTTTTTCAATCTTTTCCGACGGTAATTCAATATAGGTGGGCCGGATGGCCTCATGAGCGTCTTGCGCTTTTTTGTTAGGATAAACTGGTGGCTTAGCAGGCAAATGATGTTTATCGTATATTTGCTCAATATAAGCACGGGCTTCTTCCTGCGCAGACTGAGCAATCCGAGTTGAGTCTGTTCGCATATAGGTGATTAAACCAACCAACCCTTTGCCTGCGATCTCTAATCCCTCATATAATTGTTGCGCGATGAGCATCGTTTTACGGGAAGTGTAACCAAATTTACGGGCTGCATCTTGCTGGAGGCTGCTGGTAGTAAAAGGTGGTGACGGATTACGGCGTCGTTCACGATGCTTGACATCCAAGACACGAAATTCATTCTTCTCCAATTCCGTTTGAATTATCAAAGCTTCTTGTTCCGTTTTTACCTGGCTTTTCTTCCCATCAATCATCATTAATTCGGCATTAAATGCGGCAGCTTTAGCATTCTCACGCAGTTTCAAGGTAACTGACCAATATTCTTCCGGGACGAAGGCCTCAATCTCCCGTTCACGATCGCAAATTAGCCGGACAACAACCGATTGCACCCGGCCGGCGCTCAATCCTTTGCGAACTTTACGCCACAACAAAGGACTTAATTTATACCCAACGATACGATCTAATATACGTCGAGCCTGTTGCGCTTCGACTTGCGGTAGATTAATACGACGTGGTTGTTTTATTGCGTTCTTCACTGCGGTTTTGGTGATCTCATTAAATTCTATACGACAGTCTTTTTCTTCAGAAACATTCAATAGATTAGCCAAATGCCATGCAATCGCCTCGCCCTCACGGTCCGGGTCCGTTGCAAGTAAAACAGTATCTGCTTTTTTGGCTGCAGATTTTAATGTTTTGATCAGATCCCCTTTTCCTCGTATATTAATATATTTGGGTGCGAAATTGTTCTCAATATCCACCCCAAACTGGCTTTTGGGTAGATCGCGCAAATGGCCCATTGATGCTTTTACGGTATATTTTCCGGCACCCAAAAACTTTTCAATTGTTTTTGCCTTTGCCGGTGATTCAACTACAACTAATACTTTATTCATAATGCTCCTTCCATGGCGCTTCGAACATACCGTTGTCCGGAATGTTCGATCACTAAACCTCTTAACTCCATCTGCAACAATAAATATGTAACAGTTGGTAATGGCAAAGATGATTGAAGAACCAATGTTTCAACGTCTCGTGGCACATCATATGCCAAGCAATTAAATAATATGGTTTCTTCATCCGACAATATTGGATTATGCACATTTGTTCGCGGCGAAAATGAATATTCTTCCATGATGTCTTGGGCTGCAGTCACCAGTTTGGCCCCTTGTTGGATCAAATGGTGTGTTCCTTTGCTTCCGGAAGAAAAAATACTCCCTGGAACTGCAAAAACATCTCTGCCTTCTTCAAGAGCAAAATCAGCGGTTATCAAAGAGCCGCTTCGTTCCGCCGCTTCGACGACAACTACGCCGCGAGACAAGCCGCTAATAATACGATTGCGGGCCGGAAAATGACCGGAATGAGGCGGGGTCCCTGGCGGATACTCAGAAATAATAGCGCCTTGTTCTGCAATTGCCGAAAGCAAACGAGAATTTTCCGGTGGATACACAATATCAACCCCCGAACCTAAGACCGCAATTGTTCTTCCTCCATTAAGAGCTCCTTGATGGGCAGCCGTATCAATCCCCCTGGCTGCTCCGCTTACGATACATATTCCATTAGCAGATAACTCCGCAGCAAACATGGTGGCTGTATTTTTTCCATATGCAGAAGCTTTGCGGGAGCCAACTATAGCTATATTATTACTGGTGACCGGCAATTTACCCTTATAATAAAGAAGAACAGGCGGATTAAATGTATCACGCAATAAGGCCGGGTATTCGGGTTCATCCCAATTGCATGTGCAAATCTTTTTTTTATCCCACTGAATTTTTAACCCTGGAAGATCAAGTTGTTTTCGTAAATTTAATAATTGATCGCAATGTTTTTCATCCAAACATTGCGATAGCAACAGATCATGTTTATCAGCTTTCCAAACATCCAATGCGCTGCCAAAGTAGCTTAAAAGTGTTTTTATACGAACGTTTCCAACTCCTGGTATCCTTTGTAAAGCCGCTATATACATGTTATTCATAATGTCCTCCGGAAAAAGGTCCCTTGATTTCTACAATTACCCACTTGTATTCATATTGAAATAATTATAGCCGTCCTTTACCACATGGTCAAGAATATATTATGAATTAGCCTTCCAATTACGTGTTGTCAAAATAATATTTTGTGCTATATCTTTCGCTGCAAGCCCTTTTCCTGCTTTGGCGACATTGCAACGCAAATTTTCAAGTTCTTGGGAGGAAGCAGACAATAAGCGCTGCAAATTCATCTTCACACTCTCTATCGTATCTGCACGTAATGCGTAGTTCCGTTCCACTAAAAAACGGGTATTTGCTTCTTCCTGTCCGGGAATAGGCTGAAAAATAATCATTGGCAGTCCGCAGGCCAAAGCTTCCGCCGAAGTCATCCCGCCCGGTTTCGATAGCAAAATATCAGCACAAGACATTAACTCATGAACGTTATTGACAAAGCCCAAAATACGCACTGGATGGGCTAATCGCTTCGCTAATGCGGATAATTCATTATATAATTTGTGGTTATTTCCCGTCACTGCTATGAACCGCACCGGTGCGTCCAACCTGTCGCAAGCAATAAGAATCTCCGCCATCGGCAATATTCCGGCACCGCCACCCATAATCAATATGTTTTTCCCATCTGTGGGCAGATTAAGTCGTTGCAATATAGCATTACGGGTCACATTCATGGAAAATGAGGCATCAACCGGAATGCCAAAAGCCCGGCTTCTTTCAGAAGCAATGCCTTGTTGATCAAGAAAGTCGCGCAATGTTTCATCAGCGACATAATAACGGCTGATTTCCGGATAAACCCAAAGCCTATGAACAACAAAATCAGTCACTATTGCAAAGGTAGGAACCTGTAATCCGGAATGGCGGTGCAAGTAAGCAATAAGGCCTGCAGGCGTGGCATGAGTGCAGACAATAGCAGACGGATTATAATTCAAAATATAACGCTGCATTTTTTTTGCCAGATAACGGCTGACTTGTCGCCTCCCGAAAAGCGCCAGCGAACTATCATTGCCCCACCCATACATTGTTCCATATGCCTGCGGAAAAGTCGCCAGCAATTTTAAGTATAGTTTTAAAATTCCCTGCCCCAACGAAGGATGAAAAAAATCAAACACATTGGCTTGCTGTGTACGGATTGCCGGATCGACCTCCTGCAATGCATTCGCTACTGCTTGTGCTGCGCGTACGTGTCCGGCGCCAACTGGAGCACTGATAAACAATATTTTTTTTTGCTCAGTTGTCATATATTTCTTGTCCTTCCCATCCAGTTGGCTTAATTTGAACAACCGATGAATGATCCGGGCAGTCGGCTAGAGCTTTACGAACAAGAATATCCCCGGGCAGCGCAATATCACCTGCGACTTCTAGTAAAGGAACCAATACAAATCTACGTTCTTTCATTCTAGGATGAGGCAGCGTCAGCAATTCTGTCTGAACAAATAAATTATCATAACACAAGAGATCAATGTCAATATTACGTGGGCCCCATCTCGTCTCACGCACTCTGCCCATTTGTCTTTCTACGGACAAACAATGTATTATCAGTTCTTCAGGCGCCAAATCAGTTGTAATTATAGCAACAGCGTTTAAAAAAGGATTCTGATCGGCAAAGCCGACTGGTTCTGTTTCATATAACGAAGATACTTTTTGAATTTGAACTTTATTTTCTATCTTTAACAGGCGCAGAGCCGTTCGCATATTTTCTTCCCTGTTGCCGAGATTTGAGCCAAATCCTAAAAAAATCATATGTTTTGTCTCCGTAAAATTTCTATTTGTATAAAATCTACTTGTCCAGGCAACGGAACCGCAGGCTTGCGCAAGCGAACAGTTACTGCGGCGATCGCTTTTTGTTTTAATATTTCTCCAGCTATGTGCTCAGCCAATGCTTCAAGCAATTGAAACTGTTTTTTTTCCATAATTTCCTTAATCAGCGCATATATTGCCGTATAGTCAATGGTATCTTGTAAATTATCCGTCACTCCCGCCGCCCGAGTATTAACTTCATACTCGACATCGACAAAAAAACGCTGGCCAATTGTTCGTTCATATTCATACACTCCATGGAAACCGTAGAACATCATGTTTTGCAAAAGAATTTTATCACTCAACATTTCTTCCTCCCAACAAAACATCCGTCATCCTTGCTACCCTTGCTATTGCTTTGACGTCATGGACACGCACAATATTTACACCTTTCGTGATCCCCAAAGCTACTGTTGCTGCCGTCCCCTCTACCCGTTCTTCCATTGGCAGATTTAGCGCCTCTCCAATAAACCGTTTTCGGGAAGTGCCAAGCAAGATCGGGCAGCCTAAAGCGCGCAATTCTTCCAATCGAGCCATCACCGCAAGATTTTGCTGCGGCGTTTTCCCAAAGCCAATACCAGGATCAATAATAAAGTTATCGGCAGCGACACCAGCTTTGAGACCAATTTGAATGCTATTCTGCAAAAAGTCGTTGATACAGGCCATGATATCGCGATTGTATTCCGTTCCAGTTTGATTATGCATAATGACGACCGGAACATTATAACGCGCTGCAACAGAGGCCATATTCGCGTCACCTTGGAGACCCCAGATATCATTAATGAGATGAACGCCTAATTTCAGTACTTCTTCGGCAACCACCGATTTATACGTGTCAATTGAAACAGGAACCGGAAGAATGGTGAGCAATTTATTCAATAATGGCAGCAAACGGTCTAACTCTTCTTCCGCTGAAATTTTTTGCGATCCATACGGTCTTGTTGATTCCGCTCCAATATCAATAATATCAGCGCCTTCAGCAACCATAGCTTCAGCATATCTGATCGCCTGGTCAATATTATTGTATTTCCCTCCATCTGAAAAAGAATCAGGAGTGATATTTAGTATGCCCATAACGAGCGTTTTTCCGGACGTAATCTGAAACGGCGGATTGCGGCTTTGGTAGTTTCGGACGATGGGCTGACTTTGATGCGATAATACTTTCAAAATTGCTTCAGCCAAGTCAGGAAGACCCCAAGGCTGTTGTCTTAACTGAGATAAAGCTTGCTGATATTGTTTGAGCGTAGCTAAAATTAAAACATCCGTCTTTGCGGCATTAAAACTAGCTGTGTCACGCGATACAGCCACTTCCCCGCCTTTAGCTAAAAATGTTTGTTTTAGCAAATTAGCCGCTTTGACAGGCACAGATTCAATTTTAATAGCTCGTGATACAGCCTTTGGGGCCATAATGGAAATGCCGGCCGGATCACAGCAAATTCGTGTCAATTCGCGTTGTGCCTGTTCAATACCGGAAATTTCTATGACACGTGGATTAAAATTCATTTCGTCCTCCCTATTGCTACAAATTGTAATTCTATTGTATCATAATATAGTATATGCAAAAATAACATTACAAACAAGTTTGTAATAAAATTTCACAATTCACAGGGAGGGTTACCAATGAGACAACGTCTGTCTCCGGAAAGTTTCACTATACCAGTAGAAGAGCTCAAAAATGGTTTCTATACAGATTGCTATTTTTCCCGCACAAGAGATATTCTGCTTCAAGATCAATATCATCCAAAAGTAATCATGCAAATTTTCCAACGTCAAAATGCTGTATTATGCGGTATTGATGAAGCGATTGCCATAATTAAACGCTGTTCTTTTCATCCTGAAAATATTGTCATTAAAGCTTTATACGATGGCGACACAATTAAACCATGGGAAACTGTAATGACAATCGAAGGTAATTTGGCTGACTTTGTCCATCTCGAAACAGCATATCTTGGCAGCCTTTCGCGACAAACAAAAATTGCCACTAATGTTCAACGCACTATTTCCGCAGCGAATGGAAAGCCGGTTTTGTTTTTCCCATCCCGGTTTGATCATTACAGCGTACAGGCTATTGATGGCTATGCTGCGCATGTTGGCGGGATCGATGGAGTTTCAACCCCGGCAAATGGCTATTATTGGGGCGCAGAAGCGGTAGGAACGATTCCACATGCTTTGATTGCCACCTATTTTGGCGATACTGTTCGTGCTACGAACGCATTTGATCGTAATATCGACAAATCCGTCAACCGTGTTGCGCTAATTGATTTTAATAATGACTGCGTGCAAACCGCATTAGATGTTGCGCGTGAATTAGGCGATAAATTATGGGCAGTGCGATTGGATACTGCTGACACGCTCGTTGATGTTTCCGTTCTCCCTTTTATGGGTACGATTAAACCAACCGGCGTTTGTCCCCAATTAGTGACCAATGTACGAACCGCCTTGGATAATGCAGGATTTGATCATGTAAAAATAATGGTATCCGGCGGTTTCAATGTAAAACGGATTGCTCAGTTTGAAGAAGAAAAAGTCCCCGTTGATATGTATGCGGTAGGTTCCAGCCTATTTGAAAAAAACATTAACTTCACAGCAGATATTGTCATGGTTGATGGAAAAGCATGTTCAAAAAAAGGAAGGGAATACAAACCTAACCCAAGGCTGCACACTGTTTAAGAGTGATCGATTTCTGTCCTTCAATACAATTGATGATACTATAAGAGCAAAGACGCTTTCCGGCAAATATTATTGCGGGCTTAGCGTCTTTGCTTTTAGTCAAAAAATATAAGTTTTATTTGATGAATCCAAAGTCAATTGCCTGCTTACGCTGTCGCCCTCTAAGTTCGGTGCAAGCAGGGTTTTCTATGCTTTATATTTTAGCCTTGATTTCTAAAATGTATAGCCTCAGCAATATGAGACGCAGAAATTTTATCTTCATTAGATAAATCAGCTATAGTGCGTCCGACTTTTATAATCCGGTCATATCCTCTTGCACTCAAATTCATCTTTTCAAAAGCCTGTTTTAAAAGAAATTCCGCATCGGGCATCAATGAACACGTGGCTTTTAGATGCCTCCGACCCATCTGCGCATTGCAAAAAAGACCGTATTTTTTTAACCTGTTAAGCTGACGAACACGCGCATCTTCAACCCGCTGCCGTATGGCCGCCGAAGATTCCTGTTGTGCTGAGTCAACCATCTCCTGATATTTAAGACGCGGAACATGTACATGCAAGTCAATACGATCCAATAAAGGACCCGATATTTTTTTTTGATATTGCCGAATATCATGAGCTGAACAGCTGCACTCACGTTCCGAATCTCCAGACCATCCGCACGGGCATGGGTTCATAGCAGCAACGAGCATAAATTTTGCCGGAAATGATAAAGAAGCATTAACCCTTGCTATGGTAACCTCACCATCTTCCAATGGTTGACGCAACACTTCCAAAACGGATCTCCTGAACTCCGGCAATTCATCAAGGAACAAAACCCCATTGTGGCTCAATGTCACTTCGCCAGGGCGAGGAATACGACCTCCTCCAACTAATCCGGCATCAGAAATTGTATGATGCGGACTACGAAACGGACGTTTGCTAATTAATCCGTTGTGTCCGTGCAACAGACCAGCAACACTGCAGATTTGCGTAACTTCCAAGGATTCCTTTGCCGACATCGCCGGCAAAATTGTAGGTAAACGTCTGGCTAACATTGTTTTCCCCGAACCCGGAGCGCCAATCATAAGTACATTATGGCCGCCTGCGGCTGCAATCTCTAATGCGCGTTTTGCAGTCAATTGCCCTTGCACTTCATAAAAATCAACATCCGTACTATCTTGAGCCGTTGAAACATTCAAAAAAGACTTCTCAGTCAACCGTTGCAGTCCTTGCAAATGCGAAACTGTCTCCGCAAGTGTTTGCGGCGCAAATACTTTTACCAAATCGGATATTGCGGCCTCCTGTGCATTATCCGGTGCGACAAATACATTCGCAAGATTGTTATTTCCTAAAGTAATCGTCATCGGCAAAATTCCAGAAACAGCACGTAATTTTCCTTCCAATGACAATTCACTAATAAAAACAGTATTGTAACATTCTTCACTGGCAAGTTGATCACTGGCAATTAATATGCCGATCGCAATGGGCAAATCTAATCCCGAGCTATCTTTTTTCAAATCAGCTGGAGCAAGGTTTACGATGATTCTCTGTCCGGGAAAAGTAAAGCCGGAATTCTTAATTGCAGCTCGTACACGTTCCCTCGATTCACGGACCGAAGCATCCGGTAAGCCAACAATATCAAAACCGGGCAATCCATTTGCAATATCAACTTCCACTGTAATCATCATTCCATTAATGCCTAGCGTAGTTGCTCCGAGCACTTGTGCAAACAAGTGATTACCCCCTATGTCATCCGCCAAAAGCATGCTTAATGTGATTATACTGTACAGCCATTTCCTGACCGACAATGATTTCAATGACGTCAAAACGGCATTGATCGTCCAAGGCTCCGACATCTTGCATAAACCACAAAGCCGTTTTAATTATTTTTTGCTGTTTACGCCAAGTTACTGCTTCTGCCGGCCATCCATAGACAGTACTGCGTCGAGTTTTTACTTCCACAAAAACCAGACAGTCTCTGTCTTTTGCAATAATGTCGATTTCACCAATTTTCGTACGGAAACGCCGTTTCAAAATCATATAACCCTGTTGTTCCAGGTAATTAGCTGCCAATTGTTCTCCCTCTTCACCCAGACGAAGATGATTTTTCATGTTCATTTATGCTTTCCTTTTTGGCCTGCTTTTTGGTCCATGCGATAAATATATGCCAAAACTTCCGCCACAGCTTGATATAATTCGGCTGGGATTTCACGGTCTAATTCTACCGCCATCAGAACATTCGCCAACGTTTTATTTTGATAGATAGGCACGGCATTATTTTGCGCTATTTTTATGATTTCGTCTGCAACGAAGCCGCTGCCTTTTGCTGTAACTTTCGGAGCTTGACCTTTATCGGCATCATAGTGGATAGCAACAGCCTGCGATTTCGGCTCATATTTTTTGTTATCCATTTTTTCCCTCATGTGGCGCCTTTACCGCAACGTCATTTAATTTTAATGACAAACGATCGAAAACAGAACGAAGATCTGATAAATATTCCACAAAGGAGTCAGCCGCTCCCGTTGAATCGAATAAAACTCTCATATTAACTTGTTCATCCGCCTGAGTTTTAACCATTTGAAATGCGATGTCGACAAGACCAATGTTTTCGGTATCAATGCAAAGCCGGATCCATGTTTCTTTTTTTTCAGTTGTCCCCACGAATGGTTTATCTTCATTATAAACATGTATATAAGTTGGATATGGATGAGGATTACCGAAAAAAAATAAGGGCAGTGCAAATGAAAAAATTTGATTTGCCGAACTGGACAAACCAGTGGGCGAAGCCGATTTTTGTACGGACAACGCTAATTTCTGAACTGAATCAGCAGCTTTCTTCAGTTGATCAACCGGTAAGTCATCCAATTGATATGCGGTAGGCAAACCCATTCTTTGTAACAATTCAATGGAACGATTCATTTCTTGATTTAACAAACTTCGTTGGTTTGCAGCCGGCATCTGCTGTAAACCAATCGTTTCATGCAATAACGATACAACACTTAGTAATTTTTCACTAATGGCTGTTTGATTCTTAGACAATACTGTCAATCCTTGACTGACTTGGTCTGCTCCAGAAAAGTTCTGAAAAATATTTTGTACAAGCTGCTTAATCGGTGTTGGTAATGATTCTACAAGTTTGAAATTAGAAAATCCATTAGACGCAGCAAGGTGCTGAGAAGAAGATAACTTTTGAACTGAATCAGCAGCTTTCTTCAGTTGATCAACGGATAAGCCAGCAAATTGATCTGAGTTTAACAAACCATTTTTTTGTGATATTTCAGTTGAACGGTTCTTTGACAATATTTGTTGCTCTGCAGGCAGCATCTGTCGTAAATTAATTGAGTCACGCAATAATGATACAATGGTCAGTAATTGATCACTAACAGTCTTTTGACTTTTAAATAAAACTGACAACCCTTGACTAACTTGATCTGTTCCAGAAGAGTTCTTAAAAATTTTATGCACAACCTGTTTAATTGATAATGGTAATGATTCTATAAGGTCGCTTCGAAACTGCAACAGACCTTTCAAATCAGAAAGCATTAATTTCATGGTAGAATTTGAATTATTTTGTTCTTCTGAAATTGCAACCAACGTTTCTCCGTTCAAGGAGATTTTGGGGAAAGACTCTGTCGCCCTACCCGTTCCTGGAATATTACCGCCGCTGAGAGGCTGAATATTCAACGCTGAATACCTCCATTGCTTTATAAATACAGGTCTGCACAGATCTAATTTTTTCTTTCTATCTTTAAATTCATTGGATCAATAAAGTAATTCCCGAATTGGTTTATACGTTTTGCGATGTATCGGACATGGTCCAAATTCACGAAGAGCAGCGAGATGCTGAGGAGTGAGATATCCCATATTTTCATGAAAACCATATACTGGATAAAGCAAGTGATATTTCATTAAACAATGATCACGGGCGACTTTTGCAATAATGGAAGCAGCACTTATTTCCGGAACTGTAGCGTCTCCCTTCACAATTGCCGTTGCTTCCATCATAACATTCGGAGTATATTTCCCATCCACCAGCACTTTATCAGGTCTGATGCTCAAGCCATCAATTGCCCGTTTCATTGCCAAAAGAGAAGCGTAATGGACATTGAGTTTTTCAACTTCCTCCAGGCTTGAATAAGCAATGCACCAACTTAATGCATCTCGCTTAATTTGTTCAGCTAAAATTTCCCGTTTTTTAGAACTTAATTTTTTCGAATCTGTTAAGCCAGGTATTGCCACTGCCGGATTTAAGATCACCGCCGCCGCATATACTTCAGCGACCGCACTTCCGCGCCCAACTTCATCACAACCGCATTTTAGCATCATTTAAAGGCCTCTCAAAAATAAATTACTCAGTTGCAAAACTGTCAAGCGTAATTGGGCCTAACAGTCCAGCTCGAAATTCAGTTAATAAAATTCGTCCCGCATTTTCGACATCGATGAGCCCACCGCTTCGCAAGCAGCCCCGTCGAATCCCAATCTGCTCTAAAACCTGCTGATTGGTCATTTCAGCATTGATAATGATACGATATCGCGAAACGAATTGGGTCAAATAATCGATACGCAAAATAGAAACAAGTTTATTCACAACCTCTTCCCGGTCAAATACTTCATCATTGATTGCGCCGGTAGCTGCAAGTCGAAACGCTGCTTCCTGATCTTCCAATTTTGGCCATAAAACACCAGGTGTATCTAAAATTTCTAGATTTTTACTAATTTTTATCCATTGTTTACCGCGCGTCACACCCGGCTTATCAGCAGTCCTGGCAACGGCACTGCCTCTTAAACGGTTAATTAATGAAGACTTTCCCACATTCGGTATGCCTAGAATCATCGCACGCACAGCTCGTGGGCGAACCCCTTTTGCCGCTAGAGATTGTAGCTTTGACTGTGCAGCTTTTTCCGTTTGCACTATTAATTCTTTACATCCCTTGCCACCAATAGAATTCACGGCAATCGCATCGATCCCTTTTCCGCGAAAAAAAGATAACCATAATTCTGTATTGCGGGGATCTGCTAAATCTGCTTTGTTAAGCGCCACAATCCTCGGTTTACCGGCAATAATCTCTTCGATCACGGGATTCGCACTGCTCAGTGGGATCCGGGCGTCCAATAGTTCAATTACAACGTCAACTAATTTTAATTGTTCGCGGATCATTCGGCTTGCTTTGGCCATATGCCCAGGATACCAGTTAATATCCATGTATTTCCTCCTAAAAAGAAAGCTTAATCAAGGCAGTGTTTTCATTTGGTCAAACGGCCAAAAAACCATCACAGCTTTTCCTTTTAACATTTCTAGTGAAACAAAACCCACATCACGAAAGCGACTGTCCTCAGAATTATTCCGGTTATCACCCATGACAAAAATATGGCCTTCCGGTATGGTTGCCGCAGGATAAGAGCCTCGTGTCCGTTCCAAAATATAAGATTCATTCAATAGCTGTCCATTTAAAAATACTTTGCCATCCTTAACCTCAATCGTGTCGCCTGCAACGCCGATCACTCTCTTAATAAAATCACGGCTGGGATCACGAGGGTAGCGGAACACAACGATATCCCCTTTTTCTGGTTGTTTGAGGCGGTAAATAAACTTATTCACGACCAAACGTTCGCCATTGACCAAAGTCGGTCGCATAGAGGGACCTTCGACCATATATAGTTCTACAATGAAATAGCGAATAAAAAACGCCAAGACAATTGCGATGATAATCGAGACAACCCAATCTTTAATTTCTTCTCCTAAATTTGTTTTACTCAAAATAAGAACCCCCTTGCCGATTACGCTGAAAGTTAACGGCTAATATAGAAAGAAAAGGGACTGCTTGCAGTCCCTTACTTCTTCTAGCGTTTTTCTTTAATTCGTGCAGCTTTTCCAGTCAAATTACGCAGATAATACAGTTTGGCACGACGTACAATGCCTCTACGTACTACATCAATTTTATCAATTCGCGGGGAATGAACAGGGAATGTCCGCTCGACTCCGATACCATACGATACTCTGCGGACAGTAAAAGTTTCACGCGCTCTACTTCCTTGCCGCGCAATGACTACGCCTTCAAACATTTGGATACGTTCGCGAGTACCTTCGACAACTTTTACATGAACCCGCACGGTGTCTCCGGACCGAAATGCCGGAATGTCATTACGTAACTGTTCTTGTTCTAACACATCAATAATATTCATAAAAAATTCCCCCTAATACTAGATGTTCATGCCTTTTGCAGACAGCGGACCATCCGTTTTACACGCGCATAATTATATCATACATACAGCTAAAACTCAAGCAACGCAAAACTTATTTTACATCACTGGAATTCCACCAATCCTCACCCAAAAGTCGATCCAAAATAATCGCAACAGCAGCCCTTACAGGCAGATGATTATAATCGCTGCAGCCATAGATTGGTTCAAGTAAATAGTCGAAACTGCTTACTAATGTTTTTTCAATACCCCAACCGGTTCCAAACAATAACAACAAAGGATTGCTTGTCGTTTCTATCTGCTGCCGAAGTTTCCGGTAAGACACACTGTTCCCATAATTTCTTGCATCCGTAGCGACAATAATAGGTTTTTGTCCTTCGGCAACCGAAATGGAGTGAACTGCATCCGCCAAATCCGGTACGGTTTGCAAAATATGAAAGGCTTCTTTACGGTCCGCATTATATTTGGCTCCGGCGCCATTTTGCCAATAATCAAGAATCTCAGCAGCCAAATCAAGTTGGCTTTGCAGCGGATTAATGATAAAATATTTTTTCAAACCGTATGTACGTGAAGTACGGGCAATGTCATGAATATCGAAATTTGTTACCGCCGTAGTAATAATATCGCCATTTCGATTATAAATCGGATAATGCAATAACCCTAAATAGATAGAACCCATGCTAGTTTTCATCCTCTTCCAAACGGATTTCAGCCAACAATTTTTCATCACAACGATCAAAATGTTTGCCGTCCAATAAATCCGGCCGCAATCTAAAAGTACTGCGCAACGATTGCTTGCGTCTCCACAAAGCTATTTTTGCATGATCACCGGACACAAGAATGTCGGGAACCTGCCAGCCGCGAAAATCCCGCGGTCTCGTATATTGAGGATATTCAAGCAGTCCATTGTAAAACGAATCATGTTCCGCTGCATCATTGGCACCCAAAACACCGGGGAGCATACGGGAAACCGCATCAGTCAGAACCATTGCCGGTAATTCCCCGCCCGTTAAAACGTAGTCGCCAATGGAAATCGTTTCGTCAGCTAGATGCTGCCGTACACGCTCATCGACTCCTTCATAGTGGCCGCAAATAAGAACCAATTGTTCATAGCCTGCTAATTCTTTCGCTTTATCCTGGTCAAAACGTTGTCCGCCTGGAGCAAAAAGAATGATGCGTCGCCGCAAATGATTGTTCACCGCGATTACATGCTCAGCAGCATGAAACAAAGGGTCAGGCTTCATCACCATTCCTGATCCGCCACCAAAAGGATAATCGTCAACGATATGATGTTTATCAAGTGCAAAGTCGCGGGGATTCGTAATCTGTACAGATAGAAGTCCGGCATCCAATGCCCGTTTTATAATACTGCTTCCAAAAGGACCGGAAAACATTTCCGGGAATAAAGATAGTATATCAATATGCATTACTCTGCCCATTCCTCTTGAAGTTTTACAATCATCCGCTTCTCTGGGATATCAATATGTTTGACAACTTCCTTTAGAGCCGGAATCAGAAGGGGCGCTTTCCCCTGCATTTCAATCACGTATACGTCATTGCTTCCGGTTTGTAGAACATTAGTGACAGTACCTAAGTGAATATTCGCTTCATCATACACTTCTAAGCCAATAATATCAAAAATATAGAATTCGTCCTTGGGTAAAACAACCAGATCTTTTTCTCTTACATGAATCAATTGACCACGCAAAGGCTCTACAGAATTCATGCTGTCAAAATTCTCAAAGCTCAACAACAGAAATTTGTTATTCTTTTTGACCTGGCGAATAACTAACGGTGAATAATCAGAAAGGTACACTATCAGCGCTGGACGAAATCGATCAGGAAAATCAGTGAGCGGAATAATACGAACGTCACCCCGCACGCCGTGCGGGGCAACAATTTTTCCAATTGCGATTAATTTTTCAGCCATAAATATTAATTACGGAAAGCAAGAATTTTGCCATCTTCCAACAAAATCTCTGCATTGATCATTTTCTGCAAGTCATCGCCGACATTTACAGTGATGATCCTGTCCATCGTTCCCTGGACAATTTCCGCCCCGATTTCCAACTGCGCTGTTTCCTTCAATTTATCCACCATATGGCTTTTAAATTCTAACCGTTTATTGCGTTCCGCGTCAATTTGCTGACGCAGAGCCACTAACCCTTGCGCGTCTTGTTTCGCCTGTTCTGTCATAAGACGCTTCGCATGAAATTCAATTTGCTGTAATTCCATGTCTACTTTTTTGACTTCTTCCTGAATGCCAGCCGCCAGTTGTTTCTTTAGCGATTCAGTAACCTTGGCTTTAATTGTCACAGGACATTTCAAGGTCATGCTTTCCATGGTAGTTCACCTTCTCAAACGATTTCAACCATTACTTTTTTATTTTCACGAATGGCCGCCGATTTCACTACAGTGCGAATAGCTTTCGCAATTCTACCCTGTTTACCAATAATTTTTCCCATATCTTCCGGTGCTACTCGCAATTCATACACGGTTGCATGATTGTCAACTGTTTCGGTGACACTGACTTGATCTGGATTATTTACCAATGCTTTGGCGATAACTGCAACTAATTCTTTCATAGTTATCACACTTCTTTCTTATTACGCTTTATTTCATCCCATTTTTTCAGGATGCCGGCTTTACTCAGCAAATTTCTTACTGTGTCAGTAGGCTGAGCGCCTTTTTGCAGCCAGTCAATTGCTTTTTCTTCCTCAATCTTAACAACTGCCGGTTCGGTGGTTGAATCATAATGACCAACAATTTCAATAAAGCGGCCATCGCGCGGAAAACGAGAATCAGCAACAACAATGCGATAGAATGGGCTTTTTTTGGCACCCATGCGCATTAAACGGATTTTTACTGCCATGCATATCACCTCCTTCACAAAATATAACGAAGATAGAGTTCTTCTTACATAAAAGGCAGTTTAAATCCACCTTTTTTCCCACTTTTTTGCATCTCCTGAAAGCGTTTCATCATTTTTTTTGCTTCTGTAAATTGTTTTAATAAACGATTGACATCTTGTACCTTCGTGCCACTTCCAAGTGATATTCGTTTACGGCGACTCCCGTTAATAATGGACGGATCCCGGCGTTCCTTTTTCGTCATAGAGCAAATAATTGCCTCTACACGCACGAGTTCTTTTTCATCTATTTTTGCATCTTGTAACTTCTTCATATTACCCATTCCTGGTAACATGCCCAGAATTTGTTCCATGGATCCCATTTTTCGAACCTGTCGCAATTGGTCCAGAAAGTCATCCAAAGTAAATTCTTGCCGACGAAGTTTTTTCTCTAATTCCTTTGCTTGTTCTAAATTAATTGTTGTTTCCGCTTTTTCGATCAGGCTGAGAATGTCGCCCATCCCAAGAATACGTGAAGCCATACGATCAGGATGAAATGGTTCCAAGGCATCTAACTTCTCACCCATGCCAACAAATTTAATCGGCCGACCGGTAACCGCCTTGATCGATAAAGCCGCGCCTCCGCGGGCATCTCCATCCAATTTAGTTAGGATGATTCCATCAATACCCAATTCCTGGTTGAATGAATCTGCTACGGTCACCGCATCTTGACCTGTCATAGCATCAACAACCAGCATGATTTCATGAGGTTTCACAGTTTGTTTAATTGATTTCAGTTCCTGCATTAACGTTTCGTTGATGTGCAAACGCCCGGCTGTATCAATAATGACAACATCATTAGCATAAGATATTGCGTGCTCCACGGCAGCTTTTGCAATTGCCACGGGATCGCGACTATCTTCTTTGGCAAAAACCGGGATTTGAAGTTGTTCCCCTAAAACCTGCAACTGTTTGATCGCTGCTGGACGGTATATGTCACCGGCAACTAATAATGGACGTTTGTTCTGTTTTTTTAATAAACTAGCAAGTTTTCCAGCTGTAGTAGTTTTTCCGGCCCCCTGCAAACCAACCAGCATAACAACAGTGGGCGGTCGGGATGATATTGTAATCCGGCTCTGCGTGCCTCCCAATAAGGCGGTTAGTTCTTCATTAACAATTTTTACTACATGTTGTCCCGGAGTAAGGCTTTGCAAAATTTCTTGTCCAGTTGCTCTAGACTTTATCTGAGCAATAAAATCCTTGGCAACTTTAAAATTCACATCAGCTTCCAGTAATGCTACTCGTACCTCGCGCATCGCATCATTAATATCATTTTCGGATAGTTTTCCACGCCCGCGTAATTTCTTAAATGTTTGTTGGAGTTTATCCGCTAAACCTTCGAAAACCATGATGTCACCACCTGAATTTAATCTAACAAAAGTTCCAATTGCTGCATCGCTTGCTGCGCCGCAGAGTTGCCGCTTATTTCGGGCGGCAAGCTGGCAAGGAGTTCGTAAACCTGTTGAACAATACGTTGTTGTTGACGGTTCCGCTCAACAAGATGCAGCGCATCTTCATATTCTTCGAGTATTTGTTCCGCACGCCGCAAAATATCATATACGGCTTGGCGGGAAATAGCAAATTCTATACCAATTTCTGACAGAGACATATCATGCAGATAGTGCATTTCAATACACTGCCGTTGCTTCACAGTCAATAACGGTCCATAAAAATCATACAGTGCTGCAATATGCAAAAGTTTTGTAAGCAATAAGCCACCTTCTTACCGACAAGGAAAAGTCCTTTACAAAAGAATTATAAAGATAATTTTAGTTATTGTCAAGTATAATTACTTGTCACCAAATAAAGCATCAGCAAACTCTCTGGGATCGAAAGGACGCAAATCTGTAATTCCTTCGCCCACGCCAATCCAAAGTACCGGGAGACCCAATTCGCCCCCAATAGAAACAACAACTCCGCCTTTGGCTGTTCCGTCTAGTTTCGTCAAAACAACGCCGGTTACCGGTGCTGCAGCGCTGAATAGTTTAGCCTGACTAATTGCATTTTGTCCCGTTGTGGCATCCAACACCAACAATATTTCATGGGGCGCACCAGGTATTTCACGGCTTATAACCCGGTTTATCTTTTTTAATTCTTCCATCAAATTTGTTTTTGTATGCAATCGTCCGGCAGTATCGATAATCAATGTATCGACTTTTCTGGCCTTAGCTGCCTGAACAGCATCAAATGCAACCGCAGCAGGATCAGAACCTGTGGCTTGTTTGATTACATCAACACCGATACGTTTTCCCCAAATTTCCAGTTGTTCAATAGCCGCAGCACGAAACGTATCACCTGCTGCCAATAAAACCGTTTCACCTTTTTCACGGTAAAAATTTCCCAACTTGCCAATTGTAGTAGTTTTACCGACCCCATTGACACCGATAACCAACACTACTCTCGGTGGCTCGGTTGAAACATCGACCTCAGGAACATTCTTCAATAGCATTTCTTCAATCTTGGTTTTTAAATAAGGTCGAAGTTCATCCGGATTGCGGATTTCCTTTGCCCGAATACCAGTATTGATTGAAGCCATTAATTTATTAGTTGTCTGTATCCCAATATCAGCTGATAGTAATACAGCTTCGAGGTCTTCAAGGAACTCGCTGTCAATTGTAGCATATCCTGATATTAACTGATCTATCTTGTCGGTAAAATTCTTACGTGTCTTTTCCAAACCCGTTTTTAAACGATCAAAAAACCCCATTGTAGTAACCATCCCTTCTAATTTTAACCGGCTTGATCCATAAACTTAACCGAAATCAAACGGGTTACACCAGCTTCTTCCATTGTAGTTCCATGCATCACATCGGCGACTTCCATAGTGCCTTTTCTATGAGTGACAACAATAAACTGCGTATTCCGTGCATAATCACGCAGAAACTCACTGAAACGCTGAACATTGGCTTCATCAAGCGCTGCATCTATTTCGTCCACCACACAAAACGGCGCAGGATGATAAGCAAGAAATGCGAATAAAAGAGCTATTACTGTAAGCGCTCTTTCTCCACCGGACAACAAAGCTAAATTTTGCTGTTTCTTACCCGGTGGCTGCACCGCAATTTCAATTCCGGCATTTAATAAATCATCCTGACCAGACAAATGTAAATGCGCTTGTCCCCCTCCAAATAATCTTACAAAAATATCGCCAAACAATTCATTAATGGTTTTGAATGCTGCCAGAAATTGCTTGTTCATGGACTGATCAATATCACCGATAATTTTCCGCAATGTATCACGCGCTGCTGTGAGATCATTATATTGGAGCTGCAGAAACTGCTGACGTTCTTTCAGCCGGTCATATTCGTCAATCGCCTGAGGATTTATTGGTCCAAGGGATGCAATGTGACACTCCAATTCTTGTTGTTCAATGCGCAGTTGGTCTATCGGCTCCGCAAGGCATAATGTCATCGCTTCACTTCGTGCGAAATGAAAACGCTCATGGAGTTGTTCTTCGCAATGTGTCAAATCATATGTGCATTTTGTGGATCGTAATTGAACGTCGTTTAGCTGGCTTTGAATGTCATTATATTTGCGCCGCAAATCTTTGAGTTCCTTATCTGTTTTTTGCACCGCTACCAACAAAGACATCTTGTTTTCTACCAAAGAAACATGTCTTTGCTGTTCTGTTGCCATTTCAGCTTCCAAAATGCGCCGTTGTTCTGCATTATCAGTCATTTCATCAGCGGTTTGAGTAATTTGTTTCTCTAAAATGGTTTGCTCATCGGTTAATTTCTTCAACTTCAGGGCAACTTCGGCAGCATCTTGATCAAATTGATTTGCCTGTTTAGTCGCTGTGCTGGTTTTTTGCTGCAGCGAATTCAATTTTATTTTTGTTTCTGTCACACAATGCTGCAGACGTTCCCTATTTTGCTGAAATTCTTTTAATTCATCTTGCAACAACACAACTTGCTGTTTTTGTTCTGATCCTTGATTTTCTAAAACGGCCAATTCTTTTTGCATCATGAGCAAGCGATGTCCAAGAAGATTTTTTTCTTCTTCTCCTGCAGCCATCTCCGTTTGTAATGTTTCAACCGATAACTTCAATCTATTTTTGTCTGACGCTAATTTTTCCACATGAATGGCCAATTGTGCTATTTTAATGTCACATTCTTTATGCTGTTGTTCCATTTCTGCAGTTTTTGCATCAAGATTCTTTATTTCAGTTTCGAGTTGAACAGCTTGATGACGTATTGACTCCATCTTATTCTGAAGGACGCTGTTCTTTTCTTGCAGGATCTGTATTTCATTTGTCCGGCTCAAAAAACTAGTCTCACGACGATGCGTACTACCGCCAGTAAGACTTCCGCCTGGGTGAACAATCTCACCGTCCAAAGTGACAATTCTAACCGCATAGGAGCTTTGTTTTGCTATCGTCAAGGCATCCTCAATTGTCCCTGCAACAACAGTCCGACCGAGTAAGAAATCCACAACCCGGCGATATTGAGGTGCGCAGACAGCCAATGAAGCGGCAAAACCAAGCGATCCTGCGGCTTCGGCTGCTTTTAGTTCAAATGGGCGAGGCGGCATGACTTGAATTGTATTCAACGGCAAAAATGTTGCCCGTCCCAAATTTTTATCCTTTAAAAAGGCGATGGCAGCTTTGGCGATCCGGTCATCACTGGCGACAATATGCTGCAAGGCGTTACCTAATGCTACTTCTATCGCCGTAATATATTGATCGCCAACAGTAATCAATTCAGCCACAGCGCCACAAATTCCTGAACGCCAAGGCAAATTACTTTTTAACACATTTTTAATGCCGCGACCAAATCCTTCATATTCACGCTGCATAGCGGAAAGAATTTTTTGGCGCGAACTGAATTGATTAAATTCTTCCGTAAACATTTTTTCCTGTTCTTGAAGCTGTAAAAATACCGTTTTCTTATCATCCAACTGCATTTTTGTTGCACAAACAGCAGCCTGGATATTGATAACCGTTTCTTTGAGCACCGTTTCACGAGAATGATAATCGATTGCCTGCACTTCATTCTCAGCTAACTGGCGACAATAATCATCATATTCATTTTTCAAGCCTTCAAAGCGTAAATGATGTTCTTGTTGGTCACGTTCCAATACTTTTACCGCATTCCGTTGTGTGACAAGCGCTTGCAGGTGATCGAATGAACGTTCATTTCCTTCTTGAATTTGCCGTTCTCTGTCATTAATAGCAGTAATAACGGCCTCAAGTTCTCCTGTTTCTGAATTGAAAACAGTTTTGAGTTCTTTTTCTTCTTGTTGTTGAAAAGCAATTTCAGTCCGCAAACTGTTTGCTTTTTCCAGAAGTGAACATTCCATCATCCGGTGGCTGCTAATTTCAAAATCTAGTTTTTCATGGGTACTATTTCCTTGCTTCTTTCTTTCTTCCAGAACCGCAAATTTGCCATCTAAGCGTTCCAAATCCGTTCTGTTCTGGTGTAAAAACTGTTCACTGCCCGCAATTTTTTCTTCCACAATTGCAACTTCTGACACAAGTCGTTCTTTTTTTACTTCATATTCGATCATTTGAGTGTTAATTAGTAAATCCTGATCTGTCAACGTTTGCTGTTGCAGATGGACGCTTTCCAACATTTTTTCGGCTTTGGTTAATTTGTCCAGCAAAATGGTTACTTGGCAAGAAATCAGTCGTTTGTTTACGATATTATATTTTTGGGTCCTTTCTGCGCTTTCGGCCAGAGGAATAAGTTGTATGCCAATTTCGGATAGAATATCATCCACTCGCTGCAAATTTTGCTCTGTATCTTCGATTTTACGTAATGCATCCTTTTTACGTTGCTTGAATTTGGTGATTTCAGCAGCTTCTTCAAATAATAAACGACGTTCTTCCGGACGGCTGTTTAAAACCTCATCAATTTTATTTTGACTGATCACTGTCATCGATTCTCGCCCTAAACCTGTATCTGCAAGAAGATCGTGAATATCCCTCAATCGACAAGGCGTTTTATTGATATAATACTCACTATCTCCGGAACGAAAGACCCGTCTTGTGATCACAACTTCAACAAAATCAACCGGCAGTACACCATCACTGTTATCAAATACCAAAGAGACTTCAGCAACGCCCAAAGCCCGTCTTGAAGAGCTTCCGGAAAAGATAACATCTTCCATTTTTGCACCGCGCAAACTGCGAATACTTTGCTCACCCAAAGCCCAACGAATAGCATCGGCAATATTGCTTTTGCCACTGCCATTCGGCCCTACTATGGCAGTAATACCTGGTCCGAATTCGACCCGGGTTTTATCGGCAAATGATTTAAATCCATAAGCTTCCAACCGGCGCAATAACAAAAAAATCACCCTCACCTATTCAGCTTATCCGTTCGTAAAACTGATTTTAACCAAAACTAAAATTGTATCTCTCTTTTACCAATAAAATATTTCGTCTCATGTGAACATACGTGTGTACTATTCTGTTTATTTCCTGAAAACCCTTTCATTTCAAAGATCGGACAACATTTTTATATTGATCAAATAATTATTATGCGGAGTTGTAAATCTCAATTCGCCCTGCCGGATACCGTCAGGCAGAAATTGAATACGAATTGGGCCATACTTATGTTTCCACATGACAAGATTTGAATTTGCCTGTCCTCGAACTTTGGAATGATCCAATGGATGGTGGTGAACTGTCACTTCTGGCTCACTAATACAGTGTTGTTCAAAATAAGTTACACCCATGACATAAAACAAATATGAATCTGTCATTTCACCAAAAGCAGGATGATATGGCCCGGCTAAAACAACGCCGGGTGCAGACAATTCCTCTGTCGGCTGCAAACCTGTTCGAATAACGGTTATTTTATGACGCTGAAGCTGCAACTTAAGAAAAGCGGCGCGTCTGACAGCCTCTGCCAATGTAAGCGGTTGATAAAGGCCCTGCAAATACATATCCGCTAATTTTGTTCCGGCAATCACTACCGTCGGATAAATACGGGCAAAATCCGCCCCTAAACGAACTGACCGGTATGCAGATAGAATTAAACTTTGCCAATCTTCTTTTGGCAATCCGGGCATCAATTGAATGCCGCAGGTTAATCCCGCAAGTTTGATTGCTCTTACCGCTTGAACAGCATCCTCAACGCTATGACCCCGTTCAGCCTCTTCCAATACCTTTCGATCCATTGATTGCACGCCTAATTCTACTGTCGATACTTGGTATTCTTTTAATAAATCAATCGCTGGCACATTGATCTCATCAGGACGAGTTGATATTCGAATAGCCTGAATATCTCCGTTAGATAAAGCTCGGAAGACGGGTTGCAATAAAGCGCGTTGCTGCTTTGCCGGTATTGCAGTGAAACTTCCTCCATAAAAAGCGACTTCAATTGTTCTCGGCCGTTTTATATTCACGAAATGCTGCGCGAGAATTTTCTTTACGTCATCAGGGCCGACTGTTGTCCCGATACCGGTTATCTTGCGTTGATTGCAAAAAACGCAATGATGCCGGCAACCGTAATGGGGAATGAAAATAGGGATAATATATGGTTTTTGCATAGCAGCCTCATTAGGACAAAAGCGACCCTACGGCCGCCTTTGCGTTCATTCGTTAATTAAATTTAACTTGGATAAAGCTTGAAGCGCAGCCTGCTGTTCCGCTTCCTTTTTGTTTTTACCAGTTCCGGTCCCCTGCAACAAGCCATTTACATAAACCGAAACCTGAAATACTTTATTATGATCGGGTCCTTGTTCACCGACAACTTCATATACAATACGTGTGTCACTGTCCTTTTGAACTTCTTCTTGAAACCAAGTTTTGTAGTCCCGCCCATAGTTACCGCCAACAAGCATTTCTAAATCACGCATAAATAATGTCAGTACAAATTCGTTAGCTATCTTAATCCCTTGATCGATATATACTGCGCCGATAATTGCTTCGATCGCATCTGCCAGTATAGAAGTACGCTTTCGACCGCCTGAAAGGTCTTCGCCTTTTCCCAGTAAAAGGTAATCGCCTAAGTGAATCTTGCCGGCAAGGCAAGCCAATGCTTGCTCACAAACAATATGAGCCCGCGCTTTCGTTAAGTTGCCTTCAGTCATTTCAGGAAATGTGCGAAATAAATAATCACTGATGACAATATCCAATACCGCATCGCCAAGAAATTCCAAGCGTTCATTATGTTCAACGGTCATTCCCTTGGCTTCATTTGCAAACGAAGTATGAGTCAGAGCTTGATGAAAAAGATTGATGTTGAAAGGCGTAATTCCTAATTGTTCGCAAAAGATTAATATAGAATTTTTGCGTTTATGACTGATTTTTACACTCATATTCACAGCTATGCCTGGAATTTTTTCACCAATAAAGTTGCATTATGACCGCCAAAGCCAAAAGAATTTGATAACGCGATATTCACAGCTTGTTTGCGGGCTGTATTGGGTACATAATCTAAATCCAACTCCGGATCCGGAGTTTCATAGTTGATTGTCGGCGGGATCATATCATTGGCAACTGTCAACACGGTCGCAATAAATTCAATGCCTCCGGAAGCGCCTAACAGATGACCTGTCATCGATTTGATTGAACTAATTGCCAGTTTAGCTGCATGATCACCGAACAAAGCTTTAATTGCCAAAGTTTCATTTTTATCATTTAAAGGAGTCGAAGTTCCATGCGCATTAATATAGTCCACATCAGTAGTCTGAATTCCTGCATCCTTTACAGCCAGTTCCATGCATTTGGCAGCTTGAACGCCTTCCGGAGCAGGAGCAGTAATGTGATAAGCATCCGCATTCGTCCCATATCCACTAATTTCAGCATAAATAGTAGCTCCCCTGGCCACTGCGTGCTCGAGGGATTCTAAAACAACAATCCCGGCGCCTTCACCCATAACAAAACCATCACGACCTTTGTCAAAAGGACGTGATGCCTTTTCCGGTTCGTCATTGCGGGTTGACAAAGCCTTCATAGAGCAAAAACCAGCCATTGCCGCTGGCGACACGGCAGCCTCAGTTCCACCGGCAAACATGACGTCGGCATCACCACGCTGTATTATCTTAAATGCATCGCCGATTGAATTCGTACCGGTAGCACAAGCAGTAATCACACAGCTGCAAGGTCCTTGCAGTCCCATGTTGATTGAAACTTGTCCAGCAGCCATATTTGCAATCATCATCGGCACAAAAAATGGACTGATGCGGTTCGGTCCTTTATCAAACAAGACTTTATATTGGTCATTTAGCGTATCTATGCCGCCAATACCTGTTCCAACAACAGTACCTATCCGTTGCAAATCTTCTGTTTTCAAATCAAGTCCAGAATCTTCCAATGCCATTTTAGCAGCAGCAATAGCAAATTGAGTAAAGCGATCCATCCGTTTCGCTTCTTTTTTATCGATATACTGGGTAGCATCGAAGTTTTTTACTTCGCCGGCAATTTGAGTGGTATAGTCTGTCGGATCAAATCGGGTTATTCTTGCAACACCGGATTTTCCTTCCAACAAAGCTTGCCAAAACTCCTGTTTACCATTGCCAATCGGAGTAATTGCTCCTAACCCTGTAACAACAACTCGTTTTTTCAAGCCATTCACCTCTTTAATTTATTTCTTCCGCTTCTTTTATAAATTGAGAGAATATTTCCTTAACTGAAAGAATTTTATCTATCTTATGAATGTACTCACCTGTAAAAACCAATCCTGATTCGACATCGCCTTGTTGAGCGCGAATCAAAGCCTTAATAATGCAAAATGATCTTTCGCAGTGCTTCAAACAGGCATCACAGGACTCAGGTTTAGGCGCAGCACCTTCAAGAATTTTCTCTGCAAAGGGGTTCTTTACGGCCCGGCCTGGGAGTCCCACAGGGCTCTTGATCACTACAACATCTTGCGCCCGGGCTTTTAAATAATATTCTTTTAGGGCAGGAGCAGCATTTGACTCTTCACTGGCAGCAAAACGCGTGCCCATTTGAACGCCATCCGCCCCCAATTTAATCAATTCAACAATATCTCGTCCTGACATAATACCTCCAGCGGCAATTACAGGGATGCCAACTGATTTTTTAATATCAGGTATCAACGCTCGTACAGAAATGTCTGTGCCTAAATGTCCCCCTGCTTCTTTCCCTTCAACAATGATAGCAGCAGCTCCTAGTTTTTCTGATATTTTTGCCAATTTCACAGAGGAAACGATTGGTATGATTGGCGTATTGGATTCACGTCCAATGCCAAACATATCACGGGAAAATCCAGCACCGGCAATGATAACATCAATTCCTTCATCAATAGCTGTTTTCAACAAGCCGGCAAATTCACGAGCGGCAACCATCGCATTGATCCCAATGATCCCTTTCGTCAGAGAACGGGCTGTTCTGATTTCACGGCGCAATTCGTCAAATGACATACCAGAAGCAGCAATGGTACCGATTCCTCCAGCTTCTGCCACAGCTGCGGCTAGGCGGGCTGTAGATATTCTGATGGCCATTCCACCCTGTATAATCGGTACTTTTGCAACAAGATGACCAATCTTTAGTTCTGGAAGTTTCAAGTAACAACTCCTCCATTCAATGAGCCAATACCTTTGAGAAAGTCCCGCGAAAATATTTCCACGGGACTTTCTTCTGTTTGTCAGGTAATGGTTTAACCTTGTTTTTCCTTCTCAATATATTCTACTGCATCTTTCACTGTTTTCATTTTTTCAGCCACTTCATCAGGAATTTCGATGTTAAATTCCTCTTCAAACGCCATAATCAGTTCAACTATATCAAGAGAGTCAGCGCCCAAATCATCGATAAAAGTGGAATCCATAGAAACGTCTGCCGGGTCAACACTCAGTTGCTCAACAGCAATTTCTTTCACTTTATCAAACGTTGTCATCCTGTTTCACCTCCTTCCAAAAAAAGCACTGCGACTTTCATTTGTTTAATTATTGCTTACATTACCATGCCACCGTCTACATGAATTGTTTGTCCCGTAATGTAGTTGGCGGCATTAGAAACTAAAAACACAACTGCTGCTGCAACATCTTCCGGCGCTCCCAAGCGCCCGAGCGGGATTTGCACAACCAAATCCGATTTTACTTGATCAGACAGCACTGCCGTCATATCGGTGCTGATAAAACCAGGCGCAATCGCATTAACTGTAATCCCACGCGATGCTAGTTCTTTCGCCATCGATTTTGTAAATCCGATGACGCCGGCTTTGGCAGCGGAATAATTGGCTTGTCCGGCATTGCCTGTAATTCCGACAACTGAAGTCATATTGACAATTCTACCTGATTTTTGTTTCATCATATAGCGCGAAACCAATTTTGTGCAGTGAAAAATTCCCTTTAGATTGGTATTGATGACTATATCCCAATCTTCTTCTTTCATCCTCAAGAGCAAATTATCACGAGTAATTCCGGCATTATTTACGAGAATATCAATCCGGCCATATTTTTCGATAATTTGTTTGACCATGGTTTCCACGGAATTCGCGTCGGAAACATCAGCCTGAATGGCAATCGCCTCACCACCAGCAGCAATAACGCATTCACATACTTCGTTAGCTGCATTGACATTGCCAGCATAATTGACCACTACTTTTGCCCCGGCTTTAGCCAACTCAAGTGTTACCGCACGACCAATGCCTCTCGATCCACCTGTTACCAAGGCAACTTTACCGTCTAAAAGCATTTTAGCGGACCTCCTTGAAATAATCAAGCGTTTTTTCCAAAGAAATACTGTCTTCAACATTCAGCAAAGCAACTGGAGTTTTAACAATCTTCTTCGTAAAACCTGTTAATACTTTTCCAGGCCCTACTTCAACGAATATATCTGCTTCATACGCGGCAATCTGCGCAACACAATCTTCCCATAATACAGGACTTGCAGCTTGTTCAATCAATGATGCTTTGATGTCATTGGCACTGCTTATCATTTTACCGGATACATTCGCTACGATTGGAATTACAGCATCTTTAATTGCTATGGAATCTAATTCTTTCGCCAAACGTTCTGCAGCTGGCCGCAGCAAAGAACTGTGAAAAGGGGCGCTGACCGGAAGCATAACTGCACGCTTTGCACCTGCTGCCTTTAAAAGTTCCACAGCTTGGGCGACAGCACCTGTGGAACCGGCAATGACAACCTGCCCCGGACAATTAAAATTAACTGCTTGAACAACACCAGCTGAAACTTGCACTTCGTTGCAGATCTGGATGATTTTTTCTCTATCCAATCCTAAGATTGCTGCCATGCTTCCTTCGCCAAGCGGAACCGCCTCTTGCATAAATTCGCCTCGTTTGCGAACCAGGCGGACCGCATCGGCAAAATCAATCGATCCCGCTGCAACCAATGCAGAATATTCTCCCAGACTATGACCAGCAACAATTTCAGGAATGATCCCTTTTTCCTTTAAAATTTCACTGCAGGCAACGCTTACAGTTAAAATCGCCGGTTGTGTATTATATGTTTTTCGAAGCTCATCTTCTGGTCCATTAAAACACAAATCAGTAATAGAAAAGCCTAAAGCTGCATCCGCCTGTTTAAAAATAGCCTGAGCCGTCGGAAAATGATCAAATAACTCTTTTCCCATGCCTACTGTCTGAGATCCCTGCCCAGGAAAAACAAAGGAAATTTTGCCCATTCGTGCATTCCCCCTTCACTTTAATTCAGCGATTGTTTTACTTGCATCATTACTTTTGGTATATCGTTCATAATTTCTTCAATAATTTGAGCAACCGGTTGAATCGAGGTAACCATGCCGGCGACTTGACCAATCATTACTGAACCATGAACAATATCTCCATCACGAACAGCCGCACGTAATTTACCGGCGCCCAGCTGATCAAGTTCTTCCATTGTCGCACCACTACGTTCCATTTGCTCAAATTCTCGCGTCAACTTATTAGCGATGACTCGAACCGGATGCCCCGTGGAACTGCCGGAAACAATTGTAGACCGCTCCTTAGCGCGCAATACAGCTTCTTTATAATTGACATGAGCAGTGCATTCGGTAGAGGCTACAAAACGTGTACCTATTTGAACGCCTGTAGCGCCTAGAGCAACAGCGGCAACAACGCCACGCGCATCACCTATTCCGCCGGCCGCAATAACCGGAATTTTAACTGCATCCGCTACTTGCGGAACTAACGCCATCGTAGTGACTTCGCCTATATGACCGCCGCTTTCCATTCCTTCTGCAATCAATGCATCCACGCCTATGCGTTCCAGACGTTTCGCTAAAGCGACCGAAGCGACAACAGGAATAACTTTTGTTCCTATGGCCTGCAGCGCAGGAATATATTCCCCTGGATTTCCGGCACCCGTAGTAATCACAGGAACTTTTTCTTCTACAACTACTTGCATGACCTCTCTGACAAAAGGAGACATCAGCATAATATTTACACCATAAGGTTTATCCGTCATGGATTTTGCTTTATGAATCTCGCTGCGCAATGCCTCCGGAGGCATATGTCCCGCTCCAATCACTCCAAGGCCTCCGGCATTCGATACGGCCGCCGCCAACTCGGCAGTAGCTACCCATGCCATACCGCCTTGAATAATTGGATATTTAATATTAAGTAATTGGCAAAGTTTATTGTCAACCAATCAGTTTTTCCCCCTTACACCATTTGATAACACAAGCTGCCCACGTTAATCCCGCACCAAAGCCCACCAAAACAACATTATCACCATTCTTTATGATGCCATGGTCAACTGCTTCTTCTAAAGCGATCGGAATTGAAGCAGCTGAAGTATTTCCATATTTATCCACATTGATCATTACTTTGTCAAGCGGTATTTTGAGACGTTTTGCTGCTGAATGGATAATACGAAGATTCGCTTGATGAGGAATGAGATAATCAACATCTTGAGATCCCAAACCCGCTGCTTCTAATGCCTTTAACGCCGCTTCGCCCATGATTTTGATAGCAAACTTGAATACTTCGTTACCACTCATATGAACAAAATGCTTGCGTTCATTCACTGTTGCAGTTGAAGCGGGTAATCTAGATCCTCCTCCAGGCAATTTGAGCAGATCACCGCCTGATCCATCTGCTCCGAGATGAGCGCCCAGAAGGCCGCAACCTGCAGGGACTTGTCCCAACAATGCCGCACCGGCGCCATCGCCAAATAAAACACAAGTATTTCTGTCTTGCCAATCAAGAATTTTTGACAGTGTTTCTGCCCCTATAACCAGGACTTTTTTGTATAGACCGGACTGAATAAATTGAGAACCGGTCACCAATCCGTATACGAAACCGGAACAACCGGCTGCAAGATCAAACGCAGCCGCATTCACTGCTTGAATATTTTTTTGTATAATACAAGATGTTGAGGGAAACATCATATCCGGCGTAGCCGTGGCAACAATAATCAAATCAATTTCAGATGCTGGGATACCTGCATCCTTCAGCGCTCTTGTTGCTGCTATCGTTGCAATATCCGAAGTTGCAGTCGCGTCGTCTGCAATCCGTCGTTCTTTTATCCCAGTTCGTTCTACAATCCATTCATCGCTAGTATTAACAGTTTTTTCCAAATCACGATTCGTTACAATTTTTTCAGGAAGACAAGAACCCATTCCGATAATCCCGACAGCGATATTATTCTCCATCATTGCTGACCATTCCCTCCTTCATCATGTTTTCGCTAATATGTTCAACAACTCGATTTTTAGAAAAATCACAAGCAACACGGATTGCATTTTTTATTGCTTTGGCGCGTGAACTTCCGTGGCAAATAATAAAGCCGCCATTAACGCCCAAAAGTGGAGCACCGCCGTATTCAGCGTAGTCCAATTTCTGTTTCAACTTTTTTAACGCCGGTAAAATCATCAGAGAAGCCAGTTTAGCCAGCCAGCCACTTTGTCTGATAGAATCTTTTACCAGTTGAAGAATGACGCTTGCCAAGCCTTCGCCGAACTTTAAAACGACATTACCGACAAAACCATCACAAACAACTACATCGACAGTACCTTTAGGAATGTCACGACCTTCAACATTACCGATAAAACGAATTGTTTTCAATTGCTTTAACAGTGGAAGGGTTGCTATACATTGTTCGTTTCCTTTGTTGTCTTCTTCGCCAATATTTAATAAGCCAACTTTAGGCTGACAAATTCCTAAAATATATTCAGCATAGATGGAACCCATAATCGCGTTCTGCAATAAATGTTTTGGTTTGCTATCGATATTTGCTCCGGAATCGAGCAAAATTGTAGTCCCATTGAGATTTGGAATGGGAGTGGCAATCGCTGGGCGGCCCACCCCTTTTATTCGTCCCAACCCGAATAAAGCTGCCGCTACCGCAGCCCCTGTGCTGCCGGCAGAAACTACTGCGGCGCAGCGCCCTTCTTTAACAAGACGCGTTGCAACAACAACAGAAGCATCTTTCTTTTTGCGTACTGCTACGCTGGGGTGTTCATGCATTTCAATGACTTGGCCCGCATGCTCTATCGAAATACCCCATTGACGCCAATTTCCTTGTCGCTCCAGTTCCGCTAAAAGCTTGTCCCGATCGCCAACAAGAACAATTTCGCAATGGTATTCCTTAGCTGCCTGCACTGCGCCTAAAACAATTTCCTGTGGCGCATAATCGCTACCCATAGCATCAACAGCAATTATCATAAAGATTCTCCCCTTATTACTCCAGTGAAACCATTATAAATTTGCCACGGAAAACCTCTTGTTTCGCGTTGCGTGTTTTTACCCATACAAAATACTTATTGCCTCGTTTTTTCACCACTTCGGCTTTAGCAATCAGTTTATCGCCAACATGGATAGGCACCTTATATTTAATATTAGCCACTCCGGTGACTGCTGTCAACGCATCAATCACTGCCAGCGCTAAAGAATCAGCTTGCGCAAATATAAAATGACTGCGTGCCACACGGTTTTTTTCAAAAACCATGTCTGGAGTAACAGTCATTACAGAAATTCCTGACTTGCCCAAATCAAGATCAATCAAATCCCCAACAACTTCACCGCTGGCAATTGATCTCAGTTTAATCTGAGCCTCCTGCGCCATTTGCCTGGTCCGTTCCCGCAGTTCCGGAATCCCCATTTCCAGGCGGTCTAGCCGCACTGTCTGGACACTTACCGATAAAAGCCCTGCCAAATCTTCATCTGTTAAAAACGGACTGGTCTGAAGCTTTTCTTTCAAAGCATCCTGGCGTATTTTTTTGTGTAATCGCGCCATATAATCACCTTTTTTAGTAGTAACTAATATGAGTAACTTTTAACAACCATTATAAGGAGTTACTGCTAAAATTGCAAGAAAAAATAATGAGCAATATAGAAGTTTCATTAACTTTTGTATTGCTCATTATTTACAATTTATTCTGCTTTAATAATTTCCTTGCCATTATAATACCCACATTCAGGACACACACGATGCGGCATCTTCAATTCGTGGCACTGTGGACAAGAAACCAGTCCAGGCACAGTTAACTTCCAATTTGCCCGCCGTGAATCACGACGCGCTTTTGACATTTTACGTTTTGGCACTGCCATTGTAAATCTCCACCTCCTTATTCCATACAGATAACCCTGACTGCCTGCGTTATGGTTCAGTTTTTTTAACAAACTGCCGAAGAACCGCTAACCGCGGATCAACAATGCTTTCCAGGCATGAACAGGATGTAAGATTTAAGTTAGTCCCGCAGTGCAGACATAACCCCTTGCAATCTTCTCGGCAAAGAGTCTTTAACGGCTCTGCCAACAACAAAGATTCCCTCACAAGCTCTGTGATATCAATCTCATCACCCTGGTAACAGGAAAAATCATTATCTCCTTCATTTGTCTCCAACGTCATTTCCCGAAACTCCTCTGAAAACGGGACTTCCAATGACGCAGAATACTCTTCCAAACAGCGATTGCATACAAAACGGACTTGTTTCGCACATATAACACCAGCGATTTCTAAAAACCGCCCGGTGTTAGTCACTTCACCATTGACAGAAATTATTGCGTCAAGCCATCCCTGCTCATCAAGCAGCCCTACATCCCGGGCAGAACCGACAAATGAAAAAGATTCTTTTCTTCCAATCTCTCTTTTTGCTTGCGAGATATTGATTTTCATCATCTTCCACCTCAGTCTTTATACATTATATAGATATCAGAGCCGGTTTGTCAAGAAATCCGCCATAAAATCATACAAACAGTAAAAAAGAACGGGCCGGCAATCGCCGACCCGTAAAAACTAAACTAGGCTAGCGTATATTTTATTAGTATCCCGAGCAATCACTAATTCTTCATTGGTTGGAACAACGAAAATTTTAACTTTCGCTCCATCCACACTGATTTCTTGTTCTTTGCCGCGGACATTGTTTTTTTCGGGATCAATGCTGGTACCGAGAAACTCCAACCCACTGCAAATCGAGCCACGCATGTAAATATCATTTTCGCCTACACCGGCAGTAAACACAATTGCATCTACACCGCCCATGGCCGCTATATAACTTCCGATAAATTTACGTACCCGGTAAGCAAACACATCAAGTGCAAGCTGGCACAGTTCATTGCCTTCAGTCGCAGCTGCTTCAATGTCGCGGAAATCGCTCGAAACACCAGATATTCCCAAAACGCCCGACTTTTTGTTCAGATATGTGTCAATTTGATCTGCTGTCAAATCAAGTTTCTTCATCAAATAAGGGATGACGGCAGGATCAACTTCACCGGATCTTGTTCCCATCACCAGGCCTTCAAGAGGCGTAAAACCCATGCTTGTATCAATAGACTTTCCGAATTTTACTGCAGCCAAACTGGCACCATTGCCTAAATGACAAGTTACAATTCGCAAATTGTTTATATCCTGTTTCATCAGTTCAGCGGTCCGCTGCGATACATACTTATGGGAAGTTCCGTGAAAACCATAGCGGCGAACACCGTACTTCGTATAAGCATCATAGGGAAGACCATATAAAAAAGCATGTTTTGGCATTGTTTGATGGAAAGCAGTATCAAACACACCAACCTGCGGTACTCCCGGCATCAATTCCTCACAAGCATTAATACCAATAATGTTGGGCGGGTTATGAAGCGGCGCCATCTCGACACAATCTTGCAACGCTTGCATAACTTCAGGAGTGATCAACACGGAATCAGCAAATTTTTCTCCTCCGTGGACAACCCGGTGACCTATGGCAGAAATTTCTTTCATCGATGACAGAACTCCATGATCAATGTCTGTCAACGCCTTCAGTACCATTTGAATCCCGGTTTTATGATTGTCAATATCTGCCTTGATAACAACTTTATCCTTATTCGCCGGTTGATGAGTAAGAACTGATCCTTCGATGCCAATCCGCTCCACTAACCCCTTGGCCAACAAATTCTCATTTGTCATGTCAATTAGCTGATACTTAATTGATGAACTCCCACAATTTACTACTAAAACTTTCACACTAAATCCTCCCTGTTACTATATTTTATTATCTATCAAAACGATAGGCTATCAGAGCACGCCTGTTTGTTATTTTCGACACTAACTACATGATCCCTTCAATTACAATAAATTTAATAAAAATTATGCTTCTGAAAAGCAGGATTTATCTTTCTTTATTAGAAGTGCACAGAGTATGCAAATAATACAATATTATTAGGTGGGGAGTTTGAACAATTAATGAAAGCAGTAGGCATTGTCGCCGAATACAACCCTTTTCACAATGGGCACCGTTGGCATCTTGAGCAAGCAAAACTACAATCAGGATGCTCCCATTCGGTCGTTGTAATGAGCGGTCATTTTGTTCAGCGTGGCGAACCGGCAATATTCGATAAATGGAGCCGGGCAACGATGGCGATCGAAGGCGGAGTTGATCTGGTTCTGGAAATGCCCGTTCTTTCTGTAGTGCGAAGCGCACAGTATTTTGCATCTGGCGGTGTGCGGCTTTTGAACCGGTTGGGTATTATAAGCCACATGTCTTTCGGCATGGAAACCATTGATCCAAAATTAAGTCTAATCGCATCCGCTATTGATAAAAAATCTGTTAAGCGCTCTATTTCTGATTGTTTGAAAAGCGGCCAATCCTATGCAGCCGCAGTAGCGAATTCAATTGCTGAGACGTGCAACGTCGATCTCGCGGTTCTTTCCTCGCCAAATAACATCCTTGCCATTGAATATATGCGAGCGCTACAGAAATATGCTCCTGAAATAATACCAATCCCAATCGTTCGTAAAGGACATGGATTTCATGATACGGTCATTGACGACGAGTTTGCCAGCGCCTCTGCGATTCGTCTTGCAATGCAATCCAATAAGCAAATAAATACACAGATAAGATCGGTAATACCCGGTTTTGTTTACAAGCTTTGCCAAAAATTACTGCAGGAAGAACGTGGGCCGCTAACGCTGAAGCGTTTAGAAAATATCATTTTGGCAAAGTTGCGTACTGCTAGTCCTGCAACCCTGGCACAGCTGCCTGATGTTTCTGAAGGATTAGAGTATAAAATTTTTGCTTCCTCTTTACATGCCGGCGATATTGAAGGGTTGCTGCTAACCATGAAAAGCAAACGGTATCCCCAGACTCGCCTGCAACGAATTTTAATTCAATTATTATTAGAAATCACTAAAAATCAAATTGAACGTTTCAATGAAGACGGCCCTCTGTACGCACGCGTCTTGGCTTTTAACGACCGGGGTCGTTCACTAATTAAAGCCATTCAACAACAAAACCGCCTGCCCGTCATTACAAAAACTTCTCACTATTTAACAAGCAAACAACGTTACCAAGAATACCTAACGCCTCTACAAAAGGCACTGTCAGCTGATATAACAGCAACCGATCTTTATCTGCTTGGCCTTTCAAGTCCGGAATGGAGGCGCGCTGGGCGGGACTTTCTCCAATCACCGATTTATCTTCGTTAACAGCCTGTTATCCCTCAACCATAACGGCGGGGATAACAGGCTGTTACTTGAACTGATAATGACTATTGAGGAGTCGCAAGTAATTGCTTCAATCCCGGCATGATTTTCTTTGCCGCCTGTTCTCCTAACGCAACACATTCATCAATTGCGTCAAAAGAACTGGGCGAAATATGCCCTGTTTTTGGCAGGATCAGGAGATGACAGTCGTTTGCCTGGTATTTCAGCAATTGTCGTTCCATAATATCAATTGTCTGAATAATTACATCAAAAATTGAACTAATTTTGAAATTGCCAGGGGTAGTCAAATCTACCCCGATAATAATGTCTGCTCCCATTTTACGCACAATATCGACTGGAGTCGGGTTCATTACTGCGCCATCGATGAAAGAACGTCCATCGTATTCGAAGGGAACAAAAATTCCTGGCACCGACACACTGGCCCGAACAGCAGAAGCAACAGGGCCTTGTGTAAAAATCACTTCCTGCCCTTTCCTTAAATCAGTGGCGATAATGGCTAAGGGGATTGTTAAATCGGCAAAGTCTTTGTGTTTAATTAAAGTACCCAGAGTTTCCAATACTCGGTCTCCCGAAAAGATACCCATTTTGGGAAGATTGAGATCAATCCAATGCCATCGTTTCAATTCCTTAGCCAATTTCCATATCGCATCAGCATCCAACCCAGAACAAAACAAGGCACCAATTAAGCTGCCAATACTACAGCCGGCAATATAGTCGATAGGGATCTGCTCTTGTTCAAAAACACGCAATACGCCGACATGAGCCATGCCGCGCAATCCGCCAGAACCAAGCGCCAATCCAATTTTAGGCCGCACCACTTTGCCTCCTAATCTCTTGAAGGTTGCTTCTGTTCTTCGTCACGCGCACCATTCAAAGCAGCCAACACATCATTATGACCACGTTGAACAATTTCCATCGCTCCGCCAAGATTAGACGACAAGTGTTTAAACACTTCTTCAGCGTATTTTAATGCATCGCACTGCAGATCCCGTGCGGTATTATGCGCTTTTTGTACAATTTCTGCAGCCTGCTCATGAGCCTGTTTGGTAATTGCATTTTCATCCGTGATCCGTTCAACATACGCTTTTGCTTGCTCAATCGTCGATTGGGCCTCTTTTTGCGCTTCTTCAATGATACGACGACGTTCACTCAAAATCCGTCCGGCTTCCAAAATTTCACCAGGCAATGCTTCCTGAAGCTCATCGATTAAACGTGTCATATCATCTTCTTCAATGACACGTTTGTTTGTAAACGGAACTCGAGTTGCTTCCACCAATAGGTTTTCCATTTCTTCTAGAATTTCATCAATTGTCATTTTTCTCCCACCCTAGTAATAATATCGTCCGCTTCTCACTTTCCGGTGGCGATGAAATCGCGGGAACGTTTAATAAGTCTCTCTTCGACACACGCAGGAACCAATCCTGTAATTTTCCCGCCGAATCCAGCTAATTCTTTTATTCCGGTCGAACTGACAAACGAATATTTTCCGCTGGTCATAATAAAAATCGTTTCAATTTCCGGATCAACACTTTTAATCAGCAACGCTCTTTGAACTTCTGCTTCAAAGTCGCTAAAAGCACGCAAACCGCGCACAATAACATGAGTATTATTTAAACGAACATATTCATTCAGTAAGCCTGTAAAAGAATCAACTCTTACGTTTGGTATCCCTTCGGTAGCCATCCTAAGCATTTCAACCCTTTCTTCCATTGTGAAAAAAGGCTTCTTATTTGGGTTGTGAAAAACTGCTACAATGAGTTCATCAAACATTTTACTTGATCTCTTAATAATATCCAGGTGACCGTTCGTAACCGGATCAAAGCTGCCTGGACAAATTGCCAAACGCATAAATCATCCTCCTTATAGTTATCCAATCCGAATTGTCACAAAACTAAGGACAGTTTCACCATAGAACTCCACCCGGTCAACTTGCAGTGCTTTCAAATCAGATGGCAGCATATCATGGCGGGAGTGCTCAAAAATCAGTAATCCGCAAGGATTCAGCAAGGAATGTGCGTCGAAAAAAGCCAATACCTGTTGAACCCAGCCTTGATTGTAAGGCGGATCACAAAAAACGATGTCAAAAAACCTTTTCTCATGTTTAAACCGCAAGAGAATTTTTAACACATCATTTCTATAAACCTCTGTTTTTTCCGTTAACTTAGTTCGAACTGCGTTTTCCTTCACAATGCCGACACTCGCAGAGTCATGATCAACGAAGACTGCGTGCCGCGCTCCACGGCTCAACGCTTCCAAACCTAAATTACCTGTACCGGCAAATAAATCAAGCACCATCGCGTCCTTAATTTGGGGACCTAAAATATTAAATAATGATTCCTTAACCCGGTCAGCCGTCGGACGAGTGTTAAAACCTTGCGGCGTCTTTAGTTTTGTTCCTTTTGCACTTCCAGTAATAATACGCATATCCGGCTCACATCCTGACTTGCTTTGCAAGTACTTAATCAGTATGACCAAACTTCAGGCGGAGTTTTCGCTCCGCCTGAACCAAGTCTTCTTCATTTTACCATATTTCTTTCCATATATCAGCGTTTCTCACTGTTTCGATTGGTTTTTCGTCAATTAATTACAGGAAAGTTACAGGAAAAGGCGAATAAATTTAGAAAAATCGACTTTCGCCAAGCTTTGATAGCGGCGGCACAAGCCGCTCGTTGTACTTTTTTCTTCGCACAGTCTGTTGTATCACTATCTTCGATCGGCGATTAACAGACTATAGCTCGAATCCCTCAAAGAAACCTTCAACTTGCGAAATCAGAAATTTCGAGCCTTAGACTCAAAAAAGTTATTGAAAACTGTGATAAAACGAAAGAGGTACAAATGTTTAAACGTTTTCTTGGATATTTTTTACTGATATTTATACTCGTTGCAACTATATTTACCACAGAAGTCATTACTGGAAATGTCTATTTGGGAATTGGGCAACAGGTTGTGTTTGAACAATCTGATCGGTTTAAAATGACTATTCTGCTCTTACCTCTGGATAGCCGCCCTCCCTGCACACAATTTGTAGAGAAACTTGGCGCCATTGCAGGCATTAAAATTATTCTCCCGCCTGCAGAAATTCTCGACAACTATAAAAGTTCGGCTGACCGGATAGCACTGCAGCAATGGCTTCGCCAAAACATCCATCAGGCGGATGCAGCCATTATTTCTCTGGACATGTTGATCCATGGCGGTTTATTGGCATCACGTCATGCCTATGGTTCGGAACTAGATCAAGAAAAAGTTCTTCATTTTTTATCAGAACTGCATACAGATGTTCCCCACATCCCTATCCACATCTTTAATATCATCCCGCGGCTGCTTATTGCTGATACAGAAGAAACAATGCGATTCCAGAAGTCAATGGCCCAATATTTTACACTAAAAGACCAAGTTGCCATTTTTGAAAATCCAGCTGATATACAAAAGCTTTATGACTTGGAAAAGAACATTCCGCCTGAACTGATTGAAAAATATCAATACCTATATACGCAAAATCGTGATCTTAATATCCAACTGATCAACATGACAAATATGGGAATATTCGCCAGTCTGGTCGTTGGCCAAGATGACGGCCAAGTATTTGGCTGGCCGAGCAGCATAAAAAGAAACCTAGAAAAACAATTAACAAATTTTCCTGAATTAAAAAACAAAGTGTTTGTTACCCGGGGTACGGACGAGGTAGCATTGACCATCCTCGGAAAGATTGCCATGGATTATGTAAATGAACGCCCAAAGATTTACGTTGCTTATTCACAGCCCTACGCAGCACAGACTGTCATGCCATTCATGCCACACACTGTACAACAAACTGTATCGGAAAAAATTGAGTTAATCAAAGGAGTCCAAGTGAATGATCCTGATAAAGCGGACTTCATCTTATATGTCCATATTGGAAACAGAACGACTAAAGATCAGGCATTAATCAAGGCAAGCCAAGAATTAACCTCCTTGATGGAAAAGGATTATAAAATCGCGCTCGTCGATCTAACTGAAGATTTTTATGCATCGGAAACCCTACTTTCACTGATGCTTAAACAGAAGGCGGATCTAACTCAACTTGTTGGGTATGCCGGCTGGAATACTACTAGCAATTCAATCGGAACGGCAATTACTCAAGCTGCCATTTTCACACAATCGTTGAAAAAAACCATTTCTCCGTCAGAGTCACGTGAAATGGTTAAAAACAATCTCGAATTTCTTATCGCACGCTATCTCGATGACTGGTATTATCAAAAAAATATTCAGCCCAGCATAAACCAGCGTTTACTGCATACAGATATAGATCCATACAACCTAGGCAGCGCATATCGCAAAACAGATCAACTAATTCAAAATGCGATGGCGGATAAGGCTCGTCATCTATTTAACCAAAGTCTGTCTTTACGGCCTATCACCGTTTCATTCGACGGAACCAAACAGAAGGTGATCATTACCGATTTGCAAATTATTTCTCATCTACCCTGGCAGCGTACCTTTGAAATTCATGTTCGTCCCCATGTATCAATGGCCTACTGGGGCGAAAAAAAATCCGGGGACTAGCCCCGGAAGGTTAACGGGCAAGCCTTCGCGCGCCCAAATATCTGGTTTGATAGTATGGCTTTGACATCGGCGTAATGACTACTTCATTCGCACTGGAACTTGCATGAATAAATTGTCCATTGCCAATAAAAATCCCTACATGTGAAGGACCAGGTTCATATGTCTCAAAAAATACAAGATCGCCAATCTGGAGTTCCTGTTGCCGGTGTATTACCATACCAACTGCAAACTGCTCATCGGCCATTCTAGGCACGTTTACACCATTCGTTTGCAATATATAATAAACAAAACCGGAACAATCAAATCCATTGGGAGACCGTCCCGCCCAAACATAGGGCGTCCCCAAAAATTGTTTGGCAAGCGCAGCAATCTGGTAACCGACGCGATGATCACTTCGCGAACGGCTAATGGAAGTCATCATCCGGTCATCCATCATTATTTGCAAGGTTTTGGCACCAACAATTCCGTCTGCTTCCAATCCCGCATCCAGTTGAAATGCAATAACAGCAGACCGGGTTGCTGAACCAAAAATTCCATCTACTGCATCATTCAGATAGTTATAGTCTTTTAGTTTTTGTTGCACTAACTGAACCTCAGCTCCGGACATGCCTTGCTTTAATACCCCGCTGGCAGACAAAGAAGCTGCTTCTGCAATTGAATAAAACCAATTTCCGCTCAACAATAAAACAAAAACAATCAATAAAATAGACTTAGTTAATTTTATTATGTCGCCCCCCCTTGCCATCGTTTGTTCTCGTGATCGAACATCTGAGCATCTCTTCATCTATCACAGAATTATTCGGCAAGATTACTGAAAATCCTGTCATTTATTATGGAAACGAATTGTTTTTTATGTGAAACAAGGTTGACAATAACTTCTAGTATGTGTATACTTTAAAAAGTGAAACAGCGGGGCGTAGCGCAGTTTGGTAGCGCGCTTGGTTCGGGACTAAGAGGCCGCAGGTTCGAATCCTGTCGCCCCGACCATCACAAATTGAACAAATTAAAGACTCCAATGACATTCCAGAAGGAACGCATTGGAGTCTTTTTTTAATTTTCTTCTACCTTGTCTTTCTTAGCGTTTGCAATGATTGTTTCCGCAATACGCTGTGGAACTTCTTCATAATGATCGAAAACCATGTCAAAACTGCCGCGTCCCTGAGTAATTGAACGCAAATCAATAGCGTACCTGAACATTTCAGCAATAGGAACTTGACCTCTGACCATTCCTTTGCCATTGCCAATTGGTTCCATTCCCTGAATGCGGCCGCGCTTACTATTCAAATCGCCGATTACATCTCCCATGAATTCTTCCGGAACAGTGATTTCCACATTGTATATTGGCTCTAGCAATACCGGTTTCGCCTGCAAAGTTCCTTTACGAAGCGCCATCGTGCTGGCAATCTTGAAGGCCATTTCAGAAGAATCCACCGTATGATAAGAACCATCTGTCAAAGTAACCTGGATATCAACCATGGGATAACCAGCCAGCACGCCGCTTAGTAAGGCTTCGCGAACGCCTTTTTCGACGGCAGGAATATATTGTCTTGGAACCGACCCGCCAAAAATCGAATCGACAAATTTAAAATTGCCTCCGGGTGGCAATGGGTCTATTTGCAGCCAAACATGCCCATATTGGCCATGGCCTCCACTTTGTTTTTTGTGCTTTCCTTCCACTTTTACACCTGTACGGATCGTTTCCCGGTATGGAATTTTAGGGTTATGCAGAAGCACTTCTACGCCAAATTTTCTTTTCATGCGTTCTGCCATAATATCTACATGCAATTCTCCAATACCGCTGATCAAAAGTTCATGGGTTTCTGTATCTTTTCGAACCTGCAAAGTAGGATCCTCGTCACAAAGCCGATGAAGAGCCGTGCCAATCTTGTCTTCATCTCCTTTGTTCTTTGCCTGCAGACACATCGTAAACATTGGCTTAGGATAAACAATCGGGTCAAAAACAACCGGATGTTCCTTATCGCATAACGTATCACCGGTTCCTGTTTCCTGCATTTTTGAAACCACTGCAATGTCACCCGCATAAGCACAGCTAAGAAGGTCCTGATGCTTCCCGCGCATAGAAAAGATACTTCCAATCCGTTCCGCTTTACTCTTTGATACATTAAACAACGTACTATCCGGTTTCAAGATGCCGGAAAAAACCCGAATAAAACTCAACCTGCCGACAAATGGATCCGCAGTGGTTTTAAATACCATTGCCGAAAACGGATCCGAACTTTTAATCGTGATCGGCTCCTTGGAACCAGAATTCATCGCTGAAACTATACGATCTCCGCCAGTTGGGAAGTACCGCACAACCGCATCCAAAAGTTGGCGTGTACCGATATTCTTATAAGCCGAACCGCAAAAAACAGGACAGAATTTTGCCTGCCGGATCCCTTTCGTTAAGCCGGAAATAATCTCTTCCTCCGACAATTCTTCACCTTCGAGATATTTTGTCAGCAAATCGTCATCTGTTTCGGCAGCTGCTTCTATCAAGGCCTGTTTTGCTTCGTTGGCTTTCTCCAGTAAGTCTTCCGGTATTTCCGCTTCATTGTATTGCGTTCCCTGAGCATTCGTCGGAAAAAACGCCTTCATTTTAATTAAATCAACGATCCCTTTGAACGATTCCACTGCACCTACCGGCAATTGAAGAGGGACAATATTCCCGCCAAACTTTTCTTTCATACTGTCAATCACAGCAAAAAAATCAGCATTCTCCCGATCCATTTTATTAATAAAGGCAACACGCGGCAAATCCAAATCGCCTGCATATTGCCATACTTTTTCTGTTTCAACTTCTACGCCGGACGCCGCACATAAAACAACCAGCGCAGCATCGACCGCACGTAAGCCACCCTTAACCTCCGAAACAAAATCTGCATAACCGGGGGTATCCAGAAAATTGATTTTGCAGTCCAACCATTCACACGGCGCCAATGCAGCGCTGATTGAGATTTTGCGTTTCACTTCTTCCGGTTCAAAATCCGTTGTAGATGATCCATCATCGACCTTGCCCAAACGGCTGATAGCTCCAGCACTAAACAAGAGAGCATCCGCGAGCGAGGTCTTACCCGCTCCTCCATGAGCGATTATCCCAATGTTTCGCAGTTTATCACCTTTGTACTCTTTCAAAATCATATCCCCCCTATTGAAATATTTATGCTGGCGCAACAACTGCCGCCGCATAGTGAACATGTCGATATTAGTTCTCTGCCAACTGTGAATTTTCCTGCTTTTCAGTTAATATCTAAGGAAAAATTAAAAAACCCGGCTTGCGCCGAGCTTTTTAGTGACAGCGGAAGCCGCTGGCTGCGCTTATGTCACAGAAAATATTTATACTTTCTGGTGTACTAAAAAACCGCTGGTTCAGCGGTTTTCATCAACATATCTCGATAATAAAAAGCAATAGTCTGAGAGCCGGTTCATCAAAACCAGCAACGAATCACCAACATTTTCCTTTCTTGCCAGGCGCCATATTTGCCGTTCAGCACGTCTGCAAATCGTCCGAGCCAAGTCAAGAGCCGCCGAACAGGGGCTTTTTCCGGGAATAACAAAAACTTGTAATGGAGGCAATTTGGCATCCATCTCATCCATTGACTTTTCCAATTTCGCAATTTGTTCCTTTTTAATATAAGCCTCACTGCTTCCTTCTGACTGCGCCAACTCAGCCATAACCAACATTAATAGTTTTTGCAATTCCAATATGGTCTCATTGAGTATAGGGTCGTTGTTTAAGGATCGGGCAACACCTAGCGCTGAATTCATTTCATCAACACAACCATATGCTTCCACCCGCAAACTATCTTTAAGAATGCGCTCCCCGGATAATAAACCAGTTGTTCCATTATCTCCTGTTTTTGTGTAGATTTTCATCAAATACCTCCGTCAATTCCAAATAACTCATGTTCCAAAAAGAAAAGCCGGAGTTCTCTAGCAGCACTTTCCAAGCTGTCGGAGGCATGAATCACATTTCTTTCCATCGTTAGAGCATAATCGCCTCGAATTGTCCCCGGATGCGCTACGGCCGGATCAGTCGAGCCCATCATTCTACGGACAATTTGCACTGCATTGTCGCCTTGGACAGCTATTGCAATTAATGGGCCGGAAGTAATAAATTCTACCAAGCGTGGAAAAAACGGTTTGCCGCAATGCTCTGCGTAATGTTTTTCCGCCTGATCCTTACTCAAACGCAACATTTTCAAACCAATAATCTGTAAATCTTTTTGATCAAAACGCAGGATAATCTCTCCGGATAGTTTTCTCTGTACAGCATCCGGCTTCAATAATACCAATGTTGTTTCCTTCATCAACGATCTCACTCCTTTTTGGAAACTTGCGCTTATCACATAGTGGGTGCAAACATTTGAAAAATGCCTGTAATGCAGTTTATCGTGCACCACAGGCATAAATAGTAAACCGAATGCGATCATAATTAGCGCATTTTGCGTGACAATTCTTCCAAACGCGCTACCCTGTCTGCTGTCGATGGATGCGTGCTAAAAAGCGATTTAAGCACGCTGCCGGCGCCGCTAAGCGGATTAATAATAAACATATGTGAAGTTGCCGGAGTCGCTTCCGACATTGCACGATGCTGCGCATAATACTCGATTTTTTGCAAAGCTGTAGCCAGCGACATTGGGTCACCTGACATCATGCCGCCGGATTCATCGGCTAGATATTCCCGCGAGCGGGAAACGCCCAGTTGAATGATCGTAGCAGCCAAGGGAGCCAGAACAATTAAAAACAACGTTTCAATCAGACCTGCTGCTCCGTCATTATCATCATTACTGCGTCCCAGCCCAAAAATTGCCGTCCATTGGGCAATATTGGCGATCATGGTGATTACGCCGGCAATCGTAGCAACAACCGTACTGATTAATGTATCCCGGTTTTTGACATGCGAAAGCTCATGCGCCAAAACACCTTCCAATTCATTTTCATTCAATACTCGCCGAATACCTGCAGTAACTGCAACAGCAGCATGCTCAGGATCACGTCCGGTAGCAAATGCATTTGGCACATCGGTATTCATAACGTATACTTTAGGCATGGGCAACCGCGCTTTTTGCGCCAAGCCGGAAACCATTCTGATCAACTCCGGTTCTTCATGCGGTGATACCTCGCGTGCTCCATACATACTTAAAACAATTTTGTCGCTATACCAATAGCTGGCAAAATTCATGATTATTGATAATACAAGCATGATAGCCATACCGCTATTTCCGCCAAAAAACGCTCCGACTGCAAGCAGCAATCCAGTTAACGCCGCTAATAATATAGTTGTCTTAATTGTATTCATACCAACCACCCTTCTTGGAAGTTCAAAACAAATTCCGCCTCCAACACCACGTCGATCTAACTCTCTTAGCGATGGATACGCTACATAACTAATTATAAGCGAAATAGAAAAATTTGCAAGATCCTTCCGTCAATAGCCCGCTTCGATCCTTTCTTTAATTGCTTTAAGCATGCTTTCACTATTGGTTCGCACTTTCTTTTTTAAGATCGGATTGAGCAAACCTGCGATCATCGGTATCCCAAATTCAAAATCCACTGTTAATTTAATTTCCGTGCCATCGTCTACCGGCGTCAGTATCCATTCACCGGCAAACTTTTTTAAATCGCCTTCAATCTGCTGATACGTAATATGCATTTTTTCATCATTAAACGTATCTAGTTCCGTCCATTTTATAATCCGTCCGTCGACATTGGAAACCCAGCGGCTCACAGTAGTGTTCCCGTTACGTTCAAGAACTTCCACACTTTTCAAATCCATCATAAATTCCGGATACTTTTCCATATCTTTCAATATTGGATATATTTTTTCCGGAGTACAAGCTACCGGCAAACTTACTTCGATATAAGGCATTTGTCATCTCTCCTTTATAGGTCTTCAACTATAGGTCTTCAACTATTTCTTGTGCTTTTTCAACCGCCCGGGCAAACGCATTAACAACTCTATTCACTAATTCATCATTAATGGCCAGCGGCGGTTCTATTCTCATTACCTTAGGGTTATTCAGGGTATAGGCGACCAAAATCCCTTCCGCTATTAATTCCGACATCAAAAAGCCGCCAATGCCTTCTTTCGTCAATTCGACACCAATCATCAAGCCCTTGCCACGAACTTCTTTGACAACATCCGGAAAAGCTTCTGCCATTTTGCGCAAAGCCCCGAGCATTTTCTCTCCGGTCACGGCAGCTTTTTGTATTAAGCCTTCTTCCTGAAGAACTTGAATAGTTGTAATTCCAGCTGCACAAGCCAATGGATTGCCCCCGAAAGTCGAGGTATGTAAAAAAGGACTTGTAATGTACTTTTCATATATCTGCGGTCGGGCAACGTATGCACCCAGCGGCATCACGCCTCCGCCAAGCGCTTTGGCTGTCGTCAGGATATCCGGCACTACGCCATAATGGTCGACTGCGAACATCTTCCCGGTCCGCCCTAACCCAGTCTGTACTTCATCACAAATCAACAAGATATTTTTCTTGTTGCATAAATCCCTAATTGTCGGCAAATAATCGTCCGGAGGTACTATTATTCCGCCTTCGCCCTGTATCGGTTCTATGATAACGGCAGCGGTATCCTCATCCATCGCTTTTTCCATTGCCCCAATATCGCCGAAAGGAACATGTACAAATCCATCTAACAATGGGAAAAACGGATCTTTAAACATATCCCGCCCAGTCGCAGACAATGAACCAAACGTTTTTCCGTGAAATGCGTTTACTGTAGATACGACCTTTGTTTTCCCGGTGTGAATGCGCGCCAGTTTCAAAGCGCCCTCTACCGCTTCCGTGCCGCTGTTGACAAAAAAACTGTATTGCAAATCACCGGGCGTGATTTTTGCCAATTGTTCCGCCAAATCAGCCATCGGCATATTAAACAACACCTTACTCGACATCGGCATCCGGTCCAATTGCTGTTTAACAGCTTTAACCACCTTGGGATGACGGTGACCAAGACTGAAAACTCCGTAGCCTCCTAAACAATCAATATATTCATTGCCGTCCAAGTCACGAATAATCGATCCCTCCGCTTCCCATTCAACGGAAGAAAAACCCATAAAACGCAATAATCTGGCCATAGACGGATTAATATACTGTTCATATTTAGCGATCGTTTCACTAATCGCCTGTTTGCTATCCATTTATAACACCCCCATAAGTAGTTGCCCTGTTCTTTCATTTCTATTTATAGTAAAAAAATCCTCTTTACCTGCCAAAAACATCTCTCGTTTCTTGGTTAAGAAGGGTTTTCTTCTTTTAAAGAGAACTGTTTCCTACATGCAAACAAAGCCGTTTTATCGCCCAAATTATCCATCATATGCTTGTACATGCTTCCCTATCAACATTTTGAAAGGTTGAAACAAATTGAAACGTATCTTTTTTCTGGTAGTATTTGTGCTGATTGGTTCAGGAATCATTTTGGGCTTGGATCGGTATTATTGTATCACTGAGTATAAAGAAAATCTTTCTCATCTAAACCGCTTTGCCGAAAGGGTAGAGTATGTTCTAACCCGATCCATTCCTGACAGACTGGGAGCTGTGGAAGATTTAAAGTCCTTTCTCCTGGCTACCGATATTCAACGAAACAACGAATCTTTCGATCAATATGCGGCTTGGGTTCTAGCTCACAATCCGACTCTCGACTGGATCGGATATGCAGATCACACGCAAACAATCCGAAATATATACCCTCTGCCCGGGAACGAGGCCATACTCAACATTGACTTAAATACCCGGCCGGACGATATTCCCTGGGTTCAACGTGCTATAGTAACCCAACGTACTGTATTAGCCCCACCGATGCAATCCATTCAAGGGTTTAATTCTGTGTCCGCTTATTCTCCCATTATAAAAGACAACGTGTTTCATGGGCTGGCCATCGGCCAATTCCGCTTGGATAAGGTAATTGATCATGCGTTAATGGATCTTTTGCGGGAAAATCCAAATTATTTTGTTGTTTTAAGCGATACTACAGGACATGTTTTATGGAGTTCCGGATCATATGCTCCGGATTCCTACATTAAAAGAATTCTATTCCCGGTCGGAGAAAGCGAATGGATCGCTTATTTCGGTTGGCGGAAACCTCCGCAACCGGACCCTGTTGCACGGCATCTGCTGTGGATTTGTGGAGCTACAATCGTATTGCTCCTGCTTCTTCTGTTCAATAATATAATGAACCGCAATGACTGGTTGACACAAACGGTTCAAGAAAAAACCGCCGAATTAGCCTTGCACAATGTACGACTGACGGAAGAAATCGACGAACGAAAAAAAGCGGCAAAAGCGCTGCAAAACAGCGAGCGTCGTCTCGAAAAATTTTTATCCGCTATTCCCGACATTATTTTCCACGCCGATAAAAAAGGCACAATAATTGAAATCCGCAAGGGAAGCAACCCGGAAAATGATTTCCCCGCTTCATTATTCCTGCATCATTCTATTCAGGAAACTTTCCCCCCCGACATTGCGACCGTCTATCTAGATGGTATTAATGAAACATTACGATCTGGAAATATTAACACGACAGAACATCCTATGCAAATTAACGGACGAAATAAATATTGGGAGGCCCGGTTTATTGCCGGTGACCTTGACGATGTTTTCATCGTTATTCGCGATATAACGGATCAAAAACAAGCTGTCGCCACAATGCTGGAAGCAAAAGAAACCTGGGCGCGAACAGAAAAGCTAGCCTCGCTTGGCACCATGGCAGCCGGTCTTTCACATGAGATAAATCAGCCGCTCAACTCAATAAAAGTCATTGCCAGCGGGATCCTTTATTCTCATAACAGAGGCCGTAAACGTGAACTCGCTGAAATGATAAAAGCCATGGAAGAAATTTCACAGCAAACTGACCGCATCAATAGTATTATTTCGCATATGCGCGCTTTTATTCGTCGCGATGACAGCCAAATTATCCCCTCAGACTGGAATGTCGCCGTAAACCAAGCGTTGAAGCTAGTAGGTAAACAATTATCTGACCACGGGATCAGCGTACATAAAAATCTGTCTGAAAAATTGCCTATGGTCTTAGCTGCTCCGACTGCATTAGAGGAAATTGTTATCAACCTTTTAGTTAACGCAATGCAGGCATTGGATACAACGCAGCAAAATAATAAGACCATTACGGTCCGCACCTTTCATTCACAAAATGATGAAGTGATATTAGAAATAAGTGATAATGGGCCAGGAATTTCTTTGGAAAACAAAGAAAAAATTTTTGTACCGTTTTTTTCTACCAAGCCTGGAAGTGAAAATCATGGATTGGGGTTATCAATTGTTCACACAATCACGACCGCTTATCAGGGTAAAATCCATTTGCTTCCCAACGAATTCTCCGGCGCTACATTCCAGGTAATTTTCCCTGCCTGTATTCATTTTCCAGTCTGACAGGCAATTTGTTTTTTCAATAAATTACGAAATGAAAATTAGTGAGGCAAAAAAATGCGAATTTTAGTTGTAGATGATGACAAAGACAGTCGCGTAGCAATCAGTTGGTTCCTTCGTGATCAAGACCACGAAGTTACTGAATGTGAAAATGCAAAAGAAGCGCTTGCACTAGTGTCCACAGAAGATTATCCCCTGGTTCTCACTGACATTAACATGCCGAATATGTCAGGAATGGAACTATTGCTGGCAATATCCGCCTTACCGGAAAGCTGGCGTACTGATGTAGTGCTATTTACCGGTTATGGCGACATGAAGTCTGCGATAGATGCTCTAAGAGCAGGAGCATATGACTATCTTTTAAAACCGATCGATGCTCAGGAATTGGCCCTTGTAATTGACCGTGTTTCCGAACATCAAGCTCTCGTACGGGAAAATCGTCAGCTTACCAGCCATTTGGACGCTGAAGTTCAGGCTGCAACGGATGAAACAAAACGCGAGTTAAGCAATACCCGAAAATTGCTGGCCAAAACAGTCATCGGAAGCATGGGAATTTTCTCCGACAGCATGCGATCCACTATTGACTTAGCGCAGAAATATCACACTGATCGTTCTCTGCCCGTTTTAATACAGGGAGAGACGGGAACGGGAAAAGAAATTATCGCCCGTATTATACATTTTGGCTTATCAGCCCTCGAAACAGCCGCCGGCCCGTTTGTCGATATCAATTGTGCCGCCATCGCACCAAGCCTGTTCGAAAGTGAAATATTCGGTTATGAATCCGGTTCATTTACCGGCGGCTTGACACGCGGTCAAAAAGGCAAATTAGATGCCGCTGCAGGAGGAACTTTATTTTTGGATGAAATCAGTGAAATTCCCCTTGAAAAACAGGCTAAACTGTTGCGTCTCCTTCAAGAAAAAGAATACTATCGCGTTGGTGGTTTAAAAAAATGTAAAGCTGACGTGCGATTTATCTTTGCAACGAATATGGATCTCGAAAAACAGATCGAAGCCGGATTGTTTCGCCGTGATTTATATTACCGTCTAAAAGTCGGTCAGATTTTTATCAAACCGTTACGAAACCGACGTGAAGAAATTCTTCCTTTGGCAAAAATGTTTCTTGCCGAATTTTCCCGCCAGCGCAAAAAACGCTTTGTATCTATTAACAGCGATGCTGCAAAAATTTTAAATGAATATTCCTGGCCTGGAAACGTGCGCGAATTAAAAAACATGATGGAATGGATTTCTTTCATTTATAATGACGAAGAGGTTCAGCGCACGCACATTGAAAAATTCCTGAAAAACGGCATTGATTTCCCATCTTCAGAAAATGCAACCGCGCATCTCCCAGATGCAGCGACAGATCAGATTATATTGCCGGTTCCACCCGACGGCTATTCTCTCAAAGAATATAATGACGATCTCATCCGGCAAGTACTCGCTATCCACAATGGAAATCAGACTGTTACCGCCCGTTATTTAAAAATGTCTCTGCGGGCATTATGTTATCGTTTAGAGCAAATGCAAAAAAAATCAACGACGACATAAACTTGTTATTTAGTTTTTTAACAAAAACTTCATGAAGAATTTTTCATACCATGCAATTTTTGTTGATAAATGCAAAAATTGCATACCTACCGATCCCTTGAATTTAGCAAACTTTCACAATTCATAAACAAGCAAGAGGCATGCTGGCATTTGGCATGCTTCTTGCTTGTTTATATTAATAAATCAATTACTGTTTGGTAATGTTTTGGGGAGAGTGAACAATATTGGCAAAAGTTGAATTACGGGGAATTACAAAAATTTTCAACGGAACTGTTGCAGTAAGAAAAACAGACCTTGAAATCTGCGACGGGGAATTTATGGTTTTAGTAGGACCATCCGGTTGCGGAAAAACGACCACCCTTCGCATGGTTGCCGGTTTAGAAATGCCAAGTGACGGCATGATTTTGATCGGGGAAAAAGATGTTACATATGCTGAGCCAAAAAACCGTGATATTGCAATGGTTTTCCAAAGTTATGCCTTATACCCGCATATGACGGTATACGAAAACATGGCCTTTCATCTGAAAATTAAAAAAATGGACAAAAAAGAAATCGACGAAAGAGTCCAAAATGCTGCTGCATTATTGGGCTTAAGCAATTACCTTGCTCGCTATCCAAAACAACTTTCAGGCGGTCAACGGCAGCGCGTTGCTCTAGGAAGGGCAATTGTCCGTCAACCTCAAGTATTTCTTATGGATGAACCCCTCAGCAATCTGGATGCAAAGCTCCGTGTTCAAACCCGCGCTGAACTAATTAAGCTTCATCAAAAACTCAAAACAACTTTTATTTATGTCACTCATGATCAGACGGAAGCAATGACGATGGGTACCCGCATTGTGGTAATGAAGGACGGTAAAATCCAACAAGTCGGCACACCTGCCGAAATATACAACCACCCTGCCAATCTTTTTGTGGCAACTTTTATCGGTTCTCCGGCGATGAATCTTCTGGAAGGAACTTTAACACGCGAAACCGATCACTTACTTCGTTTTTGCGGCAATGGCATTTCGGTTCAATTTCCCAACACCGATTTAAAAATCGACAATAATTCCAAAGTTTTACTCGGAATCCGGCCTGAAAATATGAATATTTATCCGGTTGAAAACAATCCAAATTTTAATGACAGTTGCTTGCGCTGCATGGTAGAAGTGGTGGAACATATAGGCTCGGAAGCTATTCTGCATACACGAACGGAGCATCAGGAATACATGATCATTAAAATTCCCGGTCATGCTAAAATTCCCGCTGTAGGCGCTCAGATCCAAGCCCAGATATTTTATGGAAAAACCCACCTATTCGATGCCGATAGCGGCAATAAATTATGTACCCGGTCATACGGTGCGGTTGAAAATTGTTAAAGGAGGTGACTGCTTCAATTAGGGTTCCGAAGTTATTCAACAAATATCAAAACTGGAGGGACGAGAATGAACCATTGTAAAAAGTGGACTGCCTGGATAATCTGCCTGGCAGTAACAGTCGGCGCATTTGCTTTTGCGGGCTGTGGTCAAAGCAATCAGCCAGCGCAAACGAAAAAGGATGTAACGATCAACTTATTAGCCCAAAACCATCCCTGGACAAATGCTATCCAACCGTTTATCCCTGATTTTGAAAAACAAACCGGTATTAAAGTAAATATGCAAATTCTTACCGAACAACAAACCCGTGATAAATCGTTGATGACTTTGCAGGCAAAAAGCCCAGATATCGACGTATGGATGTCCTTAAAATCTTTTGAAGGTTTGGCTTACTACAAAGCCGGTTTCTATGAGCCGCTTGACAAATATTTAAATGATCCGAAACTGACACCAAAAGAATATAATGTGGCAGATTTTATGAAAGGTCCGTTTACTGGCGAGAAAATCGATAATAAACTTGTTGGTATTCCTATTATTGTTGAAGGTCCAGTCGTTTTTTATCGAAAAGATGTTTTCCAGCAATACAACATTTCTGTTCCGAAAAATATGGATGAATTATTGGAAGCAGCAAAAACAATTCAAGAAAAAAGCAATGGCGAAATTTATGGAATGGCCACGCGCGGATTACCGCAAGCAATTCCGTATACTTTTGGCGCATTCTTGCATAATATGGGCCTTGAATGGATGGATGCAAGCGGAAAACCGAATTTTGACAAACCCGAAGCGATTAAAGCAATTGACATGTACGCAACACTTACAAGTAAATATGGACCTCCCGGCGTTGTCAACAATACTTTTTATCAATCCTCCGCGCTTTTTGCCCAAGGAAAAGCAGCGATGGAATACGAATCATCCAACGAACTTTCCACTATAACCAACCCGCAAAATTCACGTGTTGTTGGAAAAATAGGCGTATTTTCACTCCCACCGGGACCTGGCGGCAATCATCCAACTGTTCTGCAATGGGGTGTTTCTATTTCTGCTTTCTCCAAAAACAAAGAAGCCGCATGGGAATTTATTCGTTGGGCTACCAGCCCCGAAATGCAGCGCAAATTAGCTGAAAAAGGGATAGCCAGTCCACGTTCCTCCGTTTGGGATAATGCTGAATTTAAAAAGACTTTGGAAGAACCTGTAAAACAAGAATGGGCTGCCGCTTTAAGAATTGTTATGGACAACGGTAATCCGGAAGTTGGTCCTCCGGTGACAAAACAGGCAGAAGCAAGAAAAATGATCGGTACTGCAATCGACAAAGTGATCTTAGGCACTGCAACCGCTCAGGAAGCAGCGTCAGAAATTCAGCAAAAATTGCTGGAGGTCCTCAAATGACAAGAATGTCAATAACCGGAAAGGATGGGGCGCTGCAGCCCCATCCTTCTCCACCCATGAATGACACAGAAACTTTTTGGGGTCTACTAAAAAAATTCCGAGTACCGATCATGATGGTTTCTCCAGCCGCTATCTTTACTGTTATCATGATTCTTTTCCCCATCCTCTATTCGGCCTATCTCTCATTAGTAAAATGGACGCCTGGCAGTGAAGACGCCCCTTTTGTCGGGTTGGCAAATTACATTCGCATGTTTCAAGATCCTACTTTCTGGCTGGCGTTAGGCATTACACTTAAATTGTTCCTAGTCTGCCTTTTTTTCGAAACAATCATTGGCATATACCTTGGAATACTACTCAGCCGGGAAGTACCTGGACAGAAAATATTCCAAGCCCTCATTCTTCTTCCGTCCATCATTGCTTCTGTTGCTATCGGCATGATGTGGATACTCATTTATGACCCTACATTGGGCGTCGCAAACTACTTTCTTAAATCTTTTGGCCTTAAACAATTGGTCTGGCTGGCTGATCCAGATATGGTTCTTGCAGCTATCGCCATCATCGATATTTGGGAATGGTCGCCTTTTATGGCTCTTATTATAACCGGCGGAATGCGAGCACTTCCTACAGATCCATTTGAAGCAGCCGTCATCGACGGGGCATCGCGGTGGCAAATATTCAAATACGTTACTTTACCGCTCCTGCGTCCCGTTATCATGGTCGCAATCCTTCTCCGCAGTGTTGACCTTATCCGTTTCTTCGATACAATTTATATCATGACCAAAGGCGGTCCAAATGATGCTTCGACAACTTTGAATGTTTACTCTTATCTACAAGGTTTTTCTTATATGGATATGAGCTACGGAAGCGCTATCATGCTGTTTCTTTTGGCATTGGTCATGCTCTTTAGCTTAATTATCAGCGCCTTGCGCAGGAAGGCGGTATCCTAATGCGTAAAAAAGATTATATTCTTACCTATCTGCAATATTTTATTCTGATATTGCTATTCATCGGTCCAGTTCTGTGGATGATTCTGTCTTCTCTCAAAAGCAATCTGGATATTACCGCTTATCCTCCTATTCTTTTTTTTCAGCCAACTTTTAACAATTACACAGAGTTGTTTAAAATTTATCCTTTTGCCAAATATATTATCAATAGCTTTATCATTGCCGGCGGATCAACACTTCTCGGACTTATTCTCGGTGTGCCGGCAGCCTATGCGATTGCAAGATATCGCTTGCATTCTATCGCTTTTTTCACTCTAATTTCCCGAATGGCGCCAGGCGTTTTATTTCTCATACCCTGGTACCTTATCGCTTCAAAATTGGAAATAACAGGTAATAATTTTTTAGATTATATTATGCTTATTCTTACTCATGCCGTCATTACGTTACCCTTAATTATATGGCTAATGATTTCTTATTTTGAAGAAATCCCGATTGACTTGGAAGAATCAGCATTAATTGATGGTTGCGGACGATGGCGTATTTTCTTTCAAATCGCCTTACCTCTTTCCTTGCCCGGCATTGCTGTTTCGGTGATCCTTTCCTTCATCTTTTCCTGGAACTATTTCCTTTTCGCACTGACGCTTGCCAATAACAGTACAATGCCATTAACTGTCATCGCCTTTAATTTTATTGGTGAAGGCGCTACAAATTGGGGAGGTTTAATGGCTGCTGCAACAATTATCAGTTTACCGGCTCTTTTATTGACCTTGTTTGCTCAGCGTCTCTTAATCAAAGGGCTCACTGCCGGCGCTGTTAAGGGGTAAAATTACAATTTATTACATCGAGGAGGCTTTTACATGCTTTCGGTCAAATTCGAAGGAAACCAAACAGCGACAATCGTCGAAACATTCTTGCCGCCCGTTGGCCCGGATGATGTTTTGTTAAAAATCGCTTACTGCGGTTTATGCGGTTCCGATAAACGGCCGTTTCACAATGGACATCCGGTAACTCCAGGACATGAATTTTCCGGTACAGTCGTTGAAAAAGGCACAAACGTGAAAAATCTATCCATAGGTTCCACAGGGATTGTTTATATCCCACTATTTTGCGGTCAATGTTCCGAGTGTCAAAAAGGCTACCCCAGTCGTTGCGAAACAAAACCAGGACTGGTTGGCTGGCAAGTTGACGGTGGTTACGCCGAATATGCGATGATTCCGGCTAAAAATCTTATCTGCTTACCAGAAGATATTAGTCTACAGGAAGGTGTTTTACTTTTAGATACGATTAGCACCCCAGCTCATGGTATCCGCCTCTGTTTAAAATTTTTTGACAACGAGCTTCCTGGTAAAGCGGCTGTCATAGGCTGCGGTCCATTGGGGCTTGGAAGCATATTGGTTTTGAAAGCCATGGGATGTCCCGAAATCTATGCGTATGATATTTCAGAAGCCCGCCTGCAGCAAGCTGTATCATTTGGCGCTCGCCCCCTAACTGTCAATGACGAAAAAACCTTGGATGCAATACCGCTCGTTTTAGAAGCAAGCGGCCAGTTTTCTGCAAGAGCTATGGCACTTGACTTAGTAAAAGCAGGAGGTTCCGTATTGCTCCTTGGAGAGAACAATGCTCCCTGGTCCATCCAGCCAACGCCCAAATTACGCCGCAAAGATTGTGCCTATGTCCGTTCTTTCTATTTCATCCCAGCGGAAATGGAAGAAAATTTTAATTTATTTCGCAACTGCCGCACCGAGTTCAATTCATTAGTTTCTAAAATTGGCACTTTACAGGAGACCGAAAACTTCCACAAAGACTTTTGCGAGGGGAAAACAATTAAACCAATGATCCGTCCGCATTCTGCATAATGCAGCAGGTTTGTCTTGGTTATGATTGACAATCTGACTAGTTCCTGCTATATTACAAATATCATTTACTATATCTCAAATGCGATGAGTAGGATAAGTAGGCCAGCTTAACCTCACAGAGAGCCAAGGGTGGTGCAACTTGGCAGGTTGACTGTCTGAAATACACCTATTAGCAGCAAGCCGAAAGAATTTACGAGTAGGCTGAGCCGGTTTGCTGCCGTTATAAGCCGGAAGGCCTTCGCCTTCGCTAGAGCGGCTAATTTGATTAGCAACAAAGGTGGTACCACGGGTTTTTACTCGTCCTTGAAAAAGGGCGAGTTTTGTTTTTTCATTGCAATAAAACAAGTAAGAATGAGGAGGATTTGTACCAAATGACAGTACTCGATACCCTTAAAGAACGCGGCTTTGTTCAACAACTGACTCACGAGGATGAAATAGCTGAACTCTTGGAAAAAGAAAAAATAACCTTCTATATTGGTTTTGATCCGACTGCCGATAGTCTGCATGTAGGTCATTTTTTAGGGATGATGGTAATGGCTCATATGCAGCGGGCCGGCCACCGCCCGATTTGTCTCATTGGCGGAGGAACTGCAATGGTTGGCGACCCTTCCGGAAAGACCGATATGAGAAAAATGATGACCCAGGAAACCATTGCTTATAACGGCGAACAATTCAAAAAACAAATGCAGCGATTTATTGATTTTTCAGACGGCAAAGCTCTTATGCTCAACAATGCCGATTGGCTGTTGGAACTAAATTATGTTCAATTTTTGCGGGAAATCGGCGTCCACTTTTCAGTTAACCGCATGTTGACAGCCGACTGTTTTAAACAGCGTCTTGAAAAAGGTCTTTCTTTTTTAGAATTTAATTATATGCTCATGCAAGCATATGATTTCTTGGAACTGAACCGTCAATGCGACTGCATCATGCAAATGGGCGGCGACGATCAATGGTCCAATATCTTAGCTGGAGCCGATCTTATCCGCCGCAAAGAGAGCAAGCCGGCATACGGACTAACCTTTACCCTGTTAACAACCAGCGATGGTCGTAAAATGGGAAAAACAGAAAAAGGAGCTCTCTGGCTAGATTCTGATAAAACTTCTCCATATGATTTTTATCAGTACTGGCGGAACATCGACGATGCCGACGTAGAAAAGTGTCTCGCTCTCCTGACATTTCTGCCAATGGAAGAAGTAAAACGTCTGGGCGCCTTAAAAGATAAAGAAATCAATATCGCCAAAAAGACGCTGGCGTATGAAGTAACTCAACTGATTCATGGCAAAGAAGAAGCAACAAAAGCGCAGCAAGCTGCCGAAGCCTTGTTTGGCGGATCTGGCGCCTTGGATAACGCGCCAACAGTGACTGTTCCTGCTTCTGCAATCGGGACTAAGCTTCTTGATGTCCTCTCCTTTACCGGGATCGTTTCTTCCAAATCCGAAGGCCGACGTTTAATTCAGCAAGGCGGCTTATATATCGGCGATACTACTGTCGGCGATCCGGACTTTCTGTTTACCGCCGATCTATTGGACAACAACACGTTGCTTATTCGTAAAGGCAAAAAAAATTATCATCGAATTGTTGTAGAATAATAAAAACACCATCTGTGCCATCAACAAAGATTGGTCCAGGTGGTGTTTTTTTTATTATTTTACAACTACAACAGGTATCATCGCGTGTTGAACGATATTGGTGCTCACACTGCCCAGGAAAAATTCGCCAACACCACTCAGGCCTCTGCTGCCAATTACAATCGTGTCATATTGATCCTTGTGGGCAATCGTTAAAATCCGGTTGCTGGGACTGCCGAAATCGAGGATTGTCTTTATTGGATTTGGATACCCATTCAATTTATCTTTTGCAGTATCCAAAAGTCTCTGTCCTATCGCCTCCACCTCTCGGATGTTATAAGTACCGTAGAGAGCCGAATCGTTCAATGGCTGTACTCCATATAGAGGTGGAATGACATGGATAACAGTAATCGTGCTATTGAATTTTTCACCCAGCACCCGCGCATAACGAAGCGCACTCCATGCTGAGTCTGAGCCATCAATAGGAACCAAAATATTTTTGAACATCGTTAACCCTCCTTGTTTATTAATCATTTTCCATCCTGCCAGTCTAGCATGAAGTGGTTAAGATATACAGAAAACACAGGTTACTTTCTTATAATTATAGCATTATTCTGAAAAAAAAACTTATTTTTAACGACTTTTCTTTGCAAGAAAATCCACACTGTCCAATAGTTGCCAATCTGCAATATTTGCAATTATATGAATATTCGATTAAAATATAATTATAAGATAATAAGGAGAGTGGTTTACGTGAATGAATTTTTACGACCATTTGGTGAAATTCTTCCAGCCATTGTCGGCACAATTGTGATCCTTGTTATTGGTTTCTTTCTTGCTTCTGCTCTGAAAAACCTTACAAGTTCCTTGATGAGGAAAATGAAAATAGACGAATACATCGGTAAATTAAGCAAACGTCCCGCGGAAAAACCGCCTCGCGTCACAGAATTCTTCTCAAGCCTGGTGTACTACCTGGTCCTTTTATTTGTACTCATGGCCCTGTTAGAATTTTTCCACCTTACCATGCTGGTTGACCCAATTAAATTACTGCTTGGCAGCATCTTGGTTTACGCCTCTCGTTTCTTTGGAGCCATCGTATTGGTACTAATTGCTTGGTTGATCGCTAAAGTGCTTCGCATGACCACATTAAGCCTTCTGACATCTCTCCAAATCGATGAAAAATTTTCGCAGCGTCTTCCCAATATTTCTCTCGCTAAAAATCTAAGCGATATCGTATTTGGCTTGGTATTTCTTTTCTTCTTACCAGCCATACTTGACGCATTGGCATTACAAGGTCTCTTAAGTCCCGTCAACGTGTTAATCACCAAAATTCTCGCTTTCATACCAAACCTGGTTGGGGCAGCCGTACTTCTTATTATTGCCTGGCTTATCGCTGAAGTGCTTCGCAAAATCACCGTCGCAGCTCTTGAAACCCTACAATTGAATAAAATGTTCGGTTGTGCCGAGCCAGGAATGTCGGTCAGTCAAATTATCGGCAATATACTCTATGGGTTGGTTTTCCTGTTCTTCTTGCCGGCTATTCTCGATGCACTTGCCTTAGGCGGACTTCTGGCCCCAGTAAACGGTATGGTCAGTAAACTTCTAGCTTTTTTGCCCAATTTGGCCGCTGCTTCACTAATTTTTCTGGTTGCCTGGTTAGTAGCAAGATTTGTCCGTTCTTTCAGTTTTAGCTTCCTTCGTTCTTCCGGAATTGATGAAAAAGTTTCTGCTTATATGAATCAAATATCATTGGCTAAAACAATCAGCGACGCTTTATATGCATTAACTCTACTCTTATTCCTGCCTGCTGCATTGGATGCTCTTGCTTTACAGGGACTTCTATCGCCGGTCAATACAATGATTGAAAAAATTCTGGCTTTTGTACCTAACTTATTCGCTGCAGCGGTTGTTCTCTTTATCTCCTACATCTGCGGCCGGTTGATAGCTCAGTTTATTTCCAGCATTTTAGCAAGCATCGGGCTTGATGCCTTTTTATCCCGCGAAGGGTTTGTTTCCAGCGAAAAAAAAGAACGCCAACCTTCCCAAATCGTCGGTTTGCTGGTGTTTTTTTGGATCATGCTGCTTGCAATCCTGCAAACGGCTGAAATTCTCGGGTTTAGTGCCTTGACCGATCTATCAACCAAATTCACTATATTCGCAGCCCAGATCTTACTTGGGGTGATTGTTTTTGCTATCGGTCTGTATCTTGCAAATTGGGCTCACCGCACGATCATCGCTAGTCAAACGGTCAATGCATCTCTATTAGCTGCCTCTGCCCGTATTGCTATATTAATTTTGTCAGCAGCAATGGCGCTGCGAGAAATAGGAATTGCCAATGACATCATTAACCTAGCCTTTGGTCTGCTGCTCGGAGCAATCGCTGTTGCGATCGCTCTAGCATTTGGCTTGGGCGGACGAGATGTGGCACAACGTCACCTTGCGAAATGGTCGGATTGCTTTACACGTGATAAAAAAGACGAATAAATTCATTCTTCTTGATAAAAAGGGGTTGTGCCAAATTATTCGGCACAACCCCTTTAACACTTGAAATTTAGTAGGTTTCAACAAAAACTTCAAAGTATCCCTGCGGATGGGCGCAAGCCGGACACATTGCCGGAGCGCTGTCCCCCTTATGGATATACCCGCAGTTACCGCACTTCCACTCTACTTCCACTGGCTTTTTAAATACTTCGCCAGCAATCAAATTCGCATATAATTTCCGATAGCGCATTTCATGATGCTTTTCGACCTCACCTAATTTACGAAAAACACAGGCAACATCAGCAAATCCTTCTTGCTCAGCAACATCAGCAAAAGACGGGTACAATTCACCCCATTCTTCTTTTTCGCCTTCAGCCGCAGCCAGTAAATTGCTCTTCGTATCGCTCATAGCAACCGGATACGAGGCTGTCATCTCCACCATTTCGCCATTGATCGAACCCACCAAAAATTTATAAAGACGTTTGGCGTGTTCCTTCTCATTTTCAGCAGTTTCGAGAAAAATATTAGAAATTTGAACATAATTTTCTTTTTTTGCAATGGATGCATAGTAGGTATAGCGGTTTCTGGCCTGCGATTCACCGGCAAACGCCTTCAACAGATTTTCAGCAGTTTTGGTACCGTGCAAAGTTTTCATGCCATTCACTCCCCAAATTTAATTATTACCTTTCAATAAGAATATATTTCTCTTCTTACCATCTAATCCCTTCTGATCATCAAAATAATTGCCCTCAAATCGCCGATCTAATTCTTTGTTAAAGGGTAATAAAAAGCGTCCAAAAGGACGCTTTTTAAAAACTAAATTGAATAACTTACCAATTTCTTGCTATTTTCCATTCAGGATTCCCTGAAACGTATTCAGCTGGATCGAAATGCTCGTCCAATAATTTGATACCAACCACCTGGACCGAATCAACTGACAAGTGATGTTCTCCATTACGGCTTTCTAAATCATAAAAATGATACTGATTTAAACCATCCCGGTACGCTTGTCTTGGACCATCATAATCAAGCGGGACACATTTTCTCAGCATCATTCCCTTTTGAGGTGAATTGACAACAACCCGGACTAATAATTTCTCATTAATCGCTTTCAAAAAATCCTGATACAAAACTGCCACTTCCTTTTTGCTAATATAATGCTTATTTCGGCAAAAAAAAAGAAATTTCCTGCAGGGAACGGGTTTTAGAGAAAATTTCGAGTTATTATACAATATCAACGTCAAAAAATAAAATAGGCCTCGCCATTATGACAAGCCTATTAGGTTAAACATATTCTGAAAATATTCATTTTATCTGCATGCCTTACATTTTTGAGCAAATTTAATATAATTTTCCAAAGTCGAGATTAGCATTGCAAGTTCCTGCTGTGAGGCATTGTCAATCGAATGATCAATGGTATCCCTAATAATTGCTTTAATTTGAAACGGATGATAACCGCAATTTTGCAATTCATTCGTTAAATTACAAACTTGACTTAGCTTTTCAACCATTATAAAGGCACCTCCATTCTGAATAGGACTAGATTATTTTAGTAATCTAAAACGGCAACCTGGCAATCATCGTACCTATCGGCACCTTAGATCCACGGCTTTGCGTCCATACTTTTCAGTAAGTTTGCCCATATAATCGTTATGGTATTTTGTACTATCTTGACAGTTTCGAAAAAAACTATAAATTGAAAATAATCTATGAATTTAAAATACCATAAATGGGACTCATAGTCAATAGATTTTGGAATGCTGAGCATTCTAGCCCGATTTTTCGCTTTCTTAACCTAGCCGCTGCAACAGGTTAACTTTGCTCGTCAGCCTATCGTCCACACAAAAAAGGAATCAAAAATCCCTCACCGAATATGTACCTAAAATATATATTACGCTGATTTCGAAAAGGAGGAATCCTTGTGCAGATTTCAACCGAAGAAAAGCTTCTTGCTATTGTTTCCCATATTTCTTTTTTCCTTGGCGGAATGGGTTTTCTTGTAGTGCCACTGGTCATTTATTTACTCAAAAAGGAAGACCCCTTTATTCGTCATCACGCCCGCCAAGCTCTTGTAGCCCATCTGGTTCTGCTGGTAATCAGCGTTGCTGTCGGACTAACTTGTTTCTTTCTTATTGGCATAATTCTAATTCCAATCTTGCTAATACTAGGCTTATTACTTGTTGTGACCTCTCTGATCGCCTCATACAAAGCACTAAAAGGCGAGCTTTATGAATATCCGTTTATTCAACCGATTGTGGCTTTATTGGATTAAAAAAATAAAAATTTACGTTCAAATTTCTATCCTTCTCGGCAATTAAGGCAAGTGAATGAAGAGTGGCGATTGTTTGGGATTAAAGATGAAACATACCGCGCACCTCTATAGATGAACGGTATGTTCCTGAAAACACTATTTAATACTTTCTTTTGTCCGTTGATAAATTGTTTTTCCCTGAGCAATTTCCGTCATCGCTATGGTAACCGGCTTTGATGAGTTGCAGTTTACTAACGGTTTGCTGCCGACTGATATTTCCCTCGCACGTTTTCCCACCAAGGTAACAAGGGTATATCTATTATCAACCTTGCTTAACAATACATCTAATGGCGATTGGTTCATTGTCTTTGCCTCTTTTCATTATTTTTCTCTATAACCAGCTTCGCCTCCTACGTTACTGTTAAGACTTTATGTTAACATATTACTATCATAACATATTTTTTCGTATGCCGCTCTCTTCATCAAAAAATACACCTTTTTATCAACAATCCAACAAATGCAGCGACTTTGACCGGCAAACGGAAATGATGCCTTCAAACAGTTTTTATAAGCCTCTGCGGAGTCAGGACCGCCGGCTTAGCCGGCGGCTTGTCCCACCCCTATAAGGGGTTATTACCGGCTGCACTTGCAAGTGCTTTGAATGGTTAGCCGCCTGCACC
>JAGFZV010000007.1 GCA_017889545.1 Bacillota bacterium
TAGTGCTAACAGCACTACATAAATAATAATTCAAGGGCTGCAGAAGTTACGCAATGTTTTCCATAACCTCATTTTACTCACCTCCCGCTTTTCATCTTTGTATGGTATTTCAACAGTCTACAAACCATTTTCCTTCATCGCAGAACAAATACACTTCTTTTCCGCAAATTCGGCAGGTATACCGCAATCCTTGACCGCCGCATTTTAATGATGCAGCTTGGCGCACATCCAGTACACGGTCAATTTCATATTTTCTGCCGTCCGTCCACGTCAACGCCAATGGATGAATTTTCCCACCGGCATCATGTTCGGCGGTAACTGCTATAAATACTTTGCTCATGGAAAACACCTACCTTAAAAAAGCTATAGGATGAATGATGTGATCCTCTTTAGGGTTAATTCCCGTTAGTTTTCGATCTTGCAGCAACATGCAGCGTTGAATGCTCTCATGACCAAATCGCCTGCGGATCTCATCAACCGTCTTTTCCAGTTTTTCTTTTGCTACAGGATCACGATCAAACAAGCCTATTTGAATATGTCGATCCGCTGTAACCAAATCGCTGCCCCGAATCCCAATACTTCGTAACGGTCGCTCCCAACGATAATGATCCCGAAATAACTCCATTGCCTTTTGCACAAGGTCAGTAGAAACAAAGGTCGGAGCCGACAACTTACCTTGCCTTTCAAAACTAAACAGTTCCGTATTCCGCAGGCCGATGGCAATGGTCTTACATTTCAAACCGGACTGGCGCAAACGGGCTGCCACACTTTCCGCCAACACATAAAAAACCATCTTCACATCATTCTCATTCACCAGATCTCGCGTGGCGGTTGTGCTGTTTCCGATGGATTTCACGATACTTTCTTCGCCTGAAAGACGCACTGATGAATTATCCAATCCATTGGCGTATTGATGAAGCATCTCACCCCATACGCCGAGCAATAACTTCAGCGTCCTCAGATCGGCATTGGCCAGATCCCCAATCGTTTGAATCATCCGGCTGTTCAGCTTACGTTGCGTTGCCCGCCCGACATACAATAAATCTTCTACAGGCAAAAGCCAGACGGTTTCCCGGAAGTTTTCTGCCGTAATCACGGTAGTGGCATCCGGTTTTTTCATATCGCTACCCAATTTCGCAAAAATCTTATTGTAGGAAACCCCAACGGAAGCAGTGATCCCAATTTCCTCCCGGAAGCGTCGGCGAATTGCATCGGCAATTTCTTGTCCTGTACCAAAAAGCTGAGCCGATCCACCGATGTCCAACCAACTTTCATCAATGCCGAATGACTCGATCCGGTCGGTGTAATCGGCGCAAATCGCTTTTGCCAAGCGCGAAAAGCGTAAATACTTTCGATAATCCGCCGGCAGGCAAATTAACTTGGGACATTTCTGCTTGGCCTGCCAGATCGCTTCCCCGGTTTTTATATCAAATTGTTTGGCCTGCTGGTTCTTAGCCAGAATAATGCCATGGCGCGCTTCTACATCCCCGGTAACGACTACCGGCAAGTCACGCAATTCCGGACGATACAAGATTTCTACATTGGCGTAGAAGGCGTTCAAATCTACATGAAGTATTGTGCGTTTCATTTCTCAAACCTCTTTATAGAACATTTGTTCTATAATTATACGGCAACAAGGATAGAAAATCAAGTATGAGAATGAGTAAGGCAAAGCCAACGGCGAAAAACATCGCTGTCGGCCCGCTCTATTATCCGTTGTCGTCAAAACGCAATAAAAAAAGCTCCCGATAAGTCGGAAGCCTTGATTTTACTGGTGGGGTTAGGCGGACTCGAACCGCAGACCTCTTCGATGTCAACGAAGCGCTCTAACCAACTGAGCTATAACCCCGCGTCTGATGAATTACTTTTATATTATATAGCATGGAATAGCTGTTTGCAAGGGTATTTTTCAAACTTTGTAGACCATCATAATCGGTCATGCTATAATGAATAGGAATGTTTGATCGAACGTGCTTATCTACGAGAGAAGGAGCGTGCAAAATGGAAAAAGAAGCGCCAAAGAAGAGTAAAATCGGCTTTTATCTACCACTATTGCTTACAGGCGTGGCGATCGGTATAAATGAATTATATCCGAACTTTTATACGGAAGCTTTACTAATTGCTATGGCTGCCATTATGATTATTCAAATTTTTAGGAAATGGTGAAAAACCCCTTGCGCAGACAAAACTGTGCAGGGGTTTTTTACTATTTGATCGTCTCCAGCCAAGCTATAACAATTCCCGTCGCTTCCATAGCATGTTGACTAAATTGATGATCGGCACCTTCAATAACTCTCATTAATTTTGGTTTGTCAGCTTGCTGAAATAATTTTTTCGCCTGATCCAATGGTACGATCGCATCCAGACTGCCGTGCAAAACCAGCAGTGGTAAACCTGATAGTCGCTGGATACAGGTCAATAAATTATAGTTATTAAAATCGTCAACGAAATAAGGAGCCAACTCCAGCGTTCCATATTCATCCTCAATCAGTATCTCTTCGCCGCCAAGCAACCGCTGGTAACTGTCGCCAAGAGCCAAGCGAAAGGTTTCTTGCAGATCAGACGGCGTTGACCATAGACAAAGTCCGATCAAATTTTCGTCGTCCGCTGCAAAAGCCAAAGATGCACTCCCGCCCATACTTCGTCCCAGTAATATAATTTGTTCACTCAATTTTGAACGACAATAAGCGACAACCGATCTAATCTCCTGTATCTGCTTTGTCAGACATTCTGTCGGTGTAAAATCAAACCGCACAACAATAAAATTTTTCGCTGCAGCCTGCTCCGCTAAATATACCGCCCGACCGCCGCCTTCTTTAGAGCCGCGAAACCCATGACACATTACCAAAACTTTCCCATTTGAAACAGACGGTTCGTGTACGACACCCGTCAAAAACTTTTCACCATGTGGAATACCTATCGACCGCATCGTCATAATAAAATCCTTTTACAATATTGTCAGTTTAAAATAAATACAGTAACTTTCTGTCGCCCGAATTGAAGAGCTTCATTATGAGAGTCAAACGCAAGATCAATATGATTGCCCTTGATCGATCCGCCAATATCATCGGCAATCGCATATCCGTATCCACTAATATAAAGCCGTGTTCCCAATGGGATCACGGAAGGATCCACCGCAACCAAGCCTTTTCGAACAATATTCCCATTGCAGGTACGACTGGAATTACCCGTATCATAGGCAGAATATCCGGAGGCAGACATCGTCAAGGAGCGGCTATACCGTGCCGGTTCCGTTGTCGAGCGCTGCAGATATTGCATTGTCGCTTTGCCGGCCACACCATCGCCGGGCAAACCGTTGCTAATCTGGAAATCCCGCACAGCCGCCTGCGTGCCGCCGCCAAAGATTCCATCAATCTCGCCGGCATAAAATCCCTTCTCAGCCAACAATTTTTGCAAGACCACCACTTTCTCACCGCGCATGCCAATTTTGATCAAATCGTCGTTACTGGCGGCAAATGCGGTTGTTGAAACAAATAATATCACTAAAAAAACCACTAAAATGCAGGTTGTCTTTTTCAATAGGCACCTCTCTTTTCGCCTCCGGGGTTAGCTGACGGGATATGGCTAAGAGAGAATTGAGAATTGCCACTCCGCAAAACGGATTATCCCCACAAAGATTGGTTCCCCCGTACCTAATAGGATTCGGCGTTAATTTACTTTACTATTGGCTTCCTACTTCGCCAATTCATATAGGGTCTTGGTCAAGATGTCAATTCCCTTCATGATATCTGCAGGTTCAGCAAATTCTCTCGGACTGTGACTGATCCCATCTTTACAAGGAATAAAAATAATCCCTGCCGGCGCCAGATGCGCCATGTTCATCGCATCGTGACCCCCGCCGCTGTTCATTCGCTTATAGGATACATTTTCGTCGATGCAGGCCGTTTCGATCATTCGGGTAACATAACTATCCATCTGAACCGGTTTTTCCGAAAACAGCATATCAATCGCAACCAAAGTTTCCTGTTCATCAGCAATCGTACTGACAGCGTCTTTGATCTCCTGAATCGTTTCGATAATATTTTCCTGATCCACCCCGCGCAAATCGATCCAAAGTTCCACTTGGGACGGGATTACGCTGATTGTTCCAGGTGTAGTAATTAACTTTCCAACAGTCGCTGCCGTTCCAGAGTGAGATTGCTCAAGCGCAATCGACTGCACAGCCAAAACAATCGTTGCCGCGCTTACCAGGGCGTCATGCCTGTCTTCCATGGGAATAGCACCGGTATGACCAGCCTCACCATTGATTGTGACTTTGATTAGGGTAGGTGCTGCAACCGTTTCAATGATGCCGATCTGTTTTTTCGCTTTTCCCAGTACCGTTCCCTGCTCAATATGCAGTTCCACAAAAGCCTTGATATTCTCTTTTACACGGGAAACCTGATCCAATTCCTGCAGACTAAACCCTTTTGCCTGCAACACGTCCGGAAGAGATATCCCTGACGAGTCTTTCGCTTTACTCCATGTATGGCGGCTCGCCATGCCAGCCATTGACTTGCTTCCGAGCATCATTAACCCAAACCGACTGGACTCCGATGCAGCGAAAATGATAAGTTCAATTGGGTGGTTGAGCGGACCTAACGCTTGCAAACGCTTGATTGCCGCTAATCCGCCAACGATTCCGACAGCGCCGTCATAATTCCCTCCATCCGGTACCGTATCGAGGTGCGAACCGGTAATTACAATGGAAGCATCCGGGCTTACCCCATCGAGCCTGCCAATAATATTGCCGATTGAATCAATCCGCACTGTCAACCCGCTTTCGCGCATAATGCGAACCATAAATTCTTTCGCGTTCATATCAGCATCACTATATGCCAGGCGACTAACTCCTTGTGACCCCCGGCCAATCTGAGACAGTTTTCCCAGCATTGTTTCTACCCATTGCTGATCCATTGTTGCACCTCCCCAAAATACCATACTGTCTCAAAAGCGTCTGGATGCCATAGCGTCCAGACGCCTAAAATACTTTATTCTCCCATGATTTCTTGCTTAACTTTGTCAAAGCCGAGGCGGTCAATCATGGAGCCCATGCGTTCATAATTGCGGGCATTCGCTTTATAATAGGCGATGACTTTGTCCGCTAGCGGCAAGGCTTCTTCCTGTGAAACATTTTGCGCTAAAATGTTCCCCAAGCGCGGTTTGATACCGGCATTCCCGCCAATGTAAAAGGTATATCCCTTAGGGGTACCCATAATTCCCAGGTCCTTTACCGCCGGTTCGGAGCAGGAGTTCATGCACCCGCTTGCAGCCATCTTGAATTTAGATGGCAGCGCCATGCCGTGATAGCGCTCGTCAAGGGCCAAACCCAGTGTAACGGCGTCCTGCTGCGCGCGTTTACAGAAATGCATCGCCGGACAGATTTTTATGCTGCGCACGCAAAGCCCCACCGCAGCGCCCTTGCTCATGCCTAAATCTTCCCAAGCAGCATCAATTTTGTCCGGAGCAATCCCCACAATGGCAATTCGTTGGGCCGAGGTTAGTTTCAGCGCTTTGGCTCCATATTTTTCCGCCACATCAACAAGCTTGCGCATCACATTTAAATCGAGGATGATCCCGCCGGGGATATGGGGAGCAATCGCATAAGTTTCTTTATCACGCTGCAAAATAGCACCTTTTTCCAGTAAATCAGTTTTTATTTCCATAACAAATACACTTCCTCTCATATTTCTTTTTACAAGAATTTAAAAAACGAAAGAAAAAATCATCACCGCTAAAATCGCACCGGCAACCGACCCGCCGATAAGCAGCGCTGTACGATTCAGTTTGTTCATGTCTTCCCTATGATATTGGTGTTTCCCTTTTGCCTTTGCCACACCATATCCCTCCAGATACAAATTCTTCGGTACTAGGGGACATTACCTCATTAAGCCCAGCATTTGATCATTTCCCGCAGTTTTACAACATGCGTTTGTTCTTCCAGTTTCAACATAGTAAAAATCTGACGTGCTTCTTCGAATTTTGCATTGCGGGCTAATTCATCGTAAAAGAGGATCGAATCCTTCTCGGCCTGCATGGCAACATCCAATATGGCTCCGATAGTGTCCAGCTCCGCAACCTTCTTCGCCGCCTTATTTTCTTCCGGAAAAACATGTCCTTCAGCGAGAACCGTCAGGTACCGCGAAGTTTCCGGGTCAAATAAATATTCATCAGCCACAGCTTCCTTCTGCGCTTTGATTTTTTGATACAGTTCCGTAAATTTTTCTTTATGTTGAACTTCTTCATTCATTAGTAACAAAAACAGGTTCTTATGTTCGATTTTTTTTGCATAGGAATGTGCCTGCCGATAAAATTCCTGTCCTCGAGTTTCAATATCTACGGCAATTCTCAGACCTTCCAAATCACTGAACAGCTTCTCCATAAATTACCCTCCTAACAGAATCGTTTTTGATACAAATGGGATCCGCTTTATTCACTTTCCACAATAATAAATATTACCCAATAGGTCCTCAAAATCCTTCTTTTTACAAATATTTATCTTCATTGGCTATGGTACAAACGGTAATAAAGTCCTCTATGAAGCAATAATTCCTCATGAGTTCCCTGTTCCACAATTTTGCCTTGATGAAGCACAATGATCTTTCCGGCCTTCTGAATCGTTGACAATCGATGTGCAATCACAAGCATTGTTCTTTCCCGCCCGGCCTTGTCAAGAGCATCTTGAACCAGCACTTCCGTTTCACTATCAATACTCGAAGTGGCTTCATCCAGTACCAGGACGTTGGAACGGCAAGCCAACACTCTGGCCAAAGATACCAATTGCCGTTGCCCTGCCGACAGCATGCTGCCCCGATATCCGACTGAGGTATCATAACCATGAGACAGTTTCATTACAAAATCGTGGACATTGGCCGTCTTGCCCGCCGCCAAAATCACATCATGAGTTATCGTTTCATCAAACATGCTGATATTTTCCGCTATCGTTCCTTTAAATAAATGAACGTCTTGAAAGACAACGCCAATTTTACGCCTTAAAGTTTCGAGTGGTATCTCTCGGATATTAACTCCATCCAAGAAAATATCGCCTTTTTGCGGTTCATAAAAACGCAGTAATAAGCCAATTAAAGTAGTCTTGCCGGATCCGGACAATCCAACAATGCCAATAAACTGACCGGCGGAAATATCCAAAGAAACTCCCTGCAGGACCCAATTCTCCTCTTCATAAGCAAACCAGACATCCTTAAATTGAATATGCCCCAAAAATTCACAGTCCAGACTCTTGTTTAGAGGTTCTTCCGGCGGCCGCTCAGCCGCCAGCATATCATATACCCGCTCAGCAGCTGCCAGAGCGGATTGCAGGAGATTGTATTTCTCAGCCAAATCTTTGATCGGCCAAAAAAACTTTTCCACATACCGCAAAAATGCAATGACAACACCGATCTCTACGTCCCCTGCCTGAACTTGCCAGCCGCCATGCCAAAGGACTATAACGACAGCCAACATATAGATGACATCCACCAATGGCCGAAAAACGGCAAAGGTCCGCATTTCCCGCAACCCGGCAGCTAAATATTCCTTGCTGACTATGTGAAACTCTTCTTCACTGCGCTGAAAACGGGAGAACGCTTTGATGATAGCCACTCCGGTCATACTCTCTTGCAAGAAGGTATTCACATTGGCTGTCTTCTCCCGGACAGCCCGGTATGCCAAACGGGCATATTTCTGGTAGAGCATAGTAATCAGGAACATGAGCGGCATGACAAGGAACGAAATCAATGCCAATCGCCAATTAATATACAGCATTACTACAATAATGCCCAACAAAACCAAGAAATCACTGGCAAAAGCCACTAATACATCGGTATACAGATCCCGGATCGCATCCGTGTCATTGGTCACTCTCGTTACCATCCGCCCGACCGGCTGCATTTCCAGATCAGCATACCGCTGATACATGATATATCGAAAAACTTTTTGGCGGACATTGTGAATAATTCGCTGCCCGATATGCTGCAAAATGATGTTTTCGGCAAAGGATAATACGATACTGGCGATGATCGTCCAGCCATAAATAGTTGCAGTACGAATTAACCCATCTGCATCACCGACTGCAATTTGTTCGTCAATCGCTATTTTCAGCAAATAGGGGCGGGATAATTCCGCCACCGCACCCAACAGCATAACAAAAACAGCTACTGCCATTAACCCGCGGAAATCATGGGAAAACGACCACATAATGCGAAGCACCTTGCTGTCTAACGGTCGATTTTTCTCAGCCACATCATAGTCCCGTCCACGATAGATCATCGGCATTACGGCGTACCGTCCACGATCTGCTGTTCATACAGCGAATAATATGCATTTTTCTTTGCAATCAATTCCTGGTGGGTCCCTTGTTCAACAATCGTGCCATTTTCCATAACCACAATAAAATCTGCATCCTTTACCGCCGCTACCCGTTGTGAAACAATCAAGCTGGTGCGGCCCGCTACGAATTTTTTCATATTTGCCAACAATTCTACTTGCGTCCGGTAGTCAAGCGCAGCAAAAATATCATCAAGAAGCAGCAATCCCGGCTGTTTGATCAATGCGCGGGCAATGCTAACCCGCTGCTGCTGTCCGCCGGAAAGCCGCCGTCCCTTTTCACCAAGAACGGTTTCAAATCCTTCTGTTCGCGTATCAATCGTTTCCTTCACGACTGCCGCCTTTGCCGCCGCCTGGATTTCGCCCGGGGAATAGTCTTTGTCAAAAGCAATATTCTCCCCTATAGTCCTAGAAAACAACAAACTATCTTGCGAAACATATCCGACCGCTTCCCGCAACTGACTATAGTCAATTGCATGAATTTCCTTATCATTGATAAAAATGCTTTTATAAGGCGGATCGTATAAACGAAGCAACAGTTTAAGCAATGTCGATTTTCCCGATCCGGTACGTCCGACAATTCCGACAGTAGCTCCGGAGGGAATAAATAAAGAAATATTCTGCAGGGCCGGAACATCCATCTGCGGATAAAAGAAAGTTAAATGCCTGATTGTAATCCGGGGAACCGCCAATGAAAAAGATCCTGTCCCTTCCTGCTCCGGTGTTTCTTGTTCATACAATGGTTCAGCCAATAAGGCGGCAATCCGGTTAAGGGAGGCAGAACCGCGCTGTACGATATTCATGAGATAACCAAGACCCATGATCGGCCAGATAATCAGTCCCAAATAGCCGGTAAACGCTGTAAATTCGCCTACGGAAATGATCCCATCGATCATCATTTTCCCACCGCTGTACAAAGCAATGACATAGCAAAACAACGGAGCAATATGAGTCAGCGGCATATAGGCCGCTTGTGTCCGGGCCAATACCATATTTGTTTTTACATTTTCTTCACTCAGAGCGGCAAAACGGTCAATAAAAGTTTTCTCAGCCGCAAACCCTTTAATAACACGACTGCCCGAAAAAATCTCCTGTGAATACTCTGTCAGTTCACTGAATTTTTCCTGTACCGCCCGAAACCTTTTGTGAATGGTTTGCCCCAGCAAAGTTGCTGCCAGCAAGACGAGCGGCAACGGCAAAACGGAACGCCAGGTTAATTCCGCATTGATGCTCACAGCCATCACTGCAACGGATGCAAAACCCATGATAATCGCGTCGACAAACAGCATGGTTCCCAGGCCAACAGCCATTCGAACGGCTGTAATGTCATTCGTCATCAACGCCATTAGTTTCCCCGGCCCCTGCACATCATAATAAGACATCGGCAAGCGAAGAGCGTGCAAAAACAATCGCTGACGCAAATAAAACTCGAGTCGTCGCGTTGTCCCCATAATGCACTCCCGATACAGATAGCGCGTTAAAGCAATCGCAATTGTGATCAGAAGCAACAATAACAAAGGCTTTCGTGGATCCGTACCCGGAATAAGAAAACCATCGATCGCCTGACCAATCAAACGGGGAATGCCTAAATGTAAAAAATCAACAAAAATCAATAAAACGACACCCAATAAATAGAACATCCAGTATCGCGCAAAAAAAGGCCGCAAAATTTCCAGTTGTGTAATACGATGCATGGTATGCCCTCCAGCCGTTGTAAACCCCTGTACAGCAAAGCAACAAGCTCTTTACGACTATTATAATATAGGATGGCAAAAAAATCCTCCACAGAGTTAGCCCAAAACGCTTTCTCTATGAAGGATTTTTTAATTAATTATTGTTTTTAGTGTTTCTTACAGAATGTTTTTCTTGTAGTCTGCATAAGTTGCTTGTAACTCAGCTACTTTATCAGCCATTTCAATCTGCAACTGGGAAACCAAATCAAAGTTTCCGGCTGCGATACCTTCTTTGATGCAAGTAAACATGCTCTTATTGGCAAATGTATCTTTCGCCAACGCCGTTTTGAGAGCACTGATTTTATCCCAGTAGAACAGGTCCAAATCGCTCGCATCATCTCCGTTATGCAAACGCTGGCATGATTTTACAATTTCAAGATTTTCCGGAATAATGCGCGTCAGCAGTTCTACTCTCCAGCGGATCAATGCACCGGCGGCAAAAGCATCAATCAATTCCTGGCGAAGTACATTTCCGGCTTTAAGAACAGCCAGTTTTTCCGGATATTTGCCAAGATTTTGCATGTTCTCCCATACCGTAGCAGGAGGAACGCTGAACAAACGGCCACGCTCTTCAGCAGTATAATCTTCGAATACGTCGTGTTCGCTGCGGTATGCTCTTTCTGTTTCCAGATAGAACCCTGGAACACCAGGCTCTTTGGAAAGTTCTTCCTCCAGCGCTTTAGTCGTTTTGCCCGAAGCAATAGCAGCCTTCACTCCATCTAGAAGGCTCAAATAAATGGTTGCTAACGCCACATAGGTGTTTGTATACGGGTTCGGCGAGCGAACTTCAAAGCGGGTAGCCATCGGATTATTGACATCACGCACCAAACCAGCCAAGATTGTACGGTTACGGGAAGGAATTTCCGGAGTATGCCCAAGAGAAGTAACGATACAAACCGGAGCTTCAAAACCTGGTTTCAGACGGTTCAAGGAATCGTTCGTGGAAGAAATGAATGGGTTGATGACTTCATAGTTTTTCAACACGCCCATGATGCTGCCATAGCCAATCGCACTCATGAAATCCTTCTTCATATCGCTTGGCGCAAACAAGTTAACCACTTTGCCGGATTTCATTTTCGCAGCAAGTCCGATATGAGTATGCTCTCCGCTGCCGGCTACGCCGATAATCGGTTTCGCTTTGAATGTAACTTCCAACCCGTTGGCACGGAATACTTCTCTGATGATAATTCGAGCTTGCAGTTCATTATCAGCAGTCTGAACTCCGGACGCGAAGCGCCAATCTACTTCGATCTGCTCCATTACATGGCTCAGATGACCGCCTTCACTAATTTGCGCTTTTACACCGCCAACTTCTTTATGGCCCATTTCAGGCTCAAGACCATAGTTGCCCAACATGAGCATAACTTGTTCTAAAGCAGTGCGAACTTCTCCACGGGTCCGTTGCCAATATTGTTCCTGCATAACCTGGGAGGCATGCAATTCCGCAACTTCAGCTTTATTCGTCGGCGTTTTGACCCAGAATTCCAATTCGGTTGCCGAGGTAAAGATGATATCTTCAATCTCTGCGACGTTGATATGTTCTAAACCAGAAATCTGCGGATATTTTTTGAACAAAGCCAGTAATTCCGCTTTCACATAATCCAAGCTTTGCGCCAAAATGGAACGGGAATCAACTCTCATGCCATTATGAACGAGAAAGGCAGGGATACGAAGCGTACCGGTCGGTTTACCTGTTCCTTCATCAATATATTCAAAGTTATAGTCTACGAACCAATTCACATCCGGATCGGCCAACATATCGACTTTTGCATTGTTCAGCGTAGCGATTCCAGTCAGAACAACGGAAGAACCATCCGTTTGAACTGCGCCGCCGCTGTAAAAATCTTCAATGTCTTTCAGGAACAATTTCATCGGAATCTTTTCATCAGTATCATTACCGGCAAGATCGACGCCTACAAGGGAGGCAAATTTAATTTCCGGGTGATCTTTTAGTAAATTGACCAATTCTTCCTTGCTGTACTGTCCTGCGGGGATCACATAGAGTAAATCATTTACCATAAACAGTCACCTCTTCTTCGTATTTTTTGTTTTATTATGAATTTGGGCATAGGCTGGACGTGGGCTTTCTAAAAAAAGCAAAAACATCCCAGGCCATCATTAATAATGTAACAATTAAGATAGCTGGGAAGTCATCATTGACTTATCAAATATTTTTTTCACCTTGCCCTGTCGTAAATCAGTATACCATAAAAATAGCTTTTGTCCAGTCAAAAAATAAAATCATATTTTTCTGAAAACATCTTGTTGTTCCGGCAGGTTAGGCATTTTAAAAACATCCGAGTTGACATTTGCTGATTTTAATTTTTAGAGTTTCCGCCTTTTCCCCGATTTCCAGCAAGGTCCAATCATATTGTTCCGCGATACGATGAGCAGCAGCGCAAGTCAAGCGCCGATCAACCGCATTCGCAAGAACGACCTGCTCCAAGTCTGGTTTTTCTGTCATTGAATTTCGCCTCCTTCCTACAGCATTGGTCGCTTCAAGTCCTATGTAAGAAGCCGGGAACTGCCGCAGCCAATTTCGATGCAAAAGAAAGGCGGGTCTCCAAAAGGAGATATCCTTCTTTCGTTTGAACGCCGGTTACCTGCAATTCATCCGCCAGTCGACACCCTAGCAAGTTAATTTGTCCAACTCTGGTTGTATACAAGTAGTCATGAAAATTCACCGTCACGGTATTCCCTTTGATCGCAACCGACAAGTCCTTCCCAGAAACAGGATTTCCATAAATTTTACTTAGCATGGCTACGCTTACCCGCGAGAAAAGCCACGACACGAACGGTTTATCCGGCAAATTCTTGTTGAGTACCCGAAAAGTGAGCGAAGATGCAGCCCTATCATGATGGATTTCTTCTACCACGCCAGCTATTTTAATTCGACCGAGCGCTTGCGTACCGACTTCCAGATTGATTTGTCCATTTTCGTGTGATGTAAAAGTAATCCCATCAATCCGCGAATTTTCGACTATATTTTCAGCCAATAGTTCGTTCATCACTTGATCGGTGATTACAACGCGGCCTGCCTGCATTTCATTAAAAGTCTGCGCATCCCAAATTTCGCTTAATAAAATGATTGTTTTTTCTTCGGGCATCCATTGCCCAGCGTCCGGCCACGCCGGATAGGCTGTTGCCGTTACTGCCGGCTGAGCAAAAAACAATCCGCTCGCCACTAATACGATCATCGCAAGTTTATTCATCTGCCACAGTCTCCTCTGACTTACCTGACCAATTGTGAAACAAAAACCAGCCGTACTCCATTCGCTTCAAGTTCAGGGATCATTTCACGAATCGCCATTGCAGTATTGGTCCTCGCATGACCAATAACGGTCACGCTCCCATTTTTTGCAGCCATCCTCTGTGCCGTCCGCAATTGATTTTTTATGTAGCCTATGTCAGAACTGTTGTCAAGAAACAAGTCGTTTTCTCCTGTACGCATTACCATTTGCCTCGCCATATCCATTCCAACAGTTTGTCCGCTTGTACGGCTGTCAATAAAGAACAACTGGTTATTGCGCATAACAGACAAAGCGGCCTGCATGACCCGGCGATCAGCGGTTGCGCGAGACCCTTGGTGATTGTTCACTCCAATTGCTTCCGGGGTATGCTGGAGGGCCCTGAGTACAATGTCTTGAATTTGCGCCTCCGTCATCTGTACAGTGATCATATCTTTTTCTACTTGATCCGGAAGTGTCATCGGCTCCATTGGCAAGTGCAATAAAACTTGATGTCCTGAACCGGCGCCTCTTTCTGCCGCCATTCGACTATATTGTTTGTACGGCAGGACGGAAAAAGTAATCGGCCTGTCTATCGCGGCAAACATCTCAATTGGTTCTGTCTGATAACCAAAATCGTCAATAATAATAGCCATTGAGACGCCTGGCCCGGAAGGCCGGACCGGCAAAGCCGGCGTTTGCGGCGGAACTTGTATCGGTGATGACGGTTTCTCACTGCCTATATACAAGCGATCGGTGATAATGGTCAATGTGTCGCCCGCTAAAATCTCTTTAAACCCAATATCCATTCTGGTTACGGAACGTCCCTGATAATGATCCGGCTGCATGGCGAGGATTTCTCCGCCAGCCCTGGCAACCGAACTCTGCAATAATTGACGAAGCTTCTCCGGCGTCTTATCTTGCGGCGCTGTAACCTGCGTTTGCCAAGTACGCCACCGGATCAATCCTTCTCCACCTTGCCGCGGCGTTTCCTTCTGAAGTTCTTTCTTTTCGCCGACCGGTATCCCATTCGTGGATAAACCGTTATCCACTGCGTTGTGCAGCTTTATCGACATTTCACTATAATCAGCCACTGTTCCCGAACTTGTCTTCTCAATTGATGGGGGCAATGGTTTACTCCCCTGCTCCGGTTTATGGCTAATATAATAATAAAGACCAGCAGTAACAATAAACAACAGTAATAATACAGTCAATTTCCGGGAAGGTCTTGAAGATCTTGAAGGTCTTGCAGGTTTCGAAGGTTTTTTTGCCATCTTGTTGCTCCTGTCAGAATATCGATTAATCCATATCTAAAACAAAAAACATACTGTCAAAACACGTCCTAATACTGGGCATTCCTTCATTCACCCGCCAACGAAATTTTGCCAGCCGAATAATGCGGCACGATGGGAAATAGATCGGTCTGCAAACAATATGTGATTTCATTCAGACGGTTCAGTTCTCGTAACCGCTGTCCATTCCGGCTGTTGCCTGCTATTTCAAGAATTTTTGATTTTGCTTGTTGATACATCAGCAAAGCGCCGGCCGCAGAATCGGTCAGGATCATTTCGCCGGTCTCCGTTAATGTCTGCACGAGCAATCCGGCACATAATGCGTCTTCGAGTGAAAAAGTACGATCCGTTCCGGCACAGACAATAACAATATTCTTTTCGTATCGTCTTGCTTCCCGGCACACGGCTCCAGCATTGATAAACGAACCGATCAGCGTGCAGTAGGCCGTTTCTGTCGCTTTAACCGCCGCTGTGCCATTGCTGGTGGTCATGATCACCGTTTGGTCAGCGACTTTCGTCCGGGAAAATTCGAACGGTGAATTCCCCATGTCACAGCCATCCATCTTAATCGATTGCCGTTCTCCGGCAAGCAAAACAGATCCAGCCTGTTTTGCCAATCGATGAGCCTCAACAAGCGACAAGACAGGGATAATTGTTTTGCAGCCGTTGGAAAAAGCCGTCACGATACAGGTTGTCGCCCGGAATATATCCAATACAATGCAAACCGCATCCGAGAGATTGTTTTCAGCAATTTCCTGCGGTAAAAATGCAACATCTAGTTTCATGAATCCATATCCTCTCCATTATATGCATCAGCTATAAATATTCAGCCGTGATATCAACCAGTTCTGCCTCTGCGTTATCATATACAATCTGTCGGATGATTTCGATCTGTTTTTGCAGTATGAAACGATCAGCGCCGGCCATTGCCGCAGTGATCACGGCCCTTTGCCAGTTGTCCTGAAAGTCGGTTTCCGCCACTGACGCGTTGCAGCGCGCTTTAATGCGGCCAATAATACTTTTTACAACATGTCGTTTCTCTTTTAACGAAGCAGCGCCTGGTATCAGCAGCTCGATTTCACACACGACGGCGCTCATAATGCACCTCCACAATTTACGCAGACTGTCCTGCGGCGGGGACCGTCAAATTCTCCAAGATAGATGCCTTGCCACGTTCCCAAAAACAGCCGGTAATTTTCAATCGGAATAAATACGGATGATCCCAACAAGGAAGCTTGAATATGAGCCCGGGAATTCCCTTCTGAATGGCGATAAGCTAAACGGGGAACCATTTCTTCCAGCCCAGCGATGATGTCTTTCACTACATCCGGATCAGCATTTTCATTGATAGTGACCCCGGCTGTCGTATGCGGCACAAAGACTTGACACAGACCATCCTTAACCGAACTGGCCGCCACGGCGTCTTTTACAGCAGCAGTTATATCCACCATACCGATTTTTGGCGTAGACACATAGAACTTTTCGATCATATCCCTCACCGCCTTCCTGTTAAAATATTTCAACAAGGTAAAACAAAAATCCTACCTTGCTCTTAACCCCAAAATTTCCTGATAATTTCAGTTCGCGGAGGCGGTGTTAGTTTGCTGACGGCAACAAATACGACGAGTCCGATAAGCAAAGGCAGAATAATTGTATGCGTGCCAAACGGACGTGTCCAAAAATAATGGCAGTACAGATAGGCGGCACATCCGGAAATCATCGATGCCAAGGCTCCGTGATCATTGGCTCCTTTCCAATACAAACCCAAAAGTATCGGCCATAGAAAAACAGATTCCATGCCCGCAAGCGCAAAGAGATTGAGCCAGACAAGAAAATCCGGCGGCCGGAATGAAATTGCAAATACCAAAATGCCGGTTATAAGGGTAATGATCATGCTTACCTTGCGAATAAACGCTTCCTCCGGATTGGGATTAACGTAACTGACGTACAAATCTTTGATAATGGTGCTGGATAACACCAATAACTGCGAACTGACCGTAGACATAATCGCCGCTAGCGGCGCGGTAAGGAATAAACCGGCCAGCCATGGGTTAAGCGTTAATTTCGTCAATTCAGGAATGACGGTGTCGCCAATCTTAATCGCGGGATCAATAGCCTTACCAATACTGCCGATTAAATGCATTCCCAACATCAAAAAACCAGTGAAAACAGTCCCTATAACAATCGCTGTATGCATCGCACGGGTGTCTTTGTATCCCATGCCCCGGACAGCTACTTGCGGCAGGCCGATAACACCAAAGCCTACCAAAATCCAAAAGGAGGCAATCCAAGGAACAGTGATAAAATGGTTTAAACCAAAAGGAGTGATCAAGTCAGGGTTTACGGCAGCCAGTTTCCCCATAACGGCCCCGACGCCTCCGCCATAGGTAAACACGCCAACCAGCAACACCAAGGTACCGGCAAACATCACGATCCCCTGCGCAGTGTCGGTTAATACAACGCCCCGGAACCCGCCAAATGTTACGTAAAAGACTACAACGCCAGCAAAAATAAATAACGCCGTTTCATAAGAATAGCCTGTCATCGATTGAAACAGCCGCGCACCGCCAATAAACTGGACTGCAATCGCTGCCAGAAAAAAACCAATGACCCCCATCACTGACAACACAATAACCGCTTTACTTTCGTAACGGTGCTTCAAAAAATCAATCACCGTTACCGCCTGTATCTTCCTGCCTACAATCGCAAACCGTTTACCCAGTACACCCAAAACGAGGTACCCTACCGGAAGTTGTGTCATAGCCAAAAGAACCCAGCCTAATCCTTGTGAATAAGCAACCCCTGGTCCGGCAATAAAGCTTCCGGCGCTAATATACGTCGTTGTCAGGGTCATCGCTAATACAAAGCCGCCCATGCCGCGTCCGCCTAAAAAATATTCTTCCATAAAGCCGCCCTTCGCGGCAATATTTAATTTTGCTCCCCACAAGCCAATACCAAGATTAATCGCCATATACACAACCATGACGACGAGAATTTCCCATTGCACTATCGTTTTCCCCCTCTGTCCTGCGGTTTCCAATGATAATCCGTTGCCGCATCCAATGGCATGTCTTTATAAAAAAACTTCACCATAATCCAGGTCAGAAAAGAAAATACAACATAGCCGCCAATCACGCTCCAAAAAAACCAGGCAGGAAAACCCATAACATAGCTGTATTCTTGCGGCGGGCCTGAGCCCAAGCCGTACGCAAAAGCAAACCACCAGAGAATATTCAACGCAAACAATCCAATTGCCAGCAGCGCTTCTTTATTCGCCTGCTTATAGCGGGGATCTTCTCTGAAAAGATCTTCTCTCATCCTTGCGCCTCTCTTTCTTAAAAAACACATGCATATTTTTCAATTCACATCAAAACATCTTCCATAATTGGATGATATTAGTATAATATTCCGTAACTTGAAAGATTTACCTGCCTGCGAAAAATTTTTTTGATGATATCGTTGATATAACACAATCGGCAGCATATTCTTCTGAGTATCCTTCTTCTTTTCATCGCGCCAACCATTACCGATACACATATACAAAAAGGGCTCCGAATAATATCGGAGCCCTTTCGACCAGTTTGTTCAGAAGATAGTCGCATCAGGCGATACGATAACTATTCATCTTAAACTAGTTTCTTTTTGGCTGGTGCCGAGGACCGGAATCGAACCGGTACGGAGCTCACGCTCCGAGGGATTTTAAGTCCCTTGCGTCTGCCAGTTCCGCCACCCCGGCATATCAATTGTACACTCCGATAACGGAGCCGGAAAAACGTTTTTTGGAGGCGGCACCCAGATTTGAACTGGGGAATAGAGGTTTTGCAGACCTCTGCCTTACCACTTGGCTATGCCGCCAAACTTATGGAGCGGAAAACGAGATTCGAACTCGCGACCCTCGCCTTGGCAAGGCGATGCTCTACCGCTGAGCTACTTCCGCATATGAACACTGGTGCCGCAGGGCAGAATCGAACTGCCGACACGAGGATTTTCAGTCCTCTGCTCTACCGACTGAGCTACCGCGGCATGATAAATGGCGACCCTGATCGGATTTGAACCGACGATCTCCGCCGTGACAGGGCGGCATGTTAGACCGCTACACCACAGGGCCGTAAATCAAATCGCTTACTTAGTATAAACGAACAATGGCAATCTGTCAACACAGTTTTTCAATTCCCTGCCATTTCCCAGTGCGTTTTTTTCTTCACCAAAATCCTTTTGGCCGCCACTAAAGCAAGCCTGCCTTTTTATACAAATCATAAAAATGATGAGTCGGCCCAACACCGTGTCCTAATGGAAACGAGTGGGTGATTGCCATCGTCACAAACTCTTTTGCCGTCCTTACCGCAGCAGCGACCGGCAGCCCTTTTGCCAATCCAGCGGCGATCGCCGAAGAAAAAGTACAGCCGGTTCCATGCGTATGGGGCGTATCAATCCGCGTATTTTCAAAGGCAATGAACTCATGCCCGTCATATAACAGGTCACAGGCGTCTCCGGGCAAATGACCGCCTTTGACAACCACATACTGCGGTCCCATCGCCTGGATCTTTACGGCAGCCTTTTCCATATCTGTTTTGTTCTCGACTGGTTCGCCAACAATTTCAGCGGCTTCCATCAGGTTAGGCGTAACCACTGTCGCCAAAGGAAACAGTATTTCTTTTAGGGCTCCAATTGCTTCCGGCTTTAAAAGATGACTGCCGCTTTTGGAGATCATCACCGGATCAACTACAATATTCGTTATTTGCGTTTTCTGAAGTTCTTCTGCAACCGTCTTAATAATGTCCGCGTTTGACAGCATTCCGATTTTCACTGCATCTACCTGTATATCAGAGCAAACTGCCCGGATCTGATCACGGACAATTTCGATATCCAGATCGCGAATATTCGTAACGCCGCAGGTGTTCTGTGCTGTAATTGCAGTAATTGCACTCATTCCATAAACGCCGAGCGCGGAAAATGTTTTTAAATCGGCCTGGATACCGGCGCCACCGCAAGAATCGGACCCAGCAATTGTCAATGCAGTTTTCAATGCAACTCCCCCTATCACTTTTCACCATTTCCAGCATCCAACTGGATGCGCATCTCTTTCAATACCGGAACAAGGTGAGATTTCAATTGTTCAGCAAGCTCAGACAATGTTTTGGCATCAAAAAGTCCCGACATCTGAGGCAAGCGGCGAAGATGAATTTCGCCATAAAAATCATCGCGAAAGACATTATAACAAATGACCAAATGACTTTCCGTTGCAAAATCGCTGTAATCAATAATAACAAAAGACCCATTAAGTACTTTAATTGGCGCATCTGGACGAATAAATAAATGAAATTCCGCAACCTCTTGCGGAAGCTGCGCAACATAGGTCCAGTCAAGAATCTTTTTTTCTTGAAAAATACTGCCCAGCTGTTTTGGGTCAAACCGTTCCAAGCCCCCTAATAATTTTCCCATTTTGCTGTTTAAGACGGTTTCTAAACCCGGAAGATCAGCAGCAATAAAATTAACATCATAATATTCATTAAGACCGATGATCACTTTGCACAAAAAATCATCCGTATTCGAATCATACGCAACAGAAAAAAACAGATGGCGATCAGAGTTGGCGTAGGTAAATATGTGAACTTGGGCCTTGCTGCTCTCTGCTTCACGCACAAGCGTAAATCCGCCGATTTTTTCCGGCAAAGTTGTTAAATAAGGCCATTCCTGAATTTGTTTTTCTATCTCTTTCATAATACCTCCCAATGACGATGCCACGAAACATGCAATTCATTCCTATGAGTTCAACGCAAACTTATATATTCTTGATGACGATACAAAACCCTGCAAGAATCGTCCTATGCAAATACATCGTCTTGGCCTATAATATTGATCATAACGAATAATTGTCCTGCAGGAAGCGAGGTATTGATTTGGGTTTCTTTTCTGAATTATTTATAAAAAAAAGCCCTCCATCTCCCAGAGAATTGGAATTGGAGCGTCAATTCATTCCCATCATCATGAAAGATATTGCATCAAAAGAACAAGCCGCCACGATCTTTAAAAAATTATTAAAAGAAGCGAAAGAAGAAATAAATTCAGACAGTCATGTTCCGGTAAATCTAGGCGATTACCTATTGAAAGCTGAAAAAAGCAATGACAAGGTCAATGCGATGATTGCCAAACGCCGTTTATTCGGCGTATCTGACGATGAAATCCGGGTCTGGTGGAATAAAGATGAATTGGAACGCGGATTGATAAAAAAATTTAGCGAGTTTCAGCGGATGGCGATCTTCTCTATGCTGAAAAATCAGGGCATGTCATCCAAAGCAGCATCAGAAAAAGTGAAGATGTGCTTTCCCACCTACGGTGAAAAAGATCTCAGCCAGCATCTTCCTTACGAGCTAAAAGAAAAAGTAGATGCATATATTTATGATGTGTTCCGTTCCCCCGAAAAAGCTGCTATCGCCAAACAAGAAATCGAAGCAGCCGGTTCCGTCAATGCCTATATTGTCAACAAAATCGATGAAGGTGTTTTTTCTCACTAAAAAACGACGCGGATCATATCCGCGTCGTTATGTTTTTCTGGCAGGGGCAGAAGGACTTGAACCCTCAACCAACGGTTTTGGAGACCGCTACTCTACCAATTGAGCTATACCCCTATGCAACGTACGAAAATGATTTTACCATAAACACTACAAAATAACAACAGTTAATTTGTAAACTTTAGTTCTACTTCTTCCCTGTACTTCCCCGTTTCGTCAGAGGCATCCCTTGCGCGCACAGCGGGCATTGGTCCGGTTGATAAGCGGGAACCTCAAGCGTCATCAACGCTTTATGCGGAACATCGCCAAAGGAAATTTTCCCACCGCTGCGATCAACAAGGAGGCCCACGCCAACAGGAATACCGCCGCTGGCCCGGACTACATCAAGGACTTCGCAAACAGACCCACCGGTAGTAATAATATCTTCGACAATCAAAACCCGTTCACCCGGTTCGATAACAAACCCGCGCCGCAATGTCATGACCCCATCGACCCGTTCAGTAAAAATCGCTCTGGTACCCAGGTTTTTACCCACCTCATGTGCCAATAAAATGCCGCCGGTAACAGGACCGACAACTACATCAATCTTCTGATCCTGAAATTTTTCAGCCAGCGCAGCGCACATGTCAGCCGTATGCTGCGGATGCTGCAAAACTTGAAATTTTTCTACATACATTGGGCTATGCAATCCGGATGTCAGAAGGAAGTGTCCCTCAAGGATAGCGCCGGTTTTGAGGAAAATTTCCCGCACCTCTGCTTCATTCATTCTGCCTGTCCCTCCATCTCTGCAATAATTTTTTGCGCAGCCAATAAAGGGTCGGCCGCTTTCGTAATTGGCCTGCCAACGACCAAATAACTGGCACCGTCCCGCAACGCCTGCCCCGGAGCAGCAGTCCGGCTTTGATCGTTCAGTGCCGCATCTTTGGGCCGAATGCCGGGTGTCACAATCAGAAAATCTTCTCCGCAAACAGCCCGTATCATAGCTGCTTCCTGCGGCGAGGCGACCACTCCATCCATGCCGGAAGCCTGCGCTAGTTTCGCCAGATTAAGTACCTGTTCCGGTATCGTCAGACTATAACGCAATCCGGACCATTCTTCCTCATTCATGCTGGTCAATACGGTGATCGCCAACATTTTGGGGCGGGGAATTCCTAATTCATCCGCTGTTTTCGCTACTTCATCCGCAGCAGCCCTCATCATCGCTCTGCCGCCGGTTGCATGGACCGTCAGCATCGTCACGCCTAGATGGGTGAGCATCTTGGCGCCATGAGCGACCGTGTTGGGTATATCTTGCAGTTTCAAATCACAGAATACTTGTTTGCCCATATCACGCAAGAAATGAACCGCTTCACTGCCGCAGCCATAAAACAATTCCATCCCGACTTTGTAATAGTGAACCGCATCCCCTAATTGGGTCACCATTTTTTTTACGGCTTCCATATCCGGCATATCCAACGCGACAATCAGCCGCTTATTTGCTTCCATAAGCACTCTCCTTACTTGTTCTTACGCCAAGTCATATCCACTGCCAACATAATCCTGCAGAGCCAGCGCATAAACCAGGCGACGGTTGTGAACCGCTTTTAATACCAGCATGAGCTCCCGGGCTGTATCCATGGAAGTCAGACAGGGTATCCCATTTTCAACTGTCGCCCGCCGTATTTTGAATCCGTCTCTTTCAGGTTCCCGGCCATGGCTGAGAGTGTTGATGACGATGTTGATGTCCCCTGCTTTTATCATATCAAGAATATGCGGTTGATTTTCGCTTAACTTGTTGACTGTTTCCACTTTGATCCCCAATAAATTCAGCAATTGAGCGGTTCCGCTGGTAGCAACGACCCGGAAACCCATCTCCTGGAAGCCTAAGGCAATATCCGCCGCTTCCTTTTTATCCTTATCCGCTACAGTAACCAGCACAGTCCCCTGTTCAGGTATATTCATGCCGGCGGCAATAATTCCTTTGAATAATGCTCTGGCATAATGGTAATCAATGCCCATAACTTCACCTGTCGATTTCATCTCCGGCCCAAGAGTAATATCGACTTTCTGCATTTTGGCGAAAGAAAATACCGGCACCTTAACGGCAGTATAGGAAGGTGGTTTCAATAAACCGGAACCATACCCCTGTGTGCGCAGAGAAATTCCCATTGCTGCTTTGGTAGCAACATTGACCATCGGCACGTAATGACTCCTTTAACCTGCAAATCAATGGCCAACCGCGTCGTGTAGTCCACGATGGTATCAATGATTGCATTGCTTAGCGTTCGCGGCGGATAGACGGCAATACTGTCTCCGGAGTGAACGCCGGCGCGTTCAATGTGCTCCATAATTCCCGGAATTAGCACATCGACTCCGTCAGAGATGGCATCTACCTCCACTTCCGTCCCCTGCATATAACGGTCTACGAGAACGGGATGCTCTTGTGAAGCCTTTACAGCATATTTCATATAGTTGTCTAAATCTTCATCGGTGTACACAATTTCCATAGCCCGGCCGCCCAAAACATAAGATGGCCGAACTACAACCGGGTAGCCAATTTTGTTAGCAGTGATGAGTGCATCCGCTGCATTAGTGACCGTAGCCCCTTTCGGCCGGGGAATGTTCAATTTCTCAAGCAATGCGTCAAACTTTTCTCTGTCTTCCGCCCGGTCAATGCTCTCCACACTGGTGCCCATAATTTTGACACCGGCCTTGGCCAATGGTCCGGCTAAATTAATCGCCGTCTGACCGCCAAACTGCACAATGACCCCTTCCGGTTTTTCTTTTTCAATGACATTTAAAACATCTTCCACTGTCAAAGGTTCAAAGTATAAGCGATCGGAGGTATCAAAGTCCGTACTGACTGTTTCCGGGTTATTATTGATAATCACTGATTCAATATCCATCGCCCGCAGTGCCCATACGGAATGAACGGAGCAATAGTCAAACTCAATCCCTTGTCCAATGCGAATCGGTCCGGAACCGAGTACAATAACCTTGCGACGGTCTGTAATTTGAACTTCATCTTCCTGTGCATACGTTGAATAATAGTATGGTGTGACCGCTTCAAATTCTGCTGCGCAGGTATCTACCATTTTATAGCAAGGAAGAATGTTCGCTTCCATACGTAATTTACGGACCGATTGCATATCCGAGTCCGTTAATTCCGCAATGATGCGATCGCCAAAACCCATTTTTTTCGCCGTTAATAACAGCTCCGGTTCCACTGGTTCCTTGGCAATGCGTCTTTCCATCGCAACAATGTTGGCAATCTTTTGTAAAAAGAACCGATCGACCAATGTAATGGAATGAATTTCATCAATCGACATATTCCGGCGCAGTGCTTCAGCAATCAGAAATGCCCGCTCATCGTCCACCAACGAAAGCCGCTGGTGAATTTCTTCGTTGGATAGCGATGCCAATTCCGGTATTGCTAAATGATGCAAGCCAATCTCCAGAGAACGAACAGCCTTCAGCAAGGCGCCCTCGAAGGTTCTGTCAATGGACATCACTTCGCCGGTTGCTTTCATCTGGGTGCCCAGCGTGCGGTCTGCGAAAACGAACTTATCAAAAGGCCAGCGGGGAAACTTGACTACCACATAATCCAATGCAGGCTCAAAACAAGCTTTTGTTTTGCGAGTCACCGCATTGGTGATTTCGTCTAATGTATAGCCGATGGCAATTTTACTGGCTACCTTGGCAATTGGGTATCCTGTTGCCTTGGAAGCCAGCGCGCTGGAACGGCTAACCCGCGGATTCACTTCGATTACATAATACTTACGGCTATTCGGATCAAGAGCATACTGAACATTACAGCCGCCTTCAATACCCAACGCGCGGATAATTTTCAGAGCGGCGCTGCGCAGCATCTGATATTCATGGTCGGTCAATGTCTGGGACGGAGCCACTACAATGCTGTCACCGGTATGAACGCCGACCGGATCAAAATTTTCCATATTACAAACTGTGATGCAGTTGTTCGCCGCATCCCGAATTACTTCATACTCAATTTCTTTCCAGCCTGCCACGCTTCGTTCGATCAAGGCCTGACCAATCATACTATATTTAAGCCCCAAATTGAGAACCGTGCGCAATTCCTCATCGTTCGCAGCAATCCCCCCGCCGGTTCCTCCCAGCGTGTAGGCAGGACGAACAATCAAAGGATAACCGATTTCTGCAGCAAATTGCAAAGCCGCATCAATGTCCTCAACAATCGTGCTTTCCGGAATCGGCTGTCCGATAGACTGCATCGTCTCTTTGAACAATTCCCTGTCTTCCGCTTTCTTGATTGCTTCCAACGGCGTCCCCAATAATTTCACATTATATTTTTCAAGGATGCCTTGCTCAGCTAATTGAACTGCCATATTCAAGCCGACCTGACCGCCAAGGGTAGCCAAGATGCCTTCCGGCCTTTCCCTCTCCAATACTTCAGCGATAAACTCCGGAGTCAACGGCTCAATATAAACCCGGTCGGCAATATGAACGTCTGTCATAATGGTAGCCGGATTGCTGTTTACAAGAATAACACGAATTCCTTCTTCTTTTAAGGCTTGACACGCTTGAGTTCCGGCATAATCAAATTCTGCCGCCTGACCAATAACAATCGGTCCTGACCCAATGACAAGCACAGACTGCAATTCTTTTTTCTTCGGCATAACTACTCCCCTTTCCCCAACAATGTCATGAATTCGTCAAATAGATAGGTGTTATCGTCAGGACCAGGAGATGCCTCCGGATGATACTGCACGGAAAAAATCGGCAGCACGGAATGTTTCATTCCCTCGACAGTGTCATCGTTTACGGCCCGATGAGTGATCATAAATCCTTTATCGGTCAACGATTTTTCATCGACGGCATAACCATGATTTTGTGAGGTAATATACACTCTGCCCGTTGATAAGTCTTTTACCGGATGATTGGATCCACGGTGGCCAAACTTTAATTTATAGGTATCGCCGCCTACCGCCAACGCTAATAATTGATGCCCAAGGCAAATCCCAAAAATCGGTTTCTTGTCAAGCAACTGTTTGACGACTTCTATTGAACCCGGGACATCCTTCGGGTCACCTGGACCATTTGACAAAAAGATCCCATCCGGGTTCATGGCGAGGATGGTTTTGGCATCCGTATCCGCCGGTACGACTGTCAAATTGCAGCCACTTTGAAATAAAGCATTCAGTATATTGCGTTTTATGCCCAAATCCATTACAACGACACGGGGACCATCCTGAGACATATGATAAATCTCCGGAGTCGTGACCTCGGCCACAACATCCAGCTTGGCCGGCAGAGCCAGGTAACGGTCAATCGTTTCCTGTCCCACAGTCTCGGGGACAATAACCCCATTCATGGTTCCGTAGGAACGGATCACGCGTGTAATTGCTCTCGTATCCACTCCATATATGCAAGGAATATTCCGTTCAGTCAAATAGGCCGGCAAACTGTTTTCCATTTGCCAGTTGCTCGGTTCTCCGCATAGTTCACTGATGACAAAGCCTCGCACATAAGAACGGCGGGACTGGTCAAACAAATCAGCCACACCGTAATTGCCGATTAACGGATATGTCAAGGTTACGATCTGCCCAGCATAGGAAGGATCGGTTAAAATTTCTTGATACCCGGTCATCCCGGTATTAAATACGACTTCCCCTACAGCTTCTGTATCTGTCAGCAAATTTCCATAAAAAATGCTTCCATCCGCCAACACTAATTTTCCCTTCATTACAGCACCTCACCATTGCGCATCACAAATTTACCTGCCACGATTGTGGCAATTGCTTTTCCTTTTAGTTTACCATTTTCAAAGGGGGAATGTCTTGCTTTTGTCCAAAAAATTTTGGGATCCACTTGCCATTCAAGGTCCGGGTCCAAAATTGTGATATCCGCCTGGCATCCAACCTGCAGACTTCCTGCATCCAACCGCAATATGCGGGCCGGTGCAATACTCATTCGAGCGATAATATCCTGCAAAGACATAAACCCGCTATGATACAACGTAGTCATGAGCGCTCCGATTGCTGTTTCCAATCCTGGAAATCCGCTCGGTGCATAACGAAACTCTACATCTTTTTCCTCAAACGCATGGGGCGAGTGATCCGTCGCAATGGCATCAATCGTTCCATCGCGCAATCCTTCCCGCAACGCGGCAACATGTTCGGCCGAACGAAGAGGCGGGTTCACTTTAAAAGCAGTATTGAAACTTTGCAAAGCTTCATCAGTAAAATAAAGATGATGCGGAGTCGCTTCGGCAGTAACGCGAACCCCGCGTTCCTTGGCCTTGCGAATTAACTCCACAGCTCCTTTGGTGCTGACATGGGCGATATGGATACGCGCGCCAGTATATTCAGCCATCAGCAAATCTCTGGCAACGGCAATATCTTCTGCAACCGCAGGCCGGCCTTTCATTCCCAGCATTGCCGAGACTGCGCCTTCGTGCATGACCCCGTCTTCAACCAAGGTTTCATCTTCCGCATGCGAAATCAACAGTCCGTCAAAAATACTGATGTATTCCATCGCCGTTCGCAGCAATTGAGCGCTGTTAATATAATGTCCATCATCCGAAAAAGCCACAGCTCCGGCTGCCAGCATGTCACCGATTTCAGCCAGTTCCTGTCCGGCCAATCCTTTGCTGACGGCGCCAATCGCTTTGATGCGCACAACTCCCGTATCTTGCGCCTGACGATATAGTCCCGCGATCAGGATTGCATTATCAATAACCGGTTTCGTATTTGCCATACAGGCAACAGTAGTAAACCCGCCGGCTGCTGCGGCACGCGTTCCTGACGCAATATCTTCTTTTGCTTCCAATCCCGGTTCCCGCAAGTGAGTATGCATATCGATAAAACCAGGAGCCACTACCAAGCCATCTGCCGGATAGATTTCTGCATCGTTACATATGATGTTTTTGCCAATTTCAATGATCCGGTCATTTTCAATCAGTATATCGCCGACCATATCCGTATTATCCGCTGGATTAATAATTCTGCCGCCTTTAATTAATCGTTTCAACTTGGTTCCCTCCCATCAGCATCAAATATAATGCCGCCATCCGGACTGCCAGGCCATTTTTTACCTGCTCCGCAATAACGGATTGTTCGCTATACGCAATATCCGGCGCAATTTCCAATCCGCGGTTCATAGGACCTGGATGCATTAGAAGCGCATCCGGTTTCGCCAAAGCAAGCCGCGATTTATTAACACCAAAGATACGGGCATATTCGCGTGCCGAAGGAAACAAGCCTTTTTGCTGGCGCTCCCGCTGAATTCGCAGTACATTGACAACGTCGGCTCCTTCTAATGCTTCCTCAATTCGCTTGTGAACTTGCACTCCGAGTGTGTCGATATCCCGCGGCAATAAGGTTTGCGGCCCTGCCAAATGAACTTCGGCACCCATCTTTTTCAATCCCCAAATATTGGAGCGGGCCACTCGGCTATGAAGAATATCACCGATGATCGCAACTTTCAAGCCCTGCAAAGAGCCTTTCTCTTCTCTCATTGTAAACATGTCCAGCAGTCCCTGCGTCGGATGCTCATGTGCACCATCACCCGCGTTGATAAGCAAAGGTTTTACGATGCCGGCCGCAAATTGCGTTGCTCCTTCCGCCGCATGGCGCATAACAATAATGTCTACGCCCATCGCTTCTACAGTCAATAAAGTATCTCTGAGGCTTTCCCCTTTTACGACGCTGCTGGTGCTTGTCGTGATATTGATTACATCGGCGCCTAAATATTTTCCGGCCAACTCAAAAGAAGTCCGGGTTCGTGTACTTGGTTCGAAAAACAAGTTAACGATTGCTTTTCCGCGCAAAGTCGGTACTTTTTTAATGTCTCTATCGATGATCGTTTTCATTTCGCGGGCCGTATCCAATATCAACTCGATTTCCGCTGGCTCCATGTTCTGCAACCCCAACAAATCTTTACCACGCAAGCAAACATCACTTCTCCCCACAATGGCATTCCCCCTCTGCAAAATTAGAACACCCTAAACAAAAACTCCTCACCCGTATTTGCGCAGGCAAGGAGAAGCTTTCCGTATCATCCTTGCCGGCCTCACGGGACCAATTTAAAGGATCGTCTTATTGCTTTCAAAACAATAAAAGCCTTATTGCTGTGAGTATAGCAAGAAGGCTTTTCCAACCAGTTTATTTGATCTCCTTACCAGCCTCACAGGACCAGTTTAAAGGCTTTATCATATTGTTAACAGTATACTCGCTGCAGCATGTTCTTGTCAATGCATTCCGTCGACTTTTCCGGCAGCCCGTTACGCCAATAGCATCAACGGCTGCTCCAGCAACTCCCGAACCCGGGACATAAATTTCGCAGCAACCGTACTGTCAATCAACTGCGGATCAAACGACAAACACAGATTCATCATTGGCTGAATCATAACCGCATCATCAATAACAACTTGCCGGTTGACAATACGGCATATCCCCAGTATCGCACTTTCCGGAGAATGAACATTCAATGTAATTTGATCAACACCAAACATACCAAGGTTGGCGACTGAAAAAGTTCCGCCACTGGTTTCGTCCGGCAACAACTTCCCTTCATGAACTTTCTTGGCCAGTGTCAGGATATCATGCCGTATCGCATGTAATGATTTTCGTTGAACGTCCTTAATTACCGGTACAGAAAAACCGCGCGGCAAAGCAATCGCAACACCAATATTAACAGTGTCATGTTCAAGAACTTGACCATCAATCAAGCTGGAATTCACTACTTTAAATTCTGTCAAAGCTTGCGCTGCGCATCGGACTATGAATTCTGTAAACGAATAACTTCCGCCGGTGATTTTTGTCAACTCGGCCTTTAACTCTTTCGCGGCCGCCATATTTACTTCAACCGTGATCGTAAGACTCTGTTGAGGCACGGGAACATTTGCCTCCATAAACAGTTCCTCCTCTTCATCTAATTTATCCTTTGCACGGATATCTTAGTGCGCGGTAAAATTATCTGTTTATTCTAAATATTATAATTCGCGATCTCGTAATGAAATCCTTTTTCTGCCAATGAAAACAATTCAAAATACATAAAAAGACTTAATAATTTTTGGACACTTTTTCTGTACACAACTGCTCTTCCTTTTTGCTAAAAAAATTTCTATATGTCTGCTCCAATGTTTCGTGTTTGACCGCTGTTGCATCAAATTTAAGCAATGCAAAGGTTGTCTGAACACAAAAACCGATTGCAAATGCGGATACAATGGTTCCAATCCCAAGCATTCCACCAAGTTTCCATCCTATAATAACCGCCAAAAGTTCAATGATTCCCCGGCAAACACCTACAGATAATCCCGATTTTCGAGTAAGTGCGACCATCAAACTGTCTCTGGGACCTGCTCCAAAAGCCGAACCGATATAAAAATATGTGGCTAGCGAAATGATAAACAACCCTGCAATCAACATGATCGTACCAGTCACAAAGTCATTTGCCACCGGCACTATATTCAGTTTAAGAATGACGTCCAGAAACACGCCAATAAGCACCATATTTAAAACGGTACCAAAACCGAGTTTTTCTCCAAGAAAAACCGTTATGATTCCAATGAATAATCCAGTGATAATTGAAGCGGCTCCGATGCTTATTCCAACCGTTTTGGCTAGTCCGACATGGAACACTTCCCACGGAGCGTATCCAATATTGGCATGCAAGGTAACGATAATTCCAAGCGCGTACAGGAATAGTCCTCCGACTAAAAACAGCAAACGAATATAAATTTGACGCATAATAAAATCTCCTTATTTACTTATTCCCACAGGAAAATAAAAAAGCCTACAAGCAAACTGCCTGTAAACCATGTCATTTCTTATTGGTGCGGTAGAATGGATTTGAACCATCACGGGGTTGCCCCCGCCAGCCCCTCAAGCTGGTGCGTCTGCCGTTCCGCCACTACCGCATATTAATATCCATTATTAAAATAAGTGGTGCGGTCGAGTGGATTTGAACCACCACGAGGTTGCCCCCACTAGCTCCTGAGGCTAGCGCGTCTGCCGTTCCGCCACGACCGCATGTCATATGGTCTTTTTTACTGACATGCATTAGTATACCATATCATGCTTAAATGTCAACATGGAGATAAAGGATTTTGTCCCCCCTATCTAGAATTTCTTGTCAATTAAGTAATTTGCATTCAATTATCCAGAAAGGATACATGTTCTATATGACTGATAAAAGCTATGCCTTTAAAATCTCGTTGGTTTATTTCACGTTTGGACTAGTTTGGATTTTCTTCTCCGACACTTTGTCAGCAGCTTTATTTACAAACCATGTCCTAACCTCGGTATCAATGATCAAAGGCTGGTTATTCGTGAGCTTAACGGCTATTCTCATCTACGCCATGAGCAACCGGTATATCCGAAAGCTGTCCAACGCCAACCAGCAACTTCAAAACAATTATGATCAATTGACGGCCATGCATGAAGAATTAATCGCCACCGAAGAAGAACTGCGGCAGCAGTATAAAGATCTTGATCATATTCAGACCCAAAATCAAGCACTGCTAAAAGCTATTCCTGACTTGATGCTGCGACTGAGCAAGCAAGGTATATTTTTGGATTATAAGCAAGCTTCTAATTTTCCTTTATTTGCTGAACCAAAACATTTTTTAGGCAAAAGCATTTTTGATATTTTTCCAGAAGATTTTTCACAAAACGCTCTGCGGCATATCCAGCAAGCAATCCTTAGCGGCGATATCCAATTTTTTGAATATGAGCTGCTGCAAAATCATCATATGCACTATTTTGAAGCGCGCTTTGTCCACTGCGGGCCTGACGAAGTATTGGCCATCATCAGAGATATTACGGACAGAAAACGAATGGAACAGGAATTAAAATATCTAGGGTTGCACGACGCACTGACTACAACTTACAACCGGACTTTTTTTGAAGCAGAAATCTTAAAGATTGCAAGCTGGGATAAACAAAGCGCGGGAATTATCAGTTGTGATGTTGACGGGTTAAAACTAATCAACGATACTCTGGGACACCGGGCAGGGGATGAATTATTAAAAGTTGTAGCAAATATCCTTCACGCTTGTGTAACTTCGCCTGACATTGTTGCCAGGATTGGCGGGGATGAGTTTGCCGTTCTTGTACTTGACCCTGACCAACCGAAAATGACAAATATTGTAGTTCAAATTAAGGAAGCGGTAGAACAGTACAATAAAAACAATCCCCAACTTCCGCTTAGTCTATCCGCCGGTTGGTCAATAGGGCCTGCCGCTGACAACATCGATGCGTTACTAAAGGAAGCCGACAACAACATGTACCGGGAAAAAATGCACCAATCTCTCAGTTCGCGAAGTGCCATCGTACAGGCGATGATGCAGGCTTTGGAGGCGAGAGACTATATTACAGAAGGCCACGCCAACCGTCTGCAATCACTTGTAGAAGCAATATCCCGGAAACTGCAGCTGCCGGACCCTACAATCGCCGATTTAAGGCTTCTGGCAAAATTCCATGATATAGGAAAAGTCGGCATACCTGATCATATTTTGTTTAAACCCGGCCGATTAACCGAAGATGAGCTAGCAATTATGCGCCGTCACTGCGAAATTGGTTTTCGAATTGCAAAATCAGCGTTTGACCTGGCTCCTATTGCCGAATGCATTCTAAAGCATCAGGAGTGGTGGAATGGAAACGGTTACCCGCTCGGCATCGCCGGGGAGGATATTCCGCTGCCCTGCCGCATACTTGCGATTGTTGATGCCTTTGACGCCATGACAAACGCCCGTCCTTACCGCAAAGCAATGGAGGTTTCCGATGCAGTCAACGAGATACGCAGGTGTACGGGAACGCAATTCGATCCGGCTCTTACAGAAATTTTCATTACCGTGCTGACCGAACAGCAACTTTTAGATTCAACTGCATTATGTTCCAACTAAACACCCTATTTTTCATTATTACCGCTTAATAAACGCCCATTGCCAAGCGTTCCATAAGTCACCGTATCCCGTTGGGCTCGGCTGATAATTTCCGACCGTATTTTTCACCATATCGATATTCGCCCAAAAATAGAGCGGGATAACCGGACATTCGCCGACAATCAGTTCCTGTATCCGCCAATAAGCCTGTTTGCGGATTTCCTGGTCCACGATGGTTTTACCCCGCATTGTCAACTCATCCACTTCCGGATTTACCCAACCTGCCACATTACGGCCATCGTAGCCATTGGCAGCGCTGGGTATTTTTTTTGAATTCCACAAATCAAAATTGTCCGGATCACTCGACATCGTCAATGCAAAAATCGCCATCTCAAAGTTTCGCATCTTTAAAACGTCATTCAAAAAATCTTCCCTCTTGATGGTCTTAATTTCCATTGCAACCCCTATTTCCTTGAGCTGCTGGGCCATCATTAACGCCACAGTTTCCCTGGCTTTGCTTCCTGCCGGGATCGACAGGGAAAACGTCAGCCGTCTTCCATTTTGAGCAAAGATATTATCATCGTCCTGTTTCCAGCCAGCTTGCGCAAGCAGTTCTTTCGCACCGGACACATTTCGTGCCGGAATTTGCAATGCAGAGTGATATGCCCATGAAGAAGCGGATTGATCTGCCAATGCCGGCTCTCCAACCCCTTTTAAAGCAGAAGTAACGATGACAGATCGATCGAGTCCCATCACGATCGCTTTGCGCACTCGCACATCCTGAAAAATCGTGGAATTCAAGTTGAAAACAGCATGTTCCCAGGTTAAGTTCGGCGTAATTACCGCTCGCATATTGGGGGTCGTTTTTACTTGATCCAACTGGGCAAACGGCACCCGGCTAAAAATATCGATTTCTCCCGTTTTTAATTGTGCGACTAGCAACGCAGCGTCCGGAACGATCTTATAGGTGATCCCGTCCAAGGTTGGCTTGCCTTGAAAATACTGCGGATACGCTTCCAATAGAACTGCTTCGCCCACGTGCCAATCTTTAAAACGAAAAGGACCGGTCCCAACCGGCCGACGATTAAACGCCGCTTTATTCAAGTCCGGTTCCTTACTTAAAATATGCTGTGGCAATATGGCCGGGAAAAGTGACAGCATACCCGGATAATACTCGCGGAAATGGACGACTACAGTATGTTTATCCGGAGTCTCAATTGCCCGTATTTTGTCATATCCTTCCCGGTTTTTAACATTCACCTTTGGGTCCATGATCATCTTCCAGGTAAACTTTACATCATCCGCTGTCAGCGGCATTCCATCGTGCCACGTTACATTTGTTCGCAGTCGGTAAGTAAGCGTCAATCCATTCGCACTGATGCCGCCATTTTGACGGTTTGGCGTCTCTGTTGCCAGATCAGGAATCCACTCTCCCTTGTTATTTGTTCGCAGCAGGCCGCTGAAAATCAGGCTGCTTACTTCCGTTACGGCAACTAAATCAGACATGAGCGGATTCAAAGTATCCGGCTCATACAAAGTACCATATGTAAGCTGGCCGCCCGCTTGATAATCTACTTTTGTTTGATTGCCAGGGCCCGACGTTTGAGAGCAGCCTGTCACTAAAACAACGAATAAAAGAAAAATGATGCTTATATTTATTCTACGACCGGACAACGGAAAACCCCCTAACGCCCATACAGCTCTTGGTAGCGTTTTTTACTGGCCAAAACCCGGCCAACATACTCTCTGGTTTCTTTGAAGGGTATCTGCTCGATACTGTGAAAATCACTTTGCCATCCATATTGTGACATCCATTGCCGGACATTCCCCCTGCCGCCGTTATAAGCGGCCAAAGCTAAGATTTCGTTGTTCGCAAATTCTTCTTTCAGAGAAGCAAAATACCAGGTGCCAAACCGAATGCCGACTTCAGGATGATCCAAATCATTTAACCGGAATTGATCCTCGTGAAGTTGTTCGGCAACCCAATTGGCGGTCTGTGGCATCATTTGCATAATTCCCCGCGCCCCGGTGGGAGATTGGGCTGTAGCCTTGAATTTACTTTCACTATAAATTAATCCAGCTACCAAATAAGGATCTAAATGATGTTTCTCAGCATATAGAAATACGGTAGCTTGATAAGGAAACGGATACAAAAACTTTTTTTGAAACCAATCACTGCTGTATACGGCTTGACCGAATACAAGCAACGCACATAAGCCAATCAGCAGTGTTTTAACACTGTGCAAATTCGATCACTCCGTTGTCTTTGTTTTTTCGGCCCATGCCTTTTCCACTTGGCGAGCCGTTGCCGCCAGATCCCCTTCATTATCGATCACAATTGTCGCATAACGCAGTTTCTCGCGAAGCGGCATTTGTGATCGTATTCTTGCTTTCGCTTCGTCCGCTGTTAAATGGTCCCTTTTTTGCAGCCGTTCCATTTCCACTTCTTCATTAACATAGACAACCCATACTTCATCAACCAAATCTGCAAAATTGGCCTCAAGCAGCAAAGGAACATCCAAGACAATGATTTTATGTCCTCTTTTTTCCATATCAAAAATTGTTTCTTCCATCTCATGGAAAATTCTCGAATGCGTAATCTTGTTTAACACTTCCCGGTCGGATGGAGAATTGAAAACAATGTTTCCCAGTAATTTTCGGTTCAAATGCCCATCCGGCAATAAAACAGCCTTGCCAAAGTGAGCGACGATTTCCTGCCATGCAGGCTGATCCGGTTCAACAATTTGCCGCGCCAATTGGTCTGCATCAACAACACAAGCACCCAATTTCCGCAAAATATCGCTTACAGAACTTTTGCCGCTGGCAATCCCACCGGTAAGACCAATCACATACATACCTCTACCGCCTGCCTTTATTATCATGTATGTACAGGCTTGCAGCCCTGCGGCTGGCAACTAGGGCAATAATGCGTCCCTCGGCCCGCTACTTCTGTTTTCGCAATCAAACATCCACAAAGAAGGCATGCCTGATTTTTCCGTCCGTAAACGTGCAAATGATGCTGGTGTCCGCCGCTCTGGCCATTGCTGTTTCGATAATCGCGCACTGTCGTCCCGCCATGCTGTATCCCTTCCGAGATGACTTGGTTGATCCTGGTGTACAAACGGTCAATTTCTTCGCCCGATAATGAGTTTCCGGAACGCGAAGGGTGAATACCGGACAAATGCAGACTTTCATCCACATAAATATTCCCCAGTCCGCCGATAGCCTTTTGGTTCAGCAGCAATCCTTTGACCGTTCCCCGGTAATTCGCTGCAATCGACTGCAAATATTCCCCGGTAAATTCGGGCGATAACGGTTCCGGTCCCATCGCATTCAAACCGCCGATCCGCCATAATTCCTCCGGAGTGATCAAATATAACGTTCCCAGCGTGCGTGTATCTGCATATAATAACGCATGGTCATCCGTAAAGGTAAAAATAACGCGCGTATACTTGTCATGCGGCATTCCCGGCATGACATAAATCAACCGCCCAGTCATCCGCAAATGCACGACCAGCAGCAACTCTTCGTCCAAATGAAAAATCAGATATTTTCCCCGCCGTTCTACCGACGTAATCGTCCGGCCAACAACAGATTGCTGAAAAGTTTCAGCGGATGGCCACTTAATAAGACGTGGCAGCCTTAAATCAATACTCTGAACTGTCTTTCCAATAATCTGCCCGGCAAGTGCTCGCCGGATAATCTCCACTTCCGGCATCTCCGGCATACTATTCCCTCCATTACTTTGTTTGGGCCCAATTTTTTCCCATCTTGACATCCACGGTTAATTTAACAGCCAAAGTAACCGCCTTTTCCATCGCTTCCCGGACCAAGTCAGCCGTAATCTCTTCTTCCGTTTCGGCAATTTCCAGCACCAATTCGTCATGCACCTGCAATAATACGCGACTTTGCAGGCGATGCGCGGCTAATGCCTTGGAAACATCAATCATAGCCTTTTTGATAATATCGGCCGCCGACCCCTGTACCGGCGTATTCATTGCCGTCCGTTCCGCAAAAGATCGCTGGCTGAAGTTACTGCTGTGAATATCAGGCAAATACCGGCGACGGCCAAAAAGGGTCGTAACGTAACCCAAACGCCGCGCTTCGGCGATCATGCGGTCCATATAGGCCTTAACGCCGCCATAACGGGAAAAATAAAGTTCTATGTATTGCCCGGCCTCTTTACGGCTTACACCGGTATTGCGGGCAAGACCATAATCACTAATTCCATAAATAATACCAAAATTTACCGCTTTGGCCCGTGAACGCATCTCGGAAGTAACGTCTTGTAATGGCACGCCAAAAACCTCAGAGGCCGTACGAGCATGGATATCCTGATTGCTGCGAAATGCATCGAGCAAACCGGCATCACCGGATAAATGAGCCAAAATCCGCAATTCAATTTGCGAATAATCCGCAGCCATCATAGATTTCCACTGTTTGCCCGGAATAAACAGTTCTCTGATCCTGCGGCCAATTTCTGTCCGTACAGGAATATTCTGCAGATTGGGTTCAGAACTGCTAAGCCTTCCAGTCGTAGTAACCGCTTGATTAAAGCTTGTATGGATCCGGCCTGTGCCCGGATTAATCAAAGCGGGCATGGTATCCAAATACGTTGATTTCAGTTTGATCAACAACCGGTATTCCTGCAGTTGATCGATCAGCGGATGCAATCCGGTAAGCTTATCCAAAACCTCGGCATCTGTAGAATAACCGGTTTTTGTTTTTTTCATCACCGGCAGCTTCAATTTATCAAATAGGATCATTCCCAATTGTTTCGGTGAATTAACATTAAATTCTTCGCCGGCAAGTTGATAAATGGTTTTCAGCAGCGAATCAACCAGAAGCGATAGGTCTGCAGTCATCGTTTTCAAATGTTCTGCATCCACCTGTATTCCGGCCATTTCCATATTGGAAAGAACGGATGCAAGCGGTAATTCCACTTCATAGTATAACTTATCCAGTCCATCCTCAGCAAGTTTAGCGGCAAAAACCGGATAAAGAGCACGAATATATCCTGCTTGAGCGGCAAGATCAACGTCCTTCTGTCCAGCGGAATTCGCCAGTGAAGCGGTTCCCTCCAGATACAGTTTTGCCAACTCTTCCAATGAATAGGTTGGAGAAGCGGAATTTAACAGATACGCGGCAAGCAGAATATCAAAAAGCGGCCCGGAAAGTTCTATCCCCGATGCACGGCACGCATTCCAGAAGTCTTTTGTGTTATAGGTTATCTTTTGAATATCGGGGTCAGACAATAACTGGGCAAATTCCGTCCAACCTTCGGTCTTTGCGTCAATCAAAACCGCTTCTCCATCAAAAGAAGCAACAAGTCCTTTCACTTGGCTGTCCGGTACTCGGCCAGTTACGACAGGTAAAAAAACAAAACTACCGGATTTTCGAATCGCTGCAGCAATTTTCCGTGCCGACTGTATATTGTCAACTTCCTGGACCGGTTTTGCCAACGGAATCTCGGTCAGAGAAACCTCGTTTTTCTTTTCTTTCTGGATAAGTTCCGGCAAATTGGCCAATAGCCTGCGAAACTGAAATTTCGTAAAAGCTTCATGAACCTTGTCGTAATCCGGTCGAACCAAAAAATCGTCCCACTGAAAAGAGATGGGCATATCACAGATAATCGTCGCTAATTTTTTCGACAACCTTGCCAAATCGGCATGTTTTCGCAGGTTTTCCCGCAATTTATCCCCTGTAACAGCGTCAAGTTGATCCAAAATGTTTTCTACCGTGCCAAACTCGTTGAGAAGCTTGACAGCGGTTTTTTCGCCTATCCCCGGCACTCCCGGTATATTATCCGACTTATCGCCCGTCAGTCCTTTCAGATCGACAACCCGCTCCGGTTCAATGCCATATTTTTCTTTCACTGCCTGGCTGTCCATTTCATCCATGTCAGTGATGCCTTTTTTTGTCAACATGATTTTTGTATGCGGGCCAATAAGCTGCAATACATCCCTGTCGCCGGTTACAATCACAGCGTCATAGCCGTCCGCGACTGCTTTGGCCGCAAGTGTGCCGATAATGTCGTCTCCTTCAAAACCGGCTTGGGCAATCGTTTTGATTCCAAAAGCATCCAAAATTTCCTGTACCAAAGGAAATTGTTCGCTCAATTCAGACGGCGTATTGGGCCGATGCATTTTGTACGCTTCGTACAGTTCATTGCGGAATGTTTCTTTCCCTTTATCAAAAGCGACGGCAACTGCTCCAGGCTTTCGCTCAGCCAATAACTTCAGCAGCATCGTGGTAAAACCATAAACGGCATTCGTATGCCGTCCAGCGGCTGTCATACTCATCGGCAAAGCGTAAAACGCCCGGTGAACCAGGCTGCTGCCGTCAATAATTACAATTTCTCGTGTCATAAACACACCACCTCATTTGGCTCTCCTTACTGATTGTAACCTATTTACAGACCAGATGCAAAAGCATCTGGTCTGTTCTTGAACCTTTGCCTTTCATTAAAAAGCCGTGTAGAAAATGCTAGTTTCTACACGGCCTCGTTTAAAATATTAATTTTATTTGTGCCACCGATGGCGGACTTTTTGCTTTTTCTGAGCGGTAAAAGGTGTATTGAAATGCCCTTTGAAAAGAACCCAAACAATGATCACCAGCAATATCAGATTTCCTACACCGCCTGAAATAATTCCCACATCAACAAGAATGCTGACACCAGTCAACCCGGCAAGAAATTTCATGGATTTCTTCAGATCTACATAGGGATATTGATGAAGAATAAGATAACAGACGCCAAGAGTAGTTAAGTCGATTACCACCCAAACAAACTCATTAGCCATCGCATATTTCAGTATCCCGCCTACCAGCAAAACTCCGAATATTTTCAGCCAAATCTGGTTCATATCTCAAACACGCTCCTTCATGCACCAAGCTTTCTTTAACGTAAGCCAGTGTGCTGCAAAATTGTTTTTGTCTGAGCTGCCTTGTTCATTGTATATAAATGGATCCCATTCACCCGATGGGCCATTAGAGCATCAATTTGTTTACACGCATATTCAATGCCCGCTTTTTCCATGTCTGCTGCACAATTCCCATACCGGTCCATGATCTTTTGTAATCCGGCGGGGATCGCAGCACTGCACAGACTCGTTATCCGTTTTACCTGCGCCGCATTCAAAACAGGCATGATGCCAATATGTATCGGACAAATGATCCCGATCTTCCGGATTTTCTCTTCAAAAGCATAATATTTATCGTTGTCAAAAAACAATTGCGTGACAAGAAAGTCAACGCCACGGTCCACCTTGAATTTGAGGTTTTGAATATCCTCCGCCATTGCAGCGCATTCCGGATGTCCCTCAGGATATGCCGCCGCAGCAATACAAAATTGACCTCTTTTATTAATCTCTTCAATTAAATCACTGGCATGGGAATAGCCATTCGCTGCCGGAGTAAATTCAGTTTCACCCTGGGGAGGGTCTCCGCGCAAAGCCAAAATATTTTCAATGCCATTTTCCGCGAGTTGATCCACTAAGGCTTCCATTTCCTTGTGGGACGATCCTACACAAGTCAAATGCGCCAACGTTTCAATCTTAAAATCGTTTTTTATTCTTGCAGCAATTTCAATGGACCGGGCTGCATTCCCTCCGCCGGCGCCATAGGTTACACTAATAAAATCCGGCTTCAATTCCTTCAGATCCGTCAGCGTTTCGAACACGGTTTCCAATGGATATGTGGGTTTAGGAGGAAATATTTCGCAAGATACAACGAATTTTCCCTGTTCAAAGCAATCACAAATTTTCACTACTACATCCACCTTAGCAAAAAGTTATCCATATTCTTTCTGTACACAGCATAGATATGTATTATTATATATTCTTTATCCAGACTCACAATTCCTGTAGTGAATCTTTTCAATTCCATAGCATTTTCCGTGCAAAATATATGGACGGTATGTAAATTTGCAATTTTCCTTCAGTCTAAAAACAATCGTGTTCTTGACAAACAATGTGATGTAAAATAATATATGTATATACATATATCGATTGGAGTGCACATCATGTCTTGTTCTGATCTCTCTGGCGCGCGTCGCTGTGCTTGCGGCAATTTAAGAAGAACGACCCGATCGATTACGCAATTCTATGATCAATTTCTTCTGAAAAGCGGATTGCGAAGTCCGCAATTTTCGTTACTCTTAAACATTTCCCTGAATGAAAATATTTCAGTCGGAGAACTTGGATCTATACTGCTCATGGATCAGACCACAGTGACGCGTAACATCGAAATGTTAAAAAAGAATGGTTACGTTACGATCATAAAAGATCCTGCCGATGCCAGGAGAAAGACCATTTCGATAACCGAAAGCGGAGCCGATAAACTTGCAGAATCCATGCCGCTTTGGGAGCAAGCTCAATCACAAATCGAAAAGGGCCTCGGCACCGAGAGATACCGCGACTTTTTGAAGACATTAAAGGACATCACCCAATTAGTTCAGTAATTTTTAGCACTTTACATGTATATACATGTAATTAAAAAGATTTTACTGCACTTTCACTTCATTTCACTAGTATTTGCCAAAACAGGCGAACAAAATATGAGGAGGAACGGCTTTGAGTAAGGAAAAGATTAGAAAGTATATCCTGGATTTGGGCGTCGATGATGTAGGTTTTGCTAAAGTGGAGGATTATCATAGCCCGAAATCGTATGAGATCGAAAGATTTTTGCCGGGGGCCAAAACGATCATTTCCCTGGTTTTCCGGGAACTGGACACTTGCGAAAGTCCCAGCGTCACCATCGCCATGAATGGCCGGCTGGACATGAATTACTTTCAGCGGTCCTGCAACTACCAGATCAATCGTTTCCTGACACGTGAATTTCAGGCCAAAGTGGTGAATATGCCCTACTCTTCCCCTATGGAACTGCATAAGGACAGAATGGCAGTTGCCGATTTTTCCCATCGTCATGCGGCGGTTGCTGCAGGCCTAGGAACATTTGGCCGGCATAACCTGGTCATCCATCCACGCTTCGGAACACGGATCGGCTTAACCGCCTTCGTTACCGATCTTGAGTTGGAACCGGATGAGAAAATAAATCAGGACCTCTGCATTCATTGCGATCTGTGTGTCAAAAACTGTCCCGGAGGAGCGCTTGATGAGGCTGGCAAAACAAACATTGCTAAATGCATAAAGCACTCGCAGCCCTATGGATTGCGTACGAACATCGGCTTTTGGCAACAGTTTGCCGATAGTCGGCCGGAAGAGCAGAAGCAGATGTTCACCGATGAAAAATACTGGCGCTTGCAGCAGGCTCATTCGATTGGAATGCAATATTACTGCTTTAACTGCATGAAATCTTGCCCGGTAGGATTAAACACTTAGCGAACAGCCTTATTGCCGTGCAGAACCGATATCGAAATATTGAGCTGTGAGTAAAGCCGAAGAAGGACATAACAATATGGACTTTCAGGAAAATAATCATAATATTAATCTTGATGATTCGATCCTTGCATTCAAGCTAAGCCAAACTTTTTGGCCTCTTGAATGCGAATTGGTCGCGCACTTAGGAATAGATAAGAGCAGAATATCAGAAGCCATCTAAAATACTGCTCGCGCAAATTTTTTCTTTTTATGGAAACTGTTTATTAGGCAACGTTTACCAAACTTTTCTGTCTATTATCTGGGTCCAAAAAGCGGATATGAAACAGGTACTCAGAACCTAGTCCGTACTTCAATAAATTGGAATTCTTGTAAGAGCCCCTACTCGCTTAAGCCCATTTTTAAAACATTCGCTTTTTGCACTATTCAATAAAATATCGCGTAATATCTCCCAATATTCAAAACCTACATCTTTTGAGATTCCTGAACAAATACTAAATGCCAATTCTTCCTCAAACTCGACCCATTTATCACTTAATATTACTTGAGTTCTAGCCGAATTTAAATCCAAATCTCTTTTTCCGCATATATCTATAACCAGTAACATTGGAAATGGCCAAGATAATTTTACTTGGTTCTTTTGCAACCTCCATGATGGCGTAACTATGCTAGCTGGCACTTCAACGCCATGCAATGAAAGCTTTGCTTTGGATTCAGCTAAGGATCTTGTATTTGAACTTTCCTCAATTTCCCCATCATCATTGATTGTTATGGATGTTGACTTTAATTCAAGTTCATTATCCTTTATGCTTATATGTTTGTCTAAATGGTAGGTTTCCCCTTCGATATCAATGTGCTTTGATGGCATATCCACCGTTTTAACTGGCATATTGCGCATTTCTAATATCGCAACAATTGCTGACCCAACAAAACCCGCAGATCTCTCATCAAGCTTTATCTCAATCTCTCGAATATTTTCATGCTCATCCCAAGAGTAATTTTTGAGAGACTCCGCAATATTTTTCTGAAAGCTGTTCTCATTCCATAATTGGGTTATATGTTCAGTCTTTATCAAAATTTTCAAAGGAGGATTTGGTATTACCGTCTCTACCGCTTTAATAAATTGTTCATCTGACATGTTTTCCCATGGGTTATTTTTTTTTCGCAGAATTAGTCTTGTGCTGGTGCCAGGTATTTTGCGATTTCCTTGCTTTATCCAAAAAATACTCTCCTGGCCTTCAACAATTATATTAAGCGGCGCACTAGATTCATGAGGACCATAAACTCGGCGAGTATCGACTATAAGAGTATCGGATATCATAAAGCACGACAAGATACCAATACCGAATCTCGATGTTGGAGTGAAATCGGCATTACTCTCCGATTTTAGATCATAAAATTCGCTCGATACATAGAAAGAAGAACCTATTCTTGTATAATAGTTATCGACAATGTGTTGATCCATTCCACTCCCATTATCAATAACTTCGAGAACGTATTCGCTGTTTTCCTTAAAATACCGGACTTCTATCTCAGGAGAGTATGTTGTATCCCATTTTTTCTCAAGTGCTTTTCTCAGCAAGCATGCATCGATGGAATTCTGCAATAATTCCCGAAGTGCCACTTCTGGATTGCCATATAGCTTAGTCCCCATTAGCAAATCGATAACTTGAGCTTTGCTCAGGTTAAATTGGGTTTTTCTATATAAATACTGCGGATCTCCATTTATATTTTTCTTTGTTTCAATCTTTTCTCTATTAACTCTAAGAGGTAAATCAATAAGCATTTTTCGTTCTCGAATGCGCGGCTCCTTATTGAGCGTATACAGAACATTATTGCATATACTCAACTCATTATCTATCAAATCACAGAATGAATGAATTGACGCTTCTATTGCCGGATGCACGCATTTCGCTTGAAAACAAATCTCTCTATTGTTTATTACCCACGCGTCAATTGACCGATGTTTATTCCACTCCTTGATTGACACAGGGTGTTTAACAGTCAAATTGGAAAATAGTACTGAAGGAGTTCTCTTTGCATCAAAATCCAAAATATCCGCCAACCTTAATACAATCGCTATAAACGGCAAACATGCAAAAGTTTCAGGCCCACATAGCAAATTATTATCCAAGTTGAGCAAAAAAACGGCATCTTCATTGTGGCTAAAACATATTTCTGCAAATTCAACTGTCAAATCTACATCTCTGTATTTTATCTTACCGTTCCAATCGTTTTCAATAATCTCTCTTGCTCTTAACGCATGAGTATTTCTAATATATTCGGAAATCAAATATGCCTTAAGCGTCTCGGAAGTTGCGTTTTCCCCCTCGGTGTCTAATACTTCTATTTGTTTAAGTTGCTCTGGTCTAGCAGCACAATGCCGCTTAAACCTTGTGTATTGTTCTACTGCCTCTTCATCAACAAATGCCGGCGTCTTATCCCAAATTCTTCTCCAATTTGCTACATGCTCTCCGCTAGGCGCCATACCAATATCATGAAAAAACGCACTTAAAATCATCAACATCAATTCTGGCACTGTCAAACTATCAATGCAATCTTCAGGAAGAAGCGCTTCCATCAAGCCTAATACTCTGAACAGGTGCTCCCCATCGTGTAAAGTGAACTCTCCCATATGTTGGAGAACAATTTTAGTCCTATGATACGCATAATAAGTGGCATCATCAACCAATGACAATGCGTGCGAACCTGACGGATCACTGCCACATTTTTCTTTTAACTTCAAATATATTTTGCTTTTTGCAAGGCGTACTTGAGTTTCGGCATGCCAGTCGTCGTTCATTTTATACCTTCTTTGCGTTTCAAATGCGATTTTCGCTTGAAATCGCACGTTGAAAACTAATTATTTTTATTGCAATGACAGTAAAAATGATCAAATTTTTACTGCAAAGGAATCCTGAAATATCTTTTCTAGCACACCTTTCCATTGGGGAGAAACTACTAAATTTTCTTGCCAATTATCATCTAAACTTTTGATACTACGGCCTTTATCCTGTATCTCTCAGTCACTAAAAAACCTCTCAAGCTCTCCGAAATTATTTCAAGTTTCTCATCACTTCTCTTCTGCCAGCATGTTGTTGCGATTAGGATTCGTCTTTTAGGTAGCGCACAGAATGTGTCGATACTAAAAGAGCTAATTTCCGAGCTCTTTATGAGCTTATTATGAGCTTTTTCCCTGGATAGCCCGGCACCACTTTCGTTCTTCGCCCAAAGCCATCCAGTTCGACTGATCCCAAGTGTTTCAGTTGCTCAAGGTCGCACCGAAGTGTTGGATCGGAAAAGTTGTCGTTCATTCCGGCCATAATCTCGCTTAATGAAATGGTCCTTGGCGACAGTACCCGCAAGTTTCTGCGCTGCGCGGCGTCAAATTATGTTTCACCCGAATCGGTGGGTATAACCATTGATCAGGAAGCGTACGCCCATTGCGACTGCCTTCTCCAGAAATTTCGGTTCCGGATCCCACCTATAGAATTCAGCACTCTCTAATTCTTCGGCCTGTTTTCCACTATCTGCTGCAAGAAGACCCGCATCCGAAGCAAAGGATGGATAAAATGACGTTAGCGGCGCAATGATGAAACCTACAGTACGATGACGCGTTCCCGGAAACGAATGTATTGAGGCTTGGGACAGCGGCGGTGGCGATAACGAGAGCGGCCCGAGAACCGGGAGCGGAGAGACGCGCAGTGGATAGCAGCCCGGTCGCTGGAACGCGGATGGCGGCAGTTGTAATATAATTGTTTTGTCGCAATACTTCTGTGCAATTCCTTTTCGTTGTGATGAAATGCAGGAATCAGGGACAAAGACCTTAACGAGGTCTTTTATAGCGAAAAATATTTTATACTATAGAAACGATTGTTACACAAAAAGGCATAAAAGTTCTATTGCCCTTATTTTTTAGACCAAAGAATGAGTAGTTCATCTAGTTTGTCTTCCTTAGATACCTGACTGAAAAAGAAGCGTTTCTCCTCTCTGGGCAATTTTGAGCATGCAACCAGGAAGGCTCTTTGCGTCCAACGATCCATTCCCCGATAATGCTCTTTCAATTCACGCAACCAATCTGCTGCATCATACTTGAAAGCCGCAATTATGGTTTCTCTTTTTAAGTTTGAAGGGTTCGCTTGATAATTTCTCAGTATTTTTTCGAAGTGATTAAGTTCGAGCTTTCTATTAAATAAAGAATAGATTGAAAGCTGATAGTATTCATTTGCTTGAATTATTGGATCGTCAAGTAAGTTTAGTATTTTTTCCCCCAATATAGGCCAGTCCGATGCACTGAAATTGCTTACTGAAACAAAATATTGACATATATCATTTAAAGCAGGCATTAATTTGTTTATATTATCGACACAATAATTTACCGCGCCAGGGTGACCAACTTGGGATAGCCTTCGGATAAACCATCTAAGGCGAGTATAATCTGGTTCTGTTTGTGATATATAGTCATTAAATATTTTTGTTATTGATTCATCATTAAAAGAGTTAAGTTCCTCTGCTGAAAGCTGACTCAAATAGATAATGCCGTAAGGATTGCCACCTGAGTGCTTTCGAATTATTTTTAACAGATTGGTCTCTAAATCGTTAATGGGTCGATCTTCCAACATTTCATTACAGTATTTCTGAAAGTTCTCTTTATCGAGAATTTTCGTTTTATGTCTTTGCAGCATTAGACGTTGCTGTTTGTCCAAAATATCCGCTATTGTCAAAATGTTAATTTTTGCCTCGGTTTCCGAGTTGCAAAAAACGATAATATCGTCAACGAAGCGACAGAATTCAATTCCTCGAGTTACTAAGCTATTGTCAATCGGCTTTAAAGAAATTTCTGCTAACAAATGTGCGGAATGTGGTCCAACTGGGATACCTCTAGACGTTTTAGCCGTTATACTTTCCGATAATGCAATGATCCATTTGATTACTTGATTTGGCAAACCACACTCAGCAAGTTGGTTCTCTAAAGTATGGTGATAAATCTGGTTGTAAAAGTCAGAGATATCTAGGACGAGCGCGTATTCAAAAGACTTGGATTTTTCAAAGCAATTTTTCCAAAATTCATTCCACGAAAAAATCTTATCATAGAAGTTACCACCGGGATCTGGTGCAAATCTATAACTAAATACTCTGTTTTCCTCCACTGGTCTTCGTTTGCTCTCAATTTCAACTCCAAATTGGTACATTATCGCAGCTAAGAAAATGCTATCTAATGGATCTAGCTGTGTGGCTACTCGGTATGATAAGTCATCTTTAGGAACGATAAAGCGCCTAGCTGATCCTGGATTAACCTGACTAAGATCAAGGTCGGACAGAAAATTAATAGCCTCTTCACCTTGGCCTACTATAGCCTCAAATTCTATTGGTATTGGAAATAAATCAGAATCACCAATAGTTGTTAAATGATTTAAAGCCCATTTGATGGATACAGCATCAATTTTCATACAATCCCTCTTCCAATATTTAATTCGCATGTTATTATATCGGTTATTCATCTTGAAAGACTTTTTTGCCTGGATCTTAATGTAACAACTGGAAGTTTGATGAATATAATTCCGCCGGAAGCGGAAAGCGGCGCAACGAATCGCAGCCCAGCCCGCAGGGACGCTGTTGGCGGCAGTAACTTTATCTTCTGTGCGAAACAGCACCTCTTATATAGCAGGTGGCCTTGCCAATGCCTTGCTGCACCATGCTACTCAGAATTTCCGACGTTCTTGATTTCCCCAATGACAACAGCTCCATGCCCTGTGCCACTGTGACCCTCCCTATTCCAAGACAAACGCCAAAATTTTATTTTGTGACTCCACTGCTTTCTCATCTGCGTCCGTTTTTTTGTGTCCGGCTTCCCTGAGAGCGCCGCATTTTTATGATAAAACGTTACCTACACGAACATCCCGGTTTCAACAATGTCCGATTTTTGCAAACCGGCTTCCAAACGCAACCGAGTCAGCTTCTAGGTCCCACGCCCTCATTGATTCCAGCTTCCTTAAAAATGCGGGCAATGACCTTATTGCACACTTCCGAGCGAGCATCGAGAACCTCATTCAGCGTAATGCCCCTTGAAAATGCGCCCGGCAAAGTGATCCCAATCCAGGAATCATAAACGGCAACTTTAATGTCCTAACTGCGAAAACAGGCCACCCGCCAATTCTTTATGGTCGATTGTTCATCCTCAACTGCTCATACGTCCAGCTATACATTCAATCTCAGCATCTGACAACCGCGCTAAGCTCCAACCTTGAGCAAACTTTGCCGTCTCAGATTTTGGCAACTGTGCTTCCGAAAGATCACGAATACGCACCCGCGCTGGCATAGCAGCACCTTCGCCAACAAAGATAGCCTCTTGTTGAGCTAGGTTTGGCAAAACTTTCGTCATTCCCGATAATCCGTCCGGCAAGAAACGGGAAACATGCTGTTGATCAGCCGCATTCGTCAAACGCAAAATCAGCCATGTTCCACATTGCGCGATAACTGTACTTTCGATATCGGCAGGTCGTTGGCTTACCAACATTAGTCCAATCCCATACTTACGGCCCTCGCGAGCAATTCTCCTGATAGAATGTTGGGCTGCGGAGTATTCCGCTTCGCCACGATCAGGAACATATCTATGGGCCTCTTCGCATACTAAAACAACCGGATCGCGTTTGCGCTCTTCATCCGTTTGATAAACTTTGTATTGAAAGAGTAATCGAGCCAGAACTGCTGATAGAGGACCGGCAACTTCATTGGGCAAGCCGGAAATATCTAGTATCCGAAGGTCTTTTTTCATCTCCGTTTCCGCATTAATATCTCCAACCAATTGACCAATGACTTTCCCAAGAGAAAGGCTTTGCTGCGTCCATTCTTCCATTAAAAATTTGATGCGAGGATCACGACGTAGTACAGACAGTTTATCTAAGACCGACTTAAAAGTTTTGGCAAATTCGCCATCAGCAATTTTTGATAAAGTCGTTCCCTGAACACGAGCTGCTTGCAAATACACGATATGATTATAAAACTCATTCAAACTAAAAGGACGTGGTTTATCACGATCAAATTGCAACAATTGTTCTTCACTAATTCCTTCGACTGGTCTCGGAGCATCAATTTCCTTTCCGTCTGTTGGCGCTGGGCTTCCGTATGCTGTAGGTGAGGGTGCAACAAATCCAGCCGCTACCATCCGTGCATACGTTATGGCTTTATAAACAATGTTGTTCTGTGAAGTCGCTTCCTGCTCCGTTTTACCGATCAATAGCATACGGAATTCATCAGCCGACATCAACCAATAGGGAAGAATGATCGGAGCTCCATTAGTTGTCTCTGTACCCAAGGGGTTATAAGCCCGATATATTTTAGCATGATCTCCAAAAGCATGACCATATTCTCCATGTGGATCAATAATCACGACCCGGGGATGACATTCGGTATCAGATTTCGCCTTATGTTCTATCATGCTGTGAAGAAGTGCTGCCACAGCACCAGACTTGCCCGATCCTGTTGATCCCAAAACAGCACAGTGCATTCCAAACATTTTATCAATGTTGGCATGACAATTCGTATTATCTGCTCCAACATAGCTCGCAAAAGGAACCAATGGATTGTAATCACCTAAGCGTTGTTTTCCCTCTGCCGCACTATAAAGTTCGGTTGTTTCTGGACGAGTAAGCAAATAGACACCTTGTCGCGGCAAAGGATATGTCGTAACACCACGGGAAAAATGCAATTTTTGTTCCGCCGAATTCCAAGCCCCTTCAGCAAACAACTCTACCTCCATCATTCGCTGATCTGCTTCGGGCGGTATCGGTTTGCCCATTTCAGTAAGTTCTTCGGATCTCATGCGTAATAAAGTGACAAAGCCGAAGACCAACCGACGTCCAAAATGAATCTTTACCATGCTACCCATTTGTCCAATCGGATACACGCGCCCTTCATAGGTTCTCGTTAACTCGGTCACGTCACCTGATAATTCTATCCGAATGGATGTGCCGGAAACTTCGACTAGATGACCAATCTTCAAGTCATTGACAAGATCAAAAGTATTCACAATACACACCCCTCTGCTCCGCAGTTCAAGATTTTTGTTACTCCCTCAAATGTCCACCAGTTATAAGCCATATCGTCAGTAGGCGAACAGTATGGTCCCTGATCACCTACATACAAGCCCTTCTCAGAAATGATATAAAGCCGCTTACCCCAAGGGCTTTTTCTCCATTCATTCAATTTATTATTCAATCCCTTGGAAAAAGCTAAAACGGTCGACTTATTCTCTGAACTTCTCATGGCAAATTCAATCTCTTGATTGATATGTTCATCACCGAAGCTGTAGCCGCAAATAGAAAGTACATTCTCAGCTTTTTTGTTTAGTGTTCGACGAAATAAATCAAAGTTTGCCGCAAATGGGTCACGTTGTGTCGCCAAATACTTCGTCGCTTGAGGGTAAATGAGAACTCTTCCGGCTTTTTCAGGATAAAGGTCGCCACTGCGAACCCTTAATATCCGGTCTTCCTCGCCAAGGTACCAGTCAATTGAGCCATGGAGCTTGACTATATGTGCCCGGAAATTTTCATCCGGCTCTTTGGCGCCATATCGATAATTCCGATAGGCAACCGCACCCCCAGAAAATCCATCCCAATAGCTACAGCAGCATAAAGCCAGTGCATCTTCAAGGAGCGTATCATAATTTGTTGTAAATAAGTTTACCGCTCCTCTCCTTTCTGCAATCCCAGCTTGATTACGATGAAATAGAGCATTAATAAACGATTGATGGACATCAATTGTTACGATTGATTTTCCTTTTTCGCCAGCGGTTTCTGATGCTCCATCTTTTGCCGGCTTATATCCCCAGCGAATTGTTTCAGAAATCAATTTCAAAATTTTATCATGGGCGTCATTCATATCCGAAAGATTAAATTGTCCAGAACCAATCTTCACCGCCTTGTCTTTTCCTCGCTCTGCAATAGCAATGTAATCTCCTAAATGGCTAAGAATATGCTCGATATGAGCTTCTGAAGATAACTCAGTTTTTATTGCGTCGAATAGCGTTTTTACCGGGGAATCAGCTACCGCATAAATTCTTTTAGTCAAAGAATCAATTAAAGGGATTCCCGCGCTAAAGCTAATCCCAGCACCAAATAACCATGACTGATGGCTAATCGCCAACAACTCGTCAATCTGTTTTAAACAATCACTCGCTGAAGAATCCAAGCCTAATCGCCCCCACTAAAGAATTCTTTTCCTTACAGTCTTCCAATTTCAGTACCAGGATATTTCTTATATCCTCAATATGCAACCACGTCCTTCTCTTTATTCTCCCCTATCCCCGCAACACTTCATAAATCGTCGACGCATCCTTAAAGTTCACGCCCAGAGCCGCAAAATGAGCCTTGCCGCAATCCACTTTCTTATTCTCGCTCTCACGACGTTTGTCTCGGTCCAAGGTACTCTTGGTTTCCCTGACCAGATAAAGTTTCTGGTCATCTTCCACCACTACGGCCCAATCAGGATTGTAGTCTCCCAATGGGGTCGCCACCTTGAACCAACGCGGCAATTTACAGAAGAACTTCACTTTTTCGTCGGAATCCAGTAGTTTGGCTACTTCTTCCTCAATGCCGGATTCGTAGGAAATATAGGTATAGGGAGTCCGGTCGTCATGGCTCTGTACTTCATAAAGCCGATTCAGATACTCTTCGACTTCCTCTGTCTCGAACAACCGCATTTCATAGTTTTGCCCCTTAATCGGTTCATACTTTATGCCGTCGATAATCAGTTCATGCAGGGCGCGGTTGATCATTTTGGCCACTTCAGTCATAAACGACTGTGGATTGACAGTAAAATCTTTCAGCCGACCTGACTCTATCAAAATTCGGACCAGTGTGCCTCGAGTGAGTTCCGTTTCCCGTTGTAAAAAACCTAAAATGTCAGGCACTGGTTGATGATTATTGACAATATACGTTCGGTTGCTGGTGATTTTGCCGCCTTCAACGCCAGCCTCCCGAATCTCCAAATCCCGTTTTGTGATCTCGATTTGCACAGCCCTGACTTCGGCCATACTTTTGATCTTGTTCACAGCCCGTTCCACCAGGGTATCTGTCTTGAACTCCACAAAGTACCGCGTGCGTTGGCTGATCCGATCCCACAGCGCTTTAAAATCCGGGTTCAGTTCTACCCGCTTGTTGTACCCCACCGGTTGCCGTTTTCGGGCATCCTTGACGAATTCACACGGCAGGAATTTCTTCAATCTTGCGACCACAGCCTCTTCCATTCCCGAAAATGCATATGGAAGCTGCAAGGAAAAATCGTCCCGCTCCGACCAAAAAGCCTGCGTAAAATCGCCATTAGAATCAATATATCCCTGCTTTTCGATATGCTGCCAAAGCTCTGTCGATTCATCCTGCGACAGATAGCGTGACCCGTCAGCATGGAGCAACGGAGTGAAAGCAATTCGCGGCACGCGCCCGAACTTGAATCCGCCGCTGGGGTCGATCGCCGCTTCGATGTCGGATTGCAGCCCCCGGGCAAAGTTTTCAAAAGACTCATTGGCTATGACGGTCAACCGATTGATCTGCTCATCATATACCCGATCCCCGTCCTGATTCACCGGCAGCCGCAGGCCCCGGCCAATCGTTTGGCGGCGTTCGCGGTCGGTACCCATTTCCCGCAAAGTGCAGATCTGAAACACATTGGGATTGTCCCAACCTTCCCGCAGCGCCGAATGACTGAAAATAAAGCGCAAAGGTACGTCATTGGACAGAAGGCGTTCCTTGTCCCGCATGATCAGTTCATACGTCTCGTCGTCTTTGGCAGTTCTGCCGCTGGTATCCAGCAGTTCCACGACTTTGCCCTTCTTCTTGTCGGACGAAAAATACCCGTTGTGGACTTCCTCTGCGGAATAGGGCAGCAGTCCTTTATACATCGGCTTTTGCCGGATTTTCTCATACGCTTCTTCGAACCACAGAGCGACTTTCCCTTTTTGCCCATTGCCGACATCGTCATAGACCCGATAACTCTTGACATGGTCGATAAAAAACAGCGACAATACCTTTATTCCCTTGTCCCTCAGTTTCTTCTCCTTGGCGAAATGCGCTTCCACCGTCTGCTCGATCTGACTTTTCAGCCGTTCGTCATTCATGCCGCCCGACTCTTGCAAGAGCTCAACGACAACGCCGTTTTGAAACTCCACATATTCATTGCCAGGCTCGGCATTGATGTTCGTCACCAGGTATCCGTCATAATCCTCACGCTTCGTCTGGCTGGCCAAATCCGTTCCGTGTTTGATTTTAACCTGCTTTTCGCGGGTTCCATTGGGTGTATCATCGAAAATCGTCACTTTGGCTTGCGGAGTTTTGGACGTTTTGGGCCAATATCCCACTGCATCCAGCCGGACAAATGTCTGGTTGAAGTCCTGTGTGTCGCTGGCATCCACCACTTCGATCTGCTTAACCAGGCGCAAATCAAATGCCCTGACAGGATCCAGCTGATAGAGCAGATGATAGGGATTGGCATGGGTAGCCGAATACCGCAGGCAGAACAGTGGGTTCAGATTGCGGATGGCCTTCTGCGACTTGTCAGTATTGTCTACGCTCTGCGGTTCATCAATGATTATAATGGGGCGGGTGGCCTGAATATATTCGATCGGGCGGCGTCCCGACATTTTGTCCTGCTCCTGGTGAATGACATTAAGCCGTTTCTTCTGCTCCTCAGTAAGGTTGGCATACTCAACGTTCTCCCCGGCATCCTTCTGAAACGCCTGGATATTGATCACCATGATCTGTACTTCGTTATTCACGGCAAACTGGCGCACGCGGCTCAAATCTTTGGACTGGTAGACAAAATCATCGAACGAAACATTGTCGTAAAGCCCTTTGAAATGTTCCCGCATCAATTGAATCGAAGATGTCACGCCTTCACGAATAGCCACCGAAGGCACCACGATAATGAATTTTTTCAGACCGTAAAGTTGGTTCAATTCAAAAATCGTCCGCAGATAGACATAGGTTTTGCCGGTACCGGTCTCCATCTCGACGGAAAAGTTGGGAAAATCATACGGGCATCCTTCACCCAGTTCCCGGGAATGGGGTATCTGGTTGCGCGACTGAATAGCCTGCAAATTGGCCAGTAATTGATCCGGTGGTAGGAGATCACGGTTGCCAATCCCCAGTTCGTTGAACATGCCTCCGTCAATTTTGCCAAAATCCGTCGAAAACAATGTTGCTTGTGCAGACAACCCTTCGAACAAATCTGTCACGCTCTGAATCGCTTCGAGCTGGTAGTCAAGGGTGGCGTCAAACTTCAGTTTCATTCGCTGCCCTCCTGTCCGCTATCATCACTCAACATTTTTTTACGGGGCGCCGGGGGCAAAAAATTTTCTCCAGTCACCACATTGCGACCGGTTTTCTGCTCCAGTTCCAGTCGGGCTCGTTTGGCAATACGCCCACCGGTCTTCCCTGCTTGCTTGTTTTCATCCATCCCGCTGGCCTCCACGCTTTGGGCGATTTGTCGGGTGGACAGCTCGGCCAGCGCGGTGAAGATCAGCTCCGCCTCGCTCATATGGTCCCGCAGATTTTGCGTCTTCAATCCCTTGATCTCTTTGTGTTTTTTGACTGATACCCCGGTCCATTCCTGATGAATGATGTTGGTCAGAATCGCGTATTCCTCTTCTCCGGCTATCTCATGGTCCCGCCAATAGTCGGTCAACTTGTTCCGGGTTTCCTGGCCCATCATCCGCTGCTGAATCCATTTTTCGCTGCGTCCGTGCTGCTGCCAGTACTCGCGGGCCCGGTCGAGCGAACGGGCCGGATCGGCCATGTCCTGCATGCGTTCATAGCCAACCTTGGCCAGCCATTGTTTGAACGGTTCCGCCTTGGGTGACGGGATGGACTGGATAATTCGCAATAACCCTTGAACATTCGACGCATCGGTCAGTCGCATTTTTCCGTCCGGCGCTTCCATTTTCAACTGTCGACAAATTGTCGACAGTTCAAGTCCGTCTTCACTTTTTACCCGCAGTTTCATCTTGAACCAGTAATCACGTGGATTAACACTATCGGTCAACGCGCCTACCACGTCCACGACCGAAAAATACCAACTCGCATCCTTTTCGTCGAAATGACGACGAATCTTATAGTTTTCAAACAACGCCAGCTCATTATCCTTCATCGTATCCCCTCCCTACACCGTCTTGAACACAATCTGATTGTGTTTCTCTTTTTGCAGATTGCGGGCAGCGAAGGTCTGAACGGCGTTGGACTTCAACTGATCATTGCCGCCAAAAGCGGAGTCGAGGCAGATGAATTGCATGGGCTCGTCTTCGGCTATCTGGTCGATCAATTCTTTGGTGACTTTTTCTGCCAGGCAGATCAATAAGGCTCCGTCAGCAATGGAGAAGACCGGCACTCCTGCGTATTCTTTCACTTTGGCTTTTTCTGTCGGTTGGAACCCTGCTTTCAGGAGAATTTCGAACAGCAGCGCTTCCTGCGAAGACGCTTGATTGATATGGTCGACGTGGTCCGTCAACTGCAGCGCCAATTGTTCTACCGTGACAGAGGCATCGATGGGCCGCCACTGTTTAAAGTTGGACTGATCCAGTTTCAACACCCGGAATCCCCGGTCCTGGTCCTTGTCCCCCTCCAGGTCGAGTTTGCCTTCCTGTTCAGCATTCAGCTTTTTGATCACCCTGCGAATTCGTTCTTTGCCAATATCGGCAATGGTATGATAGCCGGCCTTGAAGGCTTCACTGTCTTCAGCACAGGGCTCAGGTAATTGAACCAGGATGAATTTGCGGTGTCCAGCATCTTGTTTATTTAGATCAAAAACTGCGTGGGCCGTAGTCGCAGAACCGGCGAAGAAGTCGAGGATAATGTCATCGGATAATGTTCTCGCTATCTCCAAAAGATATTTAATGAGTCTCGATGGTTTAGCAAAATCAAAAATTATATTGAGGTCTTTTAACTCTGCTGAACTCTGCCGGTTTTCAAATTTTTCGATAAAATTTGACGGAACCATTCCTTTCTCTTTTTGATCTTCAAGCCAAACTTTATTGTATATATTCCACTTTGACTGTTCATTATTTTGGTTTAATAAAGCAGAAGTTGTTGTTTGTTTAAATACTATATTTCCAGCTGTAAGCTCTTTAACATAAGATGAAAAAACCCATTTCCACACACCATCTTCTGAAGTTGGCGCAACTTGTACTCCTTGCGCCACTAATTCCGGAAAATTAACTCCAGGTGGGATCACAAATGAGCCATCTGGGCACTCAATCCAGTATCTTTGATTGGGTCTATGGTCTAAACTGGCTTTATATAATCGTTCTTCACCATAAATTTCACCTGCTCGTAGGCCTTCCGTTTCAATTTTAGTATAATATCGATCAATTTGCTCCTGAAGTATCTCTGACCGAAAAGCGTCTGTTCTTTCTTTGTTTTTTGCATAAACACAAATATAATCAATATTCGGAGTGAAAAAACGTCCTTTTGCTCCTCCAGATTTCATCATTCGAGAAATTATCCCTATAAAATTTTCTTCCCCAAAAACTTCATCACACAGCTTTTTGAGGTTTGTCACTTCATTATCATCAATGCTAATAAAGATAACCCCATCGTCCCGGAGCAGGTTCCGCGCCAGATACAGTCTCGGATACATCATGTTCAGCCACTTGGTATGAAAGCGGCCTTCGTTCGCAGTATTGGTGGAAAACTTCTTGCCTCTGCTGTCCACCAGTCCAGCATATTCCAGATAGGTCTGCAGGTCTTCAGTGTAATTATCCGGATAGATGAACTCCTTGCCGGTGTTGTAAGGCGGGTCGATATAGATCATCTTGACTTTGCCATAGTAGCTTTTCTGCAGAAGTTTCAACACTTCCAGATTATCGCCCTCGATGAACAGGTGCTCGGTCGTATCAAATTTCACTGACTCTTCGCGGCAAGGTTTCAAGGTGGCGCGGCTGGGCGTCTGGATCAGCCGCAGGGCGTCTTTTTTCCCAGGCCAGTCCATGCCGTATCGTTCGCGCCGGGCCTCGAACAAATCCGTGAACGTCCCGAGTTCGGCTTGGAGTTTGCCAAAGTCAACGGACTCCACCGTTTCCCCGGCGTCGTTCACAGTTTCGGTAAAGACCGTGGGAAACAGTTCTTTGAGACGAGCCCGCTGCTCGGCAGCGATGTCCAGTGACGTGCCGTTCATTTTTTTAGGTTGTTCGTTTGCCATCACACATTCTCCCTTGTCTTTTTAATTGTTATAACAGTTCCCAACGAACCGTGAAAATCGTTTTCTCTTCGACCGTCTGTTTCAGCCGATCTTCGACGGTGTCCAACAGACGATCTTTTTGCATTTCGATCTGTTTGGCGGCCTCGTCGTATTCTTTCCAGGCCCCATCCCGCTTCTTATCGAGGTCGCGCAGCTTTTTTTGCAGCGCCAATTTCTCAGGTAAACTGCCGGCAGACCGCGCCTCTTTCTTAAACAGCGCAATCTGGTCGTCATATTCTTTTAGATCTGCTTTCAGTCCCTTGCGCCGGTCTTCGGCCCAATAATTCAGCTTGTCGATTTCTTCGTCAAACCAAGCCGTTCTTTTCTGTGCAATATCCTCCAAAATAGTCTTTCGCTGCTTATTGGCATCTCGTTTCAGTCGCTCGGGGACCGCCACCCGTTCCTTACCGACGACACGGGCCGGTATATCGAACAATCGCCGAACCGCCGCGACAGGCAATCGGTCTCCGGCATCGGTGATCGCGCAAAGAATCAAATGATCCTGGGCGTCAGATCCATTGATGGAAAGCAAGCCAAGAGTCAACGTGCCGACTTTTCCCCGGTACGGATCCAGACTCTGTGCAGTCTGCGCCCAGGCAGAATAGTCGAAGATCATACTGGAAGATGACATCGCGCGTTGTTTGGCTTGGGCTATCACCTGTTGCGCCAGCGGGTGGCCGATTCGGTAGCGCCGGGCATCTTCTTTGATGCGAGACAAGGTATATGCGCCGGCAGGAATAGAAATTCCCGTCTTTTTGATTGGCGTACGCAGGTGGAAACTGAAATTTTCATCATCAAATTCCGCCCTGTCCGCCAGTTCATATCGAGTCAGTCGCCAGAGCATTGTGTCAAACTTATTCAAGTATTCCCGACTGTTGGAAAGATTGACGCGGAGACGGTCATGCACGTCCGCATCGAAGTTTTCCAGCAATTTTTTCCGTGTATCCCCCAATGTCGTCGCGACCTGGGTTTCCATCTCGGCCTGCAATAGCAAAAATTCATTATCTATTTCGGCAACAGTCCGGCAGTTTTGATAAATGGCCGCAATTCTTTTTTCAAACTCCACGCCGGATTCAATGACGCCCAATACTTCATCGCTGGCTCCGAACACTCCGGAAAACAGCTTGAACTTTTGATCCAGCAGCTCAAACACGCGTTGGTCAGCCGCATTTTTTCGATTGATAAAATTGATGACCACTACATCATGTTGTTGGCCGTAACGGTGGCAACGACCGATTCGCTGCTCGATACGCTGCGGGTTCCACGGCAAGTCATAGTTGACAATCATGGAGCAAAATTGCAGGTTGATTCCTTCGGCCCCTGCTTCGGTCGCGATCATGATTTTGGCATGAAGTTTAAAATGGTCTACCAGCGCAGCCCGCATATCCGCCGACTTCGATCCGGTCACACGGTCGGTCCCTTTATGTTTAGCAACCCACTCCGTATATATTGCTTTGGACAACGGGTCGCTGTTGGTTCCATTGAACAAAACGATTTGCCCCTGATAGCCATTTTGTGCCAGAAGCGAAATGAGATAGTTTTGGGTTCGCCGCGATTCGGTGAAGATCAGGGCCTTCTCTGTCGCTCCCAACTCCTTGGCCTTGGCAAAGCCATGGAATAAGGCGCTGACCAGGGCCTGTCCTTTGGCGTTCTCGCTAATGCTCACCGCCAGATCCCGAAATAGTTCCAGCTCCGATATTTCTGCCTCAATCGCCGCGATATCGATTGCCTGGATTGGGTCGGGTGATTGCTCCTCATCCCACTCTTCAGCATCGGCTTCCGCCGCTTCGAAATCCTGCGCCAGATCAGTCAACGCGTTTTGCGCTTGTGTCGCTTTGACTTGCTTCTTCAATCGGTTGGCCAGAGACTCCAAGGCTCCGGCGATGGCGAACGTGGAGGATGCAAGTAGTTTTCGCAGAATCAATGTGATCAATTGCCGCTGCGAATTAGGGAGCGCAAATAGTTGCTTCCTCTGTAGGTATTCGGTGACCATGTCATACAGGGCCGTTTCATCATCGGACGGGTAAAAATCTTCGGTAAGCGGAATGCGGTTGGTATAACGGATATATTCCAGCACCTGCCGCCGCAAGGTACGGTGACAAATCGGCGCCAAGCGGGCTTTTAATTCATCAAATGTCGTTTCCGATGTCAGGCGTGCATATTGCGCCTTGTAGCTTTTCTCGTCGCCAAAAGCATATTCGTCAATGACACTGGCCAGTCCGTAGAGTTCCATCAATGAATTCTGCAACGGCGTGGCCGTCAGGAGAAGTTTCTGCGTATTGCCTAACGCGGCTTTGATAGCCTTGGCGATCTTGTTGTCCGACTTGTACACATTCCGCAGCCGGTGCGCCTCGTCAATCACTGCCAAATCCCAGGGCAATGCCAATATTTTGTCGCTGTTCTTTGCCGCAAATTGATAAGAGCAGATGATGAGAGCATCTTGAACCCATGGATTCTTCCGGCCATCTTTTTGGAGTTGCCGGAAATTCTTCGCTTCCAGAATGTACGACGGAAGATAGAACTTCTCTGACATTTCCATCGCCCATTGCTTGCGAAGATTGGCCGGAGTGATAATCAAAATGTGTCGTTTCCGTTCCGACCATTTTTGTGCAATCACCAGCCCTGCCTCGATCGTCTTGCCCAAACCCACTTCGTCCGCAAGAATACAGCCTTTTGACAAAGGCGACCGGAACGCAAATAAAGCCGCATCCAATTGGTGCGGATTGAGATCGACTTGTGCATCGGCCAGGGCCGGCGCCAATTTCTCCGAATCGCTAAGGGAATACCGACGACTCAATTCATGAGCAAAATAGGTGGCTTGATACTCTGTCAGGCTCAATGTACCGTTATCCTTCCTCCTGCTGATAGGCCTTTCTTACTCTGCTTCTACTTTGGAAGTCGATTTCCTTTATTATCAAGTCATTTTTATCACAAAAGTATAGTGTAGTTACAAAACTCCTGCATGCGCCTTGATGAACTCATGTATCTCACTTAGGCGGCGGTGGACTTTTTAAAAAAAAGCATTGCTGTTCGTCAAAAAAAAAAGACAGGCCGAACATCGCCTGTCGTGTGGATTAAAAGTTCACAGCTCCAAACAGCACTTTTTATATTTTTTTCCGCTGCCACATGGACACGGATCGTTGCGGCCGACTTCCGCTGCCACCTTGCTTGAGAATACAAATGGTTCTTTCGGCAGCGGGCGCAGCGCCGGTTTGTCAAATTTCTCAAACACTTCCTGTGAAGTCCATCCCTTCAGTATCCATTGGTGCGTCTGGTTGTAGAGGTCCTGCAAATGCTGCAACAACACTTGGACTTCTTCGAAAGAGCCGAGGCCAATCTCACTCTGTACCTCTTTCACAAGTTCCGTGAATTTTACATCGTTGCGGATGTTAGTCTGAAGGTCGAGGATGATCGCCACTGCGAACTCTTTGCTTTTCACCCCTTTTTTCAGCAGCCATTCGCAGAATTTTTTCTCTGCCGGCCCGAACGATTGTCCTTCTTCTTCGCCACCAGCCCGCATGGCGGCTTCTTCACTGACCGGCCAGAAGTCCAGAAAAGGTCGCGCCGCCTGTTCGCACCAGACCCAGTCTGCATCTTCGACGTCCAGATGGTGGATTTCGTCTCGTACTACATCAAACATCGCATCATCGGTAGAATCATCCATAGATTTTCTTTTCAGCTGCGCCCGAAATTTGGTCAAGTCCGGCGAACAATTGAATAGCAGTTGGACCCGTCGATGCATTTCATCCAGTTTCATCACTCCGTAATAGTACAGCAGACCGTTAATGTAACGGCACATCCGCGCGATTTCATTTTTCGGCATTCTACTTGTGTTGTTCAAGTGAATCACCCCAGTTTCGAATTTTCAATACCATGAAAATAGCTTTTCTAGTACAAACTAATTCATTTTTCTCCCTGTTCTTACCCATTTCCTGCCAATATCTATTTTAAATTTATATATATCAGGCTTTACACCGTACTCAATGTGGCGTTTATACAGGCCAAAAGAACCAAAACAGTCCTATGGAACTACCGCACTTTAATGCAGCAACAAAAAAGACTCCGGGGAAAAATCCCTGAAGTCTTAACTTTAATATGGTGCCGAAGGCCGGACTCGAACCGGCACGCCATCGCTGACGGCAGATTTTGAGTCTGCTGCGTCTGCCAATTCCGCCACTTCGGCATGTGCTAGCGGGGCTTGTGAACAATTGATATATTACCATCCAATTGGATGCTTGTCAAGGGATTGAATGATTTTTTGTTTTTGTTTTCTTTGCTATCTCCCTCTTTCCCTCAGGGAATATCATATATTGATCATTCCTTGCAGGATTCTGCGTTCATAATGAAAAATATTTACAATAAGATTGAACGCAAAGGATCATGAATATATGCTGGAAATCATTTTAGCCAATCGTCGCTTTCTCTACCAAGTCAAAAGGAAACCAAAAAGCAAAACCATCACCTTGAGACTGGTTACCCCCACAACGCTTGAAATTACTGCGCCAAAGGTCATAGACCCCGATGAGATCCAAGAATTGCTGCAACAGAAACAAAAATGGATTTTTAAAAAAGCTGAACACTTAAGCAGCATTGCCGCAAACCCGCTTAATATCTCGTTAGACCATGGATCGCAATTGCTTTATCAAGGCAGATCCTATCTTTTGCATCTGAAAACCAGCGACACAAAACGTCCGGCGGTTTTCCTGACACCGGGCGGAATCCATGTTTCGATTCCAGCAAAAAAAATGGATCATGCATCGACTTTGGCCCATGAGTTGCTTCGCAACTGGTATGTAGAAAACGCCACCCGGCAATTTACCGAAAAAACGATTTTCTGGGCCGGCCGTCTCTCCGTCCAGCCTGCTAAAATCAGCATCCGTGATCAAAAAACTCGTTGGGGCAGCTGCTCATCACGCGGAACGATCAATTATAATTGGCGTGTGATCATGGCGCCGCCGGAAATCATGGATTATTTAGTGGTTCACGAATTATGCCATATGCGGATCGCCAATCATTCCGCATTTTTTTGGCAATTAGTCGGGCAATTTATGCCGGAATACAGACAGAGCCGTGATTGGCTGAGACGAAACAGTGATTTGCTTACCAGAATTTTATAGACTTCCTCAGAGCAAAAATACAAAACAAAACGGAGGGAACCATTATGAGCATCCTGTTTACCCCGATCTCCATCGGTAACTTTACCGTAAAAAACCGGTTCGTCCGGTCTGCGACCCAAGACTATCTAGGCAATGAAGACGGAAGTATTTCCGAAGCCGAGCTGCTGCTCTATAGTCAATTGGCGCAGAACGATGTAGGTCTCATCATTTCGGCCCACTCCTATGTTCAACATCCGCTCGGCAAAGCCAGCATCCGCCAAAACGGCATCTATGAAGACCGGTTCATCGCCGGCTACAAGCAAGTCACTGAAACCGTACATCGCTATGGCGCAAAATTTGTGCTGCAAATATCGCATGCCGGCCGGCAGACAACATCGGATTTAATCGACCATCTTACTCCCGTTGCACCGAGCGCCGTAACAAACGGCGTTACCGGAATTACGCCTCGCGAACTGTCGGATGCGGAAATTCAACAGTTGATCGCCGATTACGCCGCTGCCATGCGCCGGGCGAAAGATGCCAATTGCGACGGGGTTCAGGTGCATATTGCTCATGGGTATTTGCTTGCTCAGTTTCTCTCACCGTATACCAACAAACGCACCGACATGTGGGGCGGCAGCATTGAAAACCGTACCCGTATTTTCCGTGAAATCATTGCTGCCGGGCGCAAGCAAGTCGGCGATCAGTATCCTATTTTGGTAAAGTTGAATTCCACTGATGGTCTTGTCGGATCCGGATACCTTTCCTTAGAGGATGTAATTTATACAGCAAAGCTTTTGGAGCAGTGCGGTGTTTGTGCAATTGAAATCAGCGGCGGAATGCACGAAGCCAAGGGAGTCATGGCTCAGCCAGGCGTCAACACGCCGGAAAAAGAAGCCTATTTTGCCAAAGCCTCACAAGCACTGAAAAAAGCGGTAGCCATCCCAATTATTTTGGTGGGAGGACTACGATCATTGAAAATCATGGAAAATGTTGTCGCAAATGGTGTTGCCGATATGGTTTCTCTCAGTCGGCCCTTTATAAAAGAACCGGACTTGGTTCAACACTTGCAGCACGGAGCAAAAGAAGTGCAGTGCATTTCCTGCAATGCTTGCTTTAATCCGGCAGGACTGCGCTGCTACTATAAAGGAGGGACACCTTCATGAAACGGTACACAATTCTGTTCGTTTTCTGTCTGCTGATGATCTGTTCTCTGAATGCGCAAGCAAAAGAAATGAACGCCAATTCGCCCGTCAGTACGGTAACGGTGCAAGGTTCTTCCCAGATTGAAGTCGCGCCTGATCAAGCTGTGCTGACCATTGGCGTCATGACGATCGGTGAAACAGCAGCGCAAGCGCGCCAGGAAAATGCCGTCACCGCATCAGATCTCCAGCAAAAAATTTTAGAACTTGGTATTCCCGCTGATAAAATCCAGACCGGCCAATACGTCGTGACCCCAGTCTATAGTGCGAACAATGAACGAACAAACAGCAAACCGCCGGCTGTTGTTGGATACCGGATCACGAATACAGTGAAGATCACCGTTGACGACCTGACACTGCTTGGGAATGTCATTGACACGGCGCTGGCGGCCGGCGCCAACCAAATTTCCGGAATGCATTTTTATAAAAAGAACGATTTGCAGTTAAAACAAATGATACTGCAGGGAGCTGTCAAGGAAGCTGCTGCCAAAGCGGAAGCGATTGCAGCTGCTTTGGGAAAACGTCTTGGACAACCGTTAACCGTCAATGAAAGCGGCGTCTATGTCCAAACGCCGGAAATCCAACGAATGACGCTGAAAGCAGATGCAGCCGCCGCTACGCCAATTGCACCAGGAACGGTTCAATTAAACGGATCGGTCAGTATCGTTTTTGAACTCTTATAAAAGTAGCAGCGGGGAAAGGAATGAACGACTTGGCGTATACGCCAAGTCGTTCATTCCTTTCCCTATATTTTTGACCCCACTCTCCGCACGATCATTCCGGCTAAGAAACCGCCGGCAATCGCTGTGCCCAGTTGCGGCCAACTCATAACAAACAACAGTCCTGCAGCCATAGGCCCAGGCACGGCAATCCAAGTCAGCATCCAGGAGAAAAAGCCGTATAGGACCGCGGTCTTCCCAACTCCGGCGGTCAAAATCGCCAACCAGCGCCGCCAGCGGAAAATTGCAAGAAACAACACCACATAAACCGCGTTGCCGGCAAGGACCGGCAAAATAAATATCGGAAGCGGCAATAGCTGCTGCATATAGGCAACTACAGGGGCCATGACGGAAATGAACAGAGCGGCCCGCAAACCAATCGTTTCCGCTGCAATCAACAAACACGCATTGACCAGTGTCCCGATCAAAAATGTCGACATCAAGACCGGTAACGGAATAATCAACCGTAAAGATTGGAATAACAGCGTAAGCGCCAATAATAACGCGGTTCTGGTTAGTATATGATATCGGCCGCCGGGCATGGATTTCACCTCTTTTTTTGCAATTGCTGTGCTTTTTCTGCAACAATCAAAACCGGCTTCGTGTAGAGTTTTGAGCAGATGTTCAAATTTCCGGGGCAGGATTTCGCCACAGCGGGGCGAACTATGTAGTTCGACCAACCATCTTACTTTGGGGAGAGAAGTGATTTTTTTGCTGAAAGCATTAACCCTGGGCTGGGCTGTCATCTATGCAGACCGGACTTGCATGTACCCTTTGCTGTCAATCATGGCCGGTTCTTTGGCTCTAACTTCCACGGAAGTTGGCGGACTAACCAGCGTTTATTTTTTTCTATATGTTGCCATGCAAATTCCTGCCGGCATCCTTGGCGACCGTTTTGGCTTAAAAAAAGTGTTGCTTTTTCTTTATGCAATCGCCGGGTTGGGGATTCTTGGTCTTGGCGTTTGGGGAACGACTTATTCCTCTTTACTGTTTTTTGCCGCATTACACGGACTGGGCGCCGGCGCTTATTACCCAGCCGCCTATGGCACTATGCTTCAAGTAGTGGAACCTGCCCGGCGGGGAATCAGTTCTGCAACGATCGGCATGGGAATGGCGTTTGGTCTTTTGGGAGGACTGGCAATGAGTGGGCCAGCTTATGAATTATTAGGCAGTTTTCGTACGCCTTTCTTGTTGATGAGCCTCCCAACGTTCCTGATGCTGATTCTTTTTCATTATAAAATCCCCTGCGTTCACGGTTCTAAACGACCTTCATGGGCCGATTACAGGGCTGTTTTAATGGACAAAGATCTTTGGCTGATTAACGCAGCGACGTTCACAGCATTGTATGGTTTTTGGGTCGCCCTCACTTGGGGACCCACTTTCTTGAAACTGGAAAGAGGCTTCAGTCTTGGGCAGGCTGGCTTGTATACAGGGTTGGTTGCAATAACGGCTCTGCCGGCAGCGTTATTATGGGGGAAATTATCCGATCATTGGGGACGAAAAAAAATCGCTATGGCTCTTTTGCCGTTATCCGGAATGAGTTTGTATTGTTTATCCATTGCCGAGAGTGAAGTGACCATCATTGCCGCGTTATTGACGTTTGGCCTTTTCAGCAATTCCGCATTCACTCCCGTTATGGTCGCGTGGACCGGAGACATCGTCAGCAAACGCTACCCCGATTTGATGGGCGCAGCGGTAGGAATTTTTAATTGCATCATTATGAGTTCAGCCATTGCGGCGCCTGTTATCTCCGGCTATCTGCGCGATATGACAGGATCACTGGTCCCGGCGATTGTCGCCGGCAGCGCCGTGATGATTGCCGGGACCATACTCCTCTATTTTTTGCCTGCAAACGTTCATAAAACTTGAAATGCAAATGGAAATACGAAAAGGGACGAATACCCTCGACAGGATTTCGTCATTCGCCGCATGCCTGGGCAATCAATTGCTTATAGGCTGTTTGCACTTTACGGGTAACAGGCCCGACAGCTCCTCCTGACAATGGTTTCCCGTCAATCGTAACGATCGGCATGATTTCCGTGCTTGTCCCGGACAAAAACGCTTCTTCCGCGCTTTGCAAAAAGGCGGGCGAAAACTCTTTCTCCACGACCGGCAATCCGAGCGCAGGGGCCAGAGTATCAATGACGAATGTTCGCGTGACGCCTTTTAATATCAGCGGCGAGACAGGATGAGTCCACAGCACTCCGTCTTTCACCACAAAAAAGTTACTGCTTGTGCCTTCCGTTATGATCCCATTGCGAATCATCACGGCTTCAAAACAGCCTGCTTCTTTTGCTTCCTGCTTGCCAAGCACATTTCCCAGCAAATTAAGTGATTTAATGTCGCACCGCAGCCAGCGTATATCGGGTATGAGAATAATTGCAGCGCCATTCTCCCACAACGATGCGTTGCCGGATCCCGCCGGCCTGAGTGACATGGTTAGTTTGGGAACCGCCTTATCAGGAAAAGAATGCACGCGGGGCGCAACGCCACGGGTAATTTGCAAATAAATCCCGCCGTTTTGAATTCCTGTTTCTTTGATCAATAATTCATGAAATCCCGCTAGTTCTTCTATTGTGTAGACAGCCGGAATACGCAATTCGCGCAAAGACCTGTACAGTCGCTCCAGATGCGGCTGCAAACCAAAACAATGTCCGTCATAAACTTTCGTGTATTCATATACCCCATCGCCAAACTGGTGGCCACGATCTTCCATTGGCAGAATAAGGTCGTCCAAATTAATAATTTTCCCATCCAAAATCCCTAATGGCTGCATCATTTATCCCTCCAGGTGATAATATAGTCTTTCATGATTTCTTTTCGCCCCGTAATCCGGAAATCCTACCTGCCAGCATCAAGATATCCAAACAATCGCCGTAAAAAGCAGGATAATTTGTTTTTTGCTGTATAATCCATTATAATTATCGATGTTATCTTATTACGAAGGGGCCCGCCATGTCATATGTAAACTTTAACTCCATCTATTTTGGCCTGATCGCAGTCTCTCTGTTCTGGGGAACTTCCTTTGCTGCCGCCAAAATTGGCATGCAAGAGTTGCTGCCATTGAATCTGGTCATATTCCGTTTCGTCATCGCATCCCTGATCTTTAGCGCTATCTTACTATTCATGAAACGCCATAACACGATCGATCGCTGCGATATTCCCCGTTTCATCATTTTAGGGTTCATCGCCATTACATCCTATTTTTACATCCAATATACTGGTTTAACTTATACAACGACCATTAACTCGGCCTTGATTATTGCCACAAGTCCTATTTTCACAGCCTTATTCGGCCACTTGCTGGGATGGGAAAAAATTTCCCGGTTTGCCATTGGCGGCATTGCCGTTGCCTTCAGCGGAGTAGCGATCATCATTACCAATGGTCAGTTGACAGGACTATTTCAATCCACCACTCTAAAAGGGGATCTGCTCCTGCTCTCAAACGCAATTGTCTGGTCCGGATTTACATTATACGGAAAAACCATTTTGCAAAAATACCGGCCCTTTGTTGCGATGGCTTATATTCATATCTTTGGAACTCTGTTTCTCATCCCGTTTGCTTTTATTGCGACCCCGCTGGCTCCATTACCCTTATGCTCGCAAATCGGAGAGACAACTGGATCTACGTTTATCGCCGCACTCTATTTGGCAGGTCTTTGTTCTGTTTTTGCCTATTATATGTGGTATGTAGGGGTAGAAAAAATCGGCGCCGTCCGGACTGCTGTGTTCAGCTATCTAAACCCTTTTTTCGCCATGCTGGCAGGTATCTGGCTCCTGAGTGAACACTTGACGTCCTACACCCTTTTGGGCGGTTTCTTGGTCATCCTCGGGGTTTACACAACAAACCAACACAAAATCACTTCAAAACAACTGCCGGAAGCAACAGCCCGGCCAAAAAAGGAGTAGTCATGTCCGGACAACGCATTACTGCAGTAGAATACATCCGCGGTGTCGCCATGCTCGGCGTAGTCGGGATACATACCGGAGCCTGCACATTGAGCAATCCGAATGTCAATTTGCATCTTTTTGCCTTATTAGAAATTGTATCGCGGTTTAGCGTTCCGATCTTTTTTTTCGTTTCGGCGTTCGGCTTATTTCGAAGCCATCCGCTTGATAAGGAATTACACTATGGACAATTTATGCTGCGCCGTTTCCGCATGGTTCTGATTCCGTATCTGACCTGGTCTATTTTATATATGCTGCACTATTCTTTGACTTACAATGATTTTTATATATGGAAACCTACCCTTGTTTATAAATATTTTCTTTTCGGCTTAGCTTCCTATCAGCTATATTTTTTGGTCATTTTGCTATGGTTTTATGCATCCATCCCGTTATGGCGCTGTCTGGCTCGTGCCCTCATCCGTAATCCTTTCCCTTGGATAGGGATATTGCTGCTGCTGCAAATCGTTTTTAATTATTATTCCAGTTACACTCTGCGCCCCTCCGCTTTTAGCAATCGTTATTTGGCAGTCTTGGTAGAATACCGGTTAAGCTACTGGGTTGTGCATTATCTGTTTGTTTTTATGTTGGGAGCCTTGTGCGCTGCACGGTTTGCAGACTTTGTTCATTTCACCGAACGGTTTCGTACTGCGATCTATTGTTTCTTCGCCAGTACTTTGGCCGGCATGCTGCTATTCTATTATTACTTGGTTTATGGCTGTCAGAAAGGTCCGGAAGCGGCCGTCAACCTTGCTCATCAGCTGAGTCCCATTGGCGTATTGTATACCATCGCAGCCGCTTTATTTCTCTTCACGCTTTTCAGGCAGACTGCCATTCCCAAACCGGTCATTCCGGTCTTGATGCTATTATCCGAGCACTCATACCCAGTTTACCTCGTTCATCCTTTCCTGATATACTATCTGACAAGCGCTATGTCAATGATCGGACTGATTATGAGTACACCGGTCACCGTATTATTTTACGTGTGCCTCATCATAGGCAGCTTGCTCTTTGCGATAGCAATCAAACGGTTGTCCCGAACGTACCCTTTGATCAGTCTTTTACTATCCGGAAAGTCAACTCCCAAACGATGAAAATCCAGTCAATAAATACCGACTGGAAAATACAAAAATAGAAGAAAAATCAAAGCCTCTGCTGTAAAATAGTAATCTTACAACAAAGGCTTTTTTCTATGCCAGAAACTTTAGTCGTTTTCGCTCCTGCTCTGTAAGGCGCAAAGGAACAATCAATTCCGTTTCAGTTTCTTTCCCTCCGTATCCGGATTTGCCTTGTGTCTGCCGCCAATAAAAATACAATAGCTGACAATATTTTTTCGCTTGCTTACGCGTATAACAGGCCTGCGGATAATTCAACCAAGAGCCTCGAGCTTCGGCAATCATTTCATCTACTGTACTGATCAAATTTCGTCTCGCGGCAAGATTCAGTAAAATCAAACTTTCATTGACAACGACCAGCAAGGCTTGCTGCCGGTATGAATCGGCATAACCATCCCCGCCGAACTTCAATTCATTTCCTAATAGAATTCTGCCTGTTTCCAAAATAGGGTACAAAACAGAAAATGCTTTTGCTATCCCGCGTTGTTGAATTCCCTGGGCAGAGATTTGTCCCGTGGCGCTGAGCGCCAAGGTCCACAACAGCAGATCTTCTTGTTTAGCGGCCGCCTGCAAGCCGGCGAACATCATTGGCGGCGCCAAAGCACTCTCTGGATTTAATGCGGCAATTCCGGCAAGCCTCAACCATTCCTGCAGAAACAAACTAATCTCATCATCACAAAGATCTTTGCTCCCAATGATCCGGAACAAGAAGTCCGTCATCACTTCCAGGCCTTGTTCATCTTCGCTTTTCACGATATCATGCAGCCAAACCGTAAGAATTTCAATTAATTTTGGTGAGATTTCAGGATCGTTTTTTTTGTCCGCCCAGTCCGCCAACTGCACGGCAATTTCCCGAAACAAACCAATATCATGGCGATGAAGCGCAGCCGCGCCAATTGCCTTGATCCCCTGCAAACAAAGTTGTACCAATTTTTCCGATGCGACTATCTTCCAAAACGTAAGAAGTGCGATCATGCCATCAGCAGCTTTTGCCGCTATAAAGTTTTCTTTCTCCTTCAAAGCATGTAATCCAATAGCGGTTAACTGCCGGGCAACTTCCGGCAAATCAATTTTTATTTGCCGGGTGGGTAAAATGCAGAGAATATCAACGATTTGGGAAATACTATCCGCCTGACGATAACGAAAACCTGCGAATGCCAGCCATTTCAATTCTTCCGCCTCATTCACACGGACCCAACCGGCGGATACACAGTTTTTCAACAATACAATGCCTTGGCAAGCCCTTTTCTCATCATGCGTCTCAAATGCTTCACAGATCAAGGAGTAAATTGGAACCAGCAAGGATGACGCATCCTTGGAAGATGGAAAATCCACCATTTCGGTTAAACAGCTTGTCTTTTTAGCCAGATGACGATAACGCCGTTCGGGATTGCGATAACGATAACGACGTATGACAATAATGAAAAGCAACACTCCAGCGAGCGCCGCCCCCCCTGCTTCCAGCATAGGAATGCCTCCTGTATGAAAAAAATCAACGGACATTAATTTCACCTTTATAAACCAAACCCCTGGAAGCATCAACGGTGCAGACACTTCCATCGGCCAGGGCGGTGGTCGCATGTTCTACTCCGACAATCACCGGAATCCCGAAGCTAATTCCCACAATAGCCGCATTGGATGTGAAGCCGCCTTCTTCGGCGACAATTGCCGCCGCTTTCGATGCATAAGAAGCCGTTTCGTCGTCAACGCTCGCAATAACCAAAATATCGCCCGGAACGAACTTCTGCAAATCTTCGGTCGAGCGCACTACACACAATTTACCGGTAACAGCCCCCTGGCCAACACCTGCGCCGCGAATTAAAATACGCCCAACAACGTGTACTCGTATCATATTTGTAGTTCCGGATGTACCGGTCGGTACTCCGGCAGTAATCACTACCAAATCTCCATCTTTGATGACACCGCTATTCAATGCATGCATCATTGCATCGCTGACCATTGCGTCAGAATTTTCCGTACTGGCGCCCTTTAATGGGTAAACGCCCCACAGAAGCAGCATCTGCCGGACAATCTTCGAATGAGGAGTTATGGCGACTATGGTCGCATGCGGTCGATATTTCGAAACCATCCGGGCCGTATAGCCGCTTTCAGTAACCGTGATCACCGCCGCTGCTTCAAGCTGGTTCGCAATTTGAACCGTTGCGTCGCTAATTGCATCCGTAGTCGTCGTCTTAGCCTGTATACGGCGATACGAAGGCAAATCCTCATAATGCAGTGCCTCTTCCGTACGGATTGCAATCTTGGACATCATCGTTACTGCTTCGACAGGGTAGCGGCCGGATGCCGTTTCACCGCTCAGCATAATCGCATCTGTTCCATCAAGAATGGCATTCGCTATGTCACTGGCCTCCGCTCTTGTCGGTCGTGGGTTCGTGATCATCGATTCCAGCATTTGTGTTGCGGTAATGACAGGTTTGCCGGCCAAATTACATTTTTCAATCAACATTTTCTGAACCAGCGGAACTTCCTCCGGGGGGATCTCAACGCCCAGGTCGCCTCGCGCCACCATCAGGCCATCCGCCACTTTCAGTATTTCATCAATATTTTGGACGCCTTCAGCATTTTCAATTTTGGGGATAATCAGCATGTTTGACCCGGCATCTTCCAATACCCTCCGGATAGACAACACATCGGCAGCCCGCTGCACAAAAGACGCAGCGATCATATCCATGTCCTGTTTCACTCCGAATAAAATATCCGCAACGTCCTGTTCCGACAGCGGCGCCAAATTCAAAGCAACTCCCGGTACAGCGACCCGTTTTCGATCGCTGATTTCCCCGCTGTTGAGAACTGTAGTAACAATATCATCTTCCTCTATCACTTCAACGCGCAAGCTAATCAGTCCATCCGCCAATAAAATGACGTCTCCAGGTGAAATTTCCCGCGGTAAAAATTCATACGTTACCGAAGCGGCTTCATCCGTCCCTAAAATCGATCGTGCTGTCAGAATAAATCGCTGACCTTCTTTCAGCACTACCTTTCCTTTTTCAAATAAGCCCAGTCGCATTTCCGGTCCTTTGGTATCGAGCATAAGCGCCACCGCAGTACCGGTTTTTGCAGCTGCACTTCTTACCATCGCGATCCTCGCGGCATGGTCCTCATGCGAACCGTGTGAAAAATTGAATCTCGCTACATTCATACCGGCGAGCACCATCTCTTCCAGAACGCCCGTTTTATCCGTGCTTGGTCCGACAGTACAAACCACCTTCGTCTTTTTCATAGGTTCGCCTCCTCAAAAGTGTCCGTTACCGGGCTAAATTTTGCATCAGAATTGTATGCGCTTCTTCCGCTTCCGATGCAGGTACGACTACTTCAAACATTGCGTTACCGGCAGTACCATTACCGGCAGACCGCAAATCGGCCAAAATTCCTTCTGCATGCAACAGCTGTTTGAAAGATTCCGCTTTTTCCTTGCCAACTGCGATATATACAACAGTCCACATACTACTCCCTCCCGGTCCATGAACGGCCATGCCTATCTGCAGTAATTTTCTCCGCCACCCCGGTTATTCCTGCCGTAATAACGAATTTCATATGGTTTTTCCATTACCAAACTTTTACTGTATTTTTGCCTAGAATCTCTTCAATTGCTGTCAATCCCGCTGAGCTCCCGTTCATCCAAAAATGACGTTCTGTCTTAATCACCCGCCGGCTGTGGGTCAACGTGAGGTACACAGGAATATCACCGGAAAATCGCTTGAAAACTTGTTTCAAGGCGGTAAAAACTTGAGCATTCTCCTGATCGGAGCGAATTTTGACGCGTATTTCCGGCCCCGCGGTATCCAATGAAACGATTTCATTTGCGATGACCTTTGCGGTTTCCTCACTTGCGTTCACCCTGCCGATAACTACAATCGGCAAATCCGGCGCCAATAGACGATTGGCTTGAACGAAAATACGGGGAAAAACAACTACTTCGATTTGTGCGGTAAAATCTTCAATGGCAGCAAAGCACATCATATCCCCGTTTTTGGTATTGATGCGTTTTGCGTTGACAATGATGCCGCCGATTTTCACGGTTTCTCCATCAGCGACTTGGCGGCTTACAATCGCATCAATCGGTGTCAACGCAGACATTTTAGCGCGATAACGGTCGAGTGGATGACCGGTTACATAAAATCCGGTAATCTCTTTTTCTAATGCCAAAATTTCTTCTGGCGGAAACTCTTCAATATCCGGAAGTTGAATTTCATCGACACAGCTCAGGGTCTCCTCCCCAAACAGTCCAATTTGCCCGCTGGCGCTATCTTTTTGACGACTGGCGGCAATATCTGCGGCGCGGTCCAGGATAGCCATGAATTGGGATCGTTTCGCGCCTAATGAATCAAAAGCGCCGCATTTGATCAGACTCTCCATGACTCTTTTATTCACAACACGCATATCAATCCTGGAACAAAAATCAACAAGAGAAGTAAACTTTCCTGTATCATCTCTAACTGCAGTAATATTTTGGATCGCATTTTCACCAACATTTTTTACTGCAGCCAAGCCAAAGCGGATCGCTTTTTCATCCACAGTGAATCCAGCCTTGCTGGCGTTAATGTCAGGCGGAAGAATCCGGATCCCCATTCTCCGGCATTCTTCAATATAAAATCCTACTTTTTCACTCACATCCATAATGCTGGATAATAATGCAGCCATAAATTCACACGGATAATGGGCTTTAAGGTAGGCAGTCTGGTAAGCGACCAGTGCGTAGGCCGCACTATGCGACTTATTAAAACCATAATCCGCAAATTTCGCCATTAAGTCAAAAATTTCTGTTGCAATGGACGTTTCCACTCCGCGCGCTGACGCTCCGGCCAAAAATGCCGCTCTTTGTCCGGCAATTACTTCCGGTTTTTTCTTCCCCATCGCCCGACGCAAAAGATCAGCCTGGCCTAGTGTAAAACCGCCTAATACAGCAGCAATTTGCATTACCTGTTCCTGGTATAAGATCACGCCGAACGTATCCGCCAGAATCGGTTCCAGCTGCGGCTGTATATAGGTGACCTTTTTCACGCCATGACGTCCATCAATAAAATCCTTGACCATTCCGCTGCCAAGCGGGCCCGGTCGATACAAAGCAACCAACGGGATCAAATCGGCAAATCCTTCCGGTTTCAACTCCCTCACAAGATTTGTCATTCCGCTGGACTCCATTTGAAACACGCCGGCAGTCTCGCCATTGGTTAACAGTTGACAAGTTTTTTCATCGGTTAATGGGATCGAATCAATATCCAGAGAGATCCTTCGGCTTTGCTCGAGCATGGTAAGCGTATCGCCAATAACAGTCAATGTCCGCAATCCTAATAAATCCATTTTCAACAGACCTAATTCTTCAATGCGGTCTTTATCATATTGTGTAGTGGGAAATCCCTCTGATGAATTTTGCAACGGCACGTAGTGCGTCAGCGGTTCCTTGGCGATAACCAACCCTGCCGCATGCGTCGAAGCATGACGCGGCAAACCTTCTACTGCAATCGCTAAATCAAGCAATTTATGCACTTCTTCTTCGTTATCATACGCACTTTTCAATTCCGAGCTCGACTGCAGCGCTTTTTTCAAGGTGATCCCCAGTTCATTCGGGATCAGTTTGGCAATCCGGTCAACCTCGCCGTAGGACATATTCAGCGCCCGTCCCACATCCCGGACAGCGCCTTTCGCTGCCATCGTGCCGAAGGTAATGATTTGAGCGACCCGATCCGCTCCATAGCGTTCGGCCACATATTCAATCACTTTTTCACGGCGTTGATAGCAAAAGTCAATATCAATATCCGGCATGGTGATCCGCTCCGGATTTAAAAACCGTTCAAACAGCAACCCGTACTGCAGCGGGTCAATATTGGTGATTTGCAACAAATACGAGACAATACTCCCTGCCGCCGATCCCCGTCCAGGACCAACTGGAATGTTTTGTGTTCGTGCATAATTGATGAAATCCCAAACAACCAAAAAATAGCCGGAAAAACCCATGCTGGCGATAATCGACAGTTCGTATTCCATGCGTTCCCGGACAGCTTCGGTAACGGCCTGGTAGCGTACAGGCAACGCCTTTTCACATAAACGGCGCAAATAATCATCCGGAGTTAACCCATCGGGAACGGGAAATTCAGGTAAATAGCGCTGGTCAAAATCAAGTGTTACATTACAGCGTTCTGCAATCCGGCAGGTATTCTCAATGGCATCCGGATATTGAGCGAATAATTCCTGCATTTCCTGCACATTTTTCAGATAAAATTCCTGATTGGGAAAACGCATGCGCCCGGGATCATCAACCATTTTACCAGTCTGAATACATAGCAGCACATCGTGACATTCCGCATCTTTTTTATCAATATAGTGAATATCATTGGTAGCAACTAATCCAACCGCATATTTTTTCGATAACTCGAGCAGCATGGAATTGACGCGTTTTTGTTCCGGCATATCATGATCCTGCAATTCCAAATAGAAACGGTCCGTTCCGAACAATTCCAGGTAATTGACGAGAATTTTTTCCGCGCCTTCATAATCATCCTTCAGCAACCGGGTTGGAATTTCACCGGCAATGCACGCGCTTAGACAAATAAGACCTTCATGATATTCTTTTAGCAATTCAAAGTCGATACGCGGTTTGTAATAAAACCCTTCTAAATTGGCACGCGACACCAATTCCACCAAATTGCGATATCCTTGGTTATTCTCAGCAAGCAATATCAAATGATAGTACGATTCGCCATCCACTGCATTTTTTTCGAACCTGGATCGCGGCGCAACATACACTTCACAGCCAATAACCGGTTTAACACCATGCTTTCGGGCTTCTTTGTAAAAATCGATTACCCCGTACATCGTTCCGTGATCCGTGATCGCAACAGCGCTCATGCCCAGCTGGGCCGCCTTGGCTACCAAACTTCCAATCCGTCCGGCGCCATCCAGCAAACTATATTCGGTATGTACATGGAGGTGGACAAAATTTTCTTTCATAAATTACTCCTTACCTGTATCCTTTCGTTGACGAAGATCATCGCGAATGAAATGAACTGCATGATGGATCATGATACACCAGTTTGCCGTTAAAAAACGTCATAACCACTTTGGCTTTGTCGATATCAGCCGGATTTACACGAAAAATATTCCGGTCCAGCACTGCCAAATCAGCAAACTTTCCCACCTCAATAGAACCGGTTTCTTTGTCCAAAAACAGTGCATAGGCCGCATGAATAGTAAAACTTTTTATCATTTGCTGTACAGACGCCCGCTCATTTTTATTTAACAGGTACCTGCTATCATCCATATCAGTGATATCCTCAAGTCCATAAAAGGACCCGTTGTCGATATTGCGGGTCGCCCCGATGTCTATCGCACGCAGCGGATTAGGATCAACGGTCGCCGGATAATCGGATGAAGAAGCGACCTTTATCCCGTTAGCAAAAAATATTCCCAACGGAAATTCTTCTTCCGCCCTTTCTCCCAAAAACTGAAAATCTACTCTATGCCACCATTTAGGCCCTTTAAAATGCCAATATGGCTGTACACTGGCAACCACATTCAGTTCTTTAAACCTTGGAATATCGTTTTTATCAACAAGCTGCAGGTGAGTTATCGTATTACGGACATCACTGTTGGGAAGTTGTGTTTGAACAAAATCAAATGCATCCAACACTTTTTTGGTTGAAGCGTCACCCGTAGAATGAACGTGAACCTGCAGACCATTTTTATTCGCTTCAAAAAAAGCCCGTTTCAATTTTTTTTCATCCCATAAAAAATCGCCGTAATGATTCGGTCCTTTGCCCGCTTCTATCTTATATGGCGCAAGCAAATGACCTGTTCCGCCTTCAATAACGCCGTCAGTAAAAAATTTTGCGGCCGTCACCTGCAGGTATGGAGTGTTATATTTCCGCCGCATTGCATTGATCGCATCAATTTGTGCAGTCAGATCATCGTGAGGGTTCACCGTCATGGCGCCACGAACCCAAAGCTGCAAATTACCCTGTTTTATCAATTCGCCGCAAGCTTCGTAAATCATTTTAAAAATCAGACTTGCCATGCAGAATATTCCCGTGATCCCAAAGCGATGCATTTTTGTTTGAAAGGAAACCATCGCTTCCATATATTGCATGATGCTGTATTCCGGCAACGCAACAAGCCACATGGCGCTTTCTTTTAATGTGCCCCATAATTTCTCGCTGTAGAGCTCCCGTTCAATAACTCCACCCGGAGGTGTTTGGGTGCTCTCAGTGATGCCATTGACCTCCAACGCTTTCGAATTCAGCCAAAGCGTGTGACCGTCATTCGCTCTCAACACTATCGGGATATCCGTTGTCACAGCATCCAAATATTCCTTCCGGGGTCCTTTGGATAATTCTTCCCCGCTGAATACGTCCCATGACCAGCCCCGGCCATAAACTGCACGGCAATCCGGATGTTCATCAATAAACTTTTTAACGGCAGCAACATATTCTTCCCGGCTGTGGAAATCAAACAATTGGACTTCATACAACTCCATCAGAGATAGTCCCGGAGGATGAATATGGCTGTCTATCATGCCCGGGATAACCATTTTTCCCAACAGATCCAAAGTCTTGGTTTCTTCGCCAATATAACTGTAAACGTCTTCATTGCTGCCAACAAAAACAATTTTGGCCTCTTTAACAGCTAATGCCTCATGGACCGTATCGGCATCATCAGCAGTATAAACTACTCCATTGAACAAAACAATATCTGCCGCTCTCTTAGAAAATGAACTCATTATGCACCTGCCTATTTTATGCCGTATACAGTCGCAGCATATCAATCTATGCTGTTGATTTAACATTATTATAACAAATAAAACGGGGCTTGGCTTGTGCAAGTCCCATGAGCGCCAGATCAAAACTAATTTGCCGGCAAGAATAGATGAAAATAAAAAAAGATCGGCAAAAATACCGATCTCAATTACCCATTCCGTAAAACAGGGCAATGATTCTGATGTTTCTAGTGAGTGTTGCCTGGTTTTACGTAGGGCGGAATCGAAAACGCATAAAGTTCTTTGGAAATTGCCACTCCTGCCGGTACATACATGACCAAAGACTCTGATATCCGCTGTACAGATCCGTCGGTAACCTTGCAAACCCCATCCAAAAAATCGCTCACTCTTTGTTGTAAATTGGCGTCTACTCTCTCAAAATTCAAGATAAGTGCAGTGTTTAACTTAAGATAATCGGCATAAAGACAAACATCGTCGAAATTCGTGGGTGAACAGACAACTACTTTCAGATCGGTAGACTTCGTCGCTTTATGTAAGCGCAGATGGGACTCCCGCCCTGATGATCTAGTCTGTTCGCTCTCCACCATAGGTGTCGTCTCTTCTGGGGTCATAAAAAAATTCGTTAGTTTCTCCATTATTTCACTCGCCATAATTTCCGCCTCCACCAAAAGAATCGCAACCGACTGACCATTTTTTGGTAAATATTCGACAATCTTAACAAATTTCCTGCATTATCCTGAAAAAATATTTAACATTTTAAAAATAATTTATATTTTGCATTGTTGCAGATGGAGTCTCGACTCCATCTGCAACAATGTTTACTTTATTCTGCAGCAACACCGCTATTTTTTCGATCTCTAGCCCGCAATTGGCGATTCAAAATCACTTTTCGCAAACGAATGCTTTTCGGCGTTACCTCTACCATTTCATCATCATTAATGTATTCCAACGCTTGCTCCAGACTGAGAATACGCGGGGAAGTAAGACGTACGGCGTCATCCGCAGCGCTCGATCGCATATTGGTAACATGCTTCTTTTTGCATGGATTCACTTCCATGTCTAACTCCCGGGCATTTTCGCCGACAATCATGCCCTCATAAATCTCCTGCCCTGGAACGACAAACATCGTTCCGCGGTCCTGGACACTGTTAATGCCATAGGCCGTAGTTTCACCGTTTTCAAAAGCCACCAGCACGCCGCGTGATCGAACCGGAATTTCTCCTTTTGACGGCGCATAGCCATGAAATACATGGTGCATAATCCCGTTTCCCTTGGTTAATGTCAAAAAGCCGGAACGGAAACCAATCAATCCCCGGGCAGGAATAATAAACTCCAACCGTAAATACCCGGCAATTTCCGTCATATTGATCATTTCCGCCTTACGGGTTCCGAGCGCTTCCATTACTGGACCCATAAAATCTTGCGGGACATCAATCGTTAATAACTCCATCGGCTCGCAAACCTGCCCATGAATTTTCTTTAAAATTACTTTTGGTTTACCGACCTGAAACTCAAAACCTTCGCGGCGCATCGTTTCGATCAGGATGGAAAGATGCAGTTCGCCGCGACCGGAAACCTCATAAGAATCCGGGCTGTCCGTTTCATTCACCCGCATACTCACGTTGGTTTCAACTTCTTTAAACAAACGGTCGCGCAGATGGCGAGAAGTCACAAATTGACCTTCTTTACCGGCAAACGGGCTGTTATTCACTCGAAATACCATTGCCAAAGTCGGTTCATCAATGTTTATCATCGGCAATGCTTCCGGGTTTTCCGGGTCAGCAATCGTTTCGCCAATATTGACGTCGTCCAAACCGATAATCGCCACAATATCGCCTAATGCAGCTTCCGGCACTTCCGTTCGTTTCAATCCTTCATAGGTGTATAAACGGCCGATTTTCGCCTTGCGTTCACTTTCGCCATTCAAAATGAAAACCTGCTGACCGTTATAAACCCGTCCGCGGATCACACGTCCGATTGCAATCCGACCGACATAATCATCATAATCCAGTGTCGTAATCATAATCTGCAACGGGCCTTCAATATCTCCCTGCGGTGCAGGGATTTCATCAATTAACATCTTAAATAACGGCGCCAGATCCGTACTCTCATCATCCATAGCCAATTTCGCAACCCCGGCACGGGCTGACGCATAGACAACAGGGAAATCAAGCTGTTCGTCGGTAGCATCCAATTCCATGAATAACTCCAGAACTTCATCCACTACATCTTTAACCCGCTCATCCGGGCGGTCGATTTTATTAATGACAACAATCGGTTTTAATTTTTGTTCCAAAGCCTTACGCAAAACATACTTGGTCTGCGGCATCGGTCCTTCGAATGCATCAACCAATAGAAGCACTCCATTGACCATGTTCAATACCCGTTCAACCTCACCGCCAAAATCAGCGTGTCCGGGAGTATCGACGATGTTGATTTTAATCCCGTCGTGCATGACGGCCGTATTTTTGGACAGGATGGTAATTCCGCGTTCCCGTTCCAAATCATTGGAATCCATCACGCGTTCGGCAACCTGCTCATTGGCGCGGAATACCCCGCTTTGTCTCAGCATCGCATCTACCAGTGTTGTTTTACCGTGGTCAACGTGGGCAATAATGGCCACATTGCGTAAATCATTTCGTTTCATATTCAAACCCTCCTAATACTTGCTGGCGTTAATTTTCCGGAACCGCGATAATAACTGCAACCGAAAAGAAAAGAGATGCAAGGCCTTTCTTAATGCATCCCAGTAATTCATTATTAACCTTTTTATTATACTATAGAATGAAAATAAATACCATCACTAAACTTCATATTGATCAATGCAGACTTAATCCAGGTGAAGTTAATCTTTGCCTGCTGTCCTGCGAATGACAGTTTGTATTCTTTCCAGCTTACGCATAATATCCGGAACTTTCTTTACGTTTTCCGCCGCCTCTTTTTCTACACCGCGCCGATATGACGCGAATTCCTCTTCGATTTGCGCAAAAGCATCACGTAATTGCTGAATAGCGGGGACAACCACTGAAACTGTTGATGGTTCAATCCGCCATTCGCGGCCGCTTATCACAGCTGTATCGCCATAATGCGGAATGTATGACGGCAGTTCCAGCTTTTCTTTGATCAGAGCGGCAAACGTTTCCGTCGCCTCCGCCTCACCATGAATAACAAAAACATTGGCAGGCTTAACATTTTGGAAATGACTTAACCAATCAAGCAGTCCGCTTTGATCCGCATGCGCCGACAACTCGTCTATATTGTAAATCGATGCCTTGACACTAATCTCGTCGTTCATAATCCGCACTTTTTTTTCGCCGTCAAGAAGACGACGCCCCATACTGCCTTCTGCCTGATAGCCAACGAACAGGATGCTGGCTTCCGGACGCCATAAATTATGTTTTAAGTGATGCAGAATTCTGCCCGCCTCGGCCATGCCGCTTGCGGATATGATGATTGACGGCTGTTCCAGTTTATTCAAAAGCTTGGATTCATCCGCTGTTCTGGTAAAAATCAACTGCGGCAGATGAAGAGGATTGGAGCGATCCTTGATTAGCAGATTATAAGCTTCCTGATCATACTCTTGAGGATTGCGCATAAAGATATCGGTAGCGGAGATAGCCAGCGGACTGTCAATAAACACCGGAATATCAGGAATTTTATTTTCTTTCAAAAGTTCCCGTAAATAATACAGCAGCGTTTGCGTACGCCCGACTGCAAAAGCAGGAATGATTAAATTTCCGCCTCGTCGCACCGTCTCATTAATAATTTTTGCCAGCCGCTCTTGCTTGTCATAGTGGTCATGAAGTCGATTGCCGTAGGTGGCTTCGGTGATAACATAATCCGCAGCTTCAATTATTGTCGGATCCTTGATAATCGGCTGATTTTTCTGGCCTAAATCACCGGAAAAAACAAGTTTCGTGTTTTGTCCTCCTTCGTCGACCCACACTTCAAGTATAGAAGACCCAAGGATGTGTCCCGCATCCCGAAAAGTAACGGAAACTTGCGGAGACAAAGAAAGTTTCGTATCATACGCGACCGGCCTAAAATGTTCCAAACATTCATACGCATCATCCACCGAATATAACGCCTGCACCATGGCACGACCGGCACGACGGCCTTTGCGGTTTGCAATTTCCGTATCGAATTCCTGGATGTGCGCACTGTCCGGCAGCATGATACCCGCCAACTCCGTGGTGACTTTGGTAGCATAAATTTCGCCCTTAAAGCCTTCTTTGCAAAGCTTAGGCAACAATCCACTGTGGTCAATGTGCGAGTGAGTCAAAAGTACGCAATCAATCTCAGCAGGATTAAATAAGAACCCTCGTTTATTCAATAAGACCACAGCTTTGGATCCCTGAAACATGCCGCAATCGATCAAAATTTTCTTATTATCCGCTTCCAGCAAATAAGATGATCCGGTAACCATCATCGTTGCTCCCAGAAAAGTCAACCGCATAGAGCCACATCCTTTTCAATGATCGGATTCTTCTCCCAAAACACGCACTTCCGGCTGTAATAGTACCCCAAACTGGTTCTGCACCCGACGTTGAACCTCCTGAATGAGAGTCAGTACGTCTTGCGCAGTCGCTCCTCCGGCATTCACAACAAAGCCGGCATGTTTGCCCGACACTTGCGCGCCGCCGATTTTAAATCCTTTGAGTCCGGCCTGATCAATTAATGTGCCGGCAAATTGGCCGGGCGGCCGTTTAAACGTGCTGCCCGCACTTGGCAGTTCAATGGGCTGTTTGCTTTCCCGACGAAGAGTTAATTCGTTCATTTTTTGGCAAATATGATTATTTTCGCCTTTTTGTAAATCAATTTCCACTTCGCAAACCACGTAATGATTTTCTTGAAAAACACTATGCCGGTAACGAAAAGCAATGTCCTGGCGGGAAAATCGCCTTATCTCGCCTAAAGGCGATACAGCCGTTACAGAATTGACGACACAACTCATGTCGCTTTCATACGCTCCGGCATTCATAAACACTGCACCACCGACACTGCCAGGAATGCCGATTGCAAATTCAAACCCCGTTAACCCTTGTTTTGAAGCATAAGTGGATACATCAGACAATAATGCGCCTGCGCCGGCAACAATTCGGGCGCCTTCATGGCGGATGCCGGCAAAATCCTTGTCAAATTTCAACACAATGCCCCGTATTCCGCCATCCAAAACAAGTACATTGGATCCATTTCCCAATATTGTTAGAGGAACCTGCTGTTCATTCGTTAGAGATAGTACAGTCGCAACATCTTGAACGGAAGACGGAAAAATAATACAATCAGCAGGCCCGCCAATTTTAAACGTCGTATATTTTGCCAGCGGTTCCGAAAATAGCATGCGGGTTGATGGTAAACTTTTTTGTATTTCCTGTAAAACCGCTCGTGAACATTTATTTTTTTCCAAGAATATCTAGTCCTTCAGCTACCGATTCGGCAATAATTTTCGAAATATCATTCATAACCATTTGGAAACGTCCCTGCGCTTGTATATAGTCCAGTGCAGTTTTATTATAGCGGATCAATTCAATCATCTTCTGTAATTGCTCTTTCTTGTCCTTATCCTCAGGCGCGCCGGATAACGCTGCATACTCAACTTCCATTTGTTTGGCAAAAAAATCATTCACCATTTTTTTTGCGGCAGGGTCGGCAGCAAGCGGTTGCTTGGCTTTCAAAACAGCCTGATATTCGTCGGAAGTATTCAACGCCTTTGCCAGATCATGAGCCTTATCATGAATATTCATATTCATTCCACCTTATCTTATATAATACTTATTTCCTTACTTCTACTTTCAACAGTACGTTGATATTGCTTCCATGGCAATCCTTAAAAATCCTGCTTGATAAAATTTCCGTTTCATTATTCCGAGGAAATAAGCCAACTCTTTGTTAGCGCAATGAAAGAAAATTCATTTGCCGCAAGGCTTCATACGCCACAACGGCGACTGCATTGGAAAGATTCAGCGATCGGGCGTCTTCCAACATTGGAACCCGGATGCAATGCGTTTCATTAGCCGCAAGCAAATCTTCCGGCAAGCCTGCTGTTTCTTTGCCAAAAACCAGAAAATCATCCTGCGAAAAAGAAATATCCGTATATTTTTTTTGCGCTTTTGTCGTATTAAAATAAAAAGCATGACCGGCGTATTGCTCGGCCAATTCAGGAAAACTATCGTGGCAGTGAACTGTAACCAAATGCCAATAATCAAGCCCGGCTCGTTTCAAATAACGGTCCTCAATCGAAAAGCCCAACGGACGAACCAAATGCAATTCGAAACCCGTAGCCGCACATAAGCGGGCAATATTCCCAGTGTTGCCGGGAATTTCGGGTTCTACCAAAACAATATGCATCTCAACTACCCCCAATATCCGGTTTAGATTTAAAATTCAATTGCAGCAAAATAACCGCAATAACAACCAATGCACCGCCAGCCATTTGCAAAACGCTCATTGTTTCCCCTAATACCCAATAAGCAACCAATGACGCCCAAACAGGTTCCATACAAGCGGTTACCCCTACGTTAGTCGGCGGCAAAAAACGCATTCCTATGAAATACAACAAAAATGGTATAATTGTAGAAAATATGACGACATACGACAACATCCCCAAATGAGCAGCTGTGATCCCTTCGCTTTCCCAGCCATGAGGAAGGATAACCCACCAAAACAAAGCTCCAAAACCAATCGAATAAAGCAGTGCCGTAACAGGCTGATATTGACGGACTGCCCGCTGGCCAAAAATAGTATTAAAGGCCATGAATACAGCTGACAAAAGTCCGCTGGCCACTCCCATCATACTGATTGATGCCAAATCTCCCGTTCCCAGCAAAATCAGCAACCCGCCAAACGTAGCCAAAAAAACCGCCCCGCCGCGAAACCAGCCAAGAGAAACTTTTTGCCAAAGAACAGCATAGGCAGCCATAAACACAGGTGCTAAATACTCCAGAAAAACCGCCGTCGCCACATTTGTGGACAAGATTGTAAAGTAATAAAAAAAATTGACCGCCGACATGCCGAAGATCCCCAAAATTGCAAAATAGCCAATATCCCGCTTAGAAATTTTCAACAATTCCGGCTTGTAAAAATACAAGCCTACCGCCAACACCAAAAAAGACAATGAGAGCCGTAACTTTACAAGCAAAAAAGGACTCATCGCCTGATTAAACATTAATTTTGCAACAGATCCGCCAACGCCCCACAAAACTGCTGCGACGGCCACTGCCATATATCCCCGGATTTCATCGCGCAAAAAAAAATCACCCATTCCATTATTTCATTTCCATGCATCAACATTATATCATTCCACAGATTAAAAAAAAATCCTACCCCGAAAGGCAGGATTAAAAACGAACTATATAAGATGATGTGGTCCGTATCACGTTTTTAGGATAAGAGTTTTAGTGCTGTTCTGGCCATCACTTCTACTCCGTTTGCCAACGCCTTTTCATCCATATCAAATTTGGGGTGATGGTGAGGATAAACAATCCCTTTTTCCGGATTGCCAATTCCAACAAAAATAAATGCTCCCGGAACTTTTTCCTGAAAATAGGAAAAATCCTCTCCGCCCATGGATGGTTGAATTTGAGTCACACCTTGATTCCCCAATACTTCGGCGCCAACTTCGGCAAAAGTTTTAGTAATCGCCAAATCATTGATCACCGGCGGGAACCCGAAGATTTTATCAACGGAATAGGTTGCGCCGGCTGCTTCACAGATCCCTTTGGTGATCTGTTCAATTCGTTCAAATACCTTTAGCCTGACTTGCTGTTCAAATGACCGTACAGTCCCTTTCATGACAGCAGTATCAGGGATAATATTGAACACTTCGCCCGAATGGAAGGAACCGATTGACAATACCGCTGCTTCCAGCGGATCGACACTCAGACTGGTCACAGAACTGAGTGCAGTGGCGATTTGTGCAGCAACCAGTAATGCGCTGACGGTTTGATGAGGCATTGAACCGTGTCCTCCACGGCCTTTTACAGTAATGGCAAACTCATCGGGCGCCGCCATCATTCTTCCGTAGGCAATCCCGATTGCATCAATTGGAACGGGCTGCCACAGATGAGCGCCGATAATCATATCCACGCCGTCCAATGCGCCCTCTGCAATGAGAGATAACGCTCCGCCGGGAAATTTTTCTTCCGTCGGCTGAAACAAAAAACGGACATTACCGGCCAACTCTTCTTTCATTTCGGTTAATACCTTGGCAACACCCAGCAGCATGGCAATGTGCCCGTCATGACCGCAGGCATGGCACACGCCATGATTTTGCGACTGATACGATTGCTCACACTCATCCTGGATCGGCAGTGCATCTATATCAGCACGAATTGCCAAAGTAGGGCCCTGTTTCGCGCCCTCTAATTCGGCAATGACGCCTGTGTTGGCTATCGGCCGCGGTTTCAGACCCAGCGCTGTCAGTTCTGCCATAATTCTTTTCTGGGTATTGAATTCTTGGGTGCTTAATTCGGGATACATGTGGAAATAGCGCCGTAAGGCTACCACCGCTTCATGTTGTTCCTGTACCAGCTGTTTGACGTCTTTCTTCAATTTGATGACCCCTCTCTAATTTCGCACACATAAATTGTGATTGCTGGGAAACTTGATCTTTTAGTACATTAGCGGCTAATCAGCAAAATCCTGCAAGTAATCCAACGTTAATTGGGATAAAGCTGCCGCCCCATAGGGCAATGCACCTTCATCAATGTCAAATTTCGGATGGTGCCACTGTAAATCCATTCCGATTGACTGGCTGCCGGTACCAAGCCAAAAATAAACTCCCGGCGTCTGTTGCTGATAGATGGCAAAATCTTCACCGCCCATACAAGGGAATGCTGCAACCAATCCTTCGGCGCCGACTACTTTTTCCAATGATTGCCGGCAAAATTTTTGCAAATTCTCCGGATTAATCACGGCAGGCAGGTCGTGGCGATACATCATATCGACTTCTGTATTCATCGCAGCGGCAATGTGAGTGACCATCGAACGGAGACGTTCCGGCATCCCGCTTCGCAGCTGCGGACAAAAAGTTCGCACGGTACCCCATATTTCGACTTTTTCCGGGATCACATTATTGGCTTCACCGCCATGAATACTGCCAAAAGAAATAACAACAGCATCCAACGGATTTACCTGTCTGCTGACAATGGTCTGCGCGCCCTGAATAATAGCCGCGGCCGCGACAATTGGATCAAGGGTTGTATGCGGCATGGCGCCATGCCCGCCCTTTCCCTGTACTGTAATACGAATAACATCCACGGCTGCCATCAATGGACCGGATTTAAAGGCAATTTTGCCAACCGGAATATCCGGTTTCGTATGCAGACCAAAAATCACATCCACTTTGGGTGCAGCAAGTACTCCTTGATCAATCAACGACTGCGCCCCGCCAAAAAGCTCCTCCGCCGGCTGAAAAAGCAACTTCACTGTCCCTTTCAGTTCGTTCCGACGCTGCACTAACAAGCGGGCTGCTCCCAGCAAACAGGCAATGTGCGCATCGTGACCGCAAGCATGCATCACACCGGGGGTCTGTGATTGGTAAGATACGTCGTTTTCCTCCTGGACAGGCAGCGCGTCTATATCCGCCCGCAATGCGACAACTTTTCCCGGCTGTTTTCCTTCAATAATTCCAACAACGCCTGTTTCCTTGTTTAATGGGAGAATCTCTACGCCATAACTTTGCAATATAGTACGGATTAACTGGGATGTTCGGTGTTCCTGAAATCCGATTTCCGGATAGCGGTGAATGGCGCGACGGATTTCAATTAGCGAATGATGCATCGTCTTTGCTTGTGAAATGAGCGGTTCCATAACATACAAGTCCTTTCCCGTTTAAATAATTTCGTTTAACTGCCAATGCTCCAAAATACCAGGACCCCAAATAAAAAGAGAATGAGCCCCGATAGTTTGTTCACTAACACGAGCCATTTCGGACTAAGCCGTATTTGGAAAAAGCTAATACCGGCACTAAGAAAAAACCACCAAATTGCAGAGCCGGTAAACACCCCCAAAACCATAATAACAGCGGAAAAATAGTTTTTTCCGGCATCGGCCAACCCCAATCCGGCAAAAATCATTACATAAGCAATGATTGTCAGCGGATTAGTCAAAGTTAATGCAAATGTGGACAGATACGCTCCCAGCAATCCATTGCTGGACACATCGATCGAGGTTTCTCCCTGCAAAGGTTTGCTTAAAAACGCCCTAATCCCAAGCCAACAAAGAAAAATGCCACCCGCAATGGATAGCCGCAGTTTTTGGCTGATCATAAAATCGGAAATAAAAGTAAGTCCAAAGGCAGCGATTCCTCCATATATTGCATCGGCCGTCGCCGCTCCCAAACCGGAGTAAAATCCATAGGCCCGGCCCTTGGCAAAGGTACGGCGAATACATAGAATGCCGATCGGCCCTACCGGAGCGGCAATAGAAAATCCAACAAGAATCCCCTTAAAAAACAAAAACAGCTCCACGCCCCATACTCCTCCGTTGCTTTCTATTTATAGACAATCAGAAGGATCATTCCTTTAGTATACTTATTTGCCTTTCAAGCCGTCAACTCCTGCCCCTGCACAGATTAAGTTGTTATCCTTCAGCAAAGTGCAAATTGCAGGATTTTTTAATGTATTGTATAATAACATCACTCATGAAAGAATAACCGGACAGGCAGGTTCGCTTCTCAAAGGAGGATTCATTCAATGTCCAAAAGGATTGGCGTAATTGGGATTGTTCTTAATAATCCGCATGCTGTCGCCGACAAAGTGAATAGTATTATTAGTGGATACGGTCAAATCATCATTGGCCGGATGGGAATTCCTAAACAGGAAGAAAATGTCGGGTTGATTGCGCTTCTAATTGAGGGCAGCACCGATGAGGTTGGCGCACTAACCGGCAAACTTGGCAACATTCCTGGTGTTATCGTTAAATCTGCACTTACTTCCCGGCAGCCGGCAAACAAAACAAATGCCTGAAATTGAAATTATCCTGTCAAAAAAAAACGAAAAGGGAATGGCCTTGCCTATCCCTTTTCTTCCCATTTTTGTCCAGAAAACAATATTGTTTGATTTAGCTATCTGACTCTTACAAAACAGACATATTATGGTCTTTCACGTCGCAAATAAACATGTGCCCAGGCGCATGCGTAATCATCAATTCCGGTTTTACAGTCATGGCAACCGCTTGCGGCGTAACTCCACAAGCCCAAAATACCGGTACTTCACCTGGACGGATGGTAACGGGATCGCCGAAATCGGGTTTTGCAATATCCTTAATGCCGATGGCTTCCGGATCACCCAAATGGATCGGTGCACCATGCACTGCCGGAAACCGTGATGTGATCTGTACCGCACGGATAACCATTGCTTGGGGGATCGGCCGCATGCTAACCACAACAGGACCATGAAATACGCCTGCCCTCTGGCATTCAATATTCGTGATGTACATCGGAACATTACAGTTCTCTTCAATATGACGGATCGGAATATCGGCGTCCAGAAGCGGCGTTTCAAAAGTAAAACTGCAGCCTAATAAAAAAGCGACCAAATCATCACGCCAATATTTTGCCAAATCCAAAACTTCCTCCACCAACTCACCATGACGATAAATTCGATATTTCGGGATATCGAACCGCAAATCCGCTCCAGGCGCCATCAAGCGAGGTTCAGCTGAACCCATTTCAGTGACATCAAGTACCGGACATGGTTTGGGATTACGTTGGGCAAACAGTAAGAAATCAAAGGCCAGTTCACGTGGTAAGATGGCCAGATTGGCTTGCGTAAAGCCTTTTGCCATTCCCGAGGTTGGCCGAACTAATTTGTTGGCCCGGAATAATTTGCGTATTTCTTGGGGCGGCATGTTTGCATATTCCGACATCAAAATCCCTCCGCATCTTTTCACAAAACTTTAGAAAACCCGGCTTGCGCCGAACTTTTATAGCGACGGCGGAAGCCGTTGGTTGCACTTATGTACACCAGATAAAAAAAATTTATACTTTCTGGTGTACTAAAAAAGGAATTCGCCATAAACAGCGCAATTCCTTTTCATTCAGTGAGCCTTAGGCTGTTAACGAAGATAAAGAAGGTGAACTTAGCATGAAGCGCTTTATTTCTACCCTCATCGCTGTCTTGCTGATCGCTGTCATCAGTTTTGAAAGCAGCCTGTTCTTCGGTGTGCTCGATTACAAACCAGACCTTGAAGTCACCGAGCAAAGCAATGAATATCTTCTCACTTGGACAAAATTCCTCTTACCGGTTCATTACGAAGTAGAAATATTAAGTACGCCTCCTGTCAGTGATCAGAAAAAAATGCCAAAGTCCAAAATCATCGCCAAATATAGCACCTGGGATAAAACCCTGATTATTAACCAGAGCTTCCCTTTTCGTACCTATTGGCGGGTTTCGGCGCGCGGTTTATTTAATAACCCGATTGGTTCTTTTTCCGATGCGGTTAATTTAGCAGAAGTCATGAAAGTCACTCCGAAAGACTTTGCCCAGGTAAAACCGCAACTGCTTTCAAAATATCCTGCAGAATCTCCTGCTCCGGAACAGCCTATGCTTGCATGGAGCGTAGTACAGGGCGCCGTATTTTATGAAATTGAATTGCTAAGTCAACCGCCGGAAAATCCGAATGATATTGAGCCTTCCATGTACCGCATAGCCACCTCGCGCGAAATATTCAATAACGGCTTTAACGCCAGTTTGGAAAATCATGCCGGCAATCATTTTTACTGGCGGGTGAGGGCTCTGGATTATACGGGTTCGCCGATGGGCGTTTTTTCTGATGCCGGGGAAATTTTTATTGACCGTTCAATCAAACGGCCGCTTAAACCGCTTCTCAATACCACCTTTAATCAAAACGGCATGCCGACGCCGCTTTACCCGGCTTATTCCTGGATCCCCATTCGCGGGGCCACCCGCTATGAAGTGGAGATTACTTCTTCGCCGCCCGAAAACCCGAACGGCACTGCACCCTCCGTCCATCGGATATGGAGTAAGCAAGTCATTGCGTTTGACTGTTACGATGATGAAGCTAGGATCATACCGGGAATTTATTATTGGCGAGTGCGCGGATTGGATAATGACGGACAGACTGTGGGCATTTTTTCGGATGCACAGCCTTTTGTGGTCGATCTGAGCAAAGGCAACTATTCTGCGTGTTACGGCGATAGTATCACCCACGGCGGGGGTGCAATCTCATATTCCCCATCAGATTGGGAATATAGTTTTCAAACTTATTTAAATTTCCCAACCGTTAATCTAGGTCGAAGCGGTGACACGTCCGAAACAATGGTGGACCGTTTCGAAGAAGAAGTGCTGCCATTTCATCCGAAATATTTGATTATTCTCGGAGGGACAAACAGCCTTCGCGGCGGAGCTGCCCCTTCGCAAGTGATAAAAGATCTTACCATCGTGCGCGAAAAATGTCTCGCGAACGGAATTCGGCCGATTTTTATGACATTGCCGCCCATAAACCCTGAATTCATTCTTCGCGCTTTCAATGAAGAAACCGTCCCCGATTGGCGCGAACGGTTTGATATTGTAAACCGGTTTATTCGGCAACAACGTTATGTGATCGACCTCGAACCATATTTTATGGATCCCGATCGCAGCCTGCCGGATCATTTTGCCGTCGATGGCCTGCATCTCGATATTGAAGGGAAAAAATTAATGGCGCAAATTATTAACGCACAGTGGAGCAAAGTGACCCGCTGAATAATTTGTTAATCGCTGTTCTCAGGCAAACAAGCCAACAATTCATCTCTTCTCATTTTCGCATTATGGAAAAAAGCATGTACGGCCTGACGGTCTCCTCTACGAATTTTTTCGTTCAACCCTTGCAGCATGATTTGCATCTTCTCTAAACTATCACTGATTGCTTCTTGGTTGGTCATACAAATATCGGCCCACATATCGGCATTGGAGGAGGCAATCCGCGTCGTATCGCGAAAACCGCCTCCGGCCAACTGCCGGCCATGACCCGGATCGGGACACTCTTCGAGTAAATTCACCAACGCAGCAGCCGCCAGGTGCGGAACATGACTGAGAACAGCCGTACACCGGTCATGCGTTCCGGTATCCATGGTAGTGAGGATTGCGCCGGTTGAAGAAATCAGTTCCTCTAATAATGCGATAGCCTGTGAAGAAGCTTTTGCACCCGACATGAGGATGTACCATTTATTGCGAAAAAGATCTTTATCCGCGGCCGTAATGCCGCTTTTTTCTTTGCCAGCCATCGGATGACCGCCAATATAATGAATGTGATTGGGCAATATTTTTGTCAATTCTTCCTGCAAATATTGTTTGGTACTTCCCACATCGGAAAGAATAGCGCCTTGTTTAAGATGTGGAGCGATTTTTTCTACCAACGGGACGATTTGCAAAACGGGTGTACACAGAAATACAAGATCCGCATCCCGTACACTGTCACAAACATCCTCGACCACAATATCCACGATCTGTAATTTCACAGCTTGTTCTCGGGTCAGCCTGTCCGCATCTGTTCCGGTTACTTGAAGGCAGCCTTTATTATTCTGCCGAAAAGCCAGCGCCAAAGATCCGCCGATCAAACCTAATCCAATAATGGTGATGTGCAATTTTTTCATACTAATGTTCTTCCCATCACATGGGCAATTGCAGCAAGATCTTTCATCAGTAGATTAAACTTTTTCGGAGTTAGTGATTGTTTACCGTCAGATAATGCCACTGCCGGATTAGGATGGACTTCAATCATTAATCCGTCTGCACCGGCTGCCACAGCAGCCCGCGCCATCGGGCCAACCAACTTCCATACGCCGGTACCATGGCTGGGATCTACAATAACCGGCAAATGGCTAATCATTTTAATTGCGGCCACTGCGCTTAGATCCAAGGTGTTGCGTGTATAGTCTTCAAAAGTCCTTATTCCGCGTTCACATAAAATGACGTTATAATTTCCTTCATTCATAATGTATTCTGCGGCGTTCAGCCATTCATTCAGGGTGGCTGCCATTCCCCGTTTCAGCAGTACTGGCTTATTTATTCTGCCCACTGATTTTAATAATTGGAAATTTTGCATATTCCGGGCGCCAATTTGCAGAATATCTGCACAATCCGCTACGATTGCAACAGATTGAACGTCCATCACTTCCGTAACAATCTTTAATCCTGTTTTTTCGCGGGCTTCAGCTAATAACTCAAGTCCTTTTTCTTCTAATCCCTGGAATGCATAGGGGGACGTCCGCGGTTTAAAAGCACCGCCGCGCAAAAATTGCGCGCCGCCGGCTTTGACTATCCGCGCTGATTCGAGCAGCTGTTCACGGCTTTCTACCGCGCATGGTCCAGCCATAACTACTAGATTTTCTCCGCCTATCAGAACTCCGCCTATGTCAATTACCGTATCTTCCTGTTTAAATTCACGCGTAACCAATTTATAACTTTCGGTCACTTCTACAACTTTTTCCACACCATCCATCGCTTCAAGCGGCAATTCCGCCATTAACTTCTTCTCCCCTATCACGCCAATGATCGTTCTCACACGTCCTTCCGACAAATGAACTTTACAATTGGCTGCTTCGACCCTATCTATCACTTGCTGCAATTCTTCTTTGCTCGCTTGCGGACTCATCACAATAATCATGTTCTATTCCTCCTGCTTTTTGCTACAATTTGCTGAATAACATGCTGGAAATCACAAGTGAGAAACCCGGTCGAGCATACAAAAATCCCGCCCCTGAAATCAGGGACGGGATAGATAAACCCGCGGTACCACCCTGCTTGCATTGCAAGCCGCTCGTATTTCGGGTACAGAACGTGCACATTCGATACCCTATCCTCTGCTAACGGTGGCAGTCCGGCGCGGTCTACTCGACAAGCTTTCAACCTGCTGCTCATGGGTGTATTTCAGCCAGCCCATCTACCGGGTCTCACCCCCCCCCGGCTCTCTGAAAGACGTTTCCGACTTACTTATCCCAATCATTGCATTTCCTGCTATATTATTGACTCTACTTTAACAAAAGCAAATCCGCCTGTCAAGTAATTTTTCCACCTTATTTAATGGCGGGCGCATTCGCTGGCTTGACCCTTCATAATCGCCAGACCATGTTCCAATGCTGGCAAGACAACCTCCAAACATTCCTCTACGCCGCGCGGACTTCCCGGCAAATTAATAATCAACGTTCGTCCGCGTACGCCGGCTACAGCACGAGACAGCATCGCTCTTGACGTTTTTTCCAAGGATTTTGCTCTAATCGCTTCCGGTATCCCTGGTACTAAACGGTCAATGACCGCTAACGTAGCCTCAGGCGTAACGTCGCGCGGCCCTAATCCGGTTCCACCGGTCGTCAAAATCAAATCGATACCGCATTCGTCAGCCATGCGAACGATTTCCTGACTGATCAATTCCTGCACATCAGGCACCACAGTATATTCCTTCGTTGTCCCAATGTCTTTCAACAGTCGGGCAATCGTTTTCCCGCTGATATCCTCCCGCTCGCCTCGCGCCCCTTTATCACTGGCAGTGATAATTCCAATCGTAAACATAGCCATATTATCTTCATTATTATGCATAAATATTCATACCCTCCTACTCGTCCTTGCGGACAAAAGTTCCGCTCTTTCCGCCAGATTTAGCCATTAAGCGGACATATTCAATTGTCATGCTGCGATCAACGGCTTTACACATGTCATAAATAGTCAAAGCTGCTGCAGAAACGCCGGTAAGCGCTTCCATTTCCACTCCGGTCTTTCCTGTTGTGCTTACTGTCGCACGAATTTCTACGGCATTTATCTCGCTATTGATATGAAACTCAATATTAACGCCGGTCAAAAGCAAAGGATGACACATCGGAATCAGATCCCATGTTTTCTTCGCAGCCATGATCCCACCCACTTGGGCAACTCCCAAAACATCCCCTTTGCCTAATGCTCCTTGTTGTATCAATGCCAAGGTTTCCGGTTTCATGGAAATTCTTCCTTCGGCAACAGCTTCGCGGACAGTGTCGTCCTTCACTGTAACATCGACCATATGGGCTTTACCTGCTTCGTTAAAATGCGTCAACTTCATACGATCTCCCCCTTCAATTTAATATTCAGGCGGATATAAGGCAAGCCGGTCTCCATCTTTTAAACTTTGCTTCAACTGCGAATTTTTCCCGTTGACCGTAATGGTCCAGACTTTGGCATGGTCAATTTCCAGTTCCGCAAGCAAGTCTAAGACAGTAATATCATCCAACACATCCACCGTCAAAACTCCGCTTGAACCGTTCGGCATATGCCGATTTAGTATTCCATGCATACTCACTTCTATTACCATGCGCCCGTATCCTTCCCACATCAGCGAGTGATTATTATTTTGCCTGAAGAGGATAAATCATACCCCCCCAAACCCTCTACCTCGCGACGAAAATCAGCTGACTTCAATATATTGATGATCAAGCTTAAACGAGGATCATCGGGTAAGAAATTCAGCAACAGATCGTATTGTTCGTGCGCTATTGGAATAAATTCCAAGCCAAATGCTTTCGCAGCGGCCTGAATACCCATTCCGGCATCAACAACGCCATCAGAAATCATTGCAGCAACCGCCATATGAGTCCCTGCTTCTTTATCGTACCCAGAAATTTTGTCCGCGCCAACGCCTGCTTTTTTCAGTTGGTAATCCAGAAGCAGCCTGGTCCCTGAACCACGCTGCCGATTAACAAACTCGACTTCGGGCTGTACCAGATCCTCTAATGTTCGAATATTTTTCGGATTGCCGGGAGCTACCATGAGACCTTGTTCCCGCATGGCCAAATGAACTAAATGCCATCGTCCGCCTGCCAAATATTTTTTGACAGCAGAAATATTATATTCGCCGGTATCCGGATCAAGGATGTGAACGCCTGCAATATGAGCTTCATTATTGCGGATCGCCATAATTCCTCCCATGCTGCCTACATTCGCACAGGACAGATTTAATCCGGCTTGCCGCCGGAGAGATACCGACAAAATATCCAGCGACAGATCATGGCTGCCTACCGCCAGCAACGCATCAGTAACCGGCTCCTCGGTCAATAACGTGACGTTCACCAAAGCGCCTGCCGCTAACCCGGAAACTTCCGCAGGGATTCGAATCACGCCTCGGGCTTTTGTTAATGTGGAAATTAATCCTGCGCCTCTGTTCAAAGGGGCGGCTACGGTGTGTCCCTGTACATCGCCTAAGGATACTCTAACATATTCTTCAACCCCGATAGGGGAATACACTTGCCGGGCCAATGTCGCTGAAATTTGCGGCGGGGAGGGCAGCGGACGCTTTTGCCTTGCATACAACGTATCCCGCAAAAATAATTCTGCAGTTAACATCGCTGAAACAGGATACCCTGGCAGGCCAATGACCGGTTTCCCCTTGCATATTGCCAATATAACCGGTTTTCCGGGTCGGGTGGCAACTCCATGCACCAATACCTGTCCCAATTCCGCTAACACTTGCGAGGTAAAATCCTCCGTACCGGCCGATGTCCCGGCGTTTGTCACAACCATATCGCAATGTTCAAGACACTCTTCAACAGCTTGCCGTAAAGACGTATGGTCATCGTATACAATTCCATGGCGTTCAGGCAAACCGCCCCAATTGGAAATTTGCGCGGAAAGCATATGTGAATTCACATCCAGGATTTTCCCCGGACTTAATTCCTTCCATGATGAGACCAGCTCCGTTCCCGTCGGGATGATCGCCACGCGCGGACGGCAAATTACTTCCACTTCATCCAGCCCTGACGCCATTAAAGCGGCAATATCCGGCGGAGTAATTTTGTGGTTTTCCGGCAAAACCATTTCACCTGCGGCGATGTCCTCGCCAACAATGCGAACGTGCTGCCATGGAGCGGCGGCAGCTATGATTTCAATCGTTTCACCTTGTTGGTGAGTATCTTCGACCATAATCACTGCATTCGTTCCCGCAGGCAATACGTCACCTGTATCGACAATATAGCATCCGCCGGCAACGAGAGGCGTTCCTGCAGACAATATCGTCAGTTTTATGGGAGCAATTTCCGTAGCGTCAAACGTGTCTTGAGCCCGAACGGCTATGCCATCCATTGCCGATCCATTGTAATGAGGCACAGACCGTCCTGCAAAAATACATTTGGCAGATACGCGGTTTAGCGCATCCGGCACAGCGATTATTTCCGATGGAACGTTTTGAAAATACCCGCAATCTTCTAATTTATTCCACCATAGCTGCACAGCCTTTTCCCGGGGCAAACACTGCAGATATGAATTTACCTTTCGCAAAATGGACCCCCCATTCTAAAATTCAGGCATTAAATCAATTCTACTATAACCGGATCACCGGCATACAGCCCGCCACAATCTGTATCGATATGAACAATGCCATCGGCCTGCAGCATTGTGCTGATCAAGCCGGATTTCCCCAAGATTGGTTCCGCTTCGTATCCGTCTTGCTTCCATAGTAAGCGAACTCGCAAAAAGTCGTCCCGCCCAGGCGCCGAAGCAATATTGCGTGAAATGCGAGCCGGAACCGCTCGTCCCCGAAACGATTCACTTCGACCAAGTAATCGTCCGATTACCGGTTTGACTAATTGCTCACAAATCGTCATTGCCGATACAGGATGCCCTGGCAATCCAAATACCGGTACCTGACCAATCAAACCATAAATTGTCGGTTTACCGGGTTTTACTGCAATGCCATGCAACAAAACTCCAGGCGTCCCAAGCTCCGCTATCGCTTGAACAGCATAGTCCCTCGTTCCAACCGAACTGCCGCCGGATACGAGCACCATATCAGTTTCATTCACAGCTTTCCTCAAGGCCAATAATACCTGCTGATAATCATCGGGAATGATTCCATAACGAATTGTTGAACAGCCGATCGCTTCCAACATGGCCGCTAATGCGTATGAATTGATATCACGGACTTGTCCGCCTCCCGGCTTCGACCCAATATCAACAACTTCATCACCGGTCGAAAGGATGCCGATTCGCGGTTGCTTGCGCACAGAAATTTCTGCAAACCCGCACGCCGCCAAAGCGCCGATCTGAGCCACGCCAATTCTCTCGCCTCGATGAACAATCACCGTTCCTGATTTCATATCTTCCCCTTTGGCAATGACATTTTCACCGGGAGCGACCGGCTTTACCACCAGGACGGTCTTCTCGTCCGGTTTTTCCGTATATTCAATCATGACAACGGCATCCGCGCCAATTGGCAGCATTCCCCCTGTGGGAATGCTGGCCGCCTGCCCAGGCGCCAAGGTCAGTTCCGTCGTCCTTCCCATAAAAATTTCGCCAATATTATCCAATACCACAGGGATTCCTTCACCGGCTACAAATAGTTCACTACTGCGCACAGCAAAGCCATCCACCGTTGACCGGCTAAAAGAAGGAAGATCTTCCTCCATCACATGGTCGTTCGCAATAATTCTTCCTAAGGACTTAGACAATGCTATCTTTTCCGCTTCCAAGACATAACCGTCTAAGCTTTTAAACAAAATTTCCTGTGCTTCATTTAAAGCTTTTGCTTTCATAAATTCCATTTTTTCATTCCCCTTATCGCGGGATGTTCTGTATTACCAATTGTCTTTCCTAAAGATAGCCCGACTGGTATTGCCAGTCGGGCTAAAGCTGTTGAAAAAGGTTAATCTGCGGCGTCACAACTGCGTTTACTTGCTTACGTACGTTGAGTACGCAACGCATCGCAAGCCTCCTTGTTCCTGGCATCTCAGCCTTTTTGAACAGCTCGTTCATTGGTTGAAAAGGTTAATCCGGAACATTTTAACCGCCAATTTGCGACATGCGCCGGTCAACCTCAGAATGCTTGTCAGTCGGACACAAATTATGTCCGGATGGTTTGGCACGAACTGCTTGCAGAAAAAGCTGCTTGATTTCCTCGTCAGTCGCCCCGGATCGCAACGCTGTTTTTACATCAATTTCTGTATTCGATAATAGGCAGGGCTTAAATTTACCATCTGCAGTTAAACGCAATCGGTTGCACTGTCCACAAAAATGTTCTGAAATCGGGGTAATAAACCCAAAACTTCCTAAGGCTCCCGGCAAACGGTAATAGCGAGCCGGTCCATTGCCCGTATCCAACGCAATCGGCTGCAATAACCCTTTTCCCAGCTTATGAATCCTTTCTTTGACCGCCGCAACGCTGTATCCCCTTCCTGCCTTGTCGGCGCCAATCGGCATATATTCAATAAAGCGAACAGCAACAGGCAGGCGATAAATTAAATCAACAAAATAGATCAAGTCATCATCCGTAAAATGTTCTGACAGGACGACATTGAGCTTCACCGGCGTAAGACCGGCAGCCAACGCATTTTTAATTCCTGATAACGTTTCTTCCAACCGCCCCCGTCTGGTTATAAGAGCGAACTTTTCCGGATTGGCCGTATCAAGACTAATATTAACTCGCTGTAATCCCGCCTTCTTCAATTCTTGCGCCATGCCGGACAACAAACTCCCATTTGTTGTCATCGACAGATCAGTAATTATATTTAGTGCAGTTAAACGACTGATAAAGCCGGTTATTCCTTTACGAACCAAAGGCTCTCCTCCGGTCAAGCGGACCTTTCTGACGCCAAGATGACCGACAATACGAATCATACGTAATATTTCTTCGTAAGATAATATTTCCGCATGCGGCAAAGGCGATACGCCTTCATCCGGCATGCAGTAAGTACAGCGAAAATTGCAACGGTCGGTCACAGATACCCGCAGATAGTCAATAGCCCGGTTAAAGGAATCAATCATGCCTATCGTCCTCTACTTTCCCAATACCTTCTTTACCAAAAAATCAGCCATCGGCGCCGGGTCCTCCAAGCTAAAAGTTGGCACATCATCATATAATACAACATCGGAAGCCATAGCCAAAAGTTCTGTATTTGCGCAAAGCGGGCTATCGCAAGCAGCTTTTCGGAAAACTTCTATTCGCGTTTTCGCTTCCCGCTTGTAGCCTTCGGTAAAAATGATGTCCACGCCATCGATATATTGGATAACTTCTTCCAATTTCAATTCTTCATCCACTTTTTTAATCATCGCCATTTTTTGCGGAGAAGAAATACAGACCACGTCTGCACCGGCTTGAGCATGACGCCAAGTATCTTTTCCCGGCTTATCAATTTCAAAACCATGAACGTCATGTTTGACGATAGCTACTTTGAAATTACGAAGCTTCAATTCTCGGATTAACTTTTCCAAATAAGTTGTTTTTCCGCAATCCGATCTACCAACAAAAGAAATAACCGGAATCATAATACCCCTCCATATAAAAAATTATAACTTATATAAAAATTCTCCACAAGACCGCTTTGCCCTGCTAAAAAGATCAGAAAACAAAAAATAAAGGGACTCGGGCGTTATGCGCGAATATTTTACTTAATAATCAGAATAATCTTGTTTGAGGAGGCTTTCTCATGACACAATTGCATTACTATGGACACTCTTGTTTTCAAGTGATTCACAATGGCGTAAGTTTGTTATTTGATCCTTTTTTTACGAATAATCCGCTCAACACCGCTAATCCGAAAAAAATCGACTGCAATTTCATCTTAGTATCTCATGCCCATGGCGATCACCTGGGAGATACTTTGGATATCGCGCAAAGAAGCAAGGCCGTGGTGATTTCTACTGCCGAAATCGCAAACCTATGTGCACAGCAAGGCTGCAGTTCACACGCCATGCATCTGGGCGGAAAACACAAATTCGACTTTGGTTCTGTGCGGATCACCCCTGCTTTTCATGGGTCAGGAATTCCCGGCGGGCATGCTTGCGGATTTATCGTCGACTTCTTCGGCATCGTTATTTACTTTGCCGGTGACACCGGTTTGTTTGGCGACATGGAACTATTGGGACGTCTGGAAAAAATTGATTATGCGCTTCTGCCAATTGGCGATAACTTCACCATGGGACCGGAAGACGCTGCAGAAGCGGCGGGAATGTTAAAACCACGAATCGTGGTTCCTATGCATTACAACACTTGGCCGCTCATAGCGCAATCACCGGAAGCATTTAAGTCAGCGGTCGAAAGCCGGTTTAAAATACCGGTTCAAATTGTATCGCCAGGAACAAAGCTGACATTAGCATAGCGACTGACTACCTGGACAAAACGCAGTAAATTCACAGAAACAGCACCACTGTGAATTACATAAATAATCCGCCTCATCATGATGGTCGGCAATGTAGGTGCAGGCGTTTGTAAGTTCCTGTTGGATATTCAACAACTGTTCATTTCCAACAGGAACTTCTGCGGTTTTGTCCAGCCGGACAAAATACAGACGGGCATCCTTTACCGGCCGCTTATGTACAGCCTCCGCAGCCAGTGCATACAGCCCAAGCTGCCAGCGATATTCTTCCACTTTGGCAGCAAAGCCGGCCGAGTCGACAAGATCGGTTTTGTAATCGACAATGCCTAGCGTTCCATCCGGGTAAGCCAACAAACAATCTACACTGCCGGTAAACGAAAATTGATTTAAATAATAGTTGAAACGCCATTCCCGACGCCAAATACGCTCCGTAATTCCGCGAAAAAAATCACTGCGGCGACATTGCAGCGCCAAAGGAACAGAAACCTTCGCCACTTCATCAACCCACTCCGCGGGCACCGCCTCGCGCGCCGCTGACATGAGCCGCTCCATTAAGTCGTCTTCCGGCCGCACAGTCTCATAAAAACGGTGAATTGCCAAACCCACCAAATGGGCAGGCGCACTTGCTCCCGGAGATGAAGCTGGCAAATGGGTGTCCAATGCTGGCATTCCTGCCACATAACGATAGAAAAAAGCACGCGGGCAATGCCGGTATAATTGCAGCGAACTGGCTGAAAAAAAACGGACCGTATCCGGTTTTTGTTCTCTCACCGGTTTGAGCGCAGCTATGAAATCGCTGATTTCGCCAGGATCCGGAACAGCAATGTTTTGAATGCTGTCTTCCGGATCCATCGTTATGTCTGATAAGGAAACAGTCTCCGGTGCATCGCGATAAACAAGAATTTTCCCCTTTCCCGGCTGCAAAGCATCCGGCAAGGAATCAGCGTCTTCAAAACCGCAGATTTTCCCTAACCATTTAAAGAAGGTATTTAATTCCAGAAAGTCTTTTTGTACGGTGATTTTACTGGTTTCCATAATCGTATATAAAACCAAATAATCTTGGGCCCTGGTAACCGCTACATAAAACAACCGTTTCATTTCTAAAAACGAGTATTTGCGTTCCCGCGCAGCAGCATCCTGGTATAAGCGGGTCGGCGCAATAGCCCCGGCACTATCCGGAACTTTCAACCCAATACCCTGGGAGGGATCAAAGATCGCCAATGCCGTATCTTCATGAAAACGGCGCTGCAGCTCCGGCAAAAACACGACGGGAAACTGCAGGCCCTTTGCTTTGTGCACAGTCATCAGTTTGACCGTATCGCCGGCTTCGCTCTCAATCTGTTCTGCGCCTTCATCCGCTTGCTGACTTGCCAGTGTTTCAATATATTGCAAAAAGTCGTTCAGTGTCGCAAAATCTTCTGCATGAAACTCTTCGGCAATCGCAATCAGTTTGTAAATGTTTGCATAAACTTGCAGCCCCATAAACTCTGTCAGCGCCAATTCGGCATACCCGGTCTCCGCCAAAGCAAGTTTCAGCAAATCAGCCACTTTTACAAAACCGCAAAGATGACGCAATTTACTGATCGTCTGCCAGGCCAAATGAGCAGCATTTTGTTGTTCCTCAGGCAATACTTGATTGCTTTTGACTTCTTTCAACCCTTGCCAGAGTGCTCCCCCTTGCATTTTTAGATACAATAGAGTCTCGTCCGACAGCATAAAAAACGGGGAACGCAATACGCCGACAAGCGCCGTTTCGTTGTAGCAATTGTCTACAACCCGCATAAGATTCAGCATATCGCAAATTTCCTGGCAGCGATAAAATCCCCGGCCGCCAAAAATATAATAGGGGATACGATTACGCTGCAGAGCAGCTTCGTATACCGGCATAGTTGCACTGGCAGAAAATAAAATCGCGATGTCACGGAAAGAAACCGGTCCTGTTTTTTCGCCTTGCCGGATAACGTTCTCGCGCCGATCAACCATGGCCCGAATCCGCTGCGCCAGCGCCTCAGCTTGTTTTTCCACCCCTTCGTCCTCCGGGGCAAGGGAACCTTTGTCGATCACACGCAATTCAACACACGGAAGATCCTCCGAACAAAACCGGTGCGCCTGCAGATTGTTAAATTTCACCAAATCATCGCTCGTACCCATCAAATCCGCGAATACATCATTGAATACTTCCAGCAAGCCCGCAACCGATCGAAAATTAGTATCTAAATCCAGCAGCATCCCGCCGCCGGCGGCAATATCCCGGCAAACGCGGTCAAAAACGCTTACGTCCGCTCCCCGAAACCGGTAAATGGACTGTTTGGGATCGCCGACTACAAAGAGCTTTTCACCATACAGGATCTCAGCATCCCCGCCACAAAGCAAATACACAATCTGTCGCTGCAAGTCGTTCGTATCCTGAAACTCATCGACCATCATGTGATGAATGCGTTCTTGATATTTTCGGCACACAGTTTTATTGTCATATAATAATTTCCATGTTCGTTGTTCTAGATCATTATAGGTAAGCGCATGAAGACTGTTCTTCTTTTTGGCAAAATTCTCACTGATCTCCAGCAAATAATGATGAAGTGCCGGCATTAATTTTAAAGCGGTTTGCGTTAAGGCAAGCTGCTTCAAGTCTTCGTATCGTATCTGAATTTCTGCAACAATCTCCTTGTCCTTGGCACGGGTGGTCAAGCTGCCGAGATACTGTTCCAATGTATGCTCCGCCGACTGGCTATCATCACTATTGCCATACCGGTCAATCGCAGCCTCGACTTCCATCCAGTGTTCCCTTATATTCTCAACCGTCATGGCATGCAAAGTCTTTTTTCCATTGCCGGAATTTGCCGCAAGCAGATCCTGGCATGCTGTTTTTAGTTTTTCTTTAATTGATGCTTCTTGGTTCAGACCCTGCCGATAAGGCGTTAATAAGCTTTCCAGATCGAATTGTTGCAACGCGATTTGCAATTCGCATTTTTTATATAAAGTTACAAACGCACCCGATAAGCTTTTTTTGCCATAAGAATAAGCGAGCTTATCCAACCATTCTGCGCCGGTGTTGGCTCCCCGCCGTAAAACGTCATTGACTGTTTCCTTCAGCAATAAATCCGCCTGCACCTCATCCAATACGCTAAAATTCGGATCAAGTACCGCCTCTACGGGATTATCCCGCAAAATTCGCCCGCACAAACTATGGATTGTCGAAATCGGCGCATACTCAAGCTGTTGTTTGGTTTTTTCCAAAAACACCTGTTCATTGCCGCTGTGAGAATCCTTCAACAAAATTTTAATCTGGTCCCGAATTCTCTCTTTCATTTCTTTGGCCGCTTTATTCGTAAAAGTAACCGCAAAAATATTATCGCAGTTTGATTTTTGGGTGCGTAAAATATGAACGTATCGTTCTACTAATACCCTGGTTTTCCCTGAACCGGCACCGGCAGCCAAAGCCATATTGCCAATATAAGTAATTGCTGTTTGTTGCACAGGTGTATAATTATTCATATTTTCCTTCCTCCCGCGACTTGGCAGCCATCCGGTATTTATCATAACGACAGATGTCTTTCGCCGGGCAATAATTCGAACATGATCGTCCCGGCAATACCGGAAAGCAAGCTGCACGAATGTTGTTTGCATATTGTACGGCATACGATATGACAGCCGTTTGCAAATCATTCCAGCCGTCTTCATCCAAATCACCGCTGCGTTTTTTCTTGCGAAAAGCCATCCCGGAAGTCATTTCTTTTCTCCACATGCCGCCATCTTTCTTACACCCTTCAATCGAATAATAACCGCCGCCGGCAGTTTTTCTGCCGGTTTTAGTCCCTAATTGACGTTCAACAGCCAAAATATATAGAGCAATCTGTAAATCCACCCCTGCTTTCAGGTCACTAAAACCAGGGCAGCGGCTTCGTTTATAATCGGTAACGACGTAGGTCCCATCGCAAAGATCAATTCGGTCAATCTTCCCCCTGACAGTCACCGTTCCGGCAGCCGCATTCAGTTCCAAAGATTCAAAATCCCATTCCAAACAGTGCGGCCTGCCCACAGCTCCTTCCGCTGTTTGCTCCGCAATTTCAAAGTCCAGCCAACGTCTTACTACTTCCGTAAAATGATGCTGATCATATTTCCACAAATCTCCATAAACCATTTTCCCTTGTTTAATCAATCTGTCATAAGAAACTCTTAATAAATCATCCAGTTCCTGATGATACTCATCAATTTTTACCGGATTCAGCAGTTCATCACGATGCAATTGCATGAATTCCGCTAAAACCGCATGATAGAGGGTGCCTTCCACATCAAGCCCCAATTCTTCGTCTTGTTCCTCCCATCCATCCAGTTGCAGCAAATACTGGGCGAAATAAGCAAAAGGGCATTTGGCATATGATTCCAACGCAGAAATACTGAACGATCCTTTGGTTTCGACGATCTGTCGACAAGCAGCGGTTATTTCCTCAGTTTTCAACACCCCATCATATTCGGAAAAATGCGAACTGCGACGAACCAGCATTACCGCAAATCTTCGTTTAAACTCTTCACTCAGACAATGATGCCAAACAAATCCTACCGCTTCTTTGGGCACGGTTGAACGCGAACCCGGCGCAGCGAAAAATTCCGTCAACGTTTTGCCAATCAATTCCTCTCGGCTGCCGATTTTTTTGTAATCCGCAGTAAACCATTCATTTAAATCAAATTTAGTAACCGGCACGCTTCCATCAGCAAATAGACGCACCACTTCCTCAAGATAAGGCGATGGCAATCGATCCTGGTCTTCCAGGCAACTGAGAACCAACCGTTCATCAGCCATCGCAACTGAGATGGCAAAATAAAGGTCTTCCTGTGCTCGCTGCAGACTTTCAGTAGACATCGTAATGCCCAAATCAACAAGCTGACGGCGTTCCGCTTCATTATAAAGCCAATTTTCACGCTGATGTTGGGGAAATTCACCTTCCGTAAGGCCGAGAACGAATACGACTGGAAAACGCACGCCTCTCACAGCCGTTGGACTCACAACCTGTACCCCGCTGGAATCCCGATGTTCCAAGCGAACATTCCGCCCCCCGACTGCCTGTTGAAAAAACCGTAAAAAATCAGTAATCGTTATCGCATCTTGTTCTTTTCCTAACAATTCAAATCCATGAACCAGATCGTCAAGAGCGGTTTCAACTTCCACAATGGTCTGCAGTTCCGCTTTAAGCAACGATAAAGGCAAAACTCCTTCCCGATACAACGAACCCATTTTTTCCGGGAGTGATAAGGCTCTTATCAGCGTTTTTACGGAATTTGCAAAGACAGCACAAGAACCCTTGCCGGGCAACCCCGTCGCTAATTTTTGCAGCTGCATAAATTTGTTCTTGTAATCCGCTCCCGCATCTCCGGGGAAAGTTTCCTGTATATTTTTTATCCATTCGCTCCAATTTCGAATCACTTTTGTCAACAGCCTGCATTCCAGCATATCGGCGTCCAGTCCCAAACAGACCGGCGCCAACGGCGACTTCAAAAGATTTTTTACCGTGTGACGTTCCCCGCCGTTTATCTGAGCGACAAAACAATTCAAGATAAATTGCACCAATGGCCGGCCAATCACCGTTTCATCCCATGATATGCTGACAGGCACGCCAACCCGGTCGAATGCGGTTCGCAGATCATGGTACATATTCGGATCGCGAACTACCGCAGCGATGTCTTGGGGACGGTATTTTCCGGTTTGCAAAAGCATTTTTATCTGATTAGCCACTTCGAACATTTCTTTTCCCCGTCTTGGGCTGCTGAGTGCTGCAACACGGCCGTCTGCCCCTGCAATAGGCGATCGTCCGGAAAATAAATGTTCTCGAATATAATCAAGCACAGACTTCCCTGCTTGCGCTTGCACATAGTTGGCGGTAAAACCATTGCCAATCAGTGTATTTACTGTGTCCTCGGCCGCAGTGTACAACCGGGAACGGTTTTTTTCATAAAGTAATGCAATATCCACCGGTATGCTGTGGCTTAATTGCAGCAATACTTTAATCTGCAGTGACGTAAGAATATAAAATTCACTCACATACAAATGCCTGTAGGACAACGTGACTGTTCCGGTTTCTAAAGCTTCGGCAGCCAAAAGGTACATCTCCTCTAAATCAGCAAGATCCAGCGCAGTCAACGCTTGCTGGTAGGCTGCATAGATTAGCGCCACTTCCTGGTCCTTTTCTGTCATTCCCTTAGCTTCAACTGCTCCACGAAACTCTTGCGGCGAAGTCCCTGATCGTTTTATTTCGCCCAGTAAATCAGTTACGGTGCTAATATATCCGGGAAAAGCAGCAATGTTGCTAAAATACGGCAATTGATTTTGTTCTGCCAAGACACTTAAGATATGTCCGACCAGCATCTCTTGCGTTAACCGGTCTACCCGTACCCGCCGTATACCGGCTTGCCGCAAAATATCGGATACTAACTCATCAAAAGATAATAATTTCAACTGCTCATGACCAACGCAGCAAGCGCTCATCTTTTCCCGGACTTGATTTAGCAAAAAGGAACTGGGCAGCAAAAATACCGAATGATGATAATCAAGAATAAATTGATCCCTTCTGCTGTCTCCCAGTGGTAAACAATGCAACTTCAGCATGATGCGCCTCCTGACCTAAAAAGCCAATTCTGTTATAGTATATTATCCTCCAAAACCGCATGGTCCTGCCAAAACGAAAAAATAACCCCTGCCCGAGTAACCGGTCAGAGGCGTTTTGCAAAAGCTCACGAATTAGGCAATATCTTCACCATGGCAATTTCATCACAATTAGGGAATTTAGCACAATTGATACATTCTTTCCAAACTTTGTGCGACAAAGTTTCTTTAGGCTTTTCAACAAACCCCAATTTCGCAAAAAAACCTGGCTGATATGTCAACGCATACAAAGTTACAACACCAATCGCCAGAGCTTCTTCTGTCAGTTTCTCTACGATCATTCTGCCAATACCGGTTCGCGCCATAGAAGGCGCTACCGCCAGCGCTCGTATTTCTCCCAGTTCGTCCCAACAGGTATGCAGAGCGCCAACTCCAACAATTACGCCATTTTCTTCCGCCAAGGTGAACTCGCGAAGACTTTCATACAGCGTATTTCTTGACCTGGCTAACATTAGTCCTTTGTCGGCATAATCATTAATTAAAGCATATATCGCTTCCACATCGCTGAATTTGGCTTTGCGAAGGATCATATTCATCACTCCTATCGTCATGAATAATTATAACATTATATAAATATTTATACAATATCATGTTGTTTCATTTTCACTGAAAAACCATATTCTGCAGCGCTTGGACATAGCGTATTGACGGGGCAGACAGAACATTGAGGATTTCTAGCCTTGCAAATCTTCCGGCCATGCCAAATTAACCAGTGGTGTGCATCTCCCCATTTTTCTTGAGGAATAATCTTCATCAAATCTTCTTCAACAAGCCGCGGTGTTTTGCCCGAAGCCAGCTGCAACCGATTGGCGACACGAAAAACGTGGGTATCCACAGCAATAGCAGGAACATGAAATAATTGACTTAAAACGACGTTCGCAGTCTTCCGGCCAACACCCGGCAAGGCAATCAATTCCGAAAAGGCAGCAGGAACCCGGCCTGCATATTCTTCACTGATCTTCCGGCAAGCCGCCAGAATATTGCGGGCTTTGCTGCGGTAAAGACCGCAATCCCGAATGGCTTCCTCCAATTGTTCCTGTGTTAAGGTCAACATTTTTTCCGGAGAATCATAAACCGGAAATAACCGTGGAGTGATCATATTCACCCGCGTATCTGTGCATTGCGCCGACAAAATTACGGCAATCAATAATTCGAAAGGGCTCGAATATGCAAGCCCAGTCGTCGATCCTTCATAATACTTTTCCAAAATAAGCAATATTTTTTCTTTCGTTATTGAAGTGATCATCGTCATTTCTCCACTGACAGTTTCCAAGTCCGCCTATTTGCCGAACGGACAAACAGGATAGGTGCAAGGTTTGCAATTCAAACACAAACCGCCATAGCCCATCGAGGCAAAATCAAGTTTTGACAGCCATTCTCCCGCCAATACGCGCGGAAATACGAAATCAAACACAGTAATCTTGGCATACATGCCGCAGCCCGGCATGCCCATGATGACAGTATCACCGTGATATGCAAGCATAAACATTGCCCCGGGCAATACCGGCGTCCCATAGGTAACGACTTGCGCACCCGTAGCCCGGATCGCATCCGGCGTAACATCGTCAGGATCAACGGACATTCCACCGGTAGCAATAATGACATCCATTCCGCGTTTTTTGAATTCCATAATGGAATCCCGGATACGATCACGATCATCGGGCTGAAAAACAATATCAACCATTGTTGCCCCGTATGACGCTACTTTGTCCGCAAAAACCGGCGCATACCGATCTTTGATACGGCCATAATATACTTCATTCCCAGTTATAATCGCGCCGACTTTCAAGTTGCGAAGCGGTTTCACGGAAATAATTCCCGTATATTGGTCCGCAATGTTTTCAACAGATAACACGACGGTTTTATCCACTACCAGAGGAACAACCTTAATGCCCGCCAGCAAATCGCCGCGCTTGACCAATATATTATCATGGCGCGTGGATACTACTGCATTTTCAACCGTGTTAATTGCCGTGACTGCGTGACGGTTTACTTTTAATAAACCGTCGATTTGCGCCTTGATATTGATCCGGCCTTCCGACGGTTCCGTCAGCAGAACATTTTCACCGGCCACCGCTTGAGCTATTCGGGCTATCGCATCATTTTCGTGCATTTGACCGGGCAGAAGATCAATCAGATAAATGTGATCTTTGCCGATGTTTTTTAAATGCGGAATATCTTCATCACAAATAACATGCCCTTTCTTAAACAAGGGCCCTTTATATTCCCCCGGTACAATTTTGGATAAATCATGTCCAATAATCATACCTACAGCATCTTCTGTCCGCACTTTCCGTATAGTCACTGACAATCCCTCCATGACTAAGCAAACATTTAGTTCGTTAAACTGCGTATCGGTGCAGGAATTCTTCCTCCCCGGGCGATAAAATCCTCCGCTTTGAATGGATTCACTTTTAAAATCGGACTATAGCCCAGCAAACCGCCAAATTCAACACTATCGCCAACTTTTTTGCCGGGTACTGGGATAATGCGAACCGCGGTTGTCTTATTATTAATCATGCCGATTGCCGCTTCGTCGGCAATAATTCCCGAAATCGTCGCCGCCGAAGTATCGCCGGGAACGGCAATCATGTCTAACCCAACGGAGCAGACACACGTCATCGCTTCCAATTTTTCAAGACTGAGACTGCCGCATTCAACAGCGGCAATCATGCCCGCATCTTCGCTGACAGGAATAAACGCACCGCTTAATCCGCCAACAAACGAAGAGGCCATCAATCCGCCTTTTTTCACCGCATCGTTCAACAGCGCCAATGCCGCCGTTGTTCCCGGTGCGCCGCAGCTCTCCAAACCCATCTCCTCAAGGATGTGGGCAACGCTGTCTCCTACTGCCGGAGTCGGCGCGAGGGAAAGATCAATGATCCCAAAAGGGACGCCCATCCGCCGTGAAGCTTCCTGCGCCACCAATTGTCCAACGCGGGTTATTTTGAAGGCGGTCCGTTTAATCATCTCGGCTACTACGCCAAAGTCTTTGCCTTTCACATCTTCCAATGCTCTTTTTACAACACCGGGGCCGCTAACACCAACATTGATCGCCGTTTCTGCTTCGCCGACGCCATGAAAAGCGCCTGCCATAAACGGATTGTCTTCCGGAACATTCGCAAAAACGACAAGTTTTGCGCAGCCGATTGCATCCCTATCACGGGTTAATTCAGCAATTCGTTTGATTGTTTCTCCCATTTCACGAACACAGTCCATATTGATGCCGGCCTTCGTAGATGCAAGATTAACGGAAGCGCATACCCTGTCTGTTTGCGCCAATGCTTCCGGCAAGGATGCAATCAGAACCCGATCGCCTTTTGTATAGCCTTTTTCTACCAAGGCGCTGAAACCGCCGATAAAGTTTACTCCGACGGTTTTCGCTGCTCGATCCAGTGCCTGAGCCACAGGAACATAACTGTCCGTACGGCAGCTTTCCGCTGCAATCGCAATGGGAGTCACTGAAATTCGCTTATTAATAATTGGTATGCCATACTCCGCCTCAATGTCTTCGCCTACACGCACCAGGTGTTCAGCTGTTCTGGTTATTTTGTCATATATATTGCGACAGAAAATATCTGTATCAGGGTGGGCGCAATCCCGCAAACTGATTCCCAGCGTGATCGTCCGGACATCCAGCTTATTTTCTTCAATCATCCGGTTTGTTTCTAAAATATCTTGGATCGTCGACATAATATCCTCCTTTTCACGCTTGTTAAACTATATTCGATGCATAATTTCAAAAATCGCTTCGTGCTGCACCTTAATATCCAGTCCCATTTCATTGCCCTTCTCACTCAAAATGCGCTGCAATTCTTTTAAACTGACTTGCGCATTCGACATATCGGCAATCATAACCATATTAAAAAATCCATCAACAATATTTTGATTGATATTTAAAATATTAATCTTATTTTCCGCCAGCACATTGCTCGCCATCGCAATGATTCCCACCCTATCCTGACCAACAATTGTTATTACGACTTTCATACGATCACGCTCCATCGAAAATTCTCCTTCTTTAAAGGATTATCAGTAATCATACCATATTCAGATCGTAAAACCAAGTCTGCATCACGTTATTTCCGTTATTTCCGTTATTTCCGTTCTTTGCCTGTTGTCTTCGCATAATTGCTCTTCGTTGACATGATAGTCATAATTTGATACGATTTGCTCAAGAAAATAAGTTGAAAGCAGGTAACAGAATCATGATTACAGCGGAAAATATTGCCCGTATCAATGAGTTGGCGCGCAAAAGCCGCGAGACAGGGCTAACGGCTGAAGAGCTCACCGAGCAAGCCATGCTCCGGCGTCTCTATATCGATCACATGAAAGCGCAGGTAAAAGCCCAGCTTGACACGATCAAACCTGAACATCACCATGACAACTGCAGTTGCGGATGTCACCATGACAAAAATGACCGTTCATGATAAAAACGACGCGATAGTTTCACAACCAAATAACCGCTGCACATCTCAAATGATTTTGTTAACCCTAGGTCACTTTTTTAGTGATTTCTACAATAATTTTTTACCCGGCTTGCTGCCAACAGTCATAGCCGCTTTAGGGATGTCGCTGACTACCAGCGGACTTCTTGTCATGGTGTATGCCATCACATCAAGTATTCTTCAACCTTTTTTTGGTTATTATATTGATAAAAGCGGTTATTCCTGGCTAGTATTGATTACCTTGCCCATCAGCGCCGTTTTTATCTGTACGGCAGGGTTAGCGCCTACTATCTCGGCGCTTTTTTTGTTTATCACGTTCGCCGGGCTGGGTTCAGCTCTTTTTCACCCGCTTGGTTCCAGTATGATGGGCAAAATCACGCCGCTTGAACATAAAGGACTTGCGATGGCAATGTTCATTGGCGGCGGGAATATCGGCGTGGCCATTGCGCCGGCTATTGTTATCTATCTTATCTTTCATTACGGCGTAAACAGTTTACCGTGGATGATCCTGCCCGCACTTGCTTTGACCATCGCTTATTATGCGTACAATACGCATCGCATCCCCATTGCCGCTCCACAAATGGATCTCGATCCCAATGCTCCGGCCTGGTATAGATCCGTAGGCATTCTCAAGCTAAATGCGGTCATGGGACTTCGTTCCTGGGCGCAAGTGGCGATCCCGACTTTCTTGCCGGTTTGGGTTGTCCAACAAGGTCAAGCTCCCACGGTGGCCGCAACCATGATCACAATTTTCCTCTTCGGGGGAGCCATCGGCAGCGTTGCCGGGGGCTATATCGGCGACCATTTCGGACGCAAAAACTGCATTTTATGGTCCCTGGTCTTCTGTTTGCCGACACTATACCTATTCCTGACGAGCAGCGAAATCTCAGCACTCACTTGGTTTCTGTTGTTTTTCAGCGGCGCTGCCTTGCAAAGCGCGTTGCCGGCTTCCATTATCTGGGCTCAGGAAATGATCCCGAACAACGCCGCAATGGCCTCAGGGATGATGCTCGGTCTCTCATTCGGCCTTGGCGGTCTGGGTGCGGCGATTACCGGGGCAATGGCTGATGTAATTGGCCTGCAGTCCGCGCTTGTATTCTCTTTGCTTCCTTTGGCACTGTCCATCCCTTTGACGTATAGTATTTCAGAAAAATAATGATTGAATAATCCTGCTGGAGATTCGGAGTTGTTTGGAAACAAACAATCTTCCGGATCTTTTTATATATTTTCACAAAACCGGTCAAATTTGAAATATTGGTTGATGAGTACTATAATAAAGAGAGACATGAAAATATTACCACTTTCTATCTTGGGAGGCGATTGCAATGTCTTCTTTAGCACAGATTAAAGATGTCGTGCAACAATTCGCAGAAGCTTTCAGTGCAACGCTAAAAGTCAATGTGGAAGTCTTTGACCAGATCGAACGGATTGCCGGAACAGGAACTGCCAAGCAATTAATAGGATGGCCGCTGCTGCCAACCGGAATTGTTAGAAAGCGAATATATGAAGATGGATTAAAAAAATTTATATTTGACAATCCTGGTCAGGATATTTCCTGTCAGCCTTGTCCCCGCCGAAACTGCTGCCATTATAAAAAGGCAGTACATGCCGCTTTGGAACATAATAACAAAATTATCGGCATCATCGGTATTGTAGCCGAAAATGATGAACAAGAAAAATTGATTGAATATAATAATTATTCCATGCTCAATCTTGTTGATAAAATAGCGAATTTAATAACGGCCAAAGTCGAAGAGCATCAAATATTAAAACAGGTTAAAACCTATGCAGAACTTATGCACGTGGCAACAAATGCCATTGATAAGGGTATGCTTATGCTTGACAATGAACTTCGAATTATCGATATAAATGATTATTTGATCAATAAATTAGTGTTACAAAGAAAATTCGTATTACACCAGCATGTGCGTACCATATTGCCGTCATTAATACTTTATAAAAACGCTTCAGCGCAGTTGAATATTGAACAACAGGAAATCGTATATTCTGTCAACAACAAATACATCTATCTTATCTGCACTTTGAAGCCCATTAGCATCAACAATGAATTAACTGGCTGCCTCTGCTTAATTGAAGACTATAAAGACACCACAGAACGGGCATACGCCACTATTACAAAGCAGCAGCCGATCTACTTGAGTGATATTATTGGTTTAGACCAACAATTCACCGATTTCAAAAATACTGTCAAGAATGTGTCCTTAAACGGTTCAACCATTTTACTCACAGGAGAGACCGGCACCGGCAAAGAATTGTTTGCCAGAGCCATACATTCAGAAAGTTCTAGAAGTAACGGTCCTTTTGTTACAATTAATTGCGGCGGAATTCCAGAGACATTGTTAGAAAGTGAATTGTTCGGATATGAAAAAGGGGCTTTTACCGGAGCAAACAGTATGGGTAAACACGGAAAATTTTTTATGGCTAACAAAGGTACATTATTTCTTGATGAAATTGAAGCCCTGCCTCTTTATCTCCAGCCAAAACTGCTGCGTGTAATCGAAAGCAAAGAGATCGAAAGGATCGGCGGAGTGCGAACCATTCCGATCGACGTCCGAATTGTTGCCGCAACAAATGTTATGTTGGATGAAATGGTGCAGAAAAAGGAATTTAGGGAAGATTTATTTTACCGACTCAATGTCGTTGCTTTATTTATTCCGCCATTGCGAGACCGAAAAACGGATATTCTCGTATTAACTGAACATTTTATAAAAAAATTTTCAGCTAAATTCAATAAAAATATTATTGGATTGAGCGATCCTGTAAATCATATATTTTGTACTTATCATTGGCCTGGAAATGTACGAGAATTGCAAAATGCAATTGAGTATGCGATCAATATGGAACAAAGCCATTATATAACAGTTGAAAATCTACCGATGCAATTGAAAAATAGACAAAAAGAAGATCATGCACATACATTGCATGGAATGGAACTGGATAATCTCAAGCAAGCATTAGATCGATTTGGCTGGACAGAAGCTGGAAAAATCGAAGCCGCAAACTATTTAGGAATCAGTCGTTCCACTATCTATCGAAAAATAAAAAAATTTAATTTGTAAGCCACCGATCTATCTTCACAATTAGAAAAACGTTATTTGCCTGATTGATTCAATCAGGCAAATGACGTTTTTCTTTTTCATCACAACCCATGATATGAGATGGTATCTCATATCAATATGACATGTCATCTCATGTCGCGTTGACATGAGATGACATAATTTGCACACTAAATTTTTGTTCATGGAACTTATTTTCCTCGCAAACCTTGAAGAACAACGGTATTATTTGTATTTTTTGAAAATTCATTTATTTGGCACATAATATGCATTACTAACAAGTGATTGTATATAACATTCATTGTAAAGGAGGTTTTTGGATGGCAAAGTTTATGACCGCCGAAGAAGCCGTACAACTCATAAAAAATGCTGATACGGTAGCCATCTCTGGATTTTTAGGCATGGGCCACCCAGAAGAAATTTCATTGGCAGTCGAAAAAAAATTTTTAGAAACCGGCACCCCACACGATCTTACTCTGACCTTTGGCGCCAGTCAGAATGACGGCAAAGGAAATTGGGGACTCAACCGCTGGGGAAAAGAAGGATTGGTCAAACGCATCATAGCCGGTCATTGGGGTTTGCAACCCGACATGGTAAAACTGGCAACGGAAAACAAAGTTGAAGCCTATAATTTCCCTCAGGGTGTAATGATGCATCTATATCGGGCCATTTCCGGTAAAAAACCAGGAATTTTAACTCATGTTGGTCTAAAAACATTTGTTGATCCACGGGAAAAAGGCGGAAAATTGAATGACAAAACAATAGACGATTATGTCAGCGTTATGAAAATAGACGGAAAAGACTATTTATTCTACAAGTCATTCCCTATTGATGTTACGATCATTCGAGGAACAACAGCGGATGAAAAAGGAAATATTACGATCGAAAAAGAAGGAATTGCACTTGAATTTTTAACTTTGGCGCTGGCAGCGCGGGCATGCGGCGGCATTGTTATTGCCCAAGTAGAAAGAGTAGTAAAATCCGGAACGTTAGACGCGATGCAAGTGAAGGTTCCCGGCATCATGGTAGACGCCATTGTCGTTGCTGCACCTGAGAACCATTGGCAGTCTACCGCAGAACCCTATGATCCGGCCTTGTCGGGAAATATCAAGATCCCTTTGGACAGCATACCGCCATTATCATTGAACGAACGAAAAATCATCTGCCGCCGGTGCGCAATGGAACTGATGCCAAATTCAGTTGTCAATTTAGGTATTGGCATGCCGGAGGGCGTTGGGTCAGTTGCAGCGGAAGAAGGTTTTTGCGACTCCCTCACTATGTCGGTTGAGCCTGGTGTAATTGGCGGCGTCCCGCAAGGTGGAAAGCGTTTTGGCTGTTCAGTAAATCCAGAAGCGATCATTGATCATCCCTATAGCTTCGATTTTTATGATGGCGGCGGTTTAGATCTGACGGTGCTTGGCATGGCGGAAATGGATCAAAAAGGAAACGTAAATGTCAGTAAATTCGGACCGAAAATTGCCGGTGCCGGAGGATTTATCAACATCACCCAAAGTACAAATAACGTCATTTTCTGTGGAACAATGACTGCCGGTGGATTAAAGCTGGGCGTAAGAGATGGAAAACTTTTAATTTTACAGGAGGGAAAAATTAAAAAGCTGGTCAACGAAGTTGAACAAATTACCTTCAGCGGCGATTACGGCAGAGAAAGCGGCCAAAAAATTCTTTATGTAACAGAAAGAGCAGTGTTTGAACTACGGCCAGAAGGCGTAACCCTGACTGAAATAGCCCCTGGTATTGATTTGGAAAAAGATGTTTTAGGTCAAATCAATTTTCGACCTAAAATTTCATCAACGCTTGCAATAATGGATCCACGGATTTTCCAGGACGAACCAATGCAGCTCAAAAATGATATTATGGCAAAAATTGAATAAGGAGGACAAATCGTGAATTTCACTTTCACAGAAGATCAGGAACTCATCCGAGCTATGGTTCGGGAATTTGCTCAGGCAGAAATTGCACCGAGATCAGCCCATCTGGACGAAACCGGAGAATTTCCTGCTGACACCATGCAACGACTAGCTGAGCTAGACCTTACCGGAATGCCTTATCCGCAGATATATGGCGGTGCTGCCGCAGATTATGTCAGTTACGCCATTGTTATCGAAGAAATTTCACGCGCCTGTTCGTCTACCGGGGTCATTCTTGCCGTTCATACTTTGGCCGGAATTCCGATTTATCAATTCGGGACGGAGGAACAAAAACAACTCTGGCTGCCGAAGCTCATTGGGTACCAGGCCTTAGGAGCGTTTGCCATCACTGAACCCGCAGCAGGCAGCGATGCCGGCTCACTGCAAACAACGGCAGTGCCGGCTGGAGATAGCTATATATTAAACGGCACCAAGACATTTATCACAAACGGCGCTGAAGCAGGAATATTCATCGTCATGGCTTTGACCAAAACCGGTATTGGAACAAAAGGAATTAGTGCTTTTATTGTCGAGAAAGGCACGCCCGGATTTACTATCGGTAAGCATGAAAGAAAGATGGGCATCCGTGGCAGCAGTACTACCGAACTGATTTTTGCCAACTGCCGGATCCCAAGCGCAAATCGGATAGGGAAAGAAGGTGACGGCTTTAAAATTGCAATGGCTGCTCTCGACGGCGGTCGCATCAGCATTTCCGCCCAGTCAACAGGGATTGCGCAGGCCTGTTTGGATGAAGCAATTGCTTATTCCAAAGAACGCGTACAATTTAACCGGCCGATTTCGTCCAATCAGGCCATTCAGTGGATGCTGGCAGAGATGGCTGCCGACATCAGCGCAGGCAGACTATTAACCTACAAAGCGGCTTACCTGAAGCAAATCGGCAAACCGTTCACTATGGAGGCAGCCATGGCCAAACTATTCGCATCCCAAATGGCGGTGCGCTGTGCCACAAAGGCAGTACAAATTCATGGCGGCTACGGCTATATTAAAGATTTTAAAGTAGAACGTCTTTATCGGGATGCGCGCATTCTCGAGATTTACGAAGGTACTTCCGAGGTGCAAAAAATGGTTATTGCCGGCAACCTCTTGCGGTGATACATAAATTAAATTAACAGGAGGAGAAAAGTTATGGCATTGAAAACAAAAGAACAGTATCAGGAGAGCATCCGAAATCGAAAACCGATGGACGTTTGGTTTCTCGGCGAAAAGGTTGACGATGTGACTACCTTCCCCCCGTTGGCGGCCAGCTTTGCAGCCATATCAAAAGTATATGAGTTAACTGGCGACCCTGGTTGGAAGGATATGCTCACAACAACGTCGCACCTTACCGGCGAAACCGTCAGTATTTACAATGCACCGCTGCAATCGGCAGAGCAAGCCAATAACAAAACCCGCGCAGCGCGTGCTTTAGCCGAGGTAATCGGTTGCTGTACACATCGTTGTACCGGTTCGGAAGGGTTTGCCGGTTTAGGTCCCTGTACCTATGACATGGACCATGATTTGGGAACAAATTATTTCGAACGTTTTACCAAATTTATGGAATATGTACAATCGAATGATTACAGCTGCACTGTCACCGTAACTGACGTAAAAGGGCTGCGCACCTTGCCTCCGAATAAGCAGCCGGATCGGGATATGTATGTTCATATCGATGAATATCGCAAGGACGGAATTGTTATCAGCGGTTATAAAGCAAATCAAACCGGAATTTTATTTGCTCATGAAGTAATTATTGTTCCCACAACAGCCATGAAACCGGAAGATAAGGATTTTGCTGTAGCGTGTGCAATTCCTGCTGATGCTCCCGGAATTACCTATGTATTGGGCCGTACTCCGCAAGACAAACGTTTCTTTGAAGTAAACGAAGATATTGAAGGCATTGACCTTGGAAAAATGTACGCTGACCATCAAGCACTTGCTTATTTTGATCATGTATTTGTTCCAAACGAAAGAGTGTTTTTATGCGGTGAAACCGAATATGTCGGCCGTCTGTTAAATTACTTTACGGCTGTTCATCGTTTGACGGCTGGTGGCTGCAAGGCTGGCGGCTGCTCGGCATTAGCCGGTGCAACCAGCCTAATTTCCGACATGATTGGGGTTAATAAAGCCGGCCATATTAAAGAAAAATTATCAGAAATGGCAATGACGGCAGAAACATGCTACGGTCTTTCTCTGGCTGCCGGGACTGAAGGCTTTAAACATCCCAGCGGATTTTGGATCCCCAATCCATTGCTTGCCCATACCACAAAATTCACATGCACCTCAGCGCCCTTCAATGCAGTCCGTACTGCACGCGAAATTATCGCCGGAACCGGCGAAACTGCCTGTTCCGAATTAGACATGCGTAATCCGACAATCGGCAAAATGGTTCAAAAAGCATTCAATCCCGGCAATCCTGCATATGACGCCTTTGACCGTTTAAGAGCCACCCGTTTTGTAGAACATATGGTTCGAGGATCCAACTGGACAGCGATGGCCTTGCATGGCGGCGGCAACTCCGAAGCTGCTCGTATGATGGCTGGCCGCTTTACTGATTGGAAACATTTGCAGGACATGGTTAAAGTAGCTACCGGAATTGAAAAAGACCCCATCTTTTGCAAAGATGTGTTGGATTCCATCGGCAGGCGCGCGGGACGAATTGATACTACACTGGATCTGCCTACTATGAGTGACGTACCCGTTGAAAGTAAAAAAGTAGTTTTTGAAAAAAGAGAGCTTGTGGGATCCGGAAAAAAATAAAGAAATTTTTCCTGTAATATAAAATGCTTCTCTTAGGAGGAACGACTATCGTAAGCCGTTCCTCCTAATGCACTCACATAAAAAAACAGTATCACTTGCAGTCTTAAAAATTCTTGAATGGGGGGATAAAATGGACAAGGTTGCAACTAACCCTAAAGGTCTCGATACTACATTGGTTGCACAAATGCTCCGGCTTCGGTGGTACATTTATGGAATATTGTGTCTAGGCTATTTTTTGGTCTATTTTCACAGAGTTTCTACTGCCGTAGTAGCACCCGAATTAACTGAGGCATTTGGATTAACTGCAGCTAGCCTGGGACTGCTAAGTTCTGCTTATTTTTATCCTTATGCATTGGCACAAATTCCTTCAGGAATATTAACTGATTATTTAGGTCCAAGAAAAACAGTTACGTTTTTTATTCTTGTTGCTGCAATTGGCGCTTTTCTCTTTGGTACAGCCTCAACATATTCTTGGGCTATTGTGGGCCGGTCATTAGTGGGTCTCGGTGTTGCTTTCATCTATATTCCGGTTATGAAGATTCTTGCTGAATGGTTTCGCCAGCATGAGTTTGCAACACTCACCGGTCTGCTGTTATCCGTCGGCAATATTGGCGCTCTTTCGGCCGCTGCGCCGCTCAGCCTGCTGGTTGGAGCGGCCGGATGGCGAAATTCATTTATTTATATTGGAGCAGTTACTGTAATATTGGCCATTGGTTGTTGGTTAATTATTCGTAACAAGCCGCAAGATATGGGCTTGCCGACTGTCTACGACATAGACGGATCTGCACCTCCGGCAGGTTCTACAGATTCACTGACACTCAAAGAATCCATGAAGCTTATTGTCAGCAACCGAAATTTTTGGCTGTTATCTCTATGGTATTTCGTATTTTATGGTACGGTAATGGGTTTTCAAGGCTTATGGGCCACACCGTATCTTATCGACACGCAATCGTTAGCCAAACCAGCGGCAATACAAATTTTAACTTACATCGCATTAGGAATGATTTGCGGATGCCCTCTCTCTGGTTATCTGTCTGACCGTGTGCTGCATTCCCGTAAAAAAGTACTAATCATTGGCACTGTCTTATATACTTTTTCTTGGTTGCTTCTTATAGTCATATCCAACTCACAGCCCGCCTTCATCCCCTATCTCTTTTTTGCTATGGGCTTCTTCGGCGGTTTTTTTGTCGTAATTTATGCTTGGTTTAAAGAATTGATGCCTTCAAAAATCGTTGGTACTGCAATTGGCGCAATGAACTTCTTTCCGTTTGTCGGCGGAGCTATTTTCCAACAAATAATGGGCAGTATTATTGGCTCTTATCAACGCATCAACGGCGCCTATCCATTGGATGCATATATTAATTCTTTTTGGTTCTGTTTTGCTTCTTTGGCAATCGTTACCATCGCGATACCCTTTGCTTCGGAAAATCAGAGTTTAAAACGGAAAGCTTGATCATCTGTTAATAAAAATAATGCAGCGAACCGGCTAATTTGATTAAAAGCCGGTTCGCTGCATTATTTTTATACATTTGATCCTTATTTTACTGTTGCAATCATGCTGCGAATATCGATTGGTTTCGTCAGCATCCCGTTTTGTTTCAGAAATTCCTGAGTTTTTTCCAAATCTATGATGTCACTTTCCTTAATGGTTGGATCAAAATCATATAATCCAACCATGTTTTTCACCTGCTCTAAAGAAAGCCCGGTTTCTTGTGCCGTCATGCCATAAATCTCTTCGGGATGATCCTTCATATACTGCAAGCTTGCTGTATGAACATTCAAGTATCGCTTTACTAAATCCGGATATTTTGCCAAAAAATCTTCACGCACGGCAATCACAATTGTCGCGTCCAACAGCCCTTCGCCAGTAGTAACAATATGCGCGCCCGCTTCGATTGCTTTCGATACTGCCGGTCCTGCGATTAATGCCGCTTCGACATTGCCATTCAGCATTGCCGTCATCGCCGGAGGGATACCCATGTTTATGAAAGCAACATCATCTGCTTTCAGGCCTTCTTTCGCTTGCGCAGCTAACAGCAATTGATGAAGTATAGTCCCTTTCGGACCGGCTACTTGCTTTCCTTTTAAATCCGCAACGGTTTTAATCGCCGGGTCTTTTGCCATGAGTGTAAATGCCTTCGGCGCCCTGCTGTACATACCGATGACTTTTAATTTTACTCCGTTTGATGCCGCCAATATGGCTGAAGTACCGCCTAAAGCATTGGAAAAATCTAAGGAGCCTGCTGCCATCGCTTCCGTCATTTTAGGTCCTTCGGTAATTTCAGGAAAAACTACTTTTATATTGTCTTTCCCGAATTCCTTTTCGAATAAGTTCAGCTTCTTTTCCACTATGGAAGGGACATTCAGCGGTAATTTTACATATGAAATATTGATCGTGTCTGCTTTGGGCGCAGCGGCCGGCTGGTCCTTCTTCCCTTGCCCTCCGCAACCTGCCGTTATCATTGCCGCAAGAAGAATCGGCACAAGAAATTTTCCAATCACTTTCATTTTACACATCTCCTTTTCCTAATTGGGAAACTCTAATCACTCATAATGGTATTCATAATATCTTCACGCAAAAGGAAGAAAGCTTGTTCCGTTATGATGCGCGGGTAGTCAAGCGGAATTTCGACTTCCCGGACCACCCGTCCGGAATCCAGAATCACCGTTTTCTGGCCCAAAAAAACAGCTTCATCGACATCATGGGTAACAAAAACAATCGTTTTTCGCTGATATTGGAAAATATCAACCATTTCCCTTTGTAAATTTCGCCGCGTAAATGCGTCCAATGCACCCAATGGCTCGTCCATTAAGATCAAATCCGGATCATAACATAACGTTCTGCCGACTGCAACCCGCTGCGCCATGCCGCCGGAAATCTGCCGGGGATATGCATCCTTGAACCGTTTCAGACCAAGCATGGAGAGGAACCGTTCCACTGTTGCCTGCACTTTTTTGCTGTCCGGTTCATGGATAAGAGCCATCGCCATATTTTGTTCCACTGTCAACCAGGGCATTAAGCGAGGCTCCTGAAAAACCATACTGATCCTCTGCTCTTCACGGCTTTTCACTTTGCCTTCAACAGTAAACGTGATATTTCCGGATGTCAATGGTTCTAAATCGCATATCAGACGTAATAATGTGCTTTTTCCGCAGCCGCTTTTCCCCACAACAGTTACAAAACTGCCATCAGCAATCGACAGATTTACATTAGACAAGGCATGGACCGGAACTCCTTTGATATAATAAACTTTTGTCGCTCCCCGAATTTCAACCCCTGCCATAGTCCACCTGCCTGTCTTCCCACGGCATAAAATAATCCGTAAGTTTTAAGAAGCCATAATCAATACAATAGCCAAAAACACCAATCGTGATAATACCAACGAAGATAATATCCGGACGGGAAATCTGCTCCGCATCAATAATCATGTAGCCAATGCCGGAGGATGCCGCAATCAATTCAGCACCGATCAGAGACCGCCAACTGTATCCCAGTCCAAGACGCATTCCCAAAATAATCGATGGCAAAGCGGAAGGAAGAATAATTTTCCGAAATCGTTCTAATGCAGTAAACTCGAAAACCTGGCCCACCTCAAGGAGTTTTTTGTCGCATCCTAACACACCGTTCAACGTGTTCAAAAAAACAGGAAAAAATGTGGCCAGCATAATAATCGCTATTTTGGGAGGCTCACCAATACCAAACCACAAAATCAATATGGGAATGCAGGCCAATGGCGGCACATGCCGGATAAAATCCAAAATCGGATCAAAATAATCATTCCACTTTTTGTTCATTCCGAGGATAACCGCCAGCGGAAATGCCAGCATAAACGTTAAGGCAAACCCAAATAAAACGCGATATAAACTGATGCCGATATGCTTAAACAATACTCCGGTTTCAATAAGGCTGGACATCGTACCGGCAATCGTAACCGGCGAAGGCAAAAGATAACTATTGAAAAAACCGGTTAGGGAACCGAAAAGCCATAACAACACGATCACAAGGGGGATGATTATTCCTTTGATCAGTTTCATTGTTCCTCCTAGAATGAATAAGGGCCTTTTCCTTTATAGAAAAAGGCCCCGCTTTCTAATTCGCGCAGCATTCCTTTTTCCTCCCGCTCAGGACAACAATTCCCCTGCTATCAGAAAAATATACCATTACCTTGGTAAAATCATTATATCACTACCAATTTTTGTTGGTCAATCTAATTTATCTTGCACAGCGGCAGGAAATATCAGCCATTTCAAAGAAATAACGGCTCATACAGTATCTTAAGACAGGGGGTTCCGCTTTGAATTGGAAAAATATTCTTTTTAGCATTTTCCTCATTGCGATAACCGGTTCTTTGCTAACGGGCTGCCTAACCGCTCAAAAATCATCTAAAAATGCATTACGCTATTCAGCCGGCGCTGAACCGCAAACCTTGGACCCAAGGAAATCAACCGGCCTGCCGGAAGCAAATATCGAGGCGCAAATTTTCGAGGGACTTACTACCATCGGTCCTAATGGGCAACCTTTGCCTGCCGTCGCAGAATATTGGACAATTTCCGCTGATGGCTTGCATTACAAATTTTTTCTACGGAAAAATGCCCGCTGGTCGAACGGTGATCCTGTGATCGCCAAGGATTTTGAATATGCCTGGAAATCAGCGTTAAATCCTAAACTGGCGAGTGAATATGCCTATCAGTTGTATTATTTAAAAAATGGCGAAGCGTATAACAAAGGCTTTACCGACGAAACTCAAGTAGGCGTAAATGCATTGGACGCTCATACGTTGGAAATCGATTTGGAGCAGCCTACGGCATATTTTCTTTCCCTCCTGGCCTTTCATACTTATTACCCCGTTCATCTTCAGACTGTTCAAAACAACGACCTTTGGGCAACAGAACCAAAAACATTGGTCGGTAACGGGCCTTTTAAAATAACAAATTGGATCCATAACAGCAAAATAGAGTTCAGTCAAAATGACTTTTATTGGGACATTGATAAAGTGAAAATTAAGAGTCTTGAATTCATCTTGACAGAAAGCAGCGCGGCCGAGTTGGCAATGTTCGAAAATAAACAAATCGATGTCGGAGAAAACATTCCTGTTTCCGAATATCCCCGATTGTTGGATGCCGGCGTTTTAAAAATCAATCCTTTTCTGGGAACGTATTTCTTCTGTTTTAATACAACAAAGCCTCCTCTCGATAACCCGAAAGTAAGAAAGGCGCTATCTCTGGCTATCAATCGTGAAGAACTAATACAGCATGTTACCAAAGGCGGTCAAAAACCTGCTTTAGCCTGGGTTCCCTATGGTTTAGCCGATGCAGCCGGAACTGCCGATTTCCGATTGGTTGGCGGCAGCTATCTGCAAGATAACGATATTGCCACAGCCCGCCGTCTCCTGGCGGAAGCCGGATATCCGGAAGGACAAGGGTTACCGGTCATCGCTCTCTTGTACAATACGAATGAAATGCATAAAGCGATTGCCGAAGCAGTCCAGGAAATGTGGAAAAAAAATTTAGGCATTTCAGTCAATTTAACAAACCAGGAATGGAAGGTTTTCCTCAACTCACGCCACAAAGGCGACTACCAAATTGCCCGCCATGGCTGGATCGGCGATTACGCCGACCCCATGACCTTTATCGACATGTTTATGTCCGATAGCGGCAACAATGACGCCCAGTATAAAAATCCCGAATATGATCGTTTGGTGAAAGCTGCCAAATCGGCTTCCGATCCCAGACTGCGAATGCAGATAATGCATGCTGCTGAACAGCTATTATTTGACGATGCAGTACTTGCTCCAGTATATTTTTATACTCGCCCCTTATTAATTCGGCCGTCAATAAAAGGAGTTCTTCACTCTGTACTGGGCGTCATCTATTTTAAAGAAGCTTATATTGAGCAATAGTGAAAGGAGCTGTGTTACGTGATGCACTTTCTGATCCATCGGCTGGCCTCCATGTTTCTTGTCTTATTTGTGATCATCACCGCAACCTTTCTGCTGATGCACGCTATTCCAGGCGGTCCTTTTACCACGGAAAAGAATTTGCCGGAAGCAATTCAAAAAAATATGGAAGAACGCTATCACCTGAACGACCCCTTATGGAAACAATATGCAGATTATTTAGCTCATGTCGCAAGCGGCGATCTAGGTCCTTCTTTTAAGTATGAAAACCGTTCTGTCAATGACCTGATCCGGGAAAGTTTTCCTGTATCCGCGGAATTAGGAGTAATCGCCATATTTTGGGCCATTTGTTTGGGGATACCGGCCGGAATCATTGCCGCAGTTTACCATAATCGCTGGCCTGATTATATTGCTATGTTTTTAACTACAATAGGAATATCCGTTCCGGGTTTTATTCTTGCCGCCTTGCTCATTTTTGTCTTTGCTCTGCAGTTGGGCTGGCTTCCGGCCGCATTATGGGAAGGTCCTTCATCAACTGTATTGCCGGCTCTGGCTTTGACAGGATTGCCCACCGCTTTTATTGCCCGCCTGACTCGTTCCGGGATGCTGGAAGTTCTTAACCAGGATTACATTCGGACCGTTCGCGCTAAAGGCTTGTCTCAATATACTATTTTAACCCGTCATGCACTTAAGAACGCTCTGATCCCGGTGGTTACGTATTTAGGGCCTCTCATTGCCGGGATCCTTACCGGCAGTTTTGTGATTGAAACCATTTTTGCCATTCCCGGGCTGGGACGCCACTTCGTTACCAGTATTTATAACCGCGATTATACCGTAATCCTGGGCATCACGATATTTTACAGCGCTTTGCTTGTCACCTTGAACCTCTTGGTGGATATCGTTTATGCGCTGTTAGATCCGCGAATAAAGTTAAATGAAGGAAAGGATGATTAATATGCACATCACTCCTTCAGCCTTTCATCGGACACCTTTTCCGCAAGAACCGCTCTCAACCGCTTCAGCAACAGGCACGTCATACTGGCAAGATGCATGGCGTCGACTGCAAAACAATAAGCTTGCCATAGCCGGACTAATTTTTATCCTGCTAATCACTTTAGCGGCGATTGCAGGTCCCCATTTTTCCGGTTATTCTTACGCAGACCAAAATCTTCCAGAAGCAAACCAACCTCCGTCTTCCATGCATTGGTTCGGGACCGACAACCTCGGTAGAGATCTGATGACCAGAGTTTTGTACGGCGCCCGTATTTCTCTATCGATCGGGATCGCTGCCAGTCTCATCAATCTCACAGTCGGTGTCCTGTATGGCGGAATAGCCGGCTATGCCGGCGGCCGTATTGATAATATCATGATGCGAATTGTTGACATCCTTTACGGCATCCCGCTTCTTCTTTACGTCATATTATTAATGGTTGTTCTCGGGCCGGGCTTACTGAATATTTTTCTGGCTCTTGGATTGGTATATTGGTTGGGCATGGCTCGAATTGTACGGGGACAAATCTTAACGATTAAAAAACAAGAATATGTATTAGCCGCGCGTCTAACCGGCGCCAGCTCTGCCAGAATACTGCTCCGGCATTTAATTCCCAACAGCATAGGTCCAATTCTAATCACAACAACACTTGCTATTCCAGAAGCAATTTTCACTGAAGCGTTCCTCAGTTTCATCGGCTTGGGCGTTTCTGCCCCCATGGCAAGCTGGGGCGTTCTGGCCTCAGAAGGGGTTGTCAGTTTGCGGTCATACCCGTTTCAACTCTTGTACCCTGCTTTAGCAATCAGCATTACCATGTTATCTTTTAACTTTCTCGGGGATGGTCTGCGGGATTCGCTTGACCCAAGAATGCGCAAATAAGGAGTTGTCGGTATGCCGGTACTATTAGATGTACAAAACCTTTCTGTCATTTTTCACACATATGCTGGGACCGTTCGGGCTGTCAATAACGTCAGTTTCACAGTAAACCAAGGTAAAATCATAGGCATCGTTGGTGAATCGGGCTGCGGCAAAAGTGCGACAGCACAGGCGATCATGGGGATACTTCCACAACCGCCCGCCGAAATGATCAGTGGCGGAATTTACCTTGATGCAGCAGAACTGACTGCCTTGTCGGAAAAAGAGTTGCAACATATCCGCGGCAAAAAAATGAGTATGATTTTTCAAGATCCAATGACTGCCTTAAACCCGGTACTGACAATTGGCCTGCAAATCGCAGAAATGTTTATGCACCATCAACACTTAGCTTATAAAGATGCATTACTGCAAGCGGAAAAAGCGTTGTATTCCGTTGACATTCCAGCTCCCAAGGCCCGTCTTGAACAATATCCGCACCAATTAAGCGGAGGCATGCGCCAACGGGTAATGATTGCGATGGCATTGGCTTGTCAACCGAAACTGATCATCGCTGACGAGCCGACGACTGCACTTGATGTAACGATACAAGCGCAAATCATCGATTTGCTGCGATCAAAAAACCAAAAATTAGGCACTTCTATTATTTTAATTTCTCATGATTTAGGCGTCATAGCCAGTCTTTGCCAGCGAGTTCTTGTCATGTATGCTGGTGAAATCATCGAAGCCGCCCCAGCCGCTGATCTATATCGTCTGCCAGCTCACCCTTATACTTACGGATTACTGCAATCAGTCCCACGGCCTGACCGCAAAAACCATGGTTTGCTCTCTATTGCCGGTCAACCGCCAAATCTCCTAAAAATTTCTTCTGGGTGTTCTTTTGGCCCGCGCTGTTCTTATTCCATGGAAATTTGCCGGCAAAAACCGCCTCTGCTGTCCGTTGGCGAACAACATGCTACCCGTTGCTGGCTGGCTCACACAGATTCACCGCACCGGCAAATGCTCTTGCAAGGAGGGCTATTGATCAAATGAACACAACGATTTTATCTGTCGATCGTCTCAGCAAATTTTTTGTCTTAAACCGGACTTTTTTAGGAAACGCTGCTGCAACCGTTAAAGCGGTAGATACTGTAAGCTTTAGTATATTTCCAGGGGAAACGTTAGGTTTGGTGGGTGAAACAGGCTGCGGAAAATCAACTCTTGCCCGAACAATTGCCGGCCTATATTCACCGACGGAGGGAAAAGTTCTGTTTAAAGGGCAAAACATTCACTGTGACCATGGAAAAGAAACGAACATGCTGTTCAAGCGCCAAATACAAATGATCTTTCAAGATCCCTATTCATCACTAAACCCCCGGATGACCATTCATGATATTATTGAAGAGCCGCTTAACATTCACAAACTCGCAAAAGGAAAAGAAAAAGAAGCGCGAATTTCATCTCTTTTGCTTCAAGTGGGATTAAACCCGGAATATGGCAGCCGTTTCCCGCATGAGTGCAGCGGCGGGCAAAGGCAAAGGGTCGGAATTGCACGTGCCTTGGCAGTAAGTCCGGAATTGATTGTCTGTGACGAACCAATTTCCGCATTGGATGTATCCATTCAGGCGCAAATTATCAACTTATTAGAACAACTGCAAACCGAGTTAAGATTGACATACTTATTCATAGCACACGATTTATCAATGGTTCGCCATATCAGCACGCGTGTTGCTGTGATGTATCTTGGTTCATTAGTGGAATTGGCGTCAACAGAAGAACTATATTCTCATCCTTTGCATCCTTACACGCAAGCATTGCTTTCTGCCATTCCCATTCCTGATCCGGCTATTGAGTCTCACCGGAAACGAATACTGTTGCCTGGTGATATTCCCAGCCCCCTTGATCCGCCATCCGGATGCAAATTCCACAGCAGGTGCCATTATGCAATGCCAATTTGCCAAAAATCTCCTCCGGAACTAACCGCAACGGATCTCAATCACTATACAGCCTGTCATTTGGTAAAGTAAGGCGTTACCAAAAAATTATTACCTATCCTCCTGTAGGGAAATATATACACGATAGCTAATATAATCATTATACAATTGAAAAAACGAGGTGATCAAATGCCTGGACAACCCTCTTCTCTGGACATCCGTCCCCGCATCCTGTATCAGGTTGCAAAAGCAGCCTGGGAGGGGCAATTGTTTGACCGGCGGGAAGAGATCTGTCAACTGGTTCTTACTGAATTCCAAGACAAAGCCAGCCGCCGCCAAGTAGCGAATCAAATCCGGATTGCAATGGGCTTAAATCCGCATGATTCCGACACAGTAATTGCAGAAAGTGATGAAGAGGCCTTGATGGGCTTGGGCAGCGAGCCTGTTATCGTCGCTAATACAGCTGCCTGTGAACGTTGTCCTGAAAACAACAGAAATTGTGAAAACATTTGTCCGCTTGGCGCCATCAGTAAAGATGAGTATGGAATACTGAAAATCGACCATGATCGGTGCCTGGGAGAAGGCGACTGCATATCAGCTTGTTCTTTTGGCGCGCTGGCGGAAAAATCCCAGTTTGTTCCTCTCATCCACTTGCTGCAACAAAAGACAAATCCGGTTTATGTTTCTCTTGCTCCTGCTTTTGTAGGACAATTTGGACCGGAAGTCTCACCTGGCAAACTAAGATCCGCACTATTGCGTCTGGGTTTCACGGATGTAGTGGAAACGGCCCTGTACGCCGACTTGATTACGATCAAGGAAGCCTTTGAATTTGATGATCATGTTAAAACAACAGATGACTTCATGATCACCAGCTGTTGTTGCCCGGTATGGATAAAACTCATTGAAAACAAATTCCCTGAATTAATGCCGCATATCTCACCTTCCGTTTCTCCCATGGTGGCATCCGCCCGTGTAATCAAAACGCTCGTTCCAGATGCCAAAGTGGTCTTTATCGGTCCTTGCATAGCAAAGAAAACAGAAGCCACTTTGCCGGACTTGCAAGGCGCAGTCGATTATGTACTGACGTTTCAGGAGCTGCAGGCGATCTTCGCTGCTGCCGCCATCTCACCTGCAGAACAACCGGATGAAGAAAATCCGCAAGCATCTTGGAGCGGCCGGATTTACGCCCGTACAGGCGGCGTAAGCGAAGCAGTTGCCACCACCCTGCAAAAATTGGTTCCCCGCAGAGCATTAACGTTAATGCCGGTGAAAGTGGATGGAATACCTGACTGTCAAAAAATACTTGACCAAATTAAGCAAGGGCAGCTGTCCGCCAACTTCGTGGAAGGAATGGCTTGCAAAGGCGGCTGCGTTGGCGGCCCGGGACGAATAATTCCACCTGCCGAAGCCACCCTCCTTACAAACGAATACGGCAATCAGGCTAAATCCCAGACCCCTGTGGAAAATCCCGAAGTGTATACAATCCTTGCCCAGCTCGGTCAAGACCAAAAGATGCCGGCATTAACCGGGCAAAGTCCGATGGGCTTGATTTTGGCACGGAAACTTGCTAAGAAGTAAATCCTTTTATACCATTCCAAATATTCCATTTTTTGCGTATTTTGTATACTTTATGCTATTGCATTCTCTGCCAAATCGTTCTACAATGAATCATACCAATGAACAAAATCAATCGCGAAGGGTGATTAAATGACCATTGTTAAGAAACCTGTTAAAATTGTAGAAACTGTTCTTCGGGACGGACACCAATCACTAGCCGCAACTAGAATGAGAACATCAGATATGATCCCAATGCTGGAACAACTTGATGAAGCAGGTTTCTTCGCCTTGGAAGCCTGGGGCGGCGCAACGTTTGACAGTTGCCTGCGTTTTTTAAACGAGGACCCCTGGGAACGTCTCCGTACCTTGAAAAAACATTTAAAGAAAACACCCATTCAGATGCTGCTGCGCGGTCAGAACGTGTTAGGTTACAATCACTATGCCGACGATGTTGTAAAAGAGTTCGTCAAACGGGCCGTTGGCAACGGGATTGGTGTGATCCGTATTTTTGATGCCTTAAATGATCCCCGTAACCTGGAAGTTGCCATGCATGCCGCAAAAGAATCCGGAGCTCATGTTCAGGGCTGTTTCGTCTACACGATTAGCCCCTATCATACAACGGAATCTTATATTACCTTGGCAAAGGAACTGGTTCAACGCGGTGCTGATTCAATCTGCATAAAAGATATGGCCGGGCTTTTGACCCCATATGCAGGGTACGACTTAATCAAAGCATTGAAACAAGAAATTGCGGTCCCGCTAGACCTTCATACGCATTACACCAGTGGGTTGGCATCCATGACCTACTTAAAAGCGATTGAAGCCGGCGTCGATATTGTTGATTGTGCGCTTTCCCCATTTTCCATGGGTTCTTCGCAACCAGCCACAGAAACAATGATTGCGGCGTTAAAAGGTACTCCATATGACACCGGTATCAATAATGATATTTTATTGCCAATTGCTGATTATTTCCGCGAAATCAAAAAGAATTTGACGGCTAGCTTCAATCTTACCAACGATATTAATGTCGATACCCGGGTGCTGACATCACAAATCCCCGGCGGAATGATGTCTAACCTGCTCAATCAACTAAAAGAACAAGGCATGGCTGATAAATTTAACGAATTATCCACAGAAATGCCGCGTGTCCGGGCCGAACTCGGCTATCCGCCCCTAGTTACTCCTACCAGCCAAATTGTCGGATCAATGGCTGCTTTTAATGTAATTCTTGGGCAGCGTTATAAAGTTGTTCCCCGTGAAGTGAAGGATTTGGCACGAGGCAAGTATGGCCGGACGCCGGTTCCCGTAGATCCGGAATTTCTCAAATCGATTATTGGCGATGAACAAGTGATTACGAGCAGACCGGCAGATCATATTCCGCCTCAGTTGGAAAGTTTGAAACAACAGTTAGCTGAAAATGGTTATCCGAACGCATCAATCGAGGATGTTCTGAGTTATGCATCCTTCCCCGAAGTTGCTTTGAATTTTTTCCGTGAAAACCGAACCGTTTGTATGTGAGCATGCAAAAAAAGATCCGTTGCCCCGTTTATTGGGCAACGGATCTTTTTTTTGTTTTTACCGATAAAAGCATGACATGCCGATAAACTCTTTAAGAATGGAGTTTGGCGGCACATCCATGTCGTCGATGGAATGGAAATATTCCAGGAAATCCAGCAGTCGCTTTGCTTCAACATATTCCGGCTGGGTTACCCCCACTTTTTCCAATAATGGTTCCGCGTATTTTTTTAAAACGCCTAATTCATAAATCAACGCGGAATTAAACATCACATCCACTTCTTCCTGAAAAGGAAAAATGTTACGTTCTTCCCCCCGGCGTACCGAAGGCCAAATTTGCAATGTTTTGAGTGCATCATGAGACCGGAACTGACTATCCCGAACAATGCGGCGAATCAAACGGGCATCTGTCGTCGATATTCGATTATGCGGATCAATCGATAATTGTGTCAACGGACTAATGTAAATTTTAATCTTATTATCCCTCGCTACGGCTGACGTTAACCGTTCATTCAAGCCATGGATCCCCTCGATCAGCAACGGCTGGGTTTTGTCAACCTGGATGCTCTTACCATTATATTCCTGCTGTCCGGTAACAAAATTATACGAAGGAATTTGAACCTTTTCACCGTTGAGCAATCGGGTTAGGTGATCGTTAAATAACGATAAATCAATGGCTTCAATCGACTCAAAATCAGGTTTACCAAACTCATCACGCGGTGTATAACGCCGATCTACAAAATAATCATCAAGTGAAATAGGCACTGGCCGCAAAGCATTGACCCTGAGCTGAACATTCAAGCGTTGAGCAAACGTCGTTTTTCCGGATGACGACGGTCCTGCAATCATTACCAGCCGCACATCGCAGGCATGCTGTGTTATAAAATCCGCCAATTGGGCAACCTTTTTTTCATGCAACGCTTCTGCCACACGAATAATATCACTGAAATCCCCTGATTTGATCTTATTATTCAAAGTCGCAACATAGGGACATTCAAGAATTTTTCCCCATCGCTCCGCTTCACGAAATACTTTGGCTAATTTCGGACGCTCTACAAAATCAGGCAACACTCCAGGCTGTTCTTTTTCCGGAAACATCAGGACAAGTCCCGGCGCATAAAAATGTAATCCGAAAGTCGTTAAGTACCCGGTTGATGGTACCATAGTGCCGTAAAAATAATCGTATAATTCACCACAATAATAAATGCTAACCTTCTGCCGTTTCAGTTGCCGAAGCAGGCGAACTTTTTCCTCATTTCCCGAAGCCTCGAACAATTGTATCGCCGTAGCAGTAGACACAACCTTACGCTCAATCGGACGGTCTTGCTCTACAATCAGTCTCATGCGTTTTTCGATTGCTGAGACTTCTTCCGCTGACAAGGGAGCCGATTTATTGACTTCGCAATATAACCCCTTGCTGATGGAATGCTCCACAATCACCTCGCCATCCGGAAATAATTCCCGAACCGCCGCAATGAGCACAAAAGACAAACTGCGTTGATAAACCTTGCTGCCTGCATCCGTTGTCAAATCCAAAAAGTCAATTGAACAATTCTTTTCCAGGACACTCGACAAATCCTTAATATCATTTTCGACTCTGACAGCAACAATTGGCGTAGCATAATCTTTCGCTAACTGACGGCTCACTTCCAATAACGTTGTACCACGTTCAACTGGCAAAGTTCGGCCATCAGAAAATTCAAGGGTGATTTTTTCCTGCATAGACAAGCCTCCTGCTGCTATATCAGCCTTCAACTGCGGCTATCGCTCTGGCAAATTTGGCTGCCATTCCTTTCATTTTGCGACAAGGTACTGCGCAGACGGCAATCCGGATCCCCTTATCCAAGGGAACTGCAAAAACATTCTCCTTCTTCAATTCTTCGCAAACTTCAACAGGATGCTGAACCGGCACCGAAAGGAAAAAGCCGGCAATATAAGGAAGTATTTTTAAGTTTATTTCTTTCGCTTCTTGTATGAAAATATCAGCGCGGGCACGTATTGTTCGAACATATTCTTCTCGCTCTTTTTCGACCTGAGCAAGAAGCTCCTTATCATTATAAATAATGCCTAATGTCTTCATACAGGCACGGCTGATGTTTGACCAAGTTGCCCGGTTTGTATATTGATTGATGTTAACAAATTCTGTGATCACATCCTCGCTGGAAGAGATCCCGATCATGGCGCCGGTGCGCTGTCCATACATCGTAAAACCTTTGGACATGCTGAAGGCTACAATGGTCAGAATATTGTCCGGCAACCCGCCAAATTGTTTGAAAAATGACCGGCTGGCATTTTTTTCGCCGGCATAGTCCAAATACGCGGCATCTACCAAAAGAATAATCTTCTTGGTTTCGTCCTTCGCTTCTTCCTTCAATACAGCAAGCACATTAGTCCATTCACTATCTGTCAAACTGTAGCCGGTAGGATTATGCGCCGGAGCATTGATGATGATCAATAGATTATTTTGCTTTGCCAGCAGCGCCTTCACTTTTTCACTAAAATTCTTACTGTTGAAATGTTGTTCTTCATCAAATAAAGTATACGTGTCAATTTTGCGTAATGCATCTGTACACATTGTTTCGTACGGATCCCAGTACCAATCTGAAGTCAATACCGTATCCCCAAGTTCTGTATAGTTCCATATCGCATGGTGAAGTACACCCGAGCCTCCAGGAGTTGCAATAGCCTCAATATAAGCGTCGGGCTTATGGTCTGAAAAAGTAAGAGCGATGACCGCTTCCAAAAATTCCGGCAAACCGGCAATCGGAGCATAACCGACGATATCATTGGCCGGCAAAGTGCGAAATACCTTTTCCACTGTTGGCAGACAGCCCAATTTTTCATCCTCAGTCAAAAAAGCGCCCAACGTCGCATTCGCAACAGCTTCATTGCCATATTGAGCCGCGGCTTTCACTGCCGCAGCGTTAGCTCCAAAAATTGTATCCGTGGCAGATTTTCCTTTTGCATGAGATGCAGCTACACTATGTATCATTTGTTTTCCTCCCTAGTATTTCTCTTGAATATAAGTTTTCCATGAATTGCATAATAGCATTCTTCCTCAGGGATCCACGTTTTCTTTCCCGCTTATCGAAACAATATCGATAGCAACCACACAACAACCTGCTGCCAATTCTTCCGTTACATTCGCAAAAGCTGAGTCGCCGGCAATATGAGCGATTAAGCGGTTCAGCGCCATTACTTTCTCCGCTTCATCCGAAACAATCCTGGCTGTGCCAAAGACCAAGACAGAAGTGTATCGAGTAGCGCAAGCGCATGCTTTTGCTCCAAAAACGGTTTTTTCCGTGTGGCTTACTTCAAAACATATTTTTCTGTTTGCCGCAATATTCATTAACTTTTGTCCTTCATGCGCGCAATGAAAATATATCTTTCCATCTTGATAAGCGTAGTGAAGAGGAGTGATATATGGCTGTCCTTCTGCGCTGCAAGTCGCCAATCGGCCGGTATTGCCCTGTTGCAAATAATCAACTGACTGTTGCTGTGAAAGATATTTTTGCGGCATATAAAAAACCTCCCTTAAATTAACGGAATATGTATATAATTCTCGATAAAACACAATAATCCTATGCATAACAACAAAAAAATTAGAAAATCAGGTTTATACTAAGTTTTGACAACGTCGTTGTAAACATCAGAAAACATTACCCTTTCTTATGGCCAAAAAACCGGCTTTAATTGCCGGTTTTTTCTGGAGGTACAACCAAAAATGTAATTTTGGGATTATTATCTACAGCCCACCGAAGAGCCCATTCATTTGTAAACAATGCTACCAATCGTTGTTTATTATCACTAACAAGCATTCCCCGGTCCAAACCCTTAATCGATTTGGCGTCAATTTTTTCTCCGTCCATCCATCTTGCTAATTCAAACGGCAAAAAATTCATCAGTATATCTACACCATACTCGTTTTTCAGACGATATTCCAATACTTCGAACTGCAAATTTCCAACGGTGCCGACAATCACTGTTTCAGCGCCCGCATCGGCCTGAAAAAACACTTGTATGGCTCCTTCCTGCGTCAACTGGGTAATCCCCTTAATAAATTGCTTCCGTTTCATAGTATCTTTAGGCTGAACGCGGGCAAACCGTTCCGGTGGGAAGACCGGAAAATCTTCAAACGTAAAAGTTTCTCCCGGCATGCAAAGTGTATCACCGATCCCAAAAACGCCCGGATCAAATAATCCGACAATGTCTCCGGGATATGCCTCTTCTATAATAGTCCGGTCCTGAGCTAAAAATTGCTGTGGTTGAGTCAATTTCAACAATTTCCCCGACCGAATATGGTGTACAGTCATGCCACGTTCAAATTTTCCGGAACAAATTCGAATAAAAGCCAGCCGGTCACGATGCGCCGGGTTCATATTCGCTTGTATCTTGAAGACAAAGGCCGAAAATTTTTCGTTATCCGGTTCAATAAGTCCTTCGGATGACATACGCGGAGCAGGCGGCGGGGCAAGTCTAAGAAACTCTTCCAAGAAGGGACGAACGCCAAAATTTGTCATCGCGCTGCCAAAAAAAATGGGAGTCAGTTCACCACGCATCACTTTTTCCAAATCAAAATGGTCGCCCGCCATATCCAACAAGCTGATATCGTCACATAAAGCATTGTGAATATCTGCGCCGATAATTTCCGTAAAAACGGGATCATCGACACTGCCCTTAACGGAAGGCAACGCTAATTGACCATGCGACCCATCTTTTTCAAATAATTCAATTTGAGCCAATTGACGATTATATACACCCTGATAATCTCCTTCAACGCCGATCGGCCAATTCATAGGATAACTGTTAATTCCCAGTACTTTTTCAATCTCTTCCATCAACTCAAACGGGTTTTTCCCATGCCGGTCAAGCTTATTGACAAACGTAAAAATTGGTATATTCCGTTGCTTACAGACTTTGAACAGTTTCTTGGTCTGCGCTTCGACCCCTTTTGCTGCATCGATGAGCATAACAGCACTATCGACAGCCATAAGAGTCCGGTACGTGTCTTCACTGAAATCCTGGTGACCGGGCGTATCCAGAATATTAATTTGAAAGCCGTCATAAGAAAATTGCAAAACACTGGACGTAACAGAAATACCGCGCTGTTTCTCGATTTCCATCCAATCGGACACAGCATGTTTTTGGGCTTTACGCGACTTTACCGAACCGGCCAAATGAATGGCGCCACCGTACAACAGTAACTTTTCCGTCAGTGTCGTTTTTCCAGCGTCCGGGTGCGAAATAATAGCAAATGTCCTGCGCCGTTCAATCTCTTGCCGCAAGTCACATGATTTCATATCTGCCATTCAACGTTCCTCCAGTAATCATAATTACAAAACATTCTATTCACTGCATCTAAAATGATTAGATGATAAAATGGGCAAATTATATTGTAACACATTTCAGAACAAAAATCACAAACAAAAAAGAGAGCCCGAAAAATGAGCTCTCCTTGCACTTTTTTGCTATCTTTGTTTAAAAAAGCGGTTGTGGATCGCAGTAACAGCATCTTTCGCCTGATCTTTGCGGACAAGACATGAGATACTAATTTCGGAAGTACTGATTACTTCGATATTAATTCCGGCATCGCCCAATGCCCCAAACATTTCAGCTGCAATACCGGGATTACCGAACATGCCGGCGCCGACAGCAGAAACTTTGGCAACATCTTCATCAAATTCCAAACCGATTACACCGATTTCCTGACCGATCTTAGCCATAATTTCTTTTACTTGATCTAAATCCGGCTTGGCGATTGTGAACACGATATCATTAATTTTTTTATCAGAATTACGAATGCTTTGAACAATCATATCCACAGCAATATGATCAGCCGCCAAGGCCGAAAATACTTTATAAGCAATGCCGGGCTTATCCGGAACTCCCAAAACAGCGATTTTTACGACATTATTATCTTGCGCAACTCCCCGAATGATAAATTCTTTTTCTTCCATCGTGTATTCCTCCCTGATAATTGTTCCTGAAGCGCTGGAAAAAGTGGAACGAACATGTATTGGAACCTGATATCGTTTACCCATTTCCACTGACCGCGGCTGCATAACAACCGCCCCTAGCCGGGCCATCTCCAGCATTTCGTTATATGTAATTTCCTTCATCCGCCTTGCGGATGGGACCACACGCGGATCTGCTGAATAAACGCCATCAACGTCTGTAAATATTTCACATACATCCGCATTTAGAGCGCCGGCAATTGCGACCGCAGTAGTGTCGGATCCACCCCGTCCCAAGGTTGTAATATCGTTTGTATGAGCAATTCCTTGAAATCCAGCCACCACAACCACTCGACCCTTTGCTAACTCAGCTTCGACTCTTGCTGGACAAATATCTAAAATACTGGCTTTCGTATGTGCGTCGGAAGTTTTTATTCCGGCCTGTGGACCCGTTAATGAAATTGCGTCGCGTCCTTTCGCTTGAAACGCCATCGCCAATAAAGCGATCGATATTTGCTCGCCTGTTGCCAACAACATATCCATTTCACGAGTATTCCGATTAGCGCTGATCGCATTAGCCAAATTCATCAATTCATCCGTAGTATCTCCCATAGCGGAAACCACGATAACCACTTTATCTTCCGGACTGGTCTCACGCAAAACCCGATCGGCTACTGCTTTTATTTTTTCCGGTGTCGCCACCGAACTGCCGCCAAACTTTTTGACAATCAGCATCATATTATTCCCCCTTTTCTACTGCTTTCACTAATGGCAATGGCAATTATTATTCTCCACATAAATACATATTCCTTCTCCCACAGGACATAAAAGAAGTTCCGGCAGGGCCGGAACTTCTTTTATGTCCTTAGTCCTAACTTTCTACTGCAATCACTTGCGAACTTTCCCACAACCCATGAATATTGCAATATGAGGCAGCCAGCAACGTACCTGAAATTCCTATTTTTATCGTTGCTTCTGCAACTGGGTCAACATAAACAGGACCTTTATTTGCGCCTTCTGTTGATTCCCCGTGGACGTCAAAAGTAAATGCAGCAAGGTCAAACGCAAATTTCCCATTATCCGGCTTAAAAAACAGTTTAATCCAGCGAATATGATGTTCCGTCGTGTTCGGATGTGCAATTTCTTTCCCTACAGACAGTTTGACAACAAACTTTTCTCCCGCTTTAACAGCAGCCGGAGCCTCAATAACCGGAACATGTTTCTCCGCTTTCCAATCGGCAGTTTGCACTACATCCGCAAATTTCACTACATATTCCTCCCCTTACTTTGCATTTTAAAAACAGCTTATCACAATATATTATTCAGGTCTCTTTTTGAAATTCCTGCTTACTTTCTTATTTTTCATATCTTGTATTCATTTGTCATTCATCAAACTCTCATGGAAACTGATTAAATTTTAAAATATCGTATAACATTTTTTCCAATACCTGGACAATCATAACGTTTCATGGTAAACTAAAATATAGTATGCCTTTAATTTAGTCCAGCGAGGCTAGCAAGGTGGATATAGGGTCAAACTGCAGACCTACGAATTGCCTCTTGCTCCGGTAAGAGGTTTTATTATGCCCCAAAACAACAATACAGGAGGTATCCCAATGAACAAACGCATTATCCAGGTCGATGAAAAGCTCCCTTTTTTACAAACCTTTCCCCTTAGTCTTCAGCATCTATTCGCGATGTTTGGCGCTACCGTTCTCGTCCCCATCTTATTTAAAGTAAATCCTGCCACTATTTTATTATTTAACGGAATTGGAACTCTTCTCTATTTATTTCTCTGCAAAGGAAAGATTCCCGCTTATCTCGGCTCCAGTTTTGCTTTCTTATCGCCTGTATTCCTTGTCCTTCCCCAGTACGGCTACGGGGCAGCGCTAGGCGGCTTTATTGTAGTCGGTGCAATTTTTTCATTAGTGGCTCTGAGTATTCGCCTGATTGGAACAAAATGGATTGACGTTGTTTTTCCGCCAGCCGCAATGGGAGCAATTGTTGCGGTTATCGGTTTGGAATTGGCTCCAGTCGCTGCCGACATGGCCGGCCTCACTGCGAAAACCTTGGATCCAAAAATCATTACCGTTTCTATTTTCACGTTATTGGTCACTGTGTTTGGTTCCGTACTGTTTCGCGGCTTTATGGCCATTATCCCGATCTTGCTCGGCGTTTTGGCGGGATATGCATTATCACTGGGAATGGGAATTGTTGATGTCAGCAAAGTTGGACAAGCGCCTTGGTTTGCATTGCCAACTTTCTACACACCGGAATTTAATTTCAGCGCCATCGCGATCATTGCCCCGGCTGCATTGGTCGTTATTGCTGAACACATCGGTCATCTCCTGGTAACCGGCAACATTGTCGGCCGTGATTTGGCAAAAGACCCCGGATTGGACCGCTCGTTGCTGGGAAACGGATTATCGACTATGCTTTCCGGCTTTTTCGGATCCACCCCGAATACAACCTACGGTGAAAACATCGGGGTCATGGCAATTACAAAAGTCTATAGTGTATGGGTTATCGGCGGAGCAGCCGTACTTGCTATCATTCTTTCGTTCGTCGGAAAACTGGCAGCAGCCATCCAAAGTATCCCCGTTCCTGTTATGGGTGGAGTTTCGCTCTTGCTGTTTGGCGTTATCGCCGCATCCGGTATTCGGATGCTGGTAGATTCTAAAATCGATTATAGCAAGGCACGAAACCTAATTTTGACTTCCATCGTATTGATCATTGGGGTCAGCGGTGCACACCTTACAATTGGAAGTGTAACAATGAAAGGAATGGCTCTCGCGACAATCACTTCGATTGTCTTCAGCCTATGCTTTAAACTCTTGGACAAATGCGGTCTTACCAATGACAATGACCAATAGAAAAAATACAACTCTCTCTTAACCAATCTGCCATCAGGATAAAAATAGTCCGTATCACTTTATAGCGTGGTACGGACTAACTTATTATTCAACTTATTATTATGTATTTACAGTTGACCTAGTAAATACTTTAATCCTCAAGACCGGAAATTCGTAAACTGAAGATCAATCGCAATATCAATCTGTCTCAACTTCGTCATCGCAGCCTGAAGATCGTCTTTGTTTTTTCCCGAAACCCTTACTTGGTCGTCCATAATCTGAGCCTGTACTTTCAGTTTTAGTTCCTTAATTGCTGCGATCACTTCTTTCGCTTTTTCTGTACTGATCCCCCTTTGAATCGTGATGACTTGCCGCACAGTTCCCTGCGAGCCGGTTTCTATTTTTCCATAATCAAGACTCCTTAGCGAAATTCCCCGCTTAACGAGTTTGTTCTGCAAAATATCAATTACATTCTTCAATTTAAAATCATCGTCGCTGACTACCTTGATCTTGTTATCCTCTACGGTCAAAGAGGATTTACTGCCCCGAAAATCGAACCGCTGTCCAATTTCTTTTGTGGCTTGATTTACCGCATTATCCACTTCTTGCATATCTACTTCTGACACAATATCGAAAGAACAATCCTTAGCCATTTCTATTTACCCTCCTTATTTATTATCTGTATTCGCACCCGGATTAACGTATAAAAAAAAGCAAAGGTACCACCGACAGTAAAGAAAAAAGCGACTGGCTTGACTATCATCAATTCAGAAGTCGCAATAAGACATAGCAGCAATGCCGTCATATAAGCCAAAAACAACTCTCTGTACCGCGGGCTTGTTATACGCGGCGCGATAAATAACCAAACCAAAAAGCCGGCAATAACAATATTGGTATTCTTTAAAAAATCCAAGCTTCCAATCCCCCCTTCAAAAGCATCTTCTGCCAAAGGAAAAGTGAACAGTCCTGCTAAGCAGTGGACTGCACACCTTTGCTTGCTGTTGTCAGTCTTACACCGGTAATAATCAACCCTGCTCCAATAAGTTGCGGGCCAGTCAAAGTTTCACCTAACAATAACATTGCAAAAAGCATCCCGGATAAAGGAATGATGTTGATGAAAATGGCGGCCTTATTCGGCCCCACAACGGATACTCCATGGTTCCAAAAACAAAACGCCAGAAGACCACTGCCAATAATCATAAAGATCATGCTGCTCCAGCCTAAGGGAGATAATTTCACAGTACCGTCAAACCCTTGCCAAACAGCAAGAAGCAATAAACAAATCGATCCAATGGCGCTGGACCATGCAGTTGCCGCCAATGCGGACATTTGACGCATTATTCCCCGGCCTAGAATAGAGTAGACGGACCAACTGACGCTGGCAACTACCAAAGAAATATCTCCTAAGTTGAAGCTCAATCCACTGATGACTTCCCATGACCCTTTCGTAACCACCGCTCCAACACCAATAAAAGATATTCCAATCCCTAATAATTGTTTGAAGTTTAAACGTTCTTTCAAAAATACAGCACATAGAACAGCCGTAAAAACTGGCCCCCCGCCCACCAATAAGCTCGCATTTGCTGCCGTCGTATGTTGAATACCGTTAAAAAACAAAAAATTGTTTAAAAAAATGCCGGTCAAACCTAATAATATTATTCCTGGGATCTGTTTACGCGAAGGCAATGCTTTTTTCCCTTCAGAAAACCAGACAGCAATACCTAAAATAATACTAACGCTTCCAAAGCGCAAAAAAGCAGTGGTTACCGGCAATATTTCATTTACCACAAATTTTGCAGTCACAGCATTAATACCCCACAAAACATTGGTAATAATCAAAAGGATATACACGCCTTTATCTGTATAAAAAAAGCGATTCACAAATTCACTTCTTTCGCATGACCCATAAGGGCATCATCGCTATATATTATAATAATACATACTAATTCGCATTCTCTAAGAATTTTACCACTTTATTGAACAGAAAGAAAGTTCTGCTAGCTCTGCAGTGTAAATTTTTCTTCGATGGAACATCTTGTATCATTTAGTCTGAAAGTTGGAGGGTTTTCCCTGCAAATATAGAAAGCTTATATATAAAGAAGGAGCAATAAAATGCTAAAATTTAGCGTTCCAGGCAATATTGGACCGATCATGCTGCGTGATTTTTTACGCAAACATATCAAACTTTCCCTTACCGTTTGGCGCAAGGTCAAAAGGGAAGGTACCATAGAAGTAAACGGTATGCAAGCTTTCCCGGGCTCACTCGTATCTTCCGGCGATACCATTCATCTCAATTGGCGCCAAGAATGCAATATTCAGCCGATAAGCCTGCCACTTTCTATTCTGTATGAAGATGATTCCCTTCTGATCATCAATAAACCCACCGGCATCCTTGTTCATCCTGCTTGCGGCCATTCTGAACCTACGATCGCCAATGGTATCATTCAATATTACCGGAGCAAAAATTGCCAACATGGATTTCATCCTGTGCACCGCCTCGACCGAAATACTTCGGGTCTCTTGTTGATTGCCAAAACTGCTCATGTCCAACATTTATTGTCCCGCGGCCAAAATTTACAAATCACTCGACGCTACCTTGCCATTGTAACCGGCGTTCCTTTCCCTGCAGAGGGAAAAATTAATTTGCCGATTGGCCGTCGGCCGGGGAGTATTATCGAAAGGACCGTATGTCAGGAGGGAAAAGAAGCATTAACATTCTATCGCACTGTACGCAGTTTCCAAAATGCCGGTTTGTTGGAAATGGAACTTCAAACCGGGCGAACCCACCAGATCCGAGTGCATCTGTCGCATCTTCAGCATCCTTTGCTCGGCGATGATCTGTACGGAGGCTCTTCCGTCTTCATTAATCGTCCTGCGTTGCATTCCTGCCGCCTGGAACTGATTCATCCTATCCGGCAAGAAGCGATGTGTTTCTCTATCCCCTTGCCCGCTGATATGCAGAACGTATTAGATGCACTTGAAAGCCAAACAGGTGATGATAACTAATCAGAAAGCCTGATATCTTGGGACACTGACAGTAAATTTTTCTTTCGCTTTATATATATTGTAATAACTGTAATTACAATATATATAATATAGATTATTAAAAATTACTATTAGGAGGGGTATTATGCCTTTAGTCACTTCAAAAGAAATGTTTTCCAAGGCTTACGCCGGCAATTATGCAGTTGGCGCATTTAATGTAAACAATATGGAAATTATCCAAGGGATTGTCGATGCCGCCAAAGAAGAACAGGCGCCACTCATTCTTCAAGTCTCTGCCGGCGCGCGAAAATATGCCAAACACGTTTATCTAATGAAACTGGTCGAGGCTGCAATAGAGGATAGCGGTCTTCCCATCTGTCTTCATCTTGATCATGGTGAAGATTTCGAAATCTGCAAAGCTTGTATTGATGGCGGCTTTACTTCTGTTATGATTGACGGATCCAAGTACTCATTCGAAGAAAACATTGCGCTTACCAGGCAAGTTGTTGAATACGCTCATCCGCGCGGCGTTGTGGTTGAAGCAGAGTTGGGCAGGTTGGCCGGCGTCGAAGATGCGGTGAAAGTAAATACCAAAGAAGCCACCTATACCGACCCAAAAGAAGCAGTCGAATTTGTTGAACGGACAGGCGTTGATTCCTTGGCAATTGCCATAGGAACCAGTCATGGCGCTTACAAATTCAAAGGCGAACCTTCATTGGATATGGAACGCCTGGAAACCATCACAAAGCTATTGCCCGGTTTTCCTTTAGTTTTACATGGCGCCTCCACCGTACTGCCTGAATTTGTAGATAAATGCAATCAATATGGCGGCCAAATCGCCGGCGCCAAAGGCGTTCCGGAAGAAATGCTGTTTGCAGCCGGAAAATTAGGGGTTTGCAAAATCAACATTGATACTGACCTTCGTCTTGCGATGACAGCATCAATCCGCGAATACCTCGCCTCCAACCCGGCAGATTTCGACCCACGCCAATACCTGCGCCCGGCACGGGATGCGATTAAAAACATGGTGAAACATAAAATCAACGCAGTTTTAAATTGCAGCGGAAAACTGTAATACGCTCGCTGCAGTAAATGAAGAGGCTATGCCGGGAAGAAAAAATTCCGGCATAGCCTCTTCATTTACTGCAGCACCGATCACCACCGGCGGCTGGAACCGCCGCCGCCACCCGATCCGCCGCCATACCCGCCGCCGGAGCTTCCTCCTCCTCGGCCGCCCCGGAACATAGATAATATCAAGAACGTAATCCTTCCGCCAAAAAACATCCAATCAATCACTAATAATAATAAGCCGCCCACAATAATGAGTATCTGCATCCACCATGGCAGTTGATCCCACCAAGATTCGGCACTAACGGAAGGAGGCGCAACAGGTTTTGTTTCTGCTTTTAATTCCAGTTTATATTCCTTAGCTACTTCGTCCACAAGCGCTAAGTAACCATTTAAAATCCCTTTGTCATAATCACCGTTCTGGAAATATGGAATCATATACATATCTTGAATACGGCCGGTCTTCGCATCGGGCAACGCCCCTTCAAGACCATAACCGACTTCGATGCGGGATTGACGATCCGAAACCGCGATCAGCATAACCAGGCCGTTATTCAAAGTCTTATCACCAATACCCCAAGTTCTCAGCACGGCCAAGGCATATTCAGAGGAAGGAGTCCCCTCTAATGTTTTGACTGTCACTACTACTACCTGTGCCTTGGTTTTGGCTGCCAGCTGGCTTCCTAACGAGTTAATCCGGTTCTTTGTATCCACAGTCAGTACGCCGGCATAATCCTGCACATAGAAGCTGGACGTAGGCACTGGAGGAATTTTGGGTTCTGCAAACCCAACAGTGCCCAAAATAACAAATGCGATTAGAACAAGCCAAGCTACCTTTTTTTTCATAACCTTCCCTCTCTCATTCGGCTAGTTCCTTAAAACTTAACTTTGGGAACTTCCTTGGCGCTCTCCGCAGCTTGGAAATATTCTTTTTGTCCAAAGCCAAGCATACTGGCATAAATATTGGTTGGGAAGGTGCGAATTTTCGTATTGTAGTTTTGAACAGAATCGTTATAGTCTTTACGCGCTACTGCCAGTCTATTTTCTGTTCCAGCCAGTTCATCCGTTAATTGCCGAAAATTTTGATCCGTCTTCATTACTGGATAATTTTCGACTACAACTAACAATCTTGATAGAGCGCCGCTTAACTCATCATTCGCAGTTGCTTTTGCAACAGGCCCTTGCGCCCCGGCTAATTTAGCCCGTGCATCGGTAACGGATTGGATCAGTTGGCGTTCCTGCGCAGCCGCACCCTTCACAGATTCAACCAAATTGGGTATTAAGTCTGCACGGCGCTGAAGTTGGTTTTCTACCTGACTCCACTTCCCATTCACATTTTCATTAAGAGTTACCAAGCCGTTATAACCACTGACTGCGGATATCGCAATGATCACTACTAAGGCGATTACTCCTATAAGAACCCAGTTTTTAGACATACAAATACCTCCAATATTTATTAGTAAATTTTTTATGTCACAGTTTAATTATACCATATTATAACAAAAAAGCGTCTTCATTTTGAAGACGCTTTTTTGTCTAACCGGCGACTACCTATCCTCCCAGGCCGTTTCCAGCCAAGTACTTTCGGCGTATGTGGGCTTAACGACTGTGTTCGGTATGGGAACAGGTGGATCCC